>JBBRLM010000018.1:0-108495 GCA_038231335.1 Mycobacteriales bacterium
ATGCCCGACCACCTGCGCGGCGTCCCACAACTCCCGCTCCGCGGGCTCCACTCCCTGCACGAGAAGACCATCCCAAGCCGTTACGACCCGAGCCAGCGACACACCGACCGCCCGACCGAGTTTTTCAGCGCCGTCCTAGAATCGGGAGTCGTGCCGGTCTTCCCGTTGGGTGCCCATGTCGACGCCGACGGGGTGCGGTTCGCCGTCGCCTCGACCAGCGCCGACGCCGTTGAGGTGTGTCTGGTGGACGGCGTCGGGCCCGAGTTGGTCGAGAAGCGGGTGGAGCTCACCGAGCGGACGTTCGGCGTCTGGCACGGCCACGTCTCCGGCGTGCGCCCCGGCCAGCGCTACGGCTACCGCGTGCACGGCCCCTACCGGCCGTGGGACGGGTTGCGCGCCAACCCGGCGAAGATCCTCGTCGACCCGTACGCCCGGCGGATCTCCGGTACCGTCACCGACCTGCAGGCCGCCCGGGGTTGGGTGAACGACCCGATGACCGGCATCGAGAACACCATCGACTCGCTCGGCCACGTGCCGCTCTCGGTCGTCACCGCGGCGGACGTGCCCGCGCCCGGCGACCGGCCCGACGTCCCGTGGTCGGAGACGGTGATCACCGAGCTGCACGTGCGCGGCTACACGAAGTGCCACCCCGACGTGCCGCCGGAGCACCGCGGCACCTACCTCGGCATGACCCACCCCGCGGTGCTCGAACACCTGCGACGCACGGGCGTCACGACCGTCGAACTGCTGCCCGTCACGTCCATCGCGGAGGAGCCGCCGCTGCTCGCCCGGCGCCTGCCCAACTATTGGGGTTACGCGACGCTGGGCTTTCTCGCTCCGCACGCGGGTTACGCCAGCGTGCCGGGCGCGGAGGTCGAGGAGTTCCGCGCGATGGTGGCGGCGCTGCACTCCGTCGGCATCGAGGTGATCCTCGACGTCGTCCCGAACCACACGGCCGAGGGCGGCGTCGGCGGCACCACCCTGTCCTACCGAGGCCTCGACGCCCCCGCGTACTACTCGCTGGGCGGCAACGGCCACGACGCCGACATCACCGGCACCGGCAACACGCTGGACTCGGGCTCCCCCACCGTCATCCGGCTGGTGTGCGACGCGCTGCGGCACTGGGTCACCACCTACGGCGTCGACGGGTTCCGCATCGACCTCGCCAGCGTCCTGGGCCGGCCGAGGTCGGGCGCGTTCGACCCGAACGCGCCCCTGCTGACCTCCATCGCGATCGACCCGATCCTCTCCCGCTGCAAGCTCATCGCCGAGCCGTGGGACGCGACGGGTGAGGGCTACCGGGTCGGCGGGTTCGGAGTGGCGTGGTCGGAGTGGAACGGCCGCTACCGCGACGCCGTGCGCGACTTCTGGCGCGGCCACGGCGGTATCGGCGAGGTCGCGTCGCGCCTGACCGGCAGCTCGGACCTCTACAAGATCAACGGGCGCCGGCCGTGGGCGTCGGTCAACTTCGTCACCGCCCACGACGGCTTCACGCTGCGCGACCTCGTGTCCTACGACCACAAGCACAACGAGGGCAACGGCGAGCGCAACCGCGACGGCACCGACGACAACCGGTCCCAGAACTTCGGCGTCGAGGGCGAGACGACGTCGCCGGTGATCGCGTCCCGGCGGCTCGCGACGGCCCGGGCGATGCTCGGCACCCTGCTGCTCTCCACCGGCACGCCGATGGTCCTGGCCGGCGACGAGCGCTGGCGCACCCAGGACGGCAACAACAACGCCTACTGCCGTGACGACGAGACGTCGTGGACCGACTGGTCACCGGGCGCGGAGGCCGACTCGATGACGGCGTTCACCGCGCGGGTGGCCGCCCTGCGCCACAGCTCCCCCGCGCTGCAGCGCGACACGTTCTACCGCGACGGCGAGGTGCTCTGGTGGCATCCGGCCGGGCGGCGGATCGGCGGCCACGACTGGCACGACGGCGACCTGCACACCCTCGGCCTCATGCGCGAGGAATGGCTGCTGCTGATGCACGCCGGCGGCGACGCGATCGCGGCCACCCTCCCGCTGACGGGCCCCTTCGTCGTCGAGCTGGACAGCACCCGCCCCGACGGCGTCCCCGCCACCACCCGACCCCTCCCCGGCGGCACGACGATCACCCTCCCGCCCCGCTCCCTGCTCCTGCTCCGCCGCCCCACCCCCTGAACAACCCGCGAGTCGGGGTCTGCGTGCGAGCGAGTCGGGCGATCAGTGCGTTCCGCAGCCGGCCCTGTCCACGCACCCACAGCGCGACACAGACGCACGGAAACCCCGACTCGCGGGCATTCACACCCCGACTCGCGGGGGTTAGGGTGCCGCCATGCCCCGTTACGATTTCCGCTGCCGCCAGTGCGGGGAGACCTTCGAGGTCACGCGCCCGATGAGCGAGTCCAGCTCCCCGGCCGACTGCCCTGCCGGGCACGACGACACCGTCAAGCTGCTCACCACCGTGGCCGTGGGTGGCCGGAGCCCGGCTCCCGCCCGGGCCGGTGGTGGCGGCGGATGCTGCGGCGGAGGCTGCTGCGGCGGCTGATTCACTCGAACGGGATGTTTCCGCCTCCACCTGTGGGTGCCGGTCGCCCGTTCGGCCGTGCGCCCTATTCTCCGTGGCGCCGGAACGGCCGCGTCTGAACGAGGCGGGGTCAGCGTCCGGTGGAACGAGGGGATTCATCATGAGCGACACCGTTCAGTCGCCCGGCAGCCTGTCCGGCGACCAGCGCATCGACTCGCCCGACGGCCAGTACCACTTCGGTGTGCTCCCGGACGGCAACCTCGCGGTCGGTGGCCCGAACGGCGCCGAGTGGGACGCCGACATCCACGACGCCCCCGGCGCCCGCCTCGACGTCCAGGCCGACGGCAACCTGGTGCTGTACAAGGCCGACGGTGGCGTCCGCTGGGCGTCCAACACCTCCGGCCAGGGCGCCCACCTGGTGATGCAGGACGACCGCAACGTCGTGCTGTACAACGGCGACAAGGCCGTTCTCTGGTCGCCGAACAGCTACACCAAGTGATCTGAGGGTCCGGGGCGGCGGTTCCCGCCGCCCCGGACCGCCTCACCCGGCGAGCACGACCTTCCCCAGCTCCGCCGACGACGCGAGCAGCGGGTGCTGCGGCAGCACGCGGACCGTGTAGCCGGTGAGCCCCGCATACGGCAGTGGGACGACGGCCTCGAACCGCTCCCCGCCACCCTCGGCCGGCTCCACGTACTGCATCGCGACGGTGCGGGAGCCGTGCAGCTCCTCGTCCTCGTCGACCTGGCCCACGACGGCCTGCACCACGACGTCGGACGGGTCGAGCCCCGCGAGCTGGACGAGCGCGCGCACCGTCATCGGCGCCCCGACCACCGGCGTGTCCGGCAGCCCCGACGCGTCGACGCCGAGCACCTCCACCCGCGGCCACGCGGCCCCGAGCCGGGCCCGGTAGGCCGCCATCTCCTTGGCGCCGGCGTAACCGTCCGCCACCACCGCGGCCGCGGCGCGGGCCGCGGGCGCGTAGAGCCCCTCCGCGTACTCACGGACCATCCGCGTGGCCTGGATCTGCGGGCGCAGCGTGGTGAGCGTGTGGCGCACCAGCTCCACCCAGCGCTCGGGGACGTCGTCGGGATTCCGCTCGTAGAACGCCGGGCCCACCTGCGTGGCCAGCAGCTCGTAGAGCGCGTTGGCCTCGAGGTCGTCACGTCGGGTCGGGTCCTCGATGCCGTCGGCCGTGGGGATCGCCCAGCCGTTGGAGCCGTCGTAGAACTCGTCCCACCAGCCGTCGCGGATCGACAGGTTGAGCCCGCCGTTGAGCGCCGACTTCATCCCCGACGTGCCGCACGCCTCCAGCGGGCGCAGCGGGTTGTTGAGCCAGACGTCGCAGCCCCAGTACAGGTAGCGGGCCATCGACATGTCGTAGTCGGGCAGGAACACGATGCGGTGCCGCACGGCCGGGTCGTCGGCGAACTGCACGATCTCCTGGATCAGCGCCTTGCCGCCGTCGTCGGCGGGGTGGCTCTTGCCCGCGACGACGAGCTGGACGGGGCGGTGCGGATCGAGCAGCAGGTCACGCAGCCGGTCCTTGTCGCGCAGCATCAGCGTGAGCCGCTTGTAGGTGGGCACGCGCCGCGCGAAGCCGACGGTGAGCACGTTCGGGTCGAAGACGTGGTCGGTCCAGCTCAGCTCCGGCGTGGACGCGCCGCGCTGCAGCCAGGCCTCGCGGACCCGCCGGCGCACCTCGGTGACCAGGCGCGCCCGCAGCGCGCCGCGGAGGTGCCAGAGCTCCTCGTCGCCGACGGACCCGGCGAAGTGACCGGGCTCGCCGATCAGCTCGGTGACCTCGCGGGCCTCCCAGGTGGAGCCGTGCACGCCGTTGGTGACCGAACCGATCGGCACCTCGTCGGCGTCGAAGCCGTCCCACAGCGAGCCGAACATGCCGCGCGAGACGGCGCCGTGCAGCTGCGAGACGCCGTTGGCGCGCTGGGCCAGCCGCAGCCCCATGTGCGCCATGTTGAACATCGTCGGGTTGTTCTCGGCACCGAGTGCGAGCACGCGATCGGTGGGGACGCCGGGCAGCAGGTGCTCACCGAAGTAGTGCTTGACCATGTCGACGGGGAACCGGTCGATGCCCGCCGGCACCGGGGTGTGGGTGGTGAAGACCGTGCCGGCGCGGACGGTGGCCACGGCCTCGTCGAACGACAGGCCCGCCCCGTCGGCGGAGCCGACCATGGATGCTGGTGCCGCGAGCTCGCGGATGCGCTCCAGCCCGAGGTAGCCGGCGTGGCCCTCGTTGGTGTGGAAGACCTCCGGCTCGGGGTGCCCGGTGACCCTGCAGAACGCGCGGACGGCCCGCACACCGCCGATGCCGACGAGGATCTCCTGGCGGATGCGCTGGTCCTGGTCACCTCCGTAGAGCCGGTCGGTGACGCCGCGCAGGTCGGGCTCGTTCTCCTCGATGTCGGAGTCGAGCAGCAGCAGCGGCACCCGGCCGACCGCGGCCTGCCAGACGCGCACCTTCAGCGTGCGGTCGCCCGGCATCGCGATCTCGACGAGCACGGGCTCGCCAGAGGCGCCCGGCGGAGCTTGGTCGGAGCCGGCATCAGGCCAGGCCAGCAGCTGCAGCGGCAGGCCCTGGGGATCGAGCGCGGGGTAGTGCTCGAGCTGCCAGCCGTCGAGCGACAGCGACTGGCGGAAGTACCCGGAGCGGTAGAGCAGCCCGACGCCGATCAGCGGCACGCCCAGGTCGGATGCGGACTTCAGGTGGTCACCCGCCAGCACCCCGAGGCCGCCCGAGTAGTTGGGCAGCACCTCCGAGACGCCGAACTCCATCGAGAAGTAGCCGACGGCGGCGGGCAGCGTCGGATCGTCCTCACGCTCCGACTGGTACCAGCGGGGCCGGCTCAGGTACGACTCGAGGTCGTCGGCCAGTTCGCGGACGGTCACGACCGTCTCGGCGTCGGCGGCCAACTCCTCGAAGCGCCCGGTGGAGATCTCGCCCAGGAGGCGCACCGGGTCCTGTCCCGCGCGTTCCCACGCGGCGGGATCGAGCGTGGCGAACATGTCGTGCGTCGGCGCGTGCCAGCTCCAGCGCAGGTTGGTGGCCAAAGTCTGCAGCGGCGCCAGCGCGGGCGGGAGCTGGGCACGGACGGTGAATCGGCGAAGAGCTCTCACGCGGGGTGAGCGTAGAGGAATCGATGGCGTGATCGGTCAAGAAGTCGCCCACCAGCACTGGACGAGCGCGCCCGGGCATAGGACGCTGGGCCCCGGCGGTCGCGTATCGAGCCTCGGTGACGATCCGGTGAACGCTACGCGGCGCACCGCGCCCCGTTCCGATCGTGGACACATCGGGTAGGTAGGTTTGTGACTCAAGCGGCGGATGTTTCTCCAGGGGGTGAGCCGATGACCGGTCGGCTGGGTATCGACGACGTCACTCCCTCGGTCGGAGGCAGCCGCCATCCGGGCAAGGCGGTCGTCGGTGAGATCGTGCCGATCGCCGCCACCGTGTGGCGCGAGGGCCACGACGCCGTCGCCGCCAACGTGGTGTGGCGCCGGGTCGGCGGCCGCAATGCCGCCCAGCACGTGCGCATGGCGCCTGCCGGCACCGGCACCGACCGCTTCGAGGCCACCGTGATCGCCGACGAGCCGGGCCTGTGGACGTTCCGCGTCGACGCCTGGAGCGACCCCTGGGCCACCTGGGTCAACGCGGTGGGCAAGAAGATGGCCGCGGGGCAGTCGGCCGACGAGCTGGCCAACGACCTCGAGACCGGTGCCCGCCTGCTGCAGCGCGTGGGCCGCCGCCCCGCCGAGCGCCCGCAGCGCGACCTGCTCTTCGGTGCCGCCAACGCCCTGCGCGACACGGCGATGCCGCTTCGGGCCCGCGTCGCCCCGGCGCTCTTCCCCGCCGTCGACACGATCATGACCGAGCGCCCCGTGCGCGAGCTGATCACCCGCGGCCGCTCCCAGCAGATGTACATCGACCGCGAGCGCGCCCTCTACGGCTCCTGGTACGAGATCTTCCCCCGCTCCACCGGGGGCCGCGACGAGACCGGCCGCGCCGTGCACGGCTCGTTCGTCACCGCGGCGAAGGAGCTCGACCGCATCTCGTCGATGGGCTTCGACGTGGTCTACCTGCCGCCGATCCACCCGGTGGGCACGGCCCACCGCAAGGGCCGCAACAACTCCGTCAACGCCGGCCCCGGCGACGTGGGCTCGCCGTGGGCCATCGGCTCCGCTGCGGGCGGCCACGACGCCATCGACCCGGAGCTGGGAACGCTGGAGGACTTCGACTCCTTCGTGCAGCGCACCCAGGACCTCGGCATGGAGGTGGCGCTGGACTTCGCGCTGCAGTGCGCGCCCGACCACCCGTGGGTGGCCGAGCACCCGGAGTGGTTCACCGTCCGCCCCGACGGCACCATCGCCTACGCGGAGAACCCGCCGAAGAAGTACCAGGACATCTACCCGGTCAACTTCGACAACGACCCGGCCGGCATCTACGCCGAGTCGCTGCGCGTGGTGATGCACTGGGTGGAGCACGGCGTCAAGATCTTCCGCGTCGACAACCCCCACACCAAGCCGCCGAACTTCTGGCACTGGCTGATCTGGCAGGTCAAGGCCCGCAACCCCGAGGTGCTGTTCCTCGCCGAGGCGTTCACCCGCCCCGCACGGCTGTTCGGCCTGGCCCGGCTGGGCTTCACGCAGAGCTACAGCTACTTCACCTGGCGGGAGACGAAGGAGGAGCTCACCGAGTTCATCCAGATGCACGCCGAGCGCGCCGACGAGTGCCGCCCGAACCTCTTCGTCAACACCCCGGACATCCTCCCGGAGCACCTGCAGACCGGCGGGCCC
Organism: Mycobacteriales bacterium; assembly: GCA_038231335.1. Taxonomy (GTDB): domain Bacteria; phylum Actinomycetota; class Actinomycetes; order Mycobacteriales; family Pseudonocardiaceae; genus Pseudonocardia. Next base: position 7,317 of record JBBRLM010000018.1, read on the forward strand.
GGCATGTTCGCCATCCGCGCCGCGCTGGCGTCCACGATGGGCTCCACCTGGGGCGTCTACGCGGGCTTCGAGCTCTACGAGTGGGAGCCGGTGAAGCCGGGCAGCGAGGAGTACCTCAACTCCGAGAAGTACGAGCTGCGGCCACGTGATTTCGCAGCGGCGGCCGCAACCGGCAACTCGCTGGAGGCCTGGATCACGCAGCTCAACGACATCCGGCGCCGGCACCCCGCCCTGCAGCAGCTGCGCGACATCTCGTTCCACCACGTCGACAACGACTCGATCATCGCCTACTCGAAGCACGACGCCACCACCGGCGACACCGTGCTGGTCATCTGCACCCTGGACTCCTACAACGCCCAGGCGGGCACCACCGCGCTGGACATGCCTGCGCTGGGGCTCGACTGGAACGACCGCGTCAGCGTGTACGACGAGGTCAGCGGCGAGACGTGGGAGTGGGGCCAGTTCAACTTCGTGAAGCTCGAGCCGTGGAACCACGTGGCCCACATCCTGCGCATCCAGCGGTAGGTACCAGGCGGCGGCGCCGGGGTCTCGTTGCCCGGTAACCCCGCTCACGGAGGCCTGCCATGCACCGTCTTCTGCTCGTCGCCCTGCTGCTCGTCGCGTCGATGCCCGGGATGGGAGCGGTCGCAGCGACGCGACCTGCACGAACGCCGTGAACACCTGACGAGCGCACTCGCTACGGCGCGCGTCTGAGCTACCCGGGCAGCAGCCGGAACGCCGCGACATGCTGCGGCCGGACGGCACCGAAGCGACGATGGTCGAGCGTGGCGACATCAGTGACGCCGAGTCGTTCCGCGCAGGCCACCACCGACGCGTCGACGGTGCCGAGCGGGACGTCGCGACAGCGGGCCACGAGCTCCGCGATGCGCAACCAGTCGGTGACTCCCACCGGTTCGGTGACGAACGCACCGGAGGCGAGATCGGCGAGGAACAGCAGTTCCGCCCTCGTCCCGAGCCGGGAGGCGAGCAGGTAGGCGACTTCCGTCACAACCAGTTGCGGGACGACAAGGGCCCCGGGGTGGGTCGAGAGGAACTCGAGGCACCGCGCATGGTGGGCGTCGTCGACGTCGACGTAGGCGTAGAGCGGACCGGCGTCGACAACCACGATCCCGGTCACGATCGCGGCAGTTCCGCTCCCAGGATCTCCTCGATACGCACCGATACGTCGGACCGGCCGCTGCCGGCGGCACCCGCAGCGAGGAGGCGCCGAGCACCACGCTGACGAGGCAGATGCGCCTCGATGGCTTCACGGGTCCACTCGGAGAGCGTCAGGCCGCGCCGCGCGGCCTCGTCGCGCATCTCCCGGTCGAGATCGTCGGCCAGTTTCACCGTCGTCCGCTTCATGTATGCCAGCATACCGACTACTCTCGCCTGAGGTCCTCCACGTCGTGCAGACCGCCCATCCACCCTGTACGACTGTTGCGTGCCCCCGTTGACCGCCCCCGTCCGGTAGGAACCCGATACCTCCATGTCGATCGACACCCCCGCAGACGACACCCTGACCGAGAGCTCCTCCGACGACTACGGCCAGGCCCGCACGCTCGACGTCGACCACGACTGGTTCAAGCGGGCGGTGTTCTACGAAGTGCTGGTCCGCGCGTTCAGCGATTCCAACCGCGACGGCACGGGCGATCTGAAGGGTCTGACCGCCAAGCTGGATTACATCCAGTGGCTCGGCGTCGACTGCCTGTGGTTGCCACCGTTCTACGACTCACCGCTGCGCGACGGCGGCTACGACATCCGCGACTTCCGCACGGTGCTGCCGGAGTTCGGCACCGTCGACGACTTCGTGACGCTGCTCGACGAGGCGCACAAGCGCGGCATCCGCGTCATCACCGACCTCGTCATGAACCACACGTCCGACCAGCACCCGTGGTTCGAGGAGTCGCGCCGCAACCCCGACGGGCCCTACGGCGACTTCTACATGTGGGAGGACGACGACTCGCGCTACCCCGACGCGCGGATCATCTTCGTCGACACCGAGCAGTCGAACTGGCGCTACGACAACGTGCGCGGCCAGTTCTACTGGCACCGGTTCTTCTCCCACCAGCCCGACCTCAACTACGACAACGAGGCCGTGCAGGAGGCCATGCTCGACGTCCTGCGCTTCTGGCTGGACATCGGCATCGACGGATTCCGGCTCGACGCCGTGCCGTACCTGTTCGCCCGCGACGGCACGAACTGCGAGAACCTGCCCGAGACCCACCAGTTCCTCAAGCGGGCCCGCAAGGTCATGGAGGACGAGTACCCGGGCCGCGTGATGCTGGCCGAGGCGAACCAGTGGCCCGCCGACGTCGTCGAGTACTTCGGCGAGGCCGAGTCCGGCGGCGACGAGTGCCAGATGGCCTTCCATTTTCCTCTCATGCCGCGCATCTTCATGGCCGTGCGCCGGGAGAACCGTTTCCCGATCTCGGAGATCCTGGCCCAGACGCCGCCCATCCCCTCGGGCTGCCAGTGGGGCATCTTCCTGCGCAACCACGACGAGCTGACGCTCGAGATGGTCACGGACGAAGAGCGCGACTACATGTACTCCGAGTACGCCAAGGACCCGCGGATGAAGGCCAACATCGGCATCCGCCGCCGCCTGGCCCCGCTGCTGGAGAACGACCGCAACCAGCTGGAGCTGTTCACGGCGCTGCTCATGTCACTGCCCGGTTCGCCCGTCCTGTACTACGGTGACGAGATCGGCATGGGCGACAACATCTGGCAGGGCGACCGCGACGCGGTCCGCAGCCCCATGCAGTGGACGCCCGACCGCAACGCCGGCTTCTCGGCCTGCGACCCCGGCCGCCTCTACCTGCCGATCATCATGGACCCCGTCTACGGCTACCAGGCGGTGAACGTCGAGGCGCAGTCGCACTCGTCCACGTCGCTGCTGCACTGGACCCGTCACATGATCGACGTCCGCAAGCGCCACCAGGCGTTCGGCCTCGGCGAGTACCACGAGCTGGGCGGCACCAACCCGTCCGTGCTGGCGTACGTGCGCAGCCACGGCGACGACGTCGTGCTGTGCGTCAACAACATGTCGCGCTTCCCGCAGCCCGTGGAGCTGGACCTGTCCGCATGGCAGGGCCGCTCCCCCCACGAGCTGACGGGCGGCGTGGCGTTCCCGAAGATCGGTGAGCTCCCCTACCTGCTGACGTTGCCGGGGCACGGGTTCTACTGGTTCTCGATCAACCCCGCGGAGGAAAGTGCGTGAGTCTGGCTGAGGAGCTTCCCCATCTGCTGTCCGAGTGGCTGCCCCAGCAGCGCTGGTTCGCGGCGAAGGGACGGCCGGTGCGGTCGCTCGCCGTCGCGGAGAGCACCCCCCTGCTCGCCGACGGCGACCCGCTCCTCGACCACGTGCTGCTCGCCGTCACGTTCGAGGACGGGGACGTGCACCACTACCAGCTCCTCGTGGCCCGCAGCGGCACCGCCCGGGGCGACCTCGAGCACGTCACGTTCGGCGTGATCGACGGCCTCGCCGTCTACGACGCGCTGTGGGACACCCGCGTCACCGAGTGGCTCCTGGAGGCGATCCGCACCGGGACGACGGTCGGAGGGCTCCACTTCGTGCCCGAGCCGGAGGCGGAGATCGCCGAGGCGGGGGTCGCCGGGCGGGTGCTGGGCGTCGAGCAGTCGAACACCTCGGTGTCGTGGGGCGACCGCTCCATCCTCAAGCTCTTCCGCCGGGTGCTGCCCGGCGTCAACCCCGACCTGGAGCTGCACCGCGCCCTGCGCTCGGTCAGCAGCAACGAGGTGGCTGCGCTGCAGGGCGCCGTCGAGGGCTCGCTGGACGGCGAACCGGCCACGTTCGCGATGCTGCAGGACTTCGCGGCCAACTCCGCCGACGGCTGGTCCATGGCGCTGGCCAGCGTCCGTGACCTGCTGGCCGAGGGCGACCTGCGCGCCGACGAGGTCGGCGGCGACTTCGCGGGCGAGGCGTCGCGGCTGGGTGAGACCGTCGCCGTCGTGCACGACGAGCTGCGGCGGGCCCTGGGCGGCAGCGAGCGCGACCCGGCCGAGCTCGCAGCGGCGTGGCACGCCCGGCTCACCGTGGTGGCCGACGAGGTACCCGTGCTGGTCCAGCACCTGCCCGCCATCCGATCGGTGTTCGACGCCGTGGCGAAGCTGTCCGCGCCGGTCACCACCCAGCGCGTGCACGGCGACCTGCACCTGGGCCAGACCCTGCGCACCCCTTACGGCTGGCTGGTGATCGACTTCGAGGGCGAGCCCGCCACCGCACTGGCCGAGCGCGTGCGCCCCGACTGCTACCTGCGCGACGTCGCGGGCATGCTCCGCTCGTTCGACTACGCCGCGTTCCACCAGCTGTCGCAGTGGGAGCCCTCGGGCGAGTGGGCCGATCCCGACCACGACTCGCAGATGGCGTGGCGGGCCAACGAGTGGGCCGAGCGGAACCGTTCGGCCTTCTGCGACGGCTACACCATCCGCGCCGGGGTCGACCCCCGCGAGCAGTCCCTGCTCCTGAGCGCGTTCGAGCTGGACAAGGCCGTCTACGAGCTGCTGTACGAGACCCGCAGCCGCCCGACCTGGGCTCCCATCCCCCTGGCCTCGATCCGGCGGCTGACGCGGTCAGACCTCGTTCAGGAAGTCGGCGACCGCCCGTGACCCGTCGCGGTCGAACAACGCGGTGACGTGACCGCGCCCCGGGAGCAGCAGGAGGCGTGAGCCCGGAATGCCGCGCGCGGTGGCCTCGATCAGTTCGACGGGGAACAGCGAGCGGGGGACCGCTGCCCACGGTCACCACCGACAAGGCGTCGTTCAGTCGCTCCCCCCGCACATCCGTCCACGTGAAGATAGAGGCTGGCCGAAACTGTCGGCGGTCGAAGGTATGTTCGATCCGTGGAAGCAGTGGTGGTGCCCGAGGGCCTGGCGGCGATGCCGCCGGGGCCTGCGCTCGCCGCTGCCCTGGGTGGGATCGAGCTGGGTCGGGTGCCGAACGACCGGATGCTCGACGTGCTCGCTGCCCAGCACCGCCAGCTCGGCCACGAGCAGGCGCGGATGGCCGCCACGCTCGCGGAGATCGGCCGCTGCGGGTCCATCCCGCGCCCGGGGTTGTCGCGCGTCTCGACCGGCCCGGCCGCTACGCCGCCGAGGAGACCCGCGCCGCGCTGTACTGGACGCGCAACGCGGCGGACAGCGAGCACGAGTTCGCTGAGACCGTGGTGCACGCGACGCCCCTGGTGTTCGCCGCGTGTGGGCCGGTGATCTGGACCGCCCCCGGGTGCGGGTGTTCGATCGCTACCTCACCGGCCTGGCGCCCGAGCTGGTCACCCGGATCTGCGCGGTCGCGGTGCCACTGGCGCCGCGGCGCACAACCGGTCAACTCGCCCGTCTGTTGCACCGGATGGTGACCGCGGCTGATCCTGACGCCGCGGATCGCTGGTACAAGCGCGGTATCCAGCGCCGTGACATGATCGCCTACCCGGCCGCGGACGGCACCATCACCATCACCGCCAACGGGTTGCCCGCCGACGCCGCCTGCGTTCGGATCCAGGACATCGCCGAGGCGGCGAAACGGGCCGGGCATCCGGGTCGGATCGGGCAGATCCGCTGCGACGTGCTCCTCGGACTGCTCGACGGCCGCTTCACCGGCATGACCACCGCCCAGGTCATCACCGCCCTGCTGGCCCGGCACGACGGCTCCGCTGCGGCGGGTGGCCCGCCCGCCCCGGGCGCCGGCGCCGGTGGCGAGTCCGGTGATGACGCCAGGGGCCAGCGCAGCGGCAGCAACGGTCGCAATGCCCATGGTCGCCATGCCCATGACAGCACCGGGACCGGAGACGGGACCGGCCGCGACGCGACACCCCGCGACGACCGCCGCGGCATCGAGGTCCGCATCGGGCTCGCCACGTTGCTCGGCCTCGACGAGCACCCCGGCGAGATCCCCGGCCTCGGACCGCTGGTCGCCCCGGCCGCCCGGGTCCGGGTCGCGTTGCAGCGCCGGGCGCAGTGGCGCTTCGCGGTCACCGACACGGACGGGCAGTTGCTCAGCGAGGGCGTCACCCGCCAACGACCTACCCCCGCGCGCGGTACCGGTGGCCCACCCGGCGGCATCGTCGAACTCCACATCCCGCTGACCCTGCTGGACGAGCTCGTCGCCAACCCGACCCCACCACCAGCCCCACCGAACCCGAGGACGAGCAGGACCGGTCCCGCCACGACGAGGGCCCGATCCTGCGACGCCCCCCACCACCCGAGCCCAGCGCCGGTCGGGCCCCACCACCACCCGCGGACCCTCACGATCCTCCCCCGTTCTGAGAACGCGAGGAGGCAGTCGCTGCCTTGCACCGACCCGTCCATGATCACCGGGTCGAGCCCCCGCGGACGCCCGCGCGCGCCCGGCGGCCCGAACTGGTGATCACCGTTGTCGTCGAGAGGAGGACACGCAACCGTCCCAGGCCCGGCTGCGTGTCCCGAACCGTCGATCATGGACCCCACCCGCGACGCGACCCGTGCCACGCGAGACTGCGCCCCCGCGACCGCCGGCCACCCCCGCCGAGGTCCGGATCACCCCCGCAACCGGCGCTGGGTCTCTGGCCCAACCGGGTGACCACAACCGGCTGCGACCGGATCGTTGCAGCCAGGCTCGGCAACGCCGGGGCCCGACCAATAGGGTGCGCGGGTGGATCGTGAGGATAACCGGACCCAGACGATCAATCGGGAGGCGGAGATCATCAACAAGGTCGACCCCTGTCCGCCCGACCAGGGCACGATCGACCGTGTCCTCGGGGGCGCGCACCATGACCCCCACTCGGTGCTGGGTGCCCACCCGCACCCGGACGGCACCGTGGTGCGGGTGCTGCGCCCGCACGCCGACGAGGTGCACGTCGTGCTCGAGGGCGGTGACGGGCACCCGCTGGTGCGGGTGCACGACGCCGGCCTCTTCTCGGGCGTCGTGCCCGGGCCGCCGTCGGACTACCGGCTGGCCGTGCGCTACGGCGAGCGGGTCGACATCGTCGACGACCCCTACCGCTGGCTGCCCACGCTCGGCGAGATGGACCTGCACCTCATCGGCGAGGGCCGCCACGAGCGGCTGTGGGACGTCCTCGGCTCGCACGTGCGGGCCTACGAGACCCCCGCCGGGGTCGTCACCGGCACGAGCTTCGCCGTGTGGGCGCCGTCGGCGCAGGGCGTGCGCGTCACCGGCGACTTCGACGGCTGGAGCGGCTGGGCCCACCCCATGCGGGCGCTCGGCAGCACCGGTGTGTGGGAGATCTTCGTGCCCGGCATCGAGCCGGGTGTGCGCTACAAGTTCCGGATCCTCGGCCAGGACGGCAAGTGGCGCGACAAGGCCGACCCGATGGCCTTCCGCACCGAGATCCCGCCGGCCACCGCGTCCATCGTGGACGTCGCCGGGCACCAGTGGTCCGACGACGACTGGATGACCGCCCGTGCGCAGCGCCAGGCCCACGCCGAGCCGATGAGCGTCTACGAGGTGCACCTCGGCTCGTGGCGGATCGGCCTCGACTACCGCGAGATGGCGCGCCAGCTCGTCGACTACCTGGACGAGACCGGCTTCACCCACGTCGAGTTGCTGCCGGTGGCCGAGCACCCGTTCGGCGGGTCGTGGGGCTACCAGGTCACCTCGTACTACGCGCCGACCTCGCGGTTCGGCACCCCGGACGACTTCCGGTGGTTCGTCGACCACCTGCACCAGCACGGCTACGGCGTCATCGTCGACTGGGTGCCCGCCCACTTCCCGCGCGACGAGTGGGCGCTCGCGAAGTTCGACGGTTCCGCGCTCTACGAGCACGCCGACCCGCGCCGCGGCGAGCAGCCCGACTGGGGCACGCTCGTGTTCGACTTCGGCCGCAAGGAGGTGCGCAACTTCCTCGTCGCCAACGCGCTGTACTGGCTGGAGTCCTTCCACGTCGACGGGCTGCGCGTCGACGCCGTGGCCTCGATGCTCTACCTGGACTACTCCCGCAAGGACGGGCAGTGGCTGCCCAACATCTACGGCGGCCGCGAGAACCTCGACGCCGTGGCGTTCCTGCAGGAGATGAACGCCACCGTCTACCGCGAGCACCCCGGTGCGATGACGATCGCCGAGGAGTCGACGGCGTGGCCGGGCGTCTCCCGCCCCACTCACCTGGGCGGTCTGGGCTTCGGGTTCAAGTGGAACATGGGCTGGATGCACGACACGCTCGACTACACCGCGCGTGACCCGATCTACCGGGGCTTCCACCACAACCAGATGACGTTCTCGCTGATGTACGCGTTCAGCGAGAACTTCGTGCTGCCGATCAGCCACGACGAGGTCGTGCACGGCAAGGGTTCGCTGTGGACCCGCATGCCCGGCGACGCCTGGAACAAGGCCGCCAACGTCCGTGCGCTGCTCGCCTACATGTGGGCACATCCGGGCAAGCAGCTGCTGTTCCAGGGCCAGGAGTTCGGCCAGGAGCGGGAGTGGTCGGAGGCGCGCTCGCTCGACTGGCACCTGCTGGAGGAGCCACTGCATGACGGCATCAAGCGCATGGTCGGCGACCTCAACCGCGCCTACCGCGCCCACTCGGCCATGTGGACCAAGGACGTCTCCCCCGACGGCTTCTCGTGGATCGACGCCAACGACACCGCGGGCAACGTGTTCAGCTTCCTGCGCCACGGCGTCGATCCCGACGGCAAGCCCACCGTGATCGCCTGCGTCGCGAACTTCTCCGGCACGCCGAAGCCCGACTACCGGGTGGGGCTGCCGTTCGCGGGCCGCTGGAAGGAGGTGCTCAACACCGACGCCGAGATCTACGGCGGCTCGGGGGTGGGCAACTTCGGCGCGGTCGAGGCCGACCAGACGGTGTGGCACGGGCGTCCGGCGTCGGCGGTGCTGCAGCTGCCCCCGTCCGGGGTGCTGTGGCTGGCGCCGGAGCCGTTCGAGGGTGCGGTGAGCAGGCTGGCCGTCGTGGCCGACGCTCCGCAGGTCGAGTCCGCCCCGGAGGCCGTGGCCGAGCCGGAGGTCGTGGCGGCGCCGGAGGCGGAGGCGGCGGAAGCCGCGGAGCCGGAGGCCGTCGCGGAGCCCGCCGGGGAGCCGGTGCTGCCGATCGACTTCGCCGAGGAGGCGGAGACCTCGACGGGCCGGCACACGCTGGTCGACGAGACCGACGCTGATCAGGTGTCGGTGGAACCCGCCACGGCCACCGAACCCACCGGTGCCACGTCCTCCACGGGCACCGACGGGGCCGACCGCAGCAGCACCGTCCAGTAGCCGAGCAGCACCAGGAAGTACAGGGACCGTCCGACGGCCTGGCCGACCCCCTCGGCCGGCCAGTCGGCGTTCCAGGACACGGGAATCACGGCCACCGCCAGCATCACGGCGGTGGCCGCCCCGCGGCCCAGCGTGATCAGCATCAGTGCGCCGGGGACCAGCAGCATCAGGTAGTTGTGCCAGGCGATCGGGGAGAGCAGCAGCCCCGCGGCCACCACGGCCCAGAGCACGGTGCCTGCCGGATCGATGCGGTCGCGGTGCCGTCCGCACCACACCAGGGTGCCCACCAGCACGACGAGCCCCACCGCCATCCCGATCGACGACGGCAGCCCGAACCGCACAGCGAGCCCCGGCAGCGACGCGTTGTCGACGGTGTCGGGCACCGGCTCGCTGAACGCGATGCGCAGCCACCCGAGCGCACTCGACGGGCCCGCCACCAGCACCCCGACGAGGGACGCCACCGCAGCCGAGAGGATCCCGGCCCGCAACGGCACCCACCGTCGCTGCACCGCCGGCAGCAGCAGGAGCGGCGCCAGTGAGGGCTTGAGCGCCACCGTGACCCCGAACAGCACCGCCGCGAGCACCGGGTGGCCACGACGCTCGGCGATCCAGCCGGCGACGAGCCCGACGAGCAGCACCGGGTAGATCTGACCGAGCACCAGTGTGCCGTGCAGCGGCGACGACGCGAGCACCGCCAGCAGCGCGGGCACCGTGAACACCGCGCGCAGCCGCAGCTCGCGCGCCACCGCCAGGATCGACCCCGCCACCATCAGCGTCGTGAGCACCACCCAGATCCGGTAGGCCGTCACCTCGTCCATCGGCGCGAACGGGCTGAGCAGCACCGTCATCAGCGGCGGGTTGAGATTGTGCAGCTTCGCCGGGGTGTCGTAGATGTCGGTGCCGTTCACCATCGCGACGGCCGAGTGCCAGAAGGTGTCGAAGTCGACGTGCAGCTCCCGCATGTCCGTGGACGGGATGAGCCGCAGCAGGACGTCGGGGTGGCGGATGTCCAGCACCACCGCCGTCACGATCGACGCGAGCACGAGCAGGCCGGCCACCACCCGGCTCGGGGTGGCGGACCGGACCGGCGGGGTCAACACACTGGACGGCACGGGTCCCGACGTTATCCGTACGGGTCGAGTTGTTCCGAACCGCTCCCCCGCAGCCACCCCGCGGGAGACCATCACGGGGTGCGCATCCCGGCCCGTGGCCTCACCGCAGTGGTGTGTGTGGTGCTGCTGCTCGTCACCGGTTGCGCCCGATCGGTGCCCGGACGGGCGGGCGCGGCGCCCGCCACGGGCAAGGCCGCGATCGCGGCCCCGCCGCCCGCGGATCTCTCCGACGTCACCACGGCCCTGCAGCAGTTCTGGCGACAGGCGTTCCCGGCGGCGTTCGGCAAGCCGTGGCGTGACATCCGCGGGTTCGTGCCCGTGCACACGGCGTCCCGGACCACTGCCGCGCCGCCGTGCGTGGAGCGGGCCGCCGACCTCGACGGCCAGGCGTTCTACTGCCCCGCAGCCGACGCCGTCGTCTGGGACGCCGACGGGCTGATACCGCAGATCCGGCGGGAGTTCGGGACGGCCGGCGTCGTCGTGGTGCTCGCCCACGAGGTCGGGCACGCCGTGCAGACACGGCTCGGGGTGGACGAGGCCCAGGCCCGCGATCCCGCGGCCCACCCGACGATCCTGCTGGAGGCGATGTCCGACTGCTACGCCGGCGCCACACTCGCGTCTCTCTCCCGGCAGCCCGGGCTGGACATCGGCCGGCGCGACATCGCGATGCTGGCGCTCGTCGGGTTCCGCGACCCGGTCGGTATCGGGCCGTCGGACGCCAGCGCGCACGGCAACGCGTTCGACCGCGTCTCGGCGTTCCAGGACGGCTGGACGGGCGGCCCCACACTGTGCGCCGCCATGACGGTGGCCGGCCGGGCCTTCACCGAGCGCCGCTTCGGCTCGGCCGCCGACCAGGCTCGCGGCGGCAACCTGCCGCTGGCCCAGCTGCTGCCCGCCGTCGAGACCGACGCCCGGCAGTGGTTCACCGCGTTGGCCGCGCAGAAGGCTCCAGGGTGGCGGGCCCCGACGCTGAGCACCGCGTCCAGCGGGGCATGCTCCGGGCCCGGGTTCACCGAGCAGGGGCCCGCCCGGTTCTGCGCGGCCGACGGATCGATCGACGTCGACCGGCCCGGGCTGACCACCCTGGAGGACCGGTTCGGCGACTACGCGGCGGCCACCCTCCTCGCGAGCCGCTACGCCATGGCGACGCTGACCGCGATGGGCCGACCCGCCGAGGGCTCGGCGGCCGTCTGCCTGGCCGGCGCCTACACGGCCCGGCTGCTCGACCCGTCCGGCAGCTTCACGCTCTCCCCGGGCGACCTCGACGAGGCCGTCCAGGTGCTGCTCACCGCCGACTGGGCGGCCCGCTCCCCGCAGGGGGAGGTCGACCAGGGCGAGGACGGTTTCGACCGGGTCGGCCGGTTCCGCACCGGCGTGCGGCAGGGAGCAGCAGCCTGCCTGTCCTAGAAGAGCACGCGGGCGAGCGCCCGGCGGGCCGCGGTGACACGCGGGTCGTCGGGCGCGAACAGCTCGAACAGGCTCACGAGGTGCTCGCGGACGCGGTCGCGATCGTCGCCGAACGTGCGCCCCGCCGTGGCCACGAGCCGCGCGAACGCCTCCTCCACGCCCTCGCCTGCCAGCTCCGCGTCGGCGGCGGCGAGCTGCGCGTCGACGTCGTCGGGGGCGGCGTCGGCGCGTTCCACGGCGGTGGGGTCGACCTGCTCGGCCCGGGCCAGGAAGCGCACCTGCGCCAGCGCGGCCTTGGCCTGCTCGTTGGCCGGCTCCTGCGCGAGGATCGCCTCGTAGGCGGCCTCGGCCTCGGCCCACTCGCCGCGTTCGAGGGCGTCCTCGGCGGCGGTGAAACGCGGGTCCTCGGGCTCCTCGACGGGCTCGGGCGCGCCCGAGCCCCGCTCCGCCTCGGTGACCGCGGGCATCCGCTCGCGCACGGCGTCGAGCAACGACGTGATCCACTGGCGGATCTGCGGCTCGGGCTGGGCGCCGTTGAAGGCGTCGACGGGCTGCCCGCCGACCACGGCCACGACCATCGGGATCGACTGCACGCCGAACGCCTGCGCGATGCGCTGGTTCGCGTCGATGTCGACCTTGGCCAGGATCCAGGCGCCGTTCGCGGCGTCGGCCAGGCGTTCCAGCACCGGGGAGAGCTGCTTGCAGGGCTCGCACCAGGTGGCCCACAGGTCGACGACGACCGGCACCTCCATCGACCGCTCGAGCACGTCGGTCTGGAAGCTCTGCTCGGTGACGTCGATGACGAAGCCACTGGTGGAGCCGGTGCCGGCCGCGGGCGGGGCACCCGGCGCCTGCGGAGGACGGGGCGGGGCCTCGGCGCGTGCCTTCAGGGCGGAGAGGTCGACCGCGCCTGCCATCGATGACGACAGGGCGGCCGTCTGGGCACGTGCGCGGGGATCAGGTCGGGACACGCCGTTCATCCTGGCACGACGGCGGGTCGTCCGTGTGCTGCACCCGGCGCCCTCAGGAGTCGCCCAGCACGCCGGCGACACCCAGCAGCACGAGGAACCCCACACCGATCCAGCCCAGCACGTTGCCCGCGACGGCGACCCCGTCGCCGCCCTCGCCGGTGCGCCGGATCTGGCCACGCGCGACGTAGCCGAGAACCAGTGCCAGCACGCTGCCGATCCAGAACATCCACACCGCCCCGAGGACGAGCGATGCGATGGCCAGACCGTTGGTCGGCCGGGCCCAGGGGTAGCCCGGCGGCGGGTAGGGCGGCGTCCCGTAGCCGGGCGGCGGGTACCCGACCGGCCCGTACCCTGGCGGCGGGTAGACCGTGGCCCCATAGCCGGGTGCCGAACAGGCGGCGGCACCGTGACCGGGCGGCGGGAACCCCTCGACGCCGTAGCCGGGCGACGGGTCGGCCGCCGTGCCGAGGCCGGGTGCCTGGCCCTCCGGGCCGTCGGACGGCCCGGCCCCGGGAGCCGGCACCGTCGATCCGGCCGGCGCCTGTCCGGACTTCGTGAGGTCGGGGCCGAAGCCCGACCACCCCGGGATCGGCTCGCCGGTCAGGGGATCGACCGCCATCGTCCGGTCCGTGTCGGGGCCGCTGTCCCGGCGGGGCCAGGACTGCGGGGGCTCCTGCGTCATACGGGCATTCTGGATCAACCGACCGGCGCGAGCGGCCTGAGCCCCATCGGGTTGTCCACCATGAAGCCGCCGCCCGAGACGATGGCCGCGACCAGGGGCTCGACCAGCTCCACCAGTCGTTCGGCCCGCGCGTCGCCGACCGCGGTCCATGGCACGTCGGCCAGGCTGTCGGTGTGGGCCTCGACCTCGGCGACCACGGCGCGGCCCGCCTCGGTGATCACGCCCGAGCCGTCGAGCAGATCTCTCTCGGCGAGCCGGTCGACGGCGGCCGCCCACTCCTGCTCGGACCAGCCGCGCCGCTCGCGCAGCTTCTCCGCTGCCGCCGACCCACCTGCCGCGAACACCACGAGCGCCTCGACGGGATCGAGCCCCGCCGTGAGCAGCGCCGCGACGTGGCCGTCGCCCCGGTGCTCGCGCAGCACCGTCTGCGCGTGCCAGAGCACGAGGTGCGGGGCCTCCGGCCAGTCCAGTGCGGCGTTGGCCGCCGCCAGCGCCCGCCCCGCCGTGGGTGCGGCCACTGCGGCGTCGCGCGCGATGCCGGCCGCCTCCGCCACCTCCGGCGAGCCGAGGACATCGGCTCCGAGCAACCGGTGCAACGCGGTGTCCACCGCCTCCAGGCGGGCCGTCACGAACCGCTCCGGCAGGGCGACGGCCCAGACGTCGGGGACCGCGCGGGCCACCATGCCCGGGTGGAAGTTGTAGAACAGTGCGGTGACGAGCTCGGCGGGCGCGGCCCCGAGCGGCGCGGCGCGGAGGGCGAAGTAGCTCATCCAGAAGCCCTTCGTGCCGACGGCGTCGCAGGCCGCCTTCGACTCCGGCGCGAAGTAGGTGACGGCGTGCACCGGCTCCACCGCGCGCCACATCCGCCGGGCCCTGGCCTCCACCTGCTGTTCCATCGCGATCCCTGCTCCGTAGGTCCCGCCGCGAACAGTAGGTCGTCCGATCACGTCCGACCAGCTTCGTCCGTTCCGGTCGAGTTCGGTCACCCTGCGCAGTCACTGTCGGCGATCCGGCGGGTGCCGCGCGCAATCGATCACCGGTCTGGCGGAGCACCACCACTCCGGCCGACTCGTTGATGAGGTGGGAGTGACGAGAGTGTCGCTCTGTGTATGTAGATCGCTGTGTACGTAGATCTCTGTGTACGCAATTTCGCCCGGCCGCACCACGCGGCACCCCTCACCCGGAGGACCTGCATGAGCTCGGAGAACAACGTCGCCGACCGCCTGCTCACCGACGCCCGCAAGAAGACCGCGAAGCAGGAGAGCGTCGGACTCGGAAAGATCGCGCTGATCGTCGGCGTGATCGCACTGATCGCCAGCCCGATCTCGATCGCGGGATGGGTGCTCGGCGCAGCAGCCATCGTGCTCGGCGTGATCTCGGTCCGCCGCCCGACGTCGACGAAGCTGGCCAAGATCGCCATCGGCCTCGGCGTGGCCGCCATCCTCGTCGGCGTCTTCTTCTTCACGCTCAACATCGCCCAGATGTGAGTTAGCCGGTCGGGAGAGGGGTCACCGTTCGCGGTGGCCCCTCTTCTCATGGTGCGGCCGCCGCCACGAGGACCTCCGCGAGCTCCGCGGGGCGGGTGAGCATGGGGAAGTGCCCGCCGGGCAGCTCCACGACGACCGCGCCGGGGAGGGAGCGGCCGCACTCAGCCAGCCGGTGCGGATCCACGACCCGGTCGTCCCGGCACACGACGACGGTGGTGGGCACCCCCGGCCACGACGTCAGCGGGGTGACCTCCCGGCCGATCGCCCAGGCCTGGCGCCGCAGCCTCGCCACCGCCGCCTCGACCAGCTCCGCCGACGACTCCTCGGCCACCCCGGCATAGAGCCCGGCCCGGCCCGCGTCGGACGGCCACGAGGTGGTGCGGTCCTCGTGTCGTTGCTGGCCGCGGCCGAAGCCCTCGGCCATCGGGCTGTCGCCGGACCTGCTCTGGTCGTCGAAGGATCGGCCCGGCTGCGGCACCAGCGCCGCGACCAGCACGATCGCCGTCACCCACGGGGCCGCCGTGCCCTGCGCCACGACGGGCACGGTGAGCCCGCCCAGCGAGTGGCCGACGAGCACGCAAGGCTCGGCGCCGACCGCCCGCTCCACCACCGCGGCGTAGTCGAGGGCCCCCAGACCGGGCCGGGCCGACGGCAGGTCCACCGCGACAGCGGTGTGCCCGCGACGCTCCAGCTCCTCGACGAGTGGGGCCCAGCAGCTGCCGTCGTGCCAGGCCCCGTGGACGAGGACGAAACGACTCACGCCTCCGGGGCCCGATCGACTCCCAGGGCCCGATCGACCCGCTCGACCTTGGCCGTGAGCTGTCCGGAGTTGTGGGCCGGGCGGATGTCGGCCTTGAGCACCAGGCTGACCCGCGGCGCGCGCGCCTGCACGGCCTCGACCGCCTTCTTGATCACCGCCATGGCCTCGTCCCAGGTCTCGGCCTCGATGGTGGTGAACATCGATGTGGTCTCGTTGGGCAGGCCCGACTCACGGACGATGCGGACGGCCTCCGCCACGACGTCACCGACGCTGTCGTCGGTGGCGCCCTCGACACCGGCCGGGGAGATGCTGAATGCGAAGAGCATGCCTGCAGCCTGCCCCATCGATCCGGTTCCGGGCGCGCCTGCTCCCGCGCAACCGGGCGGCACCCGGGCGCGACACTGCTAGCGTCGCGCGTCATGGCCCCCCGCCCTCCTCTGCCGTTCGACCCGATCATGCGGGCGGCCCAGATGTGGGACGAGAGGATCGGGCCCGCCCGCACCATGGCCGCGGTGACCAGCGTGATGCGGGTGCAGCAGATCCTGCTCTCCGCGGTGGACGGCGCACTGCGCCCGCACGGGCTCACGTTCGCCCGGTACGAGGCCCTGGTGCTGCTGACGTTCTCGCGCCGGGGTCTGCTCCCGATGCGGGTGATGGGCGAGCGGCTGCAGCTGCACCCCACGAGCGTGACCAACATCGTGGACCGGCTCCAGGCCGACGGACTGGTGCGCCGCACCCCCCACCCGACGGACCGGCGCGCGACCCTCGTGGGCATCACCGAGGCCGGCGCCGCGGTGCTCGAGAAGGCGACCGGGTCGGTGACGGGCATCGATTTCGGGCTGCAGGGGCTGCGGCCCGAACAGGAGACGCAGCTGACGGAGCTCCTCGGCCAGGTGCGCCGGGCCGCGGGCGACTTCGACTGACCTCCGCTCATCGCGGCGGGCCGCCGGGTCGCGGTGCGTCGTTGCCACGGCGGCGGCGACCGGATCGTCGGCCCCCGCCCGGCCAGGACCGCATCGTGCGCTCCGGACTCCCGCCACCGGGCGGTCTACGGCCCCACCGCCTGGTCCTGCGCCCCACGCAGAAGCCCCCGAACGCTCCACCCGCGGCTCCCGCCATCGCGCAGACCGAACATGTCGTGAGATCCATGGCCCCCCACATCCACACCGTTGACGCCCTGTTGCCTCAACAGGGTTGACAGTACGGCCGAGCACCGACATTCTCGGATCCATGAACCGCCACGACCCCACCCCCGGCCGTGCTGCCGCCCTGCGCGCAGCCCGTGTCGAGCGCGGGTGGTCGCAGAGCGACGCGGCGCGCGGGATCGTCGAGCTCGGCGGGCGCCGCGGTGTCCCCGTCGCCGGTGCGGCGAGCCTCAAGACGCTGTTGTCGCGCTGGGAGAACGGCCACGTCGTGCCCGAGCCCCAGTACCGGGAGCTGCTGGCCGAGCTCTTCGGGCGTACGACCGAAGAGCTCGGGGTCGATCCCGACGCACGGCCCGACGGGCCCGCGGGGGGGCGGAGCGGCTACGGGCGGCGCTGGCCGGGGCCGCGGCCGTCGACCACACGGTGGTGGCGCTGTGGCGTCAGCAGCTCGCGGTGGCCCGCAGGCTCGACGACGAGCTCGGAACGGCGGGGTCAGGCGGTCTCGTCCACGCCCAGGTGGCCCAGCTCCACCACACACTCGCCCACGCCCTCGATCCCGCCACACGCAGCGCCGTGAGCTCCGTGCTGGCCGGCACCGCCGTGCTGGCGGGTGCGCAGGCGCTCGACGCGGGCGAGCCGGACCTCGCGTGGGAGGCCTACCGCCGCGCCCACTCGGCCGCCGTGCTGGCGCACCAGCAGGTCGCGGCGGCCACCGCGCTCGCCGGGCAGGCCGCCGTCCTGGTCGACGTCGGCGAGCCCGGATCGGCGGTCGTCCTGCTCGGCGAGGAGCCGCCGGAGGGCCCACCCGGGGCCGCCGCCCGGTGGGCCGCCGCGGTCGGGCTGGCCAGGGCAGCTGGCGGCCAGGCGCGGGCCATGCAGGTCGCGTTCGGGCGCGCCGAGCAGGCCACACACACGGCGGGTGACGCCGCCTCCCGGCTCGATCTGTTCTGGCCCACCACGGTCGACGCCGAGCTCCTCGACCTGCAGCGCAAGAAGGGGCACGCGCTCGCATTGCTCGGCGATCCCGCAGCCTCCGAACCGCTGGCCGGTGCGCTCGCGGCAGGGCCGACGTCCATCCGCCACCGGGCGGAGCTGCACGCCGATCTCGCCCTCACGCTGTCGGCACGGGACTCCGACGGCGCGGCCGAGCACGCCCGGCAGGCCAGGGCTCTCTCCACGCGCATCGGGTCGAGGCGCATCCCGGCCCGACTGGGAGCCGGGCCGTGAGCCCCGGGGTTCAGAGGGTGACGCTGCCGGCCAGCTCGTCGGCGGCGCGGTACGGGTCGAGGTCGCCGGCCACCACCCGTTTCGCGAGATCGGGCAGGCCCGAACCCCCCCGGACGTCGCCGATCCGGTCCCGCATGCGGTCCAGCGTGATGGCCTCGATCTCGGCCGCGGCCCGGGCCAGCCTGCGCCGGTGGCGTTCGCCGTGGGTGTCGATCCACTCCCGGTGGCGGTCCAGAGCGGCCACCAGGTCCTCGAGCCCCTCCTGGCGTGACGCCACGGTGCTCACCACCGGGCGGGTCCAGCTCGCGCCGTCCTCCCGGCCACCCAGCGAGATCATGTGGCGCAGATCCCGCACGGCCTGGGCCGCGCCGTCCCGGTCGGCCTTGTTCACCACGAACACGTCGGCCACCTCGAGGATGCCGGCCTTGGCGGCCTGCACACCGTCACCCATGCCCGGGGCCAGCAGCACCACGGTGGTGTCGGCCAACGCCACCACCTCCACCTCACTCTGCCCCACACCGACGGTCTCGATGAGCACCACGTCGCAGCCGGCGGCGTCGAGCACCCGCAGCGCCTGCGGAGTCGACCAGGACAGGCCCCCCAGGTGGCCGCGGGTGGCCATGGAGCGGATGAACACCCCGTCGTCGGTGGAGTGCTCCGCCATCCGCACCCGGTCGCCGAGCAGTGCTCCCCCCGAGAACGGCGACGACGGGTCCACCGCGAGCACGCCCACGCGCCTGTTCTGCGCCCGCAGGGCCCCCACCAGCGCGGAGGTGGTGGTGCTCTTGCCCACGCCGGGCGGCCCGGTCAGGCCCACCACGTGCGCACGGCCGGTGTACGGAGCGAGGGCGGCCGCCACCTCCCGCAGGGCGTTGCGCCCCGCGGGGGTGTCGGATTCCACGAGCGACAGCAGGCGTCCCACGGCGAGCTGCTCACCCCGTCGGGCCCGCTCCACCAGTTGGGGAACGTCGAGCCGCCGCACCATCACCGAGGAGTCAGCTCGCGGCCGGCACCCGGACGATCAGGGCGTCGCCCTGGCCACCTCCACCGCAGAGTGCGGCCGCACCCACGCCACCACCGCGGCGCTTGAGCTCCAGCGCCAGGCTCAGCGCGATACGGGCGCCCGACATGCCGATCGGGTGGCCCAGCGCGATCGCCCCGCCGTTGACGTTCACCTTGTCCTCGTCGATGCCGAGCTTGCGGGCCGAGACGATGCCCACAGCCGCGAAAGCCTCGTTGATCTCGATGAGGTCGAGGTCGGCGGGCGTGATGCCCTCCTTCTCGCAGGCCTTCGCGATCGCGTTGGCGGGCTGCTCGTGCAGGCTCGCGTCCGGACCCGCCACCATGCCCTGCGCCCCGATCTCGGCGAGCCAGGTCAGGCCCAGCTCCTCGGCCTTGGCCTTGCTCATCACCACCACGGCGGCGGCTCCGTCGGAGATCGGCGAGGACGAGCCCGCGGTGATCGTGCCGTCGGAGGAGAACGCCGGGCGGAGCTTGCCGAGCCCCTCGGCCGTGGTGTCGGGGCGGATGCCCTCGTCCAGCGAGAACTCGATCGGGTCGCCCTTGCGCTGGGGGATCGAGACCGGCGTGATCTCCTCGGCGAAGTAGCCCTTCTCCACGGCGGCGGCGGCGCGCCGGTGCGAGCGGGCGGCGAACTCGTCCTGCTCCGCGCGGGTCAGCTCGTAGCGCCCGTTGTACTTCTCGGTGGACGCGCCCATGGCCACCTGGTCGAACGCGCAGAACAGGCCGTCGTAGGCCATGTGGTCCTGCATGGTCACGTCGCCGTACTTGTAGCCCTCACGGCTCTTGCCCAGCAGGTGCGGCGCCTGGGTCATCGACTCCTGGCCACCGGCCACGATGATGTCGGCCTCGCCGGCGCGGATGAGCTGGTCCGCCAGCGCGATGGCGTCGATGCCCGAGAGGCAGACCTTGTTGATGGTCAGCGCGGGCACGTCCATCGGGATGCCGCCGGCGACGGCCGCCTGGCGCGCCGGGATCTGGCCGGCGCCTGCGGTCAGCACCTGTCCCATGATCGTGTACTGCACCTGTTCGGGGGCCACGCCCGCGCGTTCGAGCGCCGCCTTGATCGCCACCCCTCCGAGCTGTGCGCCCGTGAAGCCCTTGAGCGAGCCCAGCAGGCGCCCCATCGGGGTGCGGGCTCCAGCGACGATGACGGTTCCGGACACGTTTCCTCCAGCGACTGCGGTGGCACGGGTTCGCCGACGATACCCGCCGGGTGTCCCCATGATCTCGGCCCGCGGCCACGTCACGGTGGTGATGCGGCGCACAACCCCACGTCAGCGACCTCCCGGGTTACATTTCCGGCATGGGAGAACAGACTTACACGGGCGTCATCGGGGTCGACCACGTCGGTATCGCGGTCGCCGACCTCGACGAGGCCATCGCGTTCTACGGCACCACCTTCGGGCTCGTGGCCACGCACGAAGAGGTCAACGAGGAGCAGGGCGTGCGCGAGGCCATGCTGTCGGCACCCGGCGACTCCGGCACCGCTGTCCAACTGCTCGCACCGCTGCGGCCCGACTCGGCGATCGGCAAGTTCCTCGACCGTAACGGGCCCGGAATCCAGCAGATGGCCTACCGCGTCACCGACATCGACGCCACGTGCGCCGCCCTGCGCGACAAGGGCGTCCGCCTGCTCTACGACGCGCCGCGCCGGGGCACGGCCGAGTCGCGCATCAACTTCGTCCACCCGAAGGACGCCGGCGGCGTGCTCGTCGAGCTGGTGGAGCCCGCGGGCTCCCACTGAGTTGCCGAACCGGTCTCTGAACCGGTCTCTGGACCGGTCGAGATGGCACTCGTCACCCTCACCCAGCGGAAACCTCTCCCTTCGCAGGGTCACGGGTACCATACCGCGCAGTAACTTTTGGGATACCAAGCAGACGACGCCATCGGAGGCCAGCCGTGCAGGAGATCCTCGACGCGATCCTCGCAGGAGAGCACGACGCGCTCGGCGGGCTCGCCGTGCCCGATCACTACCGCGCCGTCACCGTCCACGAGGACGAGGCGGAGATGTTCGCGGGCATGCCCTCCCGCGACAAGGACCCTCGGAAGAGCCTCCATGTCGAGGACGTGGCCACGCCGGAGCTGGGCCCGGGCGAGGCCATCGTCGCGGTGATGGCCAGCGCCATCAACTACAACACCGTGTGGACGTCGATCTTCGAGCCGGTCTCGACGTTCAGCTTCCTCAAGCGGTACGGGAAGATCTCGCCGCTGACCAAGCGGCACGACCTGCCCTACCACGTGGTCGGCTCCGACCTGGCCGGCGTCGTGATGCGCACCGGCCCCGGAGTCAACGCGTGGAAGCCGGGCGACCAGGTCGTGGCCCACTGCCTCTCGGTGGAACTGGAGAGCCCCGACGGGCACGGCGACTCGATGATGGACCCGGAGCAACGCATCTGGGGCTTCGAGACCAACTTCGGCGGGCTCGCCCAGCTCGCGCTCGTCAAGTCCAACCAGCTGATGGCGAAGCCCGCGCATCTGACGTGGGAGGAGGCCGCCGCCCCCGGCCTGGTCAACTCCACCGCCTACCGGCAGCTCGTCTCCCGCAACGGGGCCGGCATGAAGCAGGGCGACACGGTCCTCATCTGGGGCGCGTCCGGAGGGCTGGGGTCCTACGCCACCCAGTTCGCCCTCAACGGCGGGGCCACGCCGGTGTGCGTCGTCTCGTCGCCGGAGAAGGCCGACATCTGCCGCAAGATGGGTGCCGAGCTGATCATCGACCGCTCCGCGGAGGGCTACAGGTTCTGGAAGGACGAGGACAACCAGGACCCGAGGGAGTGGAAGCGGTTCGGCGGGAAGATCCGCGAGCTCACCGGCGGCGACGACCCCGACATCGTCTTCGAGCACCCGGGCCGCGAGACGTTCGGCGCCAGCGTCTACGTCACGCGCAAGGGCGGCACGATCGTCACCTGCGCGTCCACGTCCGGCTACATGCACACCTACGACAACCGCTTCCTCTGGATGAACCTCAAGCGCATCGTCGGCTCGCACTTCGCGAACTACCGCGAGTCGTTCGAGGCCAACCGGCTCATCGCCAAGGGACTCATCCACCCCACCCTGTCGAAGGTGTACTCGCTCGAGGACGTGGGGCAGGCCGCGATGGACGTCCACTCCAACAGCCACCAGGGCAAGGTCGGTGTGCTGGCGCTCGCGCCCGAGGAGGGCCTCGGCGTCACCAACCCGGAGCTGCGGGCGAAGCACATCGACGCGATCAACCGGTTCCGTGGGGTGTGACGGTCGCGGAGTGTGACGGTCGTGGAGTGTGACGACCGCGGCATCTGACCGCCCGACATCGGAGAGGAGATCACCGGGCGTCACCCCGTGACGTGAGGCTGTTCACCCGCGCAGCCCGCTTCACGCCACCCTTCGGGGTGGGCCCGGTACGGTGAGTTCATGGCCGGAGACCCTGTTGCGCCCTCGTCAGACACCGGATTCGCGGTGGTCAGGAAGGGCTACGACCAGGCGCAGGTGGATACACACCTGCGCCGGCTCGACGCCGATGTGCGGATCCTGGCCACGGACCGGGACGCCGCACTCGACCAGGCCGCGCAGCTGAACCGCGAGCTCGACGACTCCCGGGCGCGGGCCGATCGGCTCCGCGCCCAGGTGCGCACGCTGGTCAGCCCCCAGCAGAGCGTGCAGGGCATGAGCGAGCGCATGCGGTCGATGCTCCGGCTGGCCGAGGACGAGGTGGCGGAGATGCTCGTCCGCGCCGAGACCGAGGTGAACAAGCGGGTCCGCGAGGCCGAGCAGAAGGCCGAACAGATCGTCACCGACGCCCAGAACCAGGTCGCGACGGTACGGCTCGCCGCACAGGTCGACTCCGAGACCGCGGAGCGCGAGCGTGCAGAGCTGAACGCTGCGCTGGAGGCCGACCGGCTGGCCAGCTCGCAGGCCATCGCCGAGGCCGACGCCGCGGCGGAGCGCGAGCGCACCCGGCTCCGCACCGAGCTGGAGGCCCGGCACCGGACGGGCACCGAGGCGCTGGCCGCGGCCACGGCGGAGGCCGAGCAGGCCCGGGCGCAGGCCTGGGCCGAGTCCGAGGCCCGCCGCGCTCTGGTGGAGGAGGACTTCACCATCGCGATAGACCAGCGCCGCAAGGAGGCGCTCACGGCGCTCGTCGCGGAGCAGGAGTCCACCCGGCGCACCACCGCGGAGATGCGCGCCTCGGCCGCTGCCGAGGCGCGGGGCCTCGTCGAGGATGCCCGCGCCAGCGCTGCGCAGATCGTCGCCGACGCGCAACGCCACGTCGCGGAGCTGGTTGCGCTGCGGGGGCGGCTCGTCGAGCAGCTCGACGGCACCCGCGCCGTCCTGGCCAGCACGGTCGGCGATCTCGGCCGGCCGGTGGACGGCGAGGCCACCACGCCGACCGCGCCCCCCCGTGAAGCCGCGGTCCCCGAAGCCGCGGTCCCCGAAGCCGCGGCTTCGCAAGCGGACACCCGCTCGGCGGCGGAGTCTGTCGGCAACGGTTCCGCGGCTGCGGCCAACGACACCGTGCGTACGCCGTCCCCGATACGCCGCACCCCCACTCCGGCCCGTCGCTGATCCCCGGCTCACCGCTCGGGCCGGCCGGTCACTCAGCGCCGCCGGCCGCCGGGCCTGCGCCTACCTCGGGCCGACCAGCACGACGCGTGCCAGTGCCTGCGGTCCTCCACCGAGCCGAACTCGGCCGCGGGCCAGGCCACCACGTGCGGTGTGCCGGCCGGGATCTCCTGGTCACAACCCGGGCAGCGGTACCACTTGGCCGACGACGATCCCGGCACGTTGCGTACCAGCCACTCGCCGTCGGCGCCGGTCTCGGCGCGGGTGACCGACGCCGACCGCAGCGGCACGTGTTCCGCGCGCTGCAGCCGGTGCGTCCGTCGTCCCATGGCTGGTGCAACGCCGCTCAGCGCGCGGCGTAGTCCCGGAATCCGTGTCCGGTCTTGCGACCGAGCCGCCCGGCCGTGACGAGGTGCTCCAGCAGCGGGGCGGGCGCGAACCCGGCCTCGCGGAACTCGCCGTAGAGCGAGCGCTCGATGGCCAGCGACACGTCGAGCCCGACCACGTCGAGCAGCTCGAACGGCCCCATCGGCAGCGCGCAACCGGTCTTCATGGCGGCGTCGATGTCGTCGGCCGTGGCGTAGTGCGCCTCGAGCATCTTGACCGCGTCGTTGAGGTACGGGAATAGCAGCGCGTTGACGATGAAGCCGGCGCGGTCACCGCAGCTCACCGGCACCTTCTTCAGGCGCGTGCACAGGGCGAGCGCGGTGGCGGCGACGTCGGGGGCGGTGGTGATCGTGGAGACGACCTCCACGAGCTTCATCGCGGGGGCCGGGTTGAAGAAGTGCAGCCCGATCACGTCGGACGGCCGCGAGGTGGCGGCCGCGCACTCGACCACCGGCAGCGACGACGTGGTGGTGGCGAGGATCGCGCCGGGCTTGCAGATCTCGTCGAGGGCCGCGAACACCGCGCGCTTGACGTCGAGCTCCTCGGCGATGGCCTCGACCACGAGGTCGACGTCGGCGAAGTCCTCGAGCCGCGTGGTGCCGGTGATCCGGGCGAGCGTGGCGTCGCGGTCGTCCTCGGTCATGCGGCCCCGCACCACCGACTTCTCCAGCGACTTCCTGATCCCCGCGACGGACGAGGAGACCTTCGAGTCGCTGCGACCGCGGACGATCACGTCGAGCCCGGCCTTGGCCAGCACCTCGACGATGCCCGAGGCCATGGTGCCGGTGCCGACGACGCCGACACGCTGGATGTCACGGATGGTGACGTCCTCGGGCACGGTGCCGCTGGGCGTCTCGGCGTCGGTGACGACCTCCGACTTGTGCGGAGCGGAGTAGGTGTAGAAGCCGCGCCCGGACTTCCGTCCCAGCAGCCCTGCGGTGATCATCTGCTTGAGCACCGGCGCGGGGGCGTGCATCTGGTTGCGCGACTGCGCGTACATCGTGTCGAGGATCTCGTAACTCGTGTCGAGCCCGATCAGGTCGAGCAGGGCGAGCGGGCCCATCGGGTAGCCGCAGCCGTAGCGCATGGCGGCGTCGAGGTCCTCGCGGGTCGCGTAGCGCTGCTCGTACATCTTCGCCGCGTGGTTGAGGTAGCCGAACAGCAGAGCGTTGGCGATGAAGCCGGCGCGGTCACCGATGACGACGGGCACCTTGTCGAGCGTGGCGGCGAAGGCCTTCACGTCGTCGACCACGTCCTGCTCGGTGACGACGGTGCGCACCAGCTCCACCAGCGCCTGCACGGGCGCGGGGTTGAAGAAGTGCATCCCGAGGACCTTGCCGGGGCGCCCGGTGCGGACGGCGAGCTCGGTGACCGAGAGTGAGGACGTGTTGGACGCCAGGATCGCGTCGGGCCGGCAGACCTTGTCGAGCTCGGTGAAGATCTGCGCCTTGAGGTCGAGGTTCTCGGGAACGGCCTCGATGACGAGGTCGGCGTCGCCGAGGTCGGCCAGCGACGTGGTGGTGGTGATGCGACCCAGCAGCGCGTCCGCGTCCTCCTGGGTGAGCTTGCCGCGGCCGACGGCACGTGACGTGGACGTCTCCAGGTGCTGGCGGCCGCGCGCGACGGCATCGGTGTCGGTCTCCGCGGCGATCACCTGCAGCCCGTTGCGGGCGAAGACCTCCACGATGCCTGCGCCCATGGTGCCCAGGCCGACCACGCCGACTGTCCGGAACTCGCGTGCCACCATCTACCTCCGTCGTTGGATTTCCCGGATCCTCCCAGACCAGCGCCGGGCCCGGGTGCCCGTGTGACTAACGCCCGTGCCGCAGCCGCACGAGCCCGAGCAGGGCGTTCATGCCGCGTGAGGTGCGCTTGAAGCTCGTCACCGCGATGGGCAGGGCGAACTTCTGCCGTGCCACGGCCTGGGGGCGGGTGAACTCGCGCAGGCCGTCCTCGCCGTGGATGCGTCCGAACCCGGAGTCGCCGACCCCGCCGAAGGGCAGGGCGGGGATGCCGGCGAACGAGATCACGCTGTTGATCGCCACCATGCCGCAGCGCAACTGCGCCGCGATCTCCTCGCCACGCTTCTTCGAGAACACGGTGGCACCCAGGCCGTAGCCGGTGCCGTTGGCGCGGCGCACGGCCTCGTCGACGTCCGGCACCCGGTTGACGACGATCAGCGGCCCGAACGTCTCCTCGGTGATGGCCGTGGAGTCCTCGGGCACGTCGACGATCACGACGGGATCGATGAACGGGGGGTGCACGGACGACGGGCCACCGACCACCGCACGACCGCCCTTGGCCAGGGCGTCGTCCACGTGGCCGGCCACGATGGCGGACTGCGACGCCATGGTCATGGGGCCGAAGTCGCCCGGGCGCAGTGCCTCGGCCTTGCGCACGACCTGCGCGATGAACCGGTCGGCCACCTGCTCGACGACGTAGACGCGCTCGACGCCGACGCACGTCTGGCCCGCGTTCGACATGCCGCCCCAGACCGTGGCGTCCGCGGCGGCCTCGAGGTCGGCGTCCACGTCGACGATCAGGGGGTCCTTGCCGCCGCACTCGATGAGCACCGGGGTGAGGGTCTCGGCGCAGGCGGCCATCACGCGCTTGCCGGTGGCGGTGGAACCGGTGAAAGCGATCTTGCCGACACCCGTGGCCCGGCACAGGGCGGCGCCGGTCTCCCCGAACCCCGTGACGACCTGCAGCAGCGCGTGGCCCTCGGCGATCTCGGCGAGCGAGTCGGCCAACGCGGTGCCGACGCCGGGCGTCAGCTCACTGGGCTTGAACACCACGGCGTTGCCGGCGGCCAGCGCGTAGGCGATGGAGCCCATCGGTGTGAACACCGGATAGTTCCACGGCCCGATGACGCCGACGACGCCCATGGGGGCGTAGGTGAGCGTGGCGGCCTGGTTGGCCATCAGCATCCCGGACGAGACCTTGCGCTTCCCGAGCACCTTCTCGGCGTTCTTCGCCGCCCAGTCGAGGTGGTCGATGGCCAGGACGAGTTCCAGGCGGGAGTCGTCGAACGGCTTGCCGGTCTCGTCGGAGACGACGCGGGCGATGTCGTCGAGGCGGCGGACCAGCGCCTTGCGCCACTCCCCCAGCCGCTTGCCACGCTCGGCGAAGCCGAGGCCGGCCCACCACTGCCCCGCCTCGACGGCCCGGGCGACGGCGTGGCGGACGGCGGCCGCGTCGTGCACCGGATGGGTACCGACGACGTCGCCGGTGCGGGGGTCGAGCGACTCGAAGGTCGCCTGCGCGGGCACCTCGGTTGCGGTCATTACTCAAGAGTAGGCCCCATGGTCGTGAGCGGATATCAGTGCTCCGGCACTGTTTTCCGCGCACGGGCGGCGGAGCCGCTCAGAACAGGCGCAGGTCCTTGCTCTCCGTGCCGCGCAGGGCGTCGTAGTCGACGACGAGACACCGGATGCCGCGGTCCTCGGCCAGCGTGCGGGCCTGGGGCTTGATCTGCTGCGCCGCGTAGACCCCGGCCACCGGTGCGAGCAGCGGGTCGCGGTTCATCAGTTCGAGGTAACGGGTGAGCTGCTCGACACCGTCGATCTCCCCACGCCGCTTGACCTCGACGGCCACGGCCTTCCCGGCGGCGTCGCGCAGCAGCAGGTCGACCGGCCCGATCGCCGTCATGTACTCGCGACGGACCAGCGTGAAGCCCTCGCCGAAGACGGTCGGGTGGGCGGCCAGCAGCTCCTGCAGGTGCGCCTCGACACCGTCCTTGACCAGGCCCGGGTCGACGCCCAGCTCGTGCTTCGTGTCGTGCAGCACCTCGTCGATGGTGATGACGAGCGACTCGTCGGCCTTGTTGCGCACCGTCCACACCCCGGGCTGCTCCTCGAGCCAGCACGGCGGGCTCATCCAGTTCAGCGGCTTGTAGGCGCGGTCGTCGGCGTGGATGCTCACCGACCCGTCGGCCTTGACGAGCAACAACCGGGGGGCCATGGGGAGGTGGGCGGTGAGGCGGCCGACGTAGTCGACCTGGCAGCGAGCGATGACGAGACGCACCGGCGAGACCCTAGTGCCTCCGCCTCGTCGATACTGCGACGCGTGGAGACGGGACGTGTGGAGACGATCAGCAGCCGTGAGGTCTACGCCAACGCCTGGATGACGGTCCGGGAGGACGCCGTCCGCCGGGCCGACGGCACCGACGGGATCTACGGGGTGATCGACAAGCCGACGGCGGCCGTGATCATCCCCCGGGACGGCGACCGGCTGCACCTCGTCGAGCAGTTCCGCTACCCGGTGAACGCGCGGCGCTGGGAGTTCCCGATGGGCACCGCCCCCGACCGGGCCGAGCTCGATCCCGCCGTTCTCGCCGCCCGCGAGCTGGAGGAGGAGACGGGACTGGTCGCCGGCCGCATGGAACTGCTCGGCGACATGGACATCGCGCCCGGCATGTCCAGCCAGCGCGAGCACGTCTTCCTCGCGACGGAGCTGGTCGAGGGTCCGGCGCAGCGCGAGCACACCGAGCAGGACATGCGGGCCGCCTGGTTCAGCTCGGCCGAGTTCGAGGAGATGGTGCGCCGCTCCGAGATCGTCGACGCCCAGACCGTCGCGGCCTACCTGCTCCTGCTGCTCCACGACAGGCAGCACTGACAGCACTGACCCAGCTCCGCGGCTGCCGTACCTACGAGATGCCGCTGGTCAGGTAGGAGCTGATGTTGCCCTTGGCCGGCGGGCCCGGCACCAGGAACTGCGTGTAGCGCGTGTCGTCGTCCACGTAGCGCTTGAGGAAGGCGATCATCGCGGCCGCCTGCTCCGTGTTCGGGGACGTCGTGAAGAAGTGACTGCCGCCCGCGATCTCCAGGTAGCCCTTCGGCGCCTGCACCTGGTTGTAGAACTGCTTGCCCATCGTGGCGGGCGGGGCGATCACGTCGGCCTGGCCGGTGATGGCCAGCGTCGGCTCGGTCACCGTCGCGTAGTTGCCGAACTCGAACGGCGCGATCGGGATGACCGCCTTGTAGTCGCCCTTCTTGGCCGCGTCGAGCGCACCGCCGCCGCCCATCGACCAGCCCGCGAGAGCGGGGCGGCTGAAGTCGGCGATGCCCTGCAGCTGCGGCAGCGACTTCGACGCCGCCAGCGCCGCGACGAGCTCGTCACCGCGTTGCGGAGGCTGGTCGGTCGGGGTGACGGTGTCGATGCCCACCACCACGAAGCCCTGCGACGCGAGGCGCGGTCCGAGCCATGCCATCTGTGCCCACACCGACACGAAGCCGGGGCAGATCACGACGACGCCGAACTGGCCGTCCGCAGCGGAGGTGGGGTAGTAGACCTGGGCCGAGCCGAACTTGCCGTTGCCGGCGAGCCGCGTCTGGCCGATCGCGAACGGCCCGGTCGTGGCGGCGATGCTCGCCGTCGTCGGGTCGGGGCCGCGCTGGTAGCCGTCCGCGTGCGCGGGGGTGGGTGCGGCGACGAGAGTGAGGGTGAGGGCCACCATCGTGGACATCACGGACAGCATCAGGCCACCAGGCCTTCGTGGGCGGTTGACAGACACGGCGGGGAGCTCCAGAGGTCCACAGGGATGAAACTCCGCGAGCGTATGGATGACTCTGCGTGCAGCGCTGCGCATCCGGGTGAGGACTTCCCCCTATGGAGGACGCACCCCAGTGAGTGGTCCGCGCCCTTCTACTGTGACCGAATGGATCTGCGCGAGACCGACGAGCAGCAGCTGCTGCGTGCCTCCGTGGCCGCGATGGCCGCGAAGTACGGCCACGACTACTTCCTCGAGAAGGCCCGCTCCGGCGCCAAGACGTCCGAACTGTGGAAGGAGGCGGGCCAGAACGGCTACCTCGGCGTGGCCGTGCCTGCCGAGTACGGCGGTGGCGGGGCCGGGATGGTGGAGCTGTCGATCGTCGCGGAGGAGATCGCGGCCGCGGGGTGCCCGCTGCTGCTCATCGTGGTCTCGCCCGCCATCGCCGCCACCGTGATCGCCACCAGCGGCACCGTCGACCAGAGGGAACGCTGGCTCCCCCGCTTCGCCGACGGCAGCGCGAAGATGTCGTTCGCCATCACCGAACCGGACGCGGGGTCCAACTCCCACAACATCACCACGACCGCCCGCCGGGACCCTGCCGGCGGGTGGCTCCTGCGCGGCACCAAGTACTACATCTCCGGCGTCGACGAGACCGAGGCGACGCTGGTCGTGGCGAGGCTGGAGGGTGCGTCCGGCACGTTGCGCCCGGCCATGTTCATCGTCCCCACCGACACCCCGGGCATGACCTACCAGCCCATCGAGATGGCCATCCAGAGCCCGGAGAAGCAGTTCACCGTCTACTTCGACGACGCCCACCTCCCCGACGACGCGCTGGTCGGCGGCGAGGAGGCCGGGCTCGCGGCCCTGTTCGCCGGGCTCAATCCCGAGCGCATCACCGTCGCCGCGTACTCCAACGGCCTGGCGCGCTACGCCCTGCGCAAGGGCACCGGGTACGCGAAGGACCGCACGGTCTGGAAGGCCCCGATCGGCAGCCACCAGGCCATCGCCCACCCGCTGGCCAAGGCGCACGTGGAGGTGGAGCTCGCCCGGATGGCCACGATGCGGGCAGCGTGGTTCTACGACCAGGGCGACATGACCACCGCCGCCGAGGCCGCCAACATCGCCAAGTACGCCGCCGCCGAGGCCGCGATCAACGCGGTGGACGCCGCCGTGCAGGCCCACGGCGGCAACGGTATGGCCGTCGAGTACGGGGTGGGCACGCTGATCGGTGCCGTCCGCACCGCACGCATCGCCCCGGTGAGCCGGGAGATGATCCTGAACTTCATCGCCCAGCACACCCTCGGTCTCCCCCGTTCGTACTAGCGAGACATCCGGTCGGCCCGCCAACACACCGCCCGCATCGGCACGTCGATCGCCGCGGCGCCCGGGAACCGCTCGTCCAGCGCGCTCCGGGCGGCCGCCAGACCCGCCGCCCGCTCGGTGGCGTCCGCCGTGATCACCCCGCTGTAGGTGCCCAGCAGCGCGACGAGGTCGTCGGGCTCCATCGGCCGGGTGAAGGTGAACGAGGCCGTGGCCACGTTGGTGAACGCGGTGGACGTGGGCAGCACGCGTGCCGCCGTCTCCCTCGGCGGCTCGTAGCTCCGGCGCCGGTCCAGCTCGCGCACCCAGTCGACCTCGCGGTCGCGGCGCGTCCAGATGAGCCCGAAGCGACCGCCGTCACGGAGCACCCGGGCGATCTCCGGTTCCGCGCGCGACGGATCCATCCAGTGCCAGGCCGACGACACGAGCAGCGCGTCGGCGCTCGCGTCGGGCATCGGGATCGCCTCGCCCACGCCGTCGAGCACCCGGATCTGCGGCGACCGGTTCGCCAGCACCGCACGCATCCGTTCGTCCGGCTCCACCGCCACGACGTCGGGCACCCGGGCCGCCAACTCGCGCGTGAGCAGGCCGGTACCGGCCGCGAGGTCGACCGCCACCCCGCAGCCGGCGGGCAGCAGCCAGTCGACCGCCTCGGCCGGCGGCGAGGGCCGTAGCCGGTCGTAGTCCTGCGCGACGGTTCCGAACGAGGTGGCCCGCGTGCTCATCGGGCCAGCCGCACCGGCAGCGCGGTCAGCCGGTGGGAACCCGGCATCGGCACCCACTCCGTCGGGCCGTCGAGCGCGAGCGCCGGGAACCTGTCCACGAGCGCGCGCAGGGCCACCTCGCCCTCCTGCCGGGCCAGCGCCGCACCGAGGCAGTAGTGCGCGCCGTGCCCGAAGCCGACGTGCCCGTCGCCGCGGCCCGCCGGCTTCCGGGCGACGTCGAGCTGCTCGGGCGAGGAGTAGACGCGGGGGTCGAAGTTGGACGAGACCAGCACCGACTGCACCGCGTCGCCGGCGTGGATCGTCACGCCGCCCAGTTCGACGTCCTCGGTCGCGAAACGCAGCCGTGTGATGTGGACGGGCCCGCAGAAGCGCATCAGCTCGTTCACCGCGCCCGGCCACAGCGACGGGTCGCGGCGCAGCCGGTCGAGCTGGTCGGGGTGCTGCAGCAGCGCGAGGGTGCCGTTGGAGATCAGGTGCGCGGTGGTCTCGTGGCCGGCCAGCACCAGCGTCAGGATCATGGTGACGATCTCGGTGTCGGTCAGGCGATCGGAACTGTCCTCCACCATGCCGCTGATCAGGTCGCCGGTGGGCTCGGCGCGGCGGCGGGCGATGAGGTCCCGGCAGTGCGCCACCATGTCGCGCATCGCGTCCGGGATCGTCTCGCGGTCCATCCTCACCAGCGCGGTGGCCCACTTCCGCCACTCCGGCCGGTCGACCTCCGGCACCCCGACCAGCTCGCTGATGACGGTGATCGGCAGCGGGTAGGCGTACTCGGCGAGCAGGTCGACGCGGTCGGGCAGCCCGTCCAGCAGCTCGGCGGCGATGGCCTCGACGCGCGGGCGCAGTTCGTTCACCCGACGCACCGTGAACGTGCGGGACACGAGCTTGCGCAGGCGGGCGTGGTCGATGCCGTCGACGTCGAGGATCGTGTCGGTGAGGTAGGCCGTGTACTCGGCCGGGATGCCGAGCTGCTCGAAGATGGCGGAGCGGGGGTTCCCGCTGCCGGGTCCGCGCGCGACGACCGGGTCCGTGACGAACCGGTGGTCCGACAGCGCGGAGCGCACGTCCTCCTGGCGCGTCACGTACCAGGCCGGGCTGCCGTCGAACGAGGCGCCGAGCAGTACCGGCGCCTCCTCGCGCAGGCGGCCGTAGCCGCCGAACGGGTCGGCGATCAGCGCCGGGTCCATCAGGTTCGGTGCAGTGGTCATGACCTTCGTCCTTCCTTGGCGATGTCAGCGCACGCGACGGCGCCACTCGTCGTCGACGTGGGAGATCAGTGATCGGTAGGCCGCGGCGACCTCGGCGGCCAGCTCGGGTGTGACGTGCGGCGACGGCGTCTCCAGCGCGCTCGCCACCGCGTAGGCCATGAGGTCGGCGCGTTCGGTGGGCGTCGCCGGCCCGCCGGGCAGCGCGTCGACGAAGAAGAACCCGGCCCCGACGGCGCTGAGCACGTGCATCTGCTCGGCCACGCCGATGTCGGTGCGCAGGCACCCCGCCTCACGCAGCAGCGTGAGCTGGCGGCTCGCCACCTCGTCGCGGACGACGGCGAGCTCGCCGAGAGTGTCGGACGCCTCGTGGGTGAGCCGCCCGAGCACCTCGCTGTCGCCGAGGTAGAGCGCCCGCGCCAGCGGATCCTCGACGAGCTGCAGGTACGACGAGCGCATCATCCGCGACGGCAGTGCCTCGGCCGGATCGGCGAGCATCCGGTCGGCCAGCGCGCTGACCAGGTAGTGGTGGGCGCGCAGCAGCACGGTGACGAACAGCGCGTCCTTCGTGCGGAAGTGCAGGTAGACCGTGCCCTTGCCGATGCCGGCGTGCTTCGCGACGTCCTCGATCGTGACGCGTTGGTAGCCCCAACGCACCAGCAACTCGGCGGCGGAGTCCAACACGATCTGACTCCGTGACTCGTTTCGAATTTCAGTCACACGGTCACGGTAGACCCGGCGGCTACCGTTGCGCCATGGGCGTTTACGAGAACCTGACGGTCAAGCACGACGGCGACACCGTGCGCATCACGATGAACCGCCCCGAGCGCCGCAACGCCCTGTCCGAGGGCCACCTGCGTGAGCTGCTCGACGCGTTCGAGACGGCGGGCCGCTCCGACGCCACGGGCATCGTGCTGGCCGCCGAGGGCAGGGCGTTCTCGGCCGGCCACGACTTCGCCGACGTCTCCTCGCGCGATCTCGCGGGCGTCCGTGACCTGCTGAAACTCTGTACGAGGGTCATGACCACCATCCAGGAGGTGCCCCAGGTCGTCATCGCCCGGGTGCAGGCCATCGCCACAGCTGCGGGCTGCCAGCTCGTGGCCACCTGCGACCTCGCGGTGGCCGCGGAGTCGGCCGGCTTCGCCCTGCCCGGGGGCAAGGGCGGCTGGTTCTGCCACACCCCCGCCGTCCCGGTCGCGCGCAACGTCGGGCGCAAGCGGCTCATGGAGATGGCCCTGACCGGCGACGCGATCGACGCGGCCACCGCCGCCGAATGGGGCCTGGTCAACTACGCCGTCCCCGACGCCGAGCTGGACCGGGCCGTCGACGACCTGCTGGCCCGCGCCACCCGCGGCAGCCGCTTCGGCAAGGGCGTCGGCAAGCAGACCCTCTACGCCCAGCTCGACCGCCCCGAGGCCGACGCCTACGCGATCGCCGTGGAGGTCATGGCGTCGCTGTCGCAGAGCCCCGGCGCCCGCGAGGGCATGGCCTCGTTCCTGGAGAAACGGCCGGCGGTCTGGAAGGACTGACCCGCCACCGGGCGCCGCGGACGCCCTCGTCATAGCCTGCCCGGGATGCTGAACCGCCGGATGTTCCTCGCCGCGGCCGCCACGGTGCCGCTCGCCGCCGCCTGCGGACGCTCCGGCACCGCACTGGAACGGGCCCGCGGCGACGGTGTGCTGCGCGTGGGCATCGCCGGCGAGGAGCCCTTCGGCTACGCCGACAGCAGCGGGGCCGTCACCGGGGCCCAGCCCGAGGTGGCCCGTGCCGCACTGGCCACGATCGGGATCGGCGGGCTCGAGGCCGTGCAGGTCAGCTTCGACAAGCTCATCCCCGGGCTGCTCGCGGGCCAGTTCGACATGATCACGGCCGGCATGACGATCACGCCGAACCGCTGCGCGCAGGTCGCCTTCTCGCGTCCCGATTTCGTCGCGCTCCCCGCGTTCCTCGTCCCCGACGGCAACCCGCGCGGCATCGCGACGTTCGGCGGCGTCGCCCGCTCCGGCCAGCGCCTGGGCGTGATCGCGGCCTCGTCCGAGAAGGACTACGCACTCGCCGCAGGCGTACCCATCGACCGGATCGTCGAGTACAACGGCCAGAGCACCCTGTTCCGGGCGGTGGCCGGCGGCGAGGTTCCGGTGGGGGCACTCACGGCGCTGTCGCTGAAGAACGAGCTGAGGCGCAATCCGGGCAGCGGGCTCGTGGTGACACAGCCCGTCGAGCCGGTGGTGGCCGGGGACAGGGTCACCCCGGCGAGCGCGTTCGCGGTGAGGCCGGCCGACACCGATCTCCTCGGCGCGTTCGACGGTGCCCTGGACGCCCTGCACAGCTCCGGTCACTGGCTCCGCATCACCGGCCCGTTCGGCTTCACCGCCGACAACGAGCCGCCGGCCGACCTGACCACAGCATCGCTCTGCACGCTGCCGTCCGACGATCGGTGATCAGCGGGCGCGCAGCCTGCGGGATCACCTCAGCGCCCCAGCACCGCCCGCAGGAACTCCTGCGTCCTGGGCTCGCGGGGGGCGGTGAACAGCTCCCCGGGTGGCGCGTCCTCCACGATGCGGCCGCCGTCGAACATCATCACGCGGTGGGAGAAGTCGCGCGCGAAGCCCATCTCGTGCGTGACGCACAGGATGGTGATGTCGGTGGTCTCGCCGATCTCACGCAGGAGCTTGAGCACGCCCGCGACCAGCTCGGGGTCGAGCGCCGAGGTCACCTCGTCGAGCAGCAGCACGTCCGGGCGCATGGCCAGGGCCCGCGCGATCGCCACGCGCTGCTGCTGACCGCCCGAGAGCCGCGACGGGTGCTCGTGATCTTCTCGCCGAGCCCGACGAGGTCCAGCAGCTCGACGGCCCGGGCGTTCGCCTCGTCCTTGCTCAGCCCCAGCACGCGCGTCGGGGCCTCGACGAGGTTGCCGCGCACCGTCATGTTCGGGAACAGGTTGAACTGCTGGAACACCATCCCGATGCGCTTGCGCACCTCACGCGAGTGCTTCTCGTCGGCGGGGACGAGCCGGCCGCCCTTCTCCATGTGCGACAACGGTTTCCCGCCGACGCGGATGACGCCGTCGGACACCGGCTCCAGGCACATGAGCAGCCGCAGGATCGTGGTCTTGCCCGACCCGGAGGGCCCGATCAGCGTGACGTGCTCGCCGGGGGCGACGGTGAAGTCGAGGTCCGAGAGCACGACGTTGTCGCCGAAGCGCTTCTCCACCCCGTCGAACACGATCATGGCTCAGATGCTTCCGACACGGCGTTCCAATCTCCGGACGAGCAGCGCCGCCGGGTAGCTCAGCACCAGGAACAGCAGGCCCGCGATCGTGTAGACCTCGACGTAGCGGAACGAGGTGTTCCCGGCCTCCCGCGCCTGCCCGACGATGTCGAGCACGCCGATGCCGATGAGCAGCGGGGTCTCCTTGAACATGGAGATGACGTTGTTGCCCAGCGCCGGGAGCACGCGCGGGATCGCCTGCGGCAGGATCACGCCCGTCCACACCCGGGATCGCGGGAGGCTCAGCGCGGTGGCCGCCTCCCACTGGCCGCGCGGCACCGCCTCGATCCCCGCGCGGTAGACCTCCGAGTTGTAGGCGGCGTAGTGCAGGCCCAGCGCGACAACGCCCACGACGAGCGCCCCGAGCGTCACCCCGAACTGCGGCAGCACGAAGAACAGGAAGAACACCTGCACCAGAAGGGGCGTGCTGCGCACGAACTCCACCAGCGCCCGGACGACGATCCGCACCGGCGCCGGCCCGCGCATCAGCACCGCGAAGACCAGTCCGAGCACCAGCGCCACCAGCGATCCGAGCAGCGTGGCGACAACGGTGATCCGCAACCCGTCGAGCAGGGCAGGCAGGACGTCGACCACGTAGTTCCAGTCCCAGCTCATCCGACGGGCACCGCCCCTCGGCCCAGCCGACGCCCGGCCGCCCGCTCCAGCGCGCGCATCCCGGCCGTGATCAGCAGCGAGAGCACGAGGTAGAACGCCAGCGTCAGCAGCAGGATCGGGAAGACGTAGGGGTTGAACGCCGGGATCAGCACGTCGTGGGCCTGACGGGTCACCTCCTGCACGAACACGAACGACAGGAGCGCGGTGCTCTTGAGCAGCTGGATGAACAGGTTGTTGAACGGCGGCAGCATCTCCACCACCGCCTGCGGCAGGATCACCCGGCGCATCCGCTGCACGGGCGAGAGGCTCAGCGCCAACGCACCCTCGTACTGCTCGCGGGGCACCGACTGCACGGCGCCGCGCACGATCTCCGCACCGTAGGCGCCGTGGTTGAGGCCCAGCACGAGCACACCCGCCCAGATCGGCACGATCTGGAACCCGACGAGCACCGGCAGTGCGAAGAAGATCCAGAACAGCTGCACGACCTCTGACGTGCCGCGCAGCCCCTCGACGTAGACCCGGCTGATCACGCGCACGGCCCGCGACGGCGACAACAGCGCTAGCCCGGCCACGAACGACAGCACGACGGTGAGCACGATCCCACCGACCGTCGCGATCAGGGTCGCGGGCAGTCCGAGCAGCAGCACCTGGAGCCAGGTGCCGACGTCACCCACGGATCAGGCCGCCGCTGTGCACAGTGTCTGCGTGGTCAGTCCGGCCGGAGGCAGGTTCGACGCCGAGAAGCCGAACGGCTTCGCGATCTCCGCCCACTTCCCGCTCTTCTGCAGGTTGCCCAGCTCGGTGTCGAAGGCCGCCTTGAGGTCGGCGTCGGCGGTGCGGAAGACGAACCCGCCGGCCGAGACGACGCCGACGTTCTTCACCTTCGGCGTGAAGCCCGCCGTCACCGTCACACCGGCCTGCGGGTTCTTGCCGGCCAGCCACTTGAGCGAGATGTCAGTGAGCGCCGCTGCGTCCACCCGCCCGGCCGTGACGGCCTGCAGCAGCGCGTTCTGGTCGGGGAACGTCGTGATGTTGCCCGCCGGCACACCCGCGTCCGTGGCGTAGCCCTGTTCGACCGCCGCCCCCAGCACCGCGAGCTTGAGTTTCTTCGACGCCACGTCCTCGAACGTCGCGACGCCCGTCGGATTGCCCGTCTTGACGAGGAACGCGGTGAGCGCCGTGTAGTCCGGGATCGAGAACGCGGCCTGCTGGCACCGGGCCGGGGTGATGTTCATGCCCGCGCAGACCATGTCGAACTGCTTGGCGTTGAGCCCGGGGATCAGCGACCCGAAGTCCACCTGCTGGGCCGTCACATCCTTGATCCCGACGGCCTGCAGCACCGCGCGCGCCACCTCGGGCGCCTCGCCGGTGACCTTGCCGGTCAGGTCGGTGAAGCCGTAGGGCTCCTCGCCCGCGATGCCGATCTTGATCGTGCCGTTGCTCTTCGCGGTGGCCAACGCGCTGCCGCCGGTGCTGGTGCTGGTGCACGCCGAGAGCACCGTGCCGCCGGCGAGCACCGCAGCGCCGGCGGTGGCGGTGCGCATCAGGAAGTCGCGCCTGGTCCAGGATCCCCGGGTCATCGTGTCGTCCCTCCGTTCCGAGACGGCCAGGACCCCCGTTGGCCTCCGGCCTCGATCGCCGAACGTAGGGCATCCGGACGTATCAGGCCGGGTCTGGCCGGTCGGGCGCGCCTCCGTCGGCGCAGTAGGCGAGGATCACCCCCATGGTGTTGCGCGTAGGTGGGCTGCCGGTGTGGGTCGGCCCCTCGGACATGATCGCCGGGGCCCGTGCGGTGATGGGCTGGACCGACGACGCCGTCGAGATCATGGCCGACGTCCCGCGACGCGTGGCCGCCCTCCTCGACGACGCCGAGGGCCTGGTGGGTCGGATCACCCGGATCGCCGACTCGGTGGACGGCGTCGTCGACTCCGTGGACGAGGTGCTCGGGTCCGTGCGCGCCGCGATCGCCCGCGTCGACGACGTGGTGGGACGGGCCGACGAGCTGGTGGGCCGCGTCGACCCCCTGCTCGCCGAGGTGCACACGGTGGCCGACGGCGCCGCATCCCTGGTGGCCCGCGCGGGCGGGGTCGCCGACGGCGCGGCCACGCTGGTCGAACGGGCCGGCGGGGTCGCCGAGAACGCAGCCGGGCTGGTGGAACGCGCCGGCGGGGTTGCCGAGGGGGCCGCCGCCCTCGTCGCGCGGGCGGACGGCGTGGCCGAGAACGCGTCGGGTCTCGTCTCCCGCGCCGATGGGGTGGCGGACCGGGCCGCCGGGCTCGTGGCCAAGGCCGGTGGGGTCGCGGACGACGCGAGCGCGATCGTCGCCACCGCGGCCGGCGCCGCCGACACCGCGAACGGCCTGCTGGAGACCTACAAGCCGATCGCCGAGCAGGCCGCCCCGCTCGCGCGGCGCTTCGTGCAGGAGTTCTCCGATGCGGAGCTGCAGGCCGCCATCAAGCTGGTGGACCAGCTCCCGCAGATCACCGAGCACGTCGTGAACGACGTCCTTCCGATCCTCGTCACCCTCGACAAGGTCGGCCCCGACGTCCACGAGCTGCTCAACCAGCTCGACGAGATCCGCCAGGCCATCAACGGCATCCCCGGCTTCCGCCTCCTGCGCCGTCGCGGCGAGGAGAAGGAGAACGGCCACTGATCGTCGGCTACGGGTGACCTACTCGGCCGTCTCCCCGGCGCGCCGGCGGGCGGCCTGATCGGGCGTTCCCAGGACCGGCTCGGTGAGCGGCGCCGGTTTGCCGGTGGCGCGTCGCGAGCTGCGTCCCTCGGCGCGCTCGGAGCGCCAGCGGGACCCGTACACCGCCCCGACGACCACGGCGATGATCAGCAGCGGGATGCCCGCGAACAGCCCGAGGGCATCGAGTGGGGTCACTCCCGACGGATCAGCGGCGGAGGACAGAACCAGATCCAGGATCACCGTCCCGACGGTAGCCCCGCCCCCCGTGACCCCGGCGTGAGGGCCGGTGATCGTTCCGAGATGGGGTTCCCGGTAGTTCGATCAACAACGATCCCCCTCTCGAAAGGATCATCGGGGGTCGAGGGCCTCCACCGGGAGTCCGCGGGCGTGGGCTGCCCGGACCAGCGCCCAGCGGACCTGGCCGGCCACCCACCGCGGCTTCCCCAGCACCTCCGCGTCGGTGAACCGCAGGATCTCCCAGCCCGCGGCCGTGAGGTACGCCTCGCGCCGCAGGTCGTGCATCGCCCGGCGCTGGTGCGGTGCTCGCGGCCGTCGTACTCGATGGCCAGCGTGATCCCCGGGTAGGCCATGTCGAGGGCGTACGGGCCGACCGGGTGCTGCATCACCGGCACCACGAGCCCGGCGTCCTCGATCGCGACCCGGATCCGGGTCTCCATGGGTGAGTCGGCGAGCCGGTTCGCCCGCCGCACCACCTCCCACAGCTGCGTGCTCCCCCGCGACCCGAGGTGCCTGCTCCCCAATCCGTAGCACGGCCTCCGGTGCGAACCCACCGGCGTGGGCCAGCGCGTCGACGGCCACGATCGCCTCTACCACCGGCGGCCGGCACGCCAGGTGCAACGCGGTGAGCACCGGTGTCGTCAGAGGCACGGTGTGAACGGCGGTGACCTCGTCGGTGGCGAGCAGATCGGTGTGCACGGCGAGACCCGGGCGGCTGCGCATCGCGCCACCCGGCACGATCACGTCGACGGGTGCGTCCAGCGCTCCACAGGACGCGCCCCATCTCGGAAGGATCACGCCGGCTGGTTCTCCGGGAAGTGGCACGCCACCTGGTGTCCGGGCTCCAGCTCCACCATCGGCGGGGTCTCGACCCCGCAGATCTCCTGCGCCTTCCAGCACCGGGTGTGGAAGCGGCAGGCCGCCGGCGGGTTGAGCGGGCTGGGGACGTCGCCCGTCAGCAGGATCCGTTCACGCTTGCCGACGCGCGTCGGGTCCGGGATCGGCACGGCCGAGAGCAGGGCCACGGTGTAGGGGTGCATCGGGCGGCTGTACACCGCCGCCGCGTCCCCGATCTCCATGATCCGGCCCAGGTACATCACCGCCACCCGGTCCGACACGTGCCGCACCACCGAGAGGTCGTGGGCGATGAGCACGTAGGTCAGGCCGAGCTCGTCCTGAAGGTCCTCCAGCAGGTTGACCACCTGCGCCTGGATCGACACGTCCAGCGCCGACACGGGCTCGTCGGCCACGATCAGCTTCGGCCGCAGGGCCAGCGTGCGGGCGATGCCGATGCGCTGACGCTGGCCGCCGGAGAACTCGTGCGGGTAGCGGTTGTAGTGCTCCGGCGAGAGCCCGACCAGGGCCAGCAGCTCCTGCACCGTCTTCCGGACGCCCCCCTCGGGCGTGACGCCCTGGATCTCGAACGGCGCACCGACGATCTTGCCGACGGTGTGGCGCGGATTCAGCGACGAGTACGGGTCCTGGAAGATCATCTGGATGTCGCGGCGCATCGGCCGCAACGCGCCCTGGCCGAGGTGGCTGATGTCGCGCCCCTCGAACTCGACGGTGCCGCCGGTCGGCTCGATCAGCCGCGTCAGCAGCCGTCCGGTGGTGGTCTTGCCGCAGCCCGACTCCCCCACCAGCGACAACGTCTCGCCGCGGCGCACCTCGAAGTCCAGCCCGTCCACGGCCTGGACGGCGCCGACCTTGCGCTGCAGCAGCCCGCGGCGCACCGGGAAGTGCTTCTCCAGCCCGACGGCCCGCAGCAGCGGCCCCTCGGTGGTCGTGTCGAGCGTCACGGTCTCGTCCCCGGCCGTCACAGCTTCGGCCTGATCTCGTCGGTGAAGATCCGTGTCCGTTCCTCGACGGACAGGTGGCACGCGGCCAGGTGGCCGGCGCCGCCGTCGCGCAGCTCGGGGCGCTCGGTCTGCGACCGGCCCCCGGTGCGGTCGGCGAAGTCGCACCGCG
The DNA here is from genome assembly GCA_038231335.1 of Mycobacteriales bacterium. GTDB lineage: Bacteria > Actinomycetota > Actinomycetes > Mycobacteriales > Pseudonocardiaceae > Pseudonocardia. Next base: position 48,800 of record JBBRLM010000018.1, read on the forward strand.
GGTGGAACGCGCAGCCCGACGGGATGTTGATCAGGCTGGGCGGGCTGCCCTTGATCGGCAGCAGCCGGTCGGTGCGCTCGCGGTCCCAGCGCGGCATCGACCCCAGCAGCCCCCACGTGTACGGGTGCTGGGGTGTGGTGAACACCTCGAGCGCCGTGCCGTACTCGACGGCCCGCCCGCCGTACATCACGAGGATGTCGTCGGCCAGCTCCGCCACCACGCCGAGGTCGTGGGTGATGATCACGACCGCCGAGTCGAACTCCGACTGCAGGTCGACGATGAGGTCCAGGATCTGGGCCTGCACCGTGACGTCGAGCGCCGTGGTGGGCTCGTCGGCGATGAGCAGGTCGGGGTTGCACGACAGCGCCATCGCGATCATGGCGCGCTGCCGCATCCCGCCGGAGAACGTGTGCGGGTAGTCGTCGAAGCGGGAGCGGGCCTGCGGGATGCCGACGCGGTCGAGCAGGTCGATCGCGCGCTTCTTCGCGTCGGCCTTGCTGACGTCGTTGTGCAGCCGGTAGGCCTCCACGATCTGGGCCCCGACCGAGTAGTACGGGTGCATCGCGGACAGCGGGTCCTGGAAGATCATCGCCATCGTCGACCCGCGCAGCTTGCGCACCTGCTCGGGCGTGGACGTCACGAGTTCGTGGCCCCCGACCCAGATCTCGCCGGAGATGTCGGCCGCGCCCTGCTTGTGCAGGCCCATGATCGACAGACTGGTGACGCTCTTGCCCGAGCCGGACTCGCCGACGATGCCCAGCCGCTTGCCGCGCTCCAGGCCGAACGAGAGCCCGTCGACGGCCTTGACCACGCCGTCGTCGGTGCGGAACTGCACCTTCAGGTCCTTGACCTCCAGGAAGGGGCGCGTGGAACGGGGGGCGGGTGGCGCGTCGGCGCCACCCGCGAGGACGTCCTCGGGAGAACTCACGCCAGCCTCACCCTCGGGTCGATCACGGCGTAGAGCAGGTCGACGACCAGGTTGGCCACGATGATGAAGATGCTGCCGAGCAGGACGACCCCGAGGACCTTGGGCAGGTCGTTGTTGACGATGGCGTCCACCGCGTACTTGCCGATGCCCGGCAGCGAGTAGGTGCTCTCGGTGAGGATCGCACCGCCCAGCAGCAGCCCCAGGTCGAGGCCGAAGATCGTCAGGATCGGGGTCAGCGCGGACCGCAGGCCGTGCTTGACGACCACGGTGCGCTCGGGCAGGCCCTTGGCCCGCGCGGTGCGGATGAAGTCCTCGCCCATGGTGTCGAGCATGCCCGCCCGCGTGAGGCGCGCGTAGCCGGCGGCGTAGAGGAAGGCGAGGGTGATCCACGGCAGGAGCAGGTCGTAGGCCCACAGGAACGGGTTCTGCTCGAACGGCGTGTAGCTGCCACCCGGCGCCGTGATACCCAGCGCGTAGCTGAAGACCGACAGCGACAGCAGGCCGGTGAAGAAGATCGGCAGCGAGACGCCGGCGAGCGCGACGCCCATGGCGCCCCGGTCGAAGACCGAGCCCCGGCGCAGGGCCGACAGCACGCCCGTCGCGACGCCGCCCACGAGCCACAGCAGGGACGCGCCGAAGGCGAGCGAGAGGGTGACCGGCAGCCGGTTCAGCAGGTCCAGGAGCACCGGGTTCTGGGTGATGTAGGAGTACCCGACACACGGGGCGGGGCAGTAGGTCGTCGTGGGGCCGGTCGGGTAGTCGCGGCCGAACACGAGCCCACCGACGAACCGGCCGTACTGCACCACGATCGGGTCGGTGAAGCCGAGCCGCACCGCGGCCTCGTGGATCTGCTCCGGACCGGCGCTCTTGCCGACGTAGCGCGACGCGAGGTCGTCGGGGGTGGCGCCCGCGAGCCGGGGCACCAGGAAGAAGATCACGAACGTTGCTGCCGTGACGATGAGCAGCAGGATCACCGCTGCGATCAGTCTCCGGACGATGTAGACCGCCATGCTTACGGCTGACGGCCTGCCCACCCGCGCCGGTCGGGCGCGGGCAGGCAGGCCGCCAGTGCCTTCACCTACTTCCGGGTGGTGCCCATCGCGAGGTAGTCGTACATGGACTGCCCGTCGCTGACGAACACGTTCGTCAGGTTCGGCGGGCGGTAGAGCAGGCTCTTGGTCCAGACGCCCGGCACGACGTAGGCGTCGGACATGACCTTCTTGTCGATGTCGGCCCAGATCTTCTCGCGCGCCGCCGTGTCGGTGGTGACGAGGGCCTTGTCCAACATCGCGTCGACCGCGGGGTCCTTGATGCCGAGGTTGGTGTTACCGGCGGCACGGATGACGCGGCTGTCCACGATCTGCGCGAGGAAGCCGTAGCCGTCGGGCCAGTCCGCACCCCAGCCGTAGACGATGATGCCCAGGCCGTTGGCCTTCGCGAAATCGGGCTTGCCCGCGTAGAGCTTGGTGTAGTCGGCCAGCGGGTAGGGCTTGACGGTCAGGGTGATGCCGACCCGGGCCAGCGACTGCTGGAACGCCTCGGCGGTGGCCTTCTCCTTGGGCCGCTCGGCGCGGTAGGAGATGCTCGTGGCGAACCCGTTGGGCTGGCCGCACTGGGTGAGTTCGTCCTTGGCCTTGGCCAGGTCGCCGGTGTCGCCCGCCGACGGGAAGGTGTTGAACTGCTCCGCACCCGGGATCACCGGCGGCAGCAGGTTGGTGGCGATGTCGCCGCCGGTCTTGCCGCCGTAGGCGCGCTGGTAGCCGGTCTTGTCCATCGCGTACTCGACGGCGTTGCGGCAGTGGATGTTGTCGAGCGGCTTCACGTCGGAGTTCAGCACGCTGAACCACAGCCGCGTGGTGGCGGCGTCGTCGGTGTTGGCCTTGAGCGTCTGGTCGGCGAGGATCTTGCCCTGCGCCGACGGGCCGACGCCCGTGCCCTCGACGGCGACGTCGAGGTCGCCGGCCTGCAGCCGGTTGTCGATGTCGTCGGCGTTGACGTTGAGCGCGACGTCGTAGCCGTCCGGGAGCGGCTTGCGGTTGGGGTCGGTGGCCTGGTCCCAGTTGGGGTTGCGGACCAACGTGAAGTCCTTGCCCAGGTCGTTGGTCTTGAACATGTACGGGCCCGTGGAGACCACGTGCTCCTTGTACTTCGTGCCCGTGTCCTTCGCCTGCGGCACCGGCATGGTCGACGGCAGCTGGGCGAAGTAGTCGAAGCCCGAGAACGACTGCTTCAGGTGGAAGACGATCGTCTGGGCGTCGGGGGTGTCGATGGCCTTGAGGCCCAGCTTGTCGGGGCTCGGGTCCGCGTACGGGCTGGTGTAGCCCTGCAGGTCCAGGAAGTCGTTGAAGTACGTCGGCCCGTTCGGGAACGTCGTCTTGTCCAGCGAGCGCTCGACCGCGTACTTGACGTCCTTGCTGGTGACGACCGTGCCGTCCTCGAACTTGACGCCCGGGCGCAGCTTGTAGGTCCACGTCTTGGCGTTGTCGGTGGGCACGCCGAGGGTCTGCGCGAGGTCGGGCACCAGCGTGGCGCCGTCCTTGCCGGGAGCCGACTTGAACATCACCAGCGAGCGGCCGTACAGGCGGGCGAAGTTGAACGAGTAGCCGTAGTAGGTGTCGCCCGGGTCGAGCGAGTCCCAGTCACCCGAGTTCGCCATCCGGATGACGCCCCCGGTGGCGTCGGACGCGTTGTGGATGCCACCGGCGTCCGTCGAACCTCCCGAGCCCGTCGACGCGCCACCGCCGCACGCCGCCAGGACCAACGCCGAGACCGCGCCCAGCGCGACCACGGCGACTTTCCGCCTACTACTCATCGAACACCCCTCGTGTGGTGGAGCAGAACACTTCTCATCGGGACCGCGGATCCAGCGCGTCCCGGAGTCCGTCGCCGAACAGGTTGAAGGCCAGCACGGTCACGAAGATCGCCAGGCCCGGGAAGACCATGAAGTTCGGCGCGATCTGGAACCAGTGGGTGGCATCGGAGAGCATGCCGCCCCAGCTCGCCGTGGGCGGCCGGATGCCGACCCCGAGGAAGGACAGGGCGGCCTCGAACAGGATGTTCGTCGGGATCAGCAGCGTGGAGTACACGAGGATCGGCGCGACGAGGTTGGGGAGCAGCTCGGAGAACAGGATGCGCGGGGTGCGGGCACCCAGGCTGCGCGCGGCGTCGACGAACTCGCGCTCGCGCAGCGACAGCGTCTGCCCCCGGATGATGCGGCCGATGTAGGGCCAGCTCGACAGCCCGATGATCGCGACGATCAGGACGATCCGCAGCGCGTCACCCTGCAGGCCGAAGGCCGTGTCGGGGATGATCCCGACCAGCGCGAGGGCGAACAGCAGGATCGGGAACGCCAGGAAGATGTCCATGATCCGGCTGATCAGCGTGTCGACCCAGCCGCCGAAGTACCCGGCCACGACACCGAGCACCGTGCCGACCAGCACCGCCAGCAGCGTGGCGAAGAACGCGATGAGCAGCGAGATGCGGGCCCCGTAGACGACCCGACTGAAGATGTCGCGCCCGTTCACCGGTTCCACGCCGAACAGGTACTTCGGTGAGATGCCGCCGAAGAACCCCGGCGAGACCTGCAGGTCGGGATCGACCTGGTCGTAGTGGAACTCCAGTGGGTCGTGCCCGAACACCGCCACGATGGCGGGTGCGAAGATCGCCACCAGGATCAGCAGCACGATCACGATCCCGCCGCCCAGCGCGACCTTGTCGCGCCGCAGCCGACGCCAGGCGATCTGCCCGAGCGAACGTCCCTCGATGTCGCGGCCCATGCCCACCGTGACGGCCTCGGGATCGGCCTGGACGTCCGATCCCGTCACCTCCTGCGGTGCGGTCATCGTCGCTCCATGTGGCGGTCACCCGGTCCTTTGCGTCTGCGCCAAGTTGATGGTCGCGGAGGACCTTAACCGCACTGGAGACCTACTTCTGTAACGATCCGCGCAAAAACGCTAGACCGTCCGGGTGATCACGGTGCGCGATGCGCCGCCACGACGAGCGTGACGATCTCGTCCATCATCTCCGTGAGCTTGTAGTCCTTGGGCGTGAAGACCGCCGCCACGCCCTTGGCGCGCAGGATCGCCTCGTCCTCCGGCGGGATGATCCCGCCGACGACGACCGGCACGTCACCCGCTCCCGCGGCCCGGAGGCCCTCGACGACGGCGGGCACCACCTCGAGGTGGCTGCCCGACAGGATCGAGAGCCCCACGACGTGCACGTCCTCCTGCACGGCGGCCGCGACGATCTGGGCCGGGGTGAGCCGGATGCCCTGGTAGACCACCTCGAAGCCGACGTCGCGGGCCCGCACGGCCACCTGCTCGGCGCCGTTGGAGTGGCCGTCGAGGCCGGGCTTGCCGACGAGCATGCGCAGCCGGGTGCCGATCTCGTCGCCCGCGGCCTTGACGCGCTCGCGCACGGCGGTGATCGCAGAAACGACCTCTGGCGCCGCCGTATCCCCCGTCACGGCAGCAGAGACGCCCGTGGGGGCCCGGAACTCACCGAAGACCTCCCGGAGCACCCCCGACCACTCGCCGGTCGTCACGCCGACCTTGGCGCAGGCGATGGAGGCGTCCATGAGGTTGGTCTCGGTCTTGGCGGCGTCGCGGAACGCGTTCAGCGCGGACTCGACCGCCGGCGCGTCGCGGCCCGCCCTCCACTCCTTGATGGCCTCGATCGCAGACGCCTCGGTGGCGGGGTCCACCGACTCGATGGATGCGGCCCCCTCGGCCTGCAGCGGGCTGGGCTCGGTGGTGTCGAACCTGTTGACCCCGACGACGACGTGCTCGCCGGACTCCATCGCGCGGCGTCGTTCGGACAGCGACGAGACGAGCCGGCCCTTCATGTAGCCGGACTCGACGGCCGCGACGGCGCCGCCCATCTCCTGCACGCGGTCGATCTCCTCGCGCGCCCCGGCGACCAGCTCGGCGACCTTGGCCTCGACCACGACGGAGCCCGTGAAGAGGTCCTCGTACTCCAGCAGGTCGGTCTCGTAGGCCAGCACCTGCTGCATGCGCAGCGCCCACTGCTGGTCCCAGGGCCGGGGCAGGCCCAGCGCCTCGTTCCAGGCGGGGAGCTGGATGGCGCGGGCGCGGGCGTCCCGCGACAGCGTGACGGCCAGCATCTCCAGCACGATGCGCTGGACGTTGTTCTCCGGCTGGGCCTCGGTGAGGCCCAGCGAGTTGACCTGCACGCCGTAGCGCAGGCGGCGCTGCTTCGGGTTCTGGACGCCGTATCTGGAGAGCGTGATCTCGTCCCAGAGCTGCCCGAAGGCGCGCATCTTGCACATCTCCTCGACGAAACGCAGGCCCGCGTTCACGAAGAACGAGATGCGCGCGACGACGTCGCCGAACTTGTCCTCGGGCACCTGCCCGGAGTCCCTGACGGCGTCGAGGACGGCGATGGCCGTGGACAGCGCGTAGGCCAGCTCCTGCGCGGGCGTGGCCCCGGCCTCCTGCAGGTGGTAGCTGCAGATGTTGATCGGGTTCCACTTCGGGATCTCGGCCACCGACCACGAGATCATGTCCGAGATCAGGCGCATGCTCGGCGCTGGCGGGAACACGTACGTCCCCCGCGAGAGGTACTCCTTGACGATGTCGTTCTGCGTGGTGCCGGCCAGCGTGGCCCGGGGTGCCTCGTGCTCGTCGGCCACCGCGACGTAGAGCGCGAGCAGCCACATCGCGGGGGCGTTGATCGTCATCGAGGTGTTGGCCTCGGCCAGCGGGATGCCGTCGAACAGCGTGCGCATGTCGCCGATGTGGCTGACGGGCACGCCGACCTTGCCGACCTCGCCGCGGGCGAGCTCGTCGTCGGGGTCGTAGCCGGTCTGCGTGGGCAGGTCGAACGCCACCGACAGGCCCGTCTGGCCCTTGGCGAGGTTGCGCCGGTAGAGCTCGTTGGACTTCTTCGCCGACGAGTGGCCGGCGTAGGTGCGGATCACCCAGGGCCGGTCGCGCTCGTGGTCGGTCGGGTACGGCACCGGACACCTCCGCCATCGTGATTTCGCAGAAGCCTACCGGCGCGTAGCGTTCACGACCGGACGCGCTGACCGTCGTCACAGTGCGGGATCGATACAGCAGGCGCACACTGTCGCGGTGGCCGACTGGACCCGCTTCTTCGTGCTGTTCGGCGGGCTGATCATGATGGTCGGGCTGGCGTTCGCCCTGCGCTGGACGTGGGGCACCGGCAAGGAACTGCCCGGCCTCCGCGTCATCGATCCCGACGACCCCACCGGCGACGGCCTGCTGGAAGAGGTCTCGCGGGTACCGACGGAGCCGGCAGCGCAGATCCTCCGCACCCGCCTGCAGGCGAACGGCATCAGAGCGACGGTGGGGAGACTGGACGGGGCCTACCGCCTGCTGGTGTTCCGGGACGACCTGGTGAACGCAAAGCTGGTCCTCAGCCGCAGCGCCCTCGACTGAATTGCAGCAAAGCCACGTTCATGCAACGAGATTGCGTGAACGTGGCTTTGCTGCAATCGGGGGTCAGCTCGCGGGGGTCACCCGGTCCTTCAGGCTCGCCATCGTCACCGCGGAGCGGGGGGCGAACCCGCGGTAGATCACCAGGCCCAGTCCCATGCCGATGAACCAGCTGTACTGCGCCACGTCGGTCATTCCCGGCACCAGGACGGGGATCATGGCCACGACCGCGCCGACGGCCGTCGCGATCACGGCGATCGGGTTGACGCCCTTGCGGTACCAGTAGCTGCCGGTCGGCTCCATCGTGAATAGGTCGTCCACCACGACCTTCTGCTTGCGGATCAGGTAGTAGTCCGCGATGAGCACCCCGAACAGCGGGCCGATGAACGCGCCGAGCGTCTCCAGCGTGTAGTGGATGACGGCGGGGTTGTTGTAGAGGTTCCACGGCGTGATCAGCACCGACCCGACGGCCGCGATCATGCCGCCCGCACGCCAGCTGATCTTCTGCGGGTTGACGTTGGAGAAGTCGAACGCCGGCGAGATGAAGTTGGCGACGATGTTGATGCCGATGGTGGCGATGGCGAACGTCAGCGCCCCCAGGACGATCGCGAACGTGCTGTCGATGCGGGCCACCGTGGTCACCGGGTCGGTGATGAGCTCACCGAACACCGGCACCGTCAACGAGGCGGTGATCACCACGAGCAGCGAGAACACCAGGAAGTTCACAGGCAGGCCGAGGAAGTTGCCCTTCTTGACCGCGGAGAACGACTTGCCGTAGCGGGAGAAGTCGCCGAAGTTGAGCATCGGGCCGGAGAAGTAGGAGACCACCAGCGCGATTGCGCCGAGCATCACCGGGATGGAGTTCCAGCCGGTGTACTTGACGTCGCCCAGGTTGAGGTTGATCGCGCCCCAGCCGGCCTTGCTGATCAGGTAGCCGGCGAGCAGGAACATGACGACGTAGACGGCCGGGCCACAGAAGTCGATGAACTTCCGGATGGTCTCCATGCCCGTCCAGAACACGCACGCCTGCACCACCCACAGCAGCAGGAAGCTGCACCAGCCCAGCAGCGGAAGGCCCAGGAAGCCGTACGCGGTGACGTCGGCGTAGGGCGCGAGTCCGGGCCACAGCTTGAGCAGCACGATGTCGAGCGCCGCCGAGGCGAGGTAGGTCTGGATGCCGTACCAGGCCACGGCGATGAGCCCGCGGATGATGGCGGGCACGTTCGCGCCGAGCACGCCGAACACCGAGCGGCAGATCACCGGGTACGGCACGCCGGCGGCCTGGCTGGGCTTGGCCACGAGATTGCAGAAGAAGTAGACGATGCTGATGCCCACCAGCAGAGCGACGAGCACCTGCCAGCTCGACAGGCCGAGCGCGAACAGGCTTCCCGCGGTGACGTACCCGCCGACGCTGTGCACGTCCGACATCCAGAACGCGAAGATGTTGTAGGAGGTCCAGGTCTGCTTCTTCAGCGGCGCGAGGTCCTCGTTGGTCAGCCGTTCGCTGTACTCCGGCTTGATCAGGACGACGGGCTCATGGGCCGTGTCGGCGGTCTGTGTCATCGGGGCTCCTGTCGAGGATGCGTCTCGCAGGGAATGGTGAACACCTGCTGTTGCGCCTGGGTGACGGAACCGATATGTCCGCCTTTCAGCGCAGTCCGGCCGTCCCCGGCAGCGCGTCGACGATGTCCTGCAGCCGCCGGTAGTGCTGCGCCGACGCCGCGACGAGCCCGTCGACGTCGCGGGCCAGGAACGCGTCGAGCATGACGCGGTGGTCGCCGTGGAGCTCCCCGGTCTGCGGCGGGGAGACGTGCGACATCGGCTGCAGCGGCTCGGTGATGTTCCAGGCGGCCTCGAACATGTGCAGCAGCCGGTGCATCCGCGACGGCGCGGTCAACGCCAGGTGGAAGCGGCGGCTCTCCCGGTGGTGCCCGCGCGCGTCTCCCGCCGCGATGGCCCCGCTGAGTGCGGCGTGGGCCGCCGTCGCCTCGGCGTCGTCGTCCGGGCCCGCGAACCGCACCGCGACGGTCAGCGCGGCGGCCTCGAGCGCCTCCCGCACCGCGTAGAACTGGCTGAGCTCGTCGCGGGTGAGCCGCGCGACGGTGTAGCCCGCCCGCGGCTGGTGGTCCACCAGCCCCTCGCCGACGAGCCGGATGAGCGCCTCCCGCACCGGGATCCGGCTGACGGTGAACGCCTCGGCCACGCCGTCGACGGGGATGGCCGAGCCGGGCGGAGCCGCGCCGTCGAGGATCGCGGAGCGCAGCCGGTCGAGGATCACGTCGGGCCACGGCCGCTCGGGCTCGTCCCCGCCGGCCAGGCGCTGGACCCATCCGGCCGGTGGTCGAGGCATCCGGCGATGCTAACCAATCAGACGCGGTGGTAGCGCGCATCGAAGAAACAGAAGACGCCGTAGGCGATGAGGCCCAGAGCGACGACGCCCAGCAGGTACGGCCCGAACGGCTGCGCCACGAGCCCCTTCAGCGCGGCGTCGAGCCCGGAGGACTTGGCGGGGTCGAAGCGGACCGCGGCCACCAGCACGAGCACCCCGATGAGCGCGATCGAGATGCCCTTCGCGACGAACCCGACCTGCCCTGTTCGCACGACGACCTTCTTCGCCCGCTGGTCGGACGGCAGCGACATGTCGTCGAGGAACTTCTTCTTCCAGCCCGCGTAGACCTTCGCACCCCCGACGATCACGATGACGAGCCCGGCCGCGCCGACGAGGAACTGGCCACCGGGCAGGCCGAGCAGGCCGGCTGTCGCCTTCTGCTGGCCGCCTCCCCCGCTCCCGCCGCCGGCCGCGGTCTCCCCCGCCAGCACCGCGAGCCCGGCGAACACGACCACCTTGGCCCCGCTGCCGACCTTCTTGCGGATCTTCGTCGTGGCGTCGGACTCGTAGCCGAAGCCCCAGATCGCCTGGGTCAGCCGCCAGAGCGCGGTGGCGACGAAGCCGACGACGAGCACCCACAACAGTGCCCGGCCGAAGGGCTGCTGCGCGAGCTCCTGGAAGGCCCCGCCCTGGTCCGTCTTCTGGCCGCCCCCGCCGCCGAACGCGACCTGCAGGGCGAGCCACCCGATCAGCAGGTGCGTGATCCCGTAGGCGAACAGGCCGACGCGGGCACCGATCTTCACCGGCTTGCTCTGGGCGACGTCCTTGGCGGACTGGTTGGCCGATGCGGCGGCGCTGGTCATGGCCGGCACCGTGGCACGAATCGGCCCTTCCCGCCTGCGGTGCTGGTCCGACCGGCCCAGCACCGCGGCCGTGCTTGCGCTCAGCGGTCGGGGTCGGCGCTCACCCGCGAGATCTCGGCCCCCAGGGACCGGAGGTTCTCGACGAAGCGCGGGTAGCCGCGGTCGATGTGCTCGACGTCCCAGACCTCGGTGACGCCCTCCGCGCACAGTGCGGCCAGCACCAGGCCCGCCCCCGCGCGGATGTCGCTGGCCCACACCGGGGCGCTGGAGAGCCGGTCGACGCCGCGGACGACGGCGTGGTGGCCGTCGGTGCGGGCGTCGGCGCCCAGGCGCACCATCTCGTCGACGAACCGGAACCGGGACTCGAACACGTTCTCGGTGATCATCGACGTGCCGTCGGCCACGGCGGAGACCGCGATGGCCATCGGCTGCAGGTCGGTGGCGAAGCCGGGGTAGGGCAACGTCACGAAGTCGACGGCCTGCGGACGCCCCTCCATGGTGATGGTGAAGCCGCCTTCACCCGATTCTCCCGGCTCGATGTCGGTACGCGCCCCGGCACTGCGCAGCTTGTCGAGCACGAGGTCGATGTGGTGCGGGTCGACCCCGCGCACGGTGACCTGCCCGCGCGTCATCACCGCGGCGAACGCCCACGTGGCGCCCACGATCCGGTCGCCGATGACGCGGTGCGTGGTGGGGGCGAGCCCGGTGACGCCGTGCACCGTCAGCGTCGACGTGCCGACACCGTCGATCTTGGCGCCCATCTGCGACAGCATCAGGCACAGGTCGACGATCTCGGGCTCGCGCGCCGCGTTGTCGATCACTGTGGTGCCCTCGGCCAGTACCGCGGCCATGAGGATGTTCTCGGTGGCGCCGACGCTCGGGAAGTCGAGCCAGATCTGGGCGCCGCGCAGCGTCTCCGCGGTGGCCACCACCCGGCCGTGCTCGATCTCGGTGGTGGCGCCCAGCTTGCGCAGCCCGGCCTGGTGCATGTCCAGCGGCCGCGAGCCGATCGCGTCACCGCCCGGCAGCGGCACGACGGCGCGCCGGCAGCGGGCCAGCAGGGGCCCGAGCACGCACACCGACGCACGCAGCTTGGACACCGACTTGTAGTCGGCCTGCGCACCCGGCTCGGCGGGCACGTCGATCGTCACCGTGTCGCCGTCGACGTCCACCGTGCAGCCGAGACTGCGCAGGACGTCGGCCATCAGCGGGACGTCGAGGATCTCCGGGCAGTTCGTGATGGTCGTCGTGCCTTCGGCGAGCAGCGCCGCCGCCATCAGTTTCAGGACGCTGTTCTTCGCGCCGACCACATCGACGGTGCCCACCAACCGGGCGCCGCCGCTCACCGCGAAATGCTCTGCCACGAGCCGCGACGCTAGCGCCTCCACCGTGGCGGGTTACCGTCCCCCCATGGCCGTGCACCTGACCAGGATCTACACGAAGACCGGCGACGACGGCACCACCGCGCTCGGTGACTTCAGCCGCGTCCGCAAGACCGACGTGCGGCTCGCCGCCTACGCCGACACCGACGAGTGCAACGCCGCTCTGGGCGTCGCCGTGACGGTGGGCGGGCTGTCCCCCGAGGTCCTCGCGCCGCTGGCGCAGATCCAGAACGACCTCTTCGACGTGGGCGCCGACCTCTGCGCCCCCATCGTCCCCGGGGAGGGTGGGGATCCAGCGCTAGCTCCCCCGCTGCGCATCACCGAGGACTACGTGACGCGCCTCGAGGGCTGGTGCGACGCCTTCAACGAGGACCTGCCGAAGCTGGAGTCGTTCATCCTGCCCGGCGGCACCCCCGGCGGCGCGTACCTGCACGTCGCCCGCACGGTCACCCGACGCGCCGAGCGCTCGGTGTGGGCGTTGCTGGAGGAAGATGCGGAGCGCACCAACCCGTTGACGGCGAAGTACCTCAACCGCCTGAGCGATCTGCTGTTCATCCTGGGCCGCGTCGCCAACCCCGGCGGCGACGTCCTCTGGCACCCCGGCGGCCCGAAACCCCCCAGCGCGAGTTGACCATTCCGACACGGAGTGATGGCCGATCCGGCACGGGACGGAAGCGTGCCGGATCGGCACATCCAGCGTGTCGAATCAGTCAACTCGCGGGTGGGGGTCAGGAGGCCTGGCGGTAGCCCGTGCTCAGGCCGGGCGGGCGGGCCTCCAGCCACGACAGGAAGCCCGTGAGCACTCCGGGGGCCATGGCCAGCTCCAGAACGCCGCCGCGCCCGCGGCACCGGAGCACCCAGGCCGCGTTCGGGATCGCGTAGGTCTCCGCGTCGAGGGGGGCCCTGCGGTCGATGATCTCGAGGTCGGTGCGGTCCAGCACGATCGTCGGTCCGGGCCGGAACGACGTGAGCCGGTACCAGGCGAACTCGTCGCCCCGGTACCGGCCCACACCGAAGTGCCATCCTGCGGAGACATCCTTGGACAAGACAACGGGGCGGCGGCGCAGACAGACGTCCACACCACCGCCCCGCATGAGGCGTACTCGCCTAAAGGCGAGGTATCCCAGACACAGGCAGGCGAGCAGCAGCAGGACGCCAACAACGAAGGCCGTCTCTCCCACTGCGGCCCGACTACTCCGCCACGCCGGCGGCTTTCAGCCGCGCTCGCGCCCGTGCGGCCGCGGCCGCACCATCGGGATCGGACTCGTCGGCCCGCTGCAGCGCCGAACGGGCCCGGGACTCGTCGATCTCGTCCGAGATCTCGGCCGACTCCGCGAGGATCGTCACGCCGTCCGGCGAGACGTGCAGGAAGCCGCCGTGCACGGCCACGGTGATGGACTTGCCGTCCGTACCGTCGACCCGCACGACCCCCGCCTCCTCCAGCTGCGCGAGCGTCGGCTCGTGCCCCGGGAGGATGCCGATCTCGCCCACCGTGGTGCGGGCGACGACGAAGGTGGCCTCTCCCGACCAGATCCGCCGCTCGACCGCGACCAGCTCAACCGTCATCTCTGCCAAAGCGCACTCCTTCGTCGAGCGTGTGCCATGGTCTCAGCTCTCGAGCTTCTTCTTGTTCTTCTCGAGGTCCTCGATGCCACCGCACAGGAAGAACGCCTGCTCCGGGTAGCTGTCGAACTCCCCCTTGGCGATCTTGTCGAAGGCCTCGATGGTCTCCTTCAGCGGCACCGTCGAGCCCGGCTGGTTGGTGAACTGCTCGGCCACCAGCAGGTTCTGCGACAGGAAGCGCTCGATGCGACGGGCCCGGCCCACGAGCTGCCGGTCCTCCTCGGAGAGCTCGTCGATACCGAGGATCGCGATGATGTCCTGCAGGTCCGTGTACTTCTGCAGGATCCGCTTGACCTCGTTGGCGACCCGGAAGTGCTCCTCGCCGACGTACTGGGGGTCGAGGATCCGGGACGTCGACGTCAGCGGGTCGACCGCCGGGTAGATGCCCTTCTGCGAGATGGGGCGGGAGAGCTCCGTGGTCGCGTCCAGGTGGGCGAACGTGGTGGCCGGCGCGGGGTCGGTGTAGTCGTCCGCGGGCACGTAGATCGCCTGCATCGAGGTGATCGAGCGACCACGCGTGGACGTGATGCGCTCCTGCAGCTCACCCATCTCGTCGGCCAGCGTGGGCTGGTAACCGACCGCCGACGGCATGCGGCCGAGCAGCGTGGAGACCTCGGAGCCCGCCTGCGTGAACCGGAAGATGTTGTCGATGAACAGCAGCACGTCCTGGTTCTGGACGTCGCGGAAGTACTCGGCCATCGTCAGCGCCGACAGCGCGACGCGCATACGCGTGCCCGGCGGCTCGTCCATCTGACCGAACACCAGAGCGGTGTCCTTGATGACGTCGGCCTCGGTCATCTCCGTGATGAGGTCGTTGCCCTCACGGGTGCGCTCACCGACGCCGGCGAACACCGAGGTGCCACCGAAGTTCTTCGCGACGCGCTGGATCATCTCCTGGATCAGCACCGTCTTGCCGACACCGGCACCGCCGAACAGGCCGATCTTGCCGCCGACCACGTACGGGGTGAGCAGGTCGAGCACCTTGATGCCGGTCTCCAGCATCTCGGTCTTGCCCTCGAGCTGGTCGAAGTTCGGCGCCTTGCGGTGGATGCCCCACAGCTCGCCGGTGATCTCCAGGTCGGGCTGGTCCAGGCACTCACCGAGCGCGTTGAACACGTGGCCCTTGACCTGGTCGCCGACCGGGACGGAGATCGGACGGCCGAGGTCGGTGACCTCCTGGCCGCGGACCACACCGTCGGTGGGCTGCATCGAGATGGTGCGCACCACGTTGTCGCCGAGGTGCTGCGCGATCTCCAGCGTCAACGTCTTGGCGAGATCACCGAAGGCGACCTCGAGGGTGAGGGCGTTGTAGAGCTCCGGCACCTGGTTGCGCGGGAACTCCACGTCGACGACCGGGCCGGTGACCCGGACAACCCGGCCGACCCTGGTCTGGCTGCCGGTATCAGCGGTGGCGGTCATCAGTTCTCACTTCCTGCGGTCACGAGAGCATCGGCGCCACCGACGATCTCACTGATCTCCTGGGTGATCTGGGCCTGACGGGCCTGGTTGCTCTCCAGCGTCAGGGTACGGATCAATTCGTTGGCGTTGTCGGTGGCGGCCTTCATGGCCCGCTGCCGGTTCGCCGACTCCGAGGCCGCCGACTCGAGCAGCGCGGCGAACAACCGCGCACCGATGTACTTCGGCAGCAGGGCGTCGAACAGCGCCTCGGCGTCGGGCTCGAACTCGTAGAGCGGCTTGATCTCGGTCGAGGATGTCTCCGACTTCTCGTCGGCCTCGGTGTACTCGACCTCCATGGGCGCCATCCGCCGCGCCTGCGGCGTCTGGGAGACCATGTTGTTGAACTGCGTGTAGACGAGGTGCAGCTCGTCCACGGCCTCGACCTCGGCAATCGGAGCGCCCATGACGTCGGCCGCCTCCTCGGTGTCCCGCTCGCCCGCCCCGGCCATGAACGCCGCGACGAGCACCCGGGCCGCCTCGGCGGCGTCGGCGTAGGTCGGCTGCTCGGAGAACCCGGTCCAGGCCGCCGCGACCGTGCGCTTGCGGAAGCGGTAGTAGCCCACGCCCTTGCGCCCGATGACATAGAGCACCGGCTCCTTGCCCTGCTCGCGGAGCAGGGACTGGAGCTGCTCGGCCTCACGCAGCACGTTGGCGTTGTAGCCGCCGCACTGCCCGCGGTCACTGGTGACCACGAGGATCGCGGCCTTCTTCGGCTCGGCCCGCTCCACGAGCAGCGGGTGGTCGAGCGCCGAGTTGCTGGCCAGCTCCGTGAGCATGGTGGTCATCTGCTCGGCGTAGGGCTTGGCTTCCTCCACCCGCGCCCGCGCCTTCACGATGCGGGACGTGGCGATGAGCTCCATCGCCCGGGTGATCTTCTTGATGGACTGCGTCGACTTGATCCGCCGCCGCAGCACTCGGATCTGTGCCGCCATTGCGCTGTGCCCTCTCCGCCTCGGCCGATCAGCTCGTGGCCGGAGCCGGCTTGTTGACCTTGACGGTCTCCTGGTCGACCTCGTCCTCGTCGAGCGCCTTCTCGTCCTTCGGCACGACCGAAGACCCGTCCGAGGCCGTGAACTGCTCCTTGAACTTCTTCGTCACGTCCTGGAGGCGGGCGATGTTCTCGTCGGTGAGCTTGCCGCTGTCGCGGATCTCGGCGAGAGCACCCTCCTCGTTGCGACGGAGGTTGTCGAGGAACTCCGACTCGAAGCGCTGGATGTCGGCCACGGGGACCGAGTCGAGCTGGCCGGTGGTGCCCAGCCACAGCGAGGCCACCTGCTCCTCGACGGGCTGCGGTGCGTACTGGCCCTGCTTGAGCAGCTCGACGAGGCGGCTACCGCGGCCCAGCGAACGCGCGGAGGCCTCGTCCAGGTCGGAGCCGAACGCCGCGAAGGCCTCCAGCTCGCGGTACTGCGACAGGTCGAGGCGCAGCGAGCCGGAGACCGACTTCATGGCCTTGATCTGCGCCGAGCCACCGACCCGGGAGACCGAGATGCCGACGTTGATGGCCGGGCGGACGCCCTGGTTGAACAGGTCGGACTCCAGGAAGACCTGGCCGTCGGTGATCGAGATGACGTTGGTCGGGATGAACGCCGACACGTCGTTGGCCTTGGTCTCGATGATCGGCAGCCCGGTCATCGAGCCGGCGCCCAGCTCGTCCGACAGCTTCGCGCAACGCTCCAGCAGGCGGGAGTGCAGGTAGAAGACGTCGCCGGGGTACGCCTCGCGGCCCGGCGGGCGGCGCAGCAGCAGTGAGATGGCGCGGTAGGCGTCGGCCTGCTTGGACAGGTCGTCGAAGATGATGAGGACGTGGTTGCCCTGGTACATCCAGTGCTGGCCGAGCGCCGAGCCGGTGTAGGGGGCGAGCCACTTGAAGCCGGCCGGGTCGGAGGCGGGAGCCGCGACGATCGTCGTGTACTCGAGGGCGCCCGCGTCCTCCAGCGACTGCCGGATACCGGCGATCGTGGAGCCCTTCTGGCCGATGGCGACGTAGATGCAGCGAACCTGCTTCTTCGGGTCGCCGCTCTCCCAGTTCTGCTTCTGGTTGATGATCGTGTCGACGCAGACCGCGGTCTTGCCGGTCTTGCGGTCACCGATGATCAGCTGCCGCTGGCCGCGGCCGATGGGCGTCATGGCGTCGATGGCCTTGATGCCGGTCTGCAGGGGCTCCGAGACGCTCTGGCGTTCGACCACCGAGGCGGCCTGCAGCTCGAGCACGCGCTGCGTCTCGGCCTCGATGTCGCCCAGGCCGTCGATGGGGGCACCCAGGGGGTCGATGACCCGGCCCAGGAAGTTGTCGCCGACGGGTACCGACAGGATGTTGCCCGTGCGCCGGACCTGCTGGCCCTCCTCGATGCCGCCGTAGGCACCGAGGACGACCGCGCCGATCTCGCGCTGGTCGAGGTTGAGCGCCACCCCGAGAACGCCGCCGGAGAACTCCAGCAGCTCGTTGGTCATGCACGAGGGCAGACCCTCGACGTGCGCGATGCCGTCGCCGGTGTCGGAGACGGTGCCCACCTCCTCGCGGGAGGTTTCGGTCTCCAGCGACGAGACGTAGCCGGAGATCGCACTCCGGATCTCCTCGGAGGAGATCGTCAGCTCAGTCATGGCTGTTCGTCTTCCTAACTTGTGCGCGATCTGCGTCGCGGGCGGGGGCGGTCATGGGGTGGCTCAGCTCGGCAGCTTGCGTCGCGCGGTGGCGAGCTTGCTGGACACGCTGCCGTCGATGAGCTCTCCGCCGACCTGGACGACGAGGCCGCCCAGCAACGAGGGATCGAGCTCGACCTGCAACGAGATCGGCCGGTTGTAGAGCCTGGTGAGGGAGTCGGTGAGCCGCTGCTCCTGCTCCGCCGTCAGCCGCACCGGGGTGCGGACGTGGGCGACGTAGCGGTCACGGCGGGCGGCCGCGAGCTCCGAGAGCTCCTCGGCCGCGACCTGCAGGTTGCGGCCGCGGGGGGTGCGGACGGTCTGTTCCAGCAGCGTCTCCGTGACGGGCGAGACCTTGCCGCCGAGCACCGTGTGCAGCAGCGCGACGCGCTTGTCGGCCGGGGTGCTCTGGTCGGCCAGCAGCGTGGAGAGCTGCGGCTCGCGGTCGAGGATGCGGCCGAAGCGGAACAGCTGGTCCTCGACGTCGTCGAGGCCGCCGTCCTTCCCGGTGTTCTTCTCTGCGACGCCGAGCGTGGCCCGCCGGGCCAGCACCTCGAGGCCCTCCAGGAGATCACCGGTACGCGACCAGCGCGCCGACACGAGGTCGTTCACCACGTCCAGTGCGGAACGGCTGATCTTGCCGTTGAGCAGCCGGTCGGCGAGGCCCGAGCGGGCCGAGCCGGGAGTGGTGGGGTCCGCGAGCGAACGCCGCAGCCCGATCTCACTGGTCAGCAGCCGCAGCACGGCGAACAGGTCGTCGCCCAGCTGCTTGAGGTCGGCGGCCGACGAGCCGTCGACGCGGGAGTCGAGGTGGTCGCCCGCCTCGGCGAGCGCGTCGCGGCTGGCGGACTGGAGTACGGCCGCCATCAGCTCTGTCCGCCGCCGGTGCCGGCGCCCTGCGCGGGGAGACCCTCCAGCTCGGTGAGGAAGCTGTCGACCGTGGCCCGGCGGCTGCTCTCGTCACCCAGGGAGTTGCCGACGATCCGCTCGGCCAGCTGCATGGACAGCCCGCCGATCTCGGTGCGCAGCTCACGAACGGTCTGGTCCCGCTGGCTCGCCAGCTGCTCCTCGCCGCGCACGCGGATGCGGGCGACCTCGGCCTCCGCCTGCTCCTTGAGCTCCTCGCGGATGCGCGTGGCATCGGCCCGCGCGTCATCCCGGATGCGAGCAGCCTCGGTGCGCGCCTCGGCCAGGGCCGACTCGTAGCGCTCCTCGGCCTGCTTGAGCTTGCGGGTGGCCTCCTCGCTGTCCTCGACCTGCTTGCGGATCATCGCCTGCCGGTCGTTCATGGCCTCCGACAGCGGCGGCCACACGTACTTGCGCAGGATGAAGAGGATCAGCAGGAACGCCAGCACCTCGATGACGATCGTGAAGTCGGGAATCAGGAAGTTGTTGGTGCTGCCGCCTGCGGCGGCGAGGACCGATCCAGACATCGTGAGCTCCGCTCGGGTGGAGAAGTCAGGCGCCGGGCGTGGCGAAGACGAACAGCGCCATGAAGGCCAGGTTGATGAAGTACGCGGCCTCACAGAGACCGACGGTGATCAGGAACTGGCCGAAAAGCCGGCCCTGGGCCTCCGGCTGGCGGGCGATACCGGCGATGACCTGACCACCGGCGTAACCGTCACCGATGGCGGCACCGATGGCACCACCGGCGAGGGCGATACCACCGGCGAGCAGACCGGCGGCCTTGAGCGTGCTGGTGTCAGCGGCGGCCTGGGCCAAGAGGAATGCAGACACTTTCTCTCCTTCAATGGTTGAACAACGTTGGGGGGAGCGGCGGATCAGTGGGCTTCGGCAGCCTTGGCGTCCTCGTTCACGACAGCCTGTCCGAAGTAGACGATGGTGAGCACGGTGAAGATCACGGCCTGCAGGACACCGATGAAGATGTCGAACAGCTTCCAGATCGTGAACGGCACCCAGAAGACGTAGATGGGCAGCAGCACGATCACCTGGATCATGATCACGCCGGACAGCACGTTGCCGAACAGTCGCAGCGCCAGCGAGAGCGGCTTGACGATCTCCTCGATGATGGCCAGCGGGTTCTTGAACTCGCTGAAGAAGTGGCCCGGGTTCCGCTTGATGGCGGTGAACCACACGCAGAGCATGACCACCAGCGACAGCGCGAACGTGAGGTTCGTGTCCGCCGTCGGCGGGGGCAGCACCTCCTCGGTGGGCAGGATCGCCAGGAGGTTGCAGAACAGGATCATCAGGGCGAGCGCGAAGGCGAACGGCACCACCCACGGCGCGGTGCGGATCCCGAGGCTCTGCTCCACCTGGTCCTCGATGGCGTCTTTGGTGGTCTCGAACGCCAGCTGCACCTTGGTCGGCTTGCCGACACTCGCGCCGCGCGCCACGAAGAGGCCCAGCCCGATCACGATGGCGCCCGCAACCAGGGTGGCGACGATCGTGTCGAGGTTGACGGACATGCCGAAGATCGACCCTGTCCAGTGCTCCCCGACGGAGACGCCGCCGGCGGCCAGGACCATGTTGCTGCCGCTCACCACGAGCGCACCTCTTTCGTGATGGGAATGGCCGCCACGACGGCGGCGATGAACTGGAAGACCGCGACCCCGACGATCGCGCCGATGCCGGCAGGCCGGAAGAACACGGCGCACCCGAACGCGATGACGGAGATGACGGCGAGACGGCCGATCGAGCCGACGGCGAAGCCCTTCTTGCCGGACCCGCCGCGGTTCGCGTAGGAGGCGGCGGCCCGCTGCACCATGGCCAGGTTCAGCACGCCGAGCCCGAGCCCGGCGGCGAGGAACACGCCCCAGAGGGCCTGCTGGAGGACGACCAGCACGACGACGGCCAGCACGGCCGCCACGGCGGCGGCGATGACCGAACGACGGAAGACGGACCGGATGTTGGGCGGGATGTAGGGCGCGTCCGCACCCGGCATCGACGTCACATCACTCTCCCCTTCAGAAAGGCGGGCCTTGCGTCACTCACATGAACCTCTTCGACAGCCGATACACCGTTGCACCTGCAGAGACCAGACCGAGACCGAAGCCGACGAACGCGAAGACGGGGAACGTGCCCACTGCCCTGTCCAGAAGCCAGCCGAGACCGAAGCCGACGGCCAGGTTGGTGGCGAGCGCCACACCGAGGCCGAACAGATCACCGAGGCCCGGCCCGTTTCCGGTCACCCTCGCAACGGGCTGGTCACGTGGGAACACCGTGTCCGGTCCACCGTCAAGGGCAACTCCTCCAGTCGTGTCTCCGGACGGAGTTCGCTCGCACCGTCGGGAGGGCCGTGCTGAATCGGATATCCGGGTCTCAAACCGCCCCGGCAACGGCGACGTTACCACAGGGTCACGTGCCCTCCGCACACCGCATGACCTGCGACAAGGCCGCTCGTGCAAAAATTCACAAGGGTGATCAAGAGGGTGTCGCCGGACCCGTCCGCGCCTCGGACTGCTCCCACGGCCGGGGCGCACCGATCGAATGTGGCACCCGAGACGTTCCCTCGTGGTCAGGCACGCTCCGCGGCAGATCCCGACGCGCGGGGCTCTTCCGCCACCTGGCCGAGCGAAGGTGACGAACCACCTCCGCCACCTGGCGTCACCGCAACTGATCGGTGAGCGAAATCATCTATGCGTACTTCGTCCGGTTCGACCGACAGCGGCCACCGGGACGGTGGCCCGGGGCGCTGTGCGGCGGCGCGCCCGCGGCACCGCCGACGCGAGCACGGCGAGCAGCAGACCGATGCCCACGGCCCACAGGACGACGGCCGGGTCGTCGATGATCGACAGCGCTACGGCCCCGAACGCCAGGACGCCGGCCCACAGGTAGATCAGCAGCACCGCGCGCCGGTGGCTGTGGCCGATCTCCAGGAGCCGGTGGTGCAGGTGCATCTTGTCCGGCGCGAACGGGCTCATCCCCTTGCGGGTGCGCCGGACCACGGCCATCAGCAGGTCCAGCACCGGCACGAACACCACCGACGCGAGCACGATGAGCGGTGAGAACAGCGCCAGGGTGTTGACCGCGGGCGTGCCCGTGTTCAGCGCCTTACCCGATTCCATTGTCGTAGCGGCGGCCAGCAACAGCCCTATCAGCATGGACCCGGAGTCGCCCATGAAGATCCGGGCCGGGTTGAAGTTGTGCGGCAGAAATCCCACGCAAGCGCCTGCGAGCACGGCCGCGATGAGCGCCGGCGAGTAGTACGACGGGTCGTTGCCCACTTTGACGATCAGCCCGAGCGCGAACACTCCGCTGGCCACCGCGGAGATCATGCCGATACCGGCCGCGAGGCCGTCGAGGCCGTCGACGAAGTTCATCGCGTTGACGAGAGCCACCGCCAGCACCGTGGTGAGCATCAGCCCCTGGTCCTGGCCGAGCAACAGGACATTGCCCTGGCCACTACCGCCCCACGGCACCCAGAACGACACCCACTGCACGCCGAAGATGATCAGGATGCCCGCCGACATCACCTGGCCGGCGAACTTGGTGAGCGCGTCGAGGTCGTAGCGGTCGTCGAGCGCGCCGACGGCCGTCAGCACCACGGCGGCGATCATGACGCCGACGACCTCGTTCGAGTAGTCGAACGCCAGCCGCAGCGCCGGCAGCTGGAACGCCATCAGCACCCCGGCCAGCACGCCGCCGAGCATCGCGATGCCGCCCCAGCGCGGCGTCGGGGTGACGTGGACGTCGCGCCCCCGGGGCCAGGCAACCGCACCGAGCTTCAGCGCGAGCACCCGCACCGGCCCGACCAGCAGGAACGTGATGACCGCAGCCGTCAGCCCGGCGAGCAGGAACTCCCGGTACGGGACGACCAGCGCCGGCACCACGGGATCGAGACCCCCGGTCGTCAGGAGCGGGGGTACGCGGGGGCCCGCGCGACCAGGGCGCTCACGGCCTCCGCGACGGCGGCGAGCTCGGCGTCACCGGCGGTGGTGCCGTGCTCGGCCTTGACCGCCCGCGCGAGCAGCGAGCCGATCTCGGCCATGTCCGACTCGACCATGCCCTGCGTGGTGACGCTCGGCGAGCCCACCCGCAGACCCGACGGCTTCATCGGCGGGGCCGGGTCGTACGGGATGGCGTTCTTGTTCAGCGTGATGCGGGCGAGCCCGGAGCGTGCCTCCGCGTCGGCACCGGTGACACCGATGGGGCGCAGGTCGATGAGCGACAGGTGGGTGTCGGTGCCGCCCGACACCGCGCGCATGCCCTCGGCCTCGAGGCTCTTGGCCAGCGCCTGCGAGTTGGCGATCACCTGCGTGGCGTACGCCTGGTAGGCCGGCTGCGCGGCCTCCCGCATGGCGACGGCCTTGGCCGCGACGGCATGCATCAGCGGGCCGCCCTGCGAGAACGGGAACACGGCCTTGTCGACCGCCTTCGCGTGCTCCGCGCGGGCGAGGATCATGCCGCCACGCGGGCCGCGCAGCACCTTGTGCGTGGTGGCCGTGACGACGTCGGCGTAGGGCACCGGCGACGGGATGGCCTTGCCGGCCACCAGGCCGATGAAGTGGGCGGCGTCGACCATCAGGATGGCGCCGACCTCGTCGGCGATCTCGCGGAAGACCTTGAAGTCGATCAGGCGCGGGTACGCGGTGGCGCCGGCGATGATCATCTTGGGCCGGTGCTCGCGGGCCAGGTCGCGGACCTGGTCGTAGTCGATCAGCTCGGTGTCCTGGCGGACCGAGTAGGGCACGACGTTGAACCACTTGCCGGAGAAGCTGACCTTCGAGCCGTGGGTGAGGTGGCCACCCTGCTTGAGGTCCATGGCGAGCACCGTGTCTCCGGGCTGGGTGAACGCCCCGTAGACGGCGAAGTTGGCCGAGGCTCCGGAGTGCGGCTGCAGGTTGGCGTGCTCCGCGCCGAACAGCTCCTTGGTGCGCGCGTTGCCGATCTCCTCGGCCTGGTCCACCACCTCGCAGCCACCGTAGTAGCGGCGACCGGGGTAGCCCTCGGCGTACTTGTTCGACAGCGTGGACCCCAGGGCCGCCAGCACGGCCGGGCTCGTGAGGTTCTCGCTGGCGATGAGCTGCAGACCTCCGCGGAGGCGGGCCAGCTCGTCGAGCACCACTCCCGCGATCTCCGGGTCCTGGTGCTGAAGCGCGTCGAAGTCGGGGCCCCAGAACGGTGTCGTCACGGTGGACCACGGTACCCGCCGTGGCCCGTCCGGTGGCGCGCGGCTCTGGAGCAACGCTCTCATATCTGTACAGTGCTCGCATGAGCGCCGCCGGAACCCGTGCCCGCGTCCGCGCCGAGCTGACCCGCGAGATCGCCGAAGTGGCCCGCACCCACCTCGCGTCCGACGGTGCGGCGGCCCTGTCGCTGCGGGCCGTGGCCCGCGAGCTGGGCATGGCCAGCTCCGCGGTCTACCGCTACTTCCCCAGCCGCGACGAGCTGCTCACCGCGCTGATCATCGACGCCTACAACGCGCTGGGCGAGGCCGCCGAGCAGGCCGACGCGGCGCTTCACCGCGGCGACCTGCGCGGCCGCTGGGCCACGGTGTGCACCACGATCCGGACCTGGGCGGTGGCCCATCCCCACGAGTACGCGCTGGTGTACGGCTCGCCCGTGCCCGGCTACGCGGCGCCGGAGGCCACGATCGAACCCGCCTCCCGCGTGGACCTCGTGCTCAGCCGGATCCTGTCCGACGGCGTCCGCAGCGGGGCCGTCGACGCGACGTCGGACGGCTCGGGTGCCGACGCCGCCCTCTCCCCCGGCCTCCCCGCGATGATCGACCTCCCGGACGACCCGACCGGCTCGGTGGCGGCCCGGGCCATCTACGCCTGGTCGAGCCTCTTCGGCCTGCTGACGTTCGAGCTGTTCGGACACGCCCACAACGTCGTGGCCGACCACCACTCCCTCTTCGCGGACGCGGTGGAACGCATAGGCACCCAAGCCGGCCTCCCCACCTGACCTGCACCCCGACACCCGGCGAGTTGACCGATCGGACACGGCGAGTTCGCCATCTCACCCGGTGAGTTCGCCGATCCACCACCGTCGGACTCGACGATCCGGCGAACTCGCGCGGCCAGATGGCGAACTCACCGTGGTGGATCGGCGAACTCACCGTGATGGATCGGTCAACTCGCCGCCCGCGCGTGCGTGGGTCAGGCGGTCAGGACCTCTTGGCCCAGCACCTTCGCCACATCGTCGCGGGTGACCGCGCCCTCGCGCAGGACGCGGGGGGTGTCGGAGGTCAGGTCGACGATCGTGGACGCGACCGGCTCACCCGACCGCCCCCCGTCGAGATAGACCCCGACCCGGTCGCCCAACTGCCCGACGGCTTCGGCGGCCGTGGTGGCCGGCGGGCGACCGGAGACGTTCGCGCTGGACACGGCCATCGGGCCCACGTCGCGCAGCAGCTCCAGAGCCACCGGGTGCAGCGGCATGCGCAGCATCACGGTGCCCTTGGTGGAACCGAGGTCCCACGACAGCGACGGCGCGTGCGGCAGCACGATCGACAGCCCACCCGGCCAGAACGCCTCGATGAGGTCACGTGCGGTCTTCGGCACACCCAGCACCAGTCCGTCGATCGTGGACCAGGAGCCGACGAGCACGGGCACGGGCATGTCCGGGCCGCGGTTCTTGGCGGCGAGCAGCCCGCGGACCGCGGAGGCGGAGAAGGCGTCGCAGCCCAGCCCGTAGACGGTGTCGGTGGGCAGAACCACGAGCTGACCGGCGCGCACGGACCGGGCCGCCGCGGCGAGCCCGTCCGTGCGGGCGTCCGGATCGGAACAGTCGAAGGTCGGGGACACGAGCGCAGCCTAGAACTCAGCCGGAGACGGCTCTGCGGGCGGTGGCGAAGCGGGGGCGGCCGTTGAGGTCGGCGTGCTCTTCGACGTCGGTGAGCACCCGGCGGCGGCGCAGCAGCGCGGGCACCGCGTCGCCGTGGGTGTCGTCGTGCTCGATCGCCAGGTGGCCGCCGTAGCGCAGGAGGCCGGCGGACGCCGCGATCACGGCGCGGATGATCTCCAGGCCGTCCGGGCCGCCGAAGACCGCGCCGTGGGGGTCCCACTCCTCGACCTCCGGCGGCACCGGCGTGTGGTCGGGCACGTAGGGCGGGTTGCACAGCACGAGGTCGACGTGGGACTCCAGCTCTATCAGCAGGTCGGCCCAGCGCACGTCGGCGGCGTGCAGGGTGACGGTGCCGCCGTGCTCGGCGATGTTGCGCTGTGCCCACGTCAGCGCGCCGGCGTCGGCCTCGACGGCGTGCACCACGGCGTCCGGACGGGAGGCGGCCACGGCGAGCGCGAGCGCCCCCGAGCCGGTGCACAGGTCCACCACCAGCGGCGACGGCACGTCCGCGACCGCCTTGAGCCCCCACTCGAGCAACAGCTCGGTCTCCGGCCGCGGGGTGAAGACACCCGGCCCCACCGCCACCTCGACGGGCCCGAGCACGGCCGTGCCCAGCAGGTGCTGCAGGGGTTCCCGCGACGCGCGCCGGACGACGAGCCTGCGCAGCTGCTCGACCACGGGCGGGTCGACGAGCGGGTGCATCATCAGCTTGCTGCGCTCCACCCCGACGACGTGCGCGGCGAGCGTCTCGGCGTCGAAGCGGGGAGAAGAGACCCCGCACTCGGCAAGCATCCGCTCGGCCTCGGCGATAACGAGCCGCAGAGGCTGCCGGCTCACGAGAGCCCCCGCCCGAGGTTCAGGAAAGCCACTTTGCTGTCGTGAGACGTCCTGAAAGTGGCTTTCCTGAACCTGCCGGGGGCCTTCACGAGGCCAGCTGCTCCGCCCGGTCGGCCCTCTGCAGCGCGTCCACTACCGCGTCCAGCTCGCCGTCCAACACCGTGCTGAGGTTGTGGGCCTTGTAGCCCACCCGGTGGTCGGAGATGCGGTTCTCCGGGAAGTTGTAGGTGCGGATGCGTTCGGAGCGGTCGACGGTGCGCACCTGCGAGCGGCGCTCCTCCGAGGCCGTGGCCTCCAGCTCGGCCTCGTGCAGGGCCTGCAGCCGCGACCGCAGCACCTCCATCGCCCGCGCGCGGTTCTGCAGCTGGGAGCGCTCGTTCTGGCAGCTGACGACCAGCCCGGTGGGCAGGTGCGTGATGCGCACGGCCGAGTCGGTGGTGTTGACGCTCTGCCCGCCGTGGCCGGAGGACCGGAATACATCGACGCGCAGGTCCTTCTCGTCGATCTCGACGTCGGCGTCCTCGCCGGTGTCCGGGTAGACCAGCACGCCGGCGGCCGAGGTGTGGATGCGCCCCTGCGACTCCGTGACGGGCACCCGCTGCACGCGGTGCACCCCACCCTCGAACTTCAGCGCCGACCAGACACCGTCGGGGTCGGTGCCGCGGGAACGCACCACCATCGTGATGTCCTTGACGCCGCCGAGGTCGCTGGGCGTGGAATCGAGGACCTCGACCTTCCAGCCCCGACGTTCGGCATAGCGCGTGTACATGCGCACGAGGTCGCCCGCGAACAGCGCCGACTCGTCGCCGCCCTCCCCCGACTTGACCTCCATCACGACGTCGTCGCCGTCATGCGGGTCGCGCGGGACGAGCAGCTCGGCGAGCTTCGTCTCCAGCGCGGGGATGCGGGCCGCGAGCGACTCGGCCTCGGCGGCGAACCCCGGATCCTCCGACGCCAGCTCACGGGCCGCGGCCTCGTCGTCCCGGACGGCGGCCAGCTCCTTCGCGGCGCCGACCACCTGGCCCAGCTCGGCGTAGCGGCGGCCCAGCTTCTTGGCCGCGCCCGCGTCGGCGTGCACGGAGGGGTCGGCGAGCGCGCGCTCCAGCTCGGCGTGCTCCATGAGCAGCGCGTCGACCGATGGTGCGCTCACGTGCCCTCCTCGCTGACGCTCGTCGAGCGCGTTCGCGCCGCTGCTGTGTTGAATGGTGAGCTCGCAAGCTCGCTCACGTGGGGCTCCTCCAAACATGCGGACGGCGCCCACCCCCGAGGGGGTGAGCGCCGTTGATGAAGCTACTTGCCCGCGCGCTTGCCGTAGCGAGCCTCGAAGCGGGCGACGCGACCGCCGGCGTCGAGGATCTTCTGCTTGCCGGTGTAGAACGGGTGGCAGGCGGAGCAGACCTCGACGGTGATCGCACCGCTGGCCTTCGTGCTACGGGTGGAGAACTGGTTGCCGCAACCACAGGTGACCTGGGTGTCGACGTACTGGGGGTGAATGCCCTGACGCACGGTGGATCCTCTCGATGTGGCGCCGGGTCCCCGTGAGGGGTGAACCGGAGCCGGAGCGTGACGTGTCTTGAATCAGACAGGGTATTGAACCATCCGCGCCGCCCGGAGATTCCCCCGGGCGGCGCGGACGGTCAGTCCTCGGTGCTGTTGGTGCCCGGTGAGTTCTTCGCGACCTGCATGAGGAACTCGATGTTGGTGCGGGTCTTCTTGAGCTGACCCAGCACCAGGTCGAGCGCCTGCTGGTCGTCGAGCGC
The DNA here is from genome assembly GCA_038231335.1 of Mycobacteriales bacterium. Lineage (GTDB taxonomy): Bacteria > Actinomycetota > Actinomycetes > Mycobacteriales > Pseudonocardiaceae > Pseudonocardia. The sequence continues at coordinate 76,788 of JBBRLM010000018.1, forward strand.
GGAGAGCACCCGGCGGAGCTTGACGGTGACCGCCAGCTCGTCGGGCGAGAGCAGCAGCTCCTCCTTGCGGGTGCCGGACGCGTCGATGTCGATGGCGGGGAACACCCGCTTGTCGGCGATCTTGCGGTCCAGCTTCAGCTCGGCGTTGCCGGTGCCCTTGAACTCCTCGAAGATGACCGTGTCCATCGTGGACCCGGTCTCGACGAGCGCCGTGGCGAAGATGGTGAGCGAGCCACCGTCCTCGATGTTGCGCGCGGCGCCGAGGAAGCGCTTCGGCGGGTAGAGCGCCGTGGAGTCGACGCCACCGGACAGGATCCGGCCCGACGCGGGCGCGGCCAGGTTGTAGGCCCGGCCCAGGCGGGTGATCGAGTCGAGCAGCACGACGACGTCGTGGCCCATCTCGACCAGGCGCTTCGCGCGCTCGATGGCCAGCTCCGCGACCGTGGTGTGGTCGCCCGGCGGGCGGTCGAACGTGGACGCGATGACCTCGCCCTTCACCGACCGCTGCATGTCGGTGACCTCCTCGGGACGCTCGTCCACGAGGACGACCATGAGGTGGCATTCCGGGTTGTTGGTGGTGATCGCGTTGGCGATCGACTGCATGATCATGGTCTTGCCGGCCTTGGGCGGCGACACGATCAGTGCGCGCTGCCCCTTGCCGATGGGCATGACCAGGTCGATCACGCGGGTGGTGAGCTTCGACGGCTCGGTCTCCAGGCGCAGACGCTCGTTCGGGTAGAGCGGCGTGAGCTTGGTGAACTCCGGACGGTTCTTCAGCGTCTCGGGGTCCTGGCCGTTGATCGAGTCGACGCGCACCAGCGGGTTGAACTTCTGGCGCGACTGCTCGCCGTCGCGGGGCTCGCGCACCGCACCGGTGATGGCGTCGCCGCGACGCAGGCCGTACTTGCGCACGACCGACAGCGACACGTAGACATCGGTGGGGCCGGACAGGTAGCCGGTGGTGCGGACGAACGCGTAGTTGTCCAGCACGTCGATGATGCCGGCGACCGGGAGCAGGACGTCGCCGTCGCGCACCTCGGTGTCGACGTTGCCCTGGCCGCCGTTGCCCTGGCTGCCGCCTGCCGGGCGGTCACCACGGTCACGGCCGCGACGACGGTCGCGGAAGCGGCGGCCGCGACGGCCACCACCCTCCTCGTCACCGTCGTCGTCCGGGCGGTTGTCGCGCGGGCCGCGGTTGTCCTGGTTTCGGTTGTCCTGGTTGCGGTTGGCGTCCTGGTTGCGGGCGTCACCGCCCCCGTTGCGGGTGTCGCCACCGTTGCGGTTGCCGTCCTGGTTGCGGGTGTCACCGTTGTTGCGGGTGTCACCGCCCCCGTTGCGGCCGTTGGCCCGGTTGTCATTGCGAGTGTCACCGGCGTTGCGGGTGTCACCGGCGTTGCGGGTGTCACCGGCGTTGCGGGTGTCACCGGCGTTGCGGCCGCGCTGCGTGCGGTCGGTGTCGCCGGTGGTCTCGGCGGACGCGGCGACGGGCTCGGGGGCGGACTCGGTGGGAGGGCTCGGCGCCGACCCGTTCCCGTTCTGGGCCGACCCGTTCTGGGCCGACCCGTTCTGGGCCGACCCGTTCTGCTCGCCGCGGCCACGGCGCTGCCGGGAACGGCGGCCACCGTTCTCGGGGCCGGGCTCGGTGACGGCCGGCGCGGCCTCGGCAACCGGGGCCGTGTCGGCAGGGGCGGCGTCGGCCACGGGCGCGGCACCAGTGGTGACCGCACCGTTGGAGCCTGCGGCGTTGGAACCTGCGGCGTCGACGACCGGGGCCTCAGCGACCGGGGTCCCGACGGCGGGCGCGGCATCCGCGGGCGGCGCGGGAGTGGCGGCGGCCGCGGCCGGCTGGGCGTCCGGGGCACCGGCGGGGCGCGACGCCGCGCGACGGCGACGGGGAGCCGGGGTGGTGACCGCGGGGGCGTCCGTGTTGGTCACCGGGGCGGCCGGGGTCTCGGCCGCGGGGGCCTTCTCGACCTTCGCGGCCTTCTCGGGCTTGTCGGCCGCGCCGTTCTCCGGGAGGGAGAGCTGCGCCGGGCCCGACGTCGCGGGTGCGGCGGAGCCACCGCCCTGACGCTCCTTGATGGCGGCGATGAGATCGCCCTTACGCATCCCCGTGGTGTCGGGGATCTTCAGTTCGCCGGCCAGCTGGCGGAGCTCCGCCAACACCATTCCGGTGAGGCCTCCACGCTTGCGGGGGGCTCCGGTGCTGACGAGATCGGTCTCGCTCAACGATTGTCCTTCCTGACCAACCGGGCCGAGCCCGGGTCAGCGGATTTCACACACATTTGCCACCGGCGGTGTGCCGGTGGACATGTCGGTCAACGGATCGCGGGATGAGCGACCGCCCCGACTGGCGGGTCGGCGATCATCGCGACGGTCGCGGGAAGAGGCCACTCGGCGCATGCCGGACCTGGGAATCAGAATTCGCAGAGCCGGCGCGAGAGGCCACGCGGATGACGCGTGGATCGCCGTTGCGACCGCCAGCGTAGACGTAACCACTGGTCGGGGCAACAACCCCCCACAGCGACACGCCCGGTCGATCCGGAGGGCATTCAGCCGACGTCGACCTGTGCGCCATCGGGGTCGACCGGCAGCGGCAACAGGGTGAAGCCGTGCAGGTCGATACCGCCGGGGATCAGGCCGTCGGAGGTGAAGGCGAGCACGGTGGGCCCGGCGCCGGAGATGGCGGCCGGGATGCCGTGCGCACGCAACGCGTCGACCAGGTCGGCCGACTCCGGATAGGCCGGACGCCGGTAGCCCTGGTGCAGGCGGTCCTCGGTGGCGGGCAGCAACAGCTCGGGACGAGCCGTGAACGCGAGCACCGCGAGTGCGGTGCGGCTGCCGGTGAAGGCGGCGTCCACCAGCGGAACCCGGTCGGGCAGGAGCCCGCGGGTGGTGCTGGTGAGTGATTCGGTTCCCGCGACGAGCGCCACCGGACGGATGCCCGGGTGCGCGTCGAGCCGTACAGCGTGGAACCGCTCCGCGGTATTCCCGACGGTCTCCCACGCGACGACGAAGCCGCCGAGCAGGCTGGCCGCCGCATTGTCGGCGTGACCCTCCATACCCGCGGTGACCTGCAACAACGTGTCGCGTTCCAGTTCGGGATCACGCCCGGCGAGCACGACGGCGGCCACCGCGCCCGCAACGGCCGCGGCGGCGGAGCTGCCCAGCCCGCGGGAGTGCGGGATCGCGTTGCGGCAGCGCATGCGCACGCCGGACGGCGCGTCGCCGGTGATGTTCCAGGTGGTCTGCATGGCGCGGTAGACGAGGTGCGAGTCGTCGCAGGGCACGCGGCCCGCGCCCTCCCCCTCCACCTCGACGGAGACACCGGACGGCGCGACGCAGACCTCGACGTCGTCGTAGAGGCCCAGGGCGAGGCCGAGCGAGTCGAACCCCGGACCGAGGTTGGCCGAGGAGGCCGGCACCCGGACACGGACCTCTGACGGCCTACCCACCCGCCCGGCCCATCACGAGAGCTCCAGCGCCGCCGCCACGGCCGCCGGGTCGATCGGCACCACGACCGGATCGGGGGCGGTGAGCAGTGCGGTGTCGGGGTCCTTCAGGCCGTGCCCCGTGACGGTGCACACCACCAGCGAGCCGCGCGGCAGCGTGCCGTCGGTCGACGACTGCAGCAGCCCGGCCACGCTCGCCGCGGACGCGGGCTCCACGAACACCGCCTCGCCGGCGGAGAGCAACCGGTAGGCGGCGAGGATCTCGTCGTCGGTGACGGCGGCGAACTTCCCGTCCGACTCGTCACGCGCCGACATGGCCGCCCCCCACGACGCGGGCGCGCCGATCCGGATGGCCGTGGCGATCGTCTCGGGGTTCTTCACGGGAGCCCCGTGGACCAGCGGTGCCGCCCCCGCGGCCTGGTAACCGAACATGCGCGGCGCGACCGGGATCAGCCCGTCGGTCAGGTACGCCGAGTAGCCGGCCCAGTAGGCGGTGATGTTGCCGGCGTTGCCGACGGGCAGGCAGTGGATGTCCGGCGCGCGGCCCAACTCGTCGCAGATCTCGTAGGCGGCGCTGGCCTGCCCGGCGATGCGGGTGGGGTTGACCGAGTTCACGAGCGCGGCCACCGGGTACTCGGCGGCGGTCTTGCGGGCGAGCTCCAGGCAGTCGTCGAAGTTGCCCTCGACCTGCACGATCCGTGCCCCGTGGGCCACAGCCTGGGCCAGCTTGCCGAGCGCGATCTTGCCCTGCGGGACGAGAACGGCGCATGTCATGCCCGCCCGGGTGGCGTAGGCGGCGGCCGACGCCGAGGTGTTGCCGGTGGACGCGCAGATGACGCCCTGCTTGCCGTTGGCCAGCGCGTCGGTGACCGCCATCGTCATGCCGCGGTCCTTGAACGACCCGGTGGGGTTGGCGCCGTCGACCTTGAGGAACACCTCGCAACCGGTCATCTCCGACAGCCGCGGTGCGGGCAGCAGCGGCGTGCCGCCCTCCCCGAGCGTGACGATCGTCCAGTCGGCCCCCACCGGCATGCGGTCGCGGTAGGCCTCGATGACCCCCGGCCAGCGGGTGAGCCCCGTCGGAGCGGCCAGCACTGATGGTTCGCTCACAAGTTCGCTCACCGCACGCCCTTCCGTCCCAGGTCCTCGACCCTCAACACGCTGTCGACGCCGTGCACGATGTCCAGCCCGGCCAGCACCTCGACGCACGCGGCGAGCGAGGCCTCGGGGGCGGCGTGGGTGACGACGACGAGCCGCGCGGGCGCTCCTGGCTCGGGATCGGGCGCGCCGTCGTAGGTGGTGCCGCCGCCGGTCTGGCGCACCGCGGCGATGCTCACGCCGTGGCGCGCGAACTCGCCGGCGATCGTGGACAGGACGCCCGCGCGGTCGGCCACGTCGAGGCTGACGTGGTAGCGGGTGGGCACCGCGCCCATCGGACGGACGGGCAGGCTCGCGTAGGCGCTCTCGCGTGGCCCGCGGCCGCCGACCACGCGGTTGCGCGCGACGGCGACGAGGTCGCCGAGCACCGCGCTGGCGGTGGGAGCGCCGCCGGCGCCCTGGCCGTAGAACATCAGCTGACCGGCGGCCTCGGCCTCGACGAACACGGCGTTGAACGCGCCGTCGACCGTGGCCAGCGGGTGCGTGACCGGGATCATCGCCGGGTAGACCCGCGCCGACACCGACTCGGGCGCGTCCGCGGTGCCCGGCGTGCGCTCGCAGATCGCCAGGAGCTTGATCACGCAGCCGAGGCCCCTGGCGGCGGCGATGTCGGCCGCCGTGACGTCGCGGATGCCCTCGCAGTGCACGTCCGCGCTGGTCACACGGGTGTGGAAGGCCAGCGTGGCGAGGATCGCGGCCTTGGACGCCGCGTCGTAGCCGTCGACGTCGGCGCTGGGGTCGGCCTCGGCGTACCCGAGTCGCGTGGCCTCGTCGAGCGCGTCGGCGTAGCTCGCGCCGGACTCGGTCATCGCCGAGAGGATGAAGTTCGTGGTGCCGTTGACGATGCCGGCCACGCGGGTGATGCGGTCGCCGGCCAGCGACTCGCGCAACGGGCGCAGCAGCGGGATCGCCCCGGCGACCGACGCCTCGTAGTAGAGGTCGGCGCCCGATGCGTCGGCGGCCTCGGCGAGCGACGCACCGTCCTCGGCGAGCAGCGCCTTGTTCGCGGTGACCACCGACTTGCCCGCCTTGAGCGCCTCCAGCAGCAGGGTGCGGGCGGGCTCGATACCGCCGATCACCTCGACGACGACGTCCACGTCCTCGCGCGTGACCAGCGCGGACGCGTCGGTGGTGAGCAACGCACCCAGCTCGGGGTGCTTGTGCGGCCGGCGCACGGCCACCCCGACCACCTCGAAGGCGGCGCCGGCACGGGCCGCGAGCTCGTCGGCCTGGTCACGCAGCAGGCGCACCACCTCGCCGCCGACGGTGCCGCAGCCGAGCATCGCGACGCGGATCGGGGCGCTCATGCGCGAGCCGTGATCGTCATCTGGGGACCTTCCACCGCGGGAGCGGCCGTTGCACGTCCCGAACCGGCGATCATGAGCGGTGGCCGCCCCGTCGTCCGAGTACCGGTTGCGCGAGACGAAGTCGATCCTGCCACGGCACTGAACCCGTTGGCGTCGGCAGTGGTCACACCGACACCTCGAGCCGGAACTGGTCCTCGACGGTCTCGCGCCGCAGCAGCACCCGCGCGGCCCCGTCCTTCACCGCGACGACGGCCGGGCGGGGCAGGCGGTTGTAGGCGCTGGCCATCGAATAGCAGTACGCGCCGGTGGCCGCGACGGCGAGCAGGTCGCCGGGGGCGAGGTCGGCGGGGAGCCAGCAGTCACGCACCACGATGTCGCCGCTCTCGCAGTGCTTGCCCACCACCCGCGACAGCGCGGCCTCGCCGGTGCCGTCCCGCTCGGAGCTCCGCGAGACGAGCCGGCAGTCGTACACGGCGTCGTAGAGGGCGGTGCGGATGTTGTCGCTCATCCCGCCGTCGACGCTCACGTAGCGCCGCCCCGACGTGCCGCCGAGCTCGACGTCCTTCAGCGTGCCCACCTCGTAGAGGGTGACGGTGCCCGGCCCGGCGATGGCGCGCCCGGGCTCGACCGCGATCTCCGGCACGTCCAGCTCGGCGGCGTGGCACTCGCGCTTGACGATCTCGCGCAGCTCCCCCGCCAGCTCCGCGACGTCGAGCGGCGACTCCTGCGCGCGGTAGGCGATGCCGAACCCGCCGCCCAGGTCGAGCGTGGTGAGGGCGACCAGTGCGTCCCCGCCGTGCTCCTTGTGCAGCTGCGCCAGGAAACGCACGACGCGGTGCGCCGCGACCTCGAAGCCCTCGGTGTCGAAGATCTGGCTGCCGATGTGGCTGTGCAGCCCCACCAGCGACAACCCCTCGGCCTTGACGACGCGCCGCGCGGCCTCGGCGGCGGCGCTCGCGTCACCGCCGGAGATCGAGAACCCGAACTTCTGGTCCTCGTGGGCGGTGGCGATGAACTCGTGGGTGTGGGCCTCGACGCCGACCGTCAGCCGGATCATCACCGGCGCCACGACACCCCGTTCGCGGGCGATCGCGTCGAGACGGGCGATCTCGTGGAACGAGTCGAGCACCACGCGGCCGACGCCGGCCTCGACCGCGTCGCCCAGCTCCTCGGTGGACTTGTTGTTGCCGTGCAACGCGATCCGCTCGGCCGGGAAGCCCGCGCGCAGGGCCACGGCCAGCTCACCGCCGCTGCAGACGTCGAGGGAGAGTCCCTCGTCGGCCACCCAGCGCGCCACCTCGACCGACAGGAACGCCTTGGCCGCGTAGTGCACGGCACCCGCCCCGAACGCGGCGGCGAACTCGGCGGCGCGGGAGCGGAAGTCGTCCTCGTCGACGACGAACAGGGGGGTGCCGTAGGTCTCGGCCAGCTCCCGGACGTCGACGCCCGCGATCTCCAGCACTCCCCCGGCGCCCCGCGAGGCGTTCCGCGGCCACACCGCGGGCGCCAGCTCGTCGAGCTCGGCGGCACCGGAGGGGTGCGGCCCGGCGGTCTCCGGTGGGGCGGAGATCCCCGCGTGCAGCGGCCCGGCGGGGTGCGCCCTCACGACCCGCTCCCTCGGTGTGCCGGCGGCACGTTCACATCCGCTCCGGTGCGCTCACGCCCAGCACGGCCAGCCCGTTGGCCAGGACCTGGCGCGCCGCGACGCACAGCGCGAGGCGGGCGCGGTGCAGCTCGCTGATCTCCTCGTCGCCCATCGGCAGGACGCGGCAGGAGTCGTAGAACCTGTGGTACGCCGCCGCCAGCGTCTCCAGGTAGCGGGCCACCCGGTGCGGCTCGCGCAGCTCCGCGGCCGACGCCAGCACCGCGGGGAACTCGCCGATCGTGCGGATCAGGTCGCCCTCGCGCGGGTGCTCCAGCAGACCCAGCTCCGTGCCGGGCGTCATCCCGAGGTCGGCGGCGTTACGCGCCAGCGACGCCAGCCGCGCGTGGGCGTACTGCACGTAGAAAACAGGGTTGTCGTTGCTCTTCTTGGTGAGCAGGTCGAGGTCGATGTCGAGCGACGAGTCCACCGACGAGCGGATCAGCGAGTACCGCGCGGCGTCGACGCCCACGGCCTCCACCAGGTCCTCCATCGTCACGACGGTGCCGGCGCGCTTGCTCATCCGCACCGGCTTCCCGTCCTTGACGAGGTTGACCAGCTGCCCGATGAGCACCTCGACCACGGCGGGGTCGTCCCCGAAGGCCGCCGCCGCTGCTTTCAGCCGTCCCACGTAGCCGTGGTGGTCGGCGCCGAGCATGTAGATGCACAGGTTGAACCCGCGCGAGCGCTTGTCGAGGAAGTACGCGATGTCGCCCGCGATGTAGGCCGGGTGGCCGTCGCTCTTGATGACGACGCGGTCCTTGTCGTCGCCGAACTCGGTGGAGCGCAGCCACCACGCGCCGTCGGACTCGTAGAGCTGCCCGGACGTCTTGAGCCGGTTGACCGCCGTCTCGACGGCGCCCGAGTCGTGCAGCGACTGCTCGTGGAACCACACGTCGAAGTCGGTGCCGAAGTCGTGCAGCGCCTGCTTGATCTCGACGAACATCAGGTTGACGCCGACCCGGCGGAACACCTCGTCGCGGTCGGGCGCCTCCAGCGCACCGGGCTCCGCGGCGAGGACCTGCGCGGCGATGTCGTGGATGTAGGCGCCGCCGTAGCCGCTCTCGGGGGTGGGCGCGCCCGCCGCGGCCGCCACCAGCGACGTCACGAACCGGTCGATCTGCGTGCCGGCGTCGTTGAAGTAGTACTCGCGGGTGACCTTCGCGCCGCGCGCGGTGAGCACCCGGCCCAGGGCGTCGCCGGCCGCGGCCCAGCGGGTGCCACCCAGGTGCAGGGGGCCCGTCGGGTTCGCCGAGACGAACTCCAGGTTCACGTTCTTGTCCGCGAGCTCGTCGCCCGTGCCGTATGCGGCGCCCGCCGCGAGGACCTCGCTGACGATGGCGCCCTGGGCGTCGGTGGCGAGGCGCAGGTTGATGAAGCCCGGCCCGGCGATCTCGGCACTCGCGATACCGTCCTTGCCGGTGAGCTCCTCGACGAGCCAGCCGGCCAGGTCACGCGGCGACACCCCGGCCTTCTTGGCCGTGCGCATCGCGACGTTGGTGGCGTAGTCGCCGTGCTCGGGGTTGCGCGGGCGCTCGACGCCGACGTCGGCGGGCAGCGCCGCGAGATCCAGACCGCGTCGCGTCAGGACGTCGGACGCGGCGGCACGGACCAGGTCGGCGAGCAGGGCGGGAGTCACCACCTGAGTCTAGGAGGTCCTGCTCATCGCTTTCTCAGGTGCCGCTCCTACACTCACCGGTCGCAAGGGCCGTCCGGGTGACGGCTGCTCCCACGGTTCCCGAGAAGTCTGGACGGTCCATGGCCAGCGGCAAGAACAGCAAGGCGGTGCGCAACGCGCGCGCGGCCGTCGTCACGCAGCGCTCGACGCCGTGGGGCCTGATCGCCGGGATCCTCGTGGTCGTCCTGTTCGCGGGCGCGATCTTCGGCTACTACGTGGTGCAGAACAACGCCAAGCAGGCCAAGGTCGCCGCGCTGGCGGAGTTCACGCCCACCGCCGACAACAAGGACCCGTCCGCCAAGATCCCGGGCGTCATCACCCAGACCTATACCGGCGGGCAGCACGTCCAGCCCACGCAGACCGTCGCGTACACGCACAGCCCGCCCTTCGGCGGCACGCACGACGGGTTCTGGGCCGCCTGCAACGGCGTCGTCTACCCGACGGCGGTGCGCAGCGAGAACATGGTGCACGCGCTCGAGCACGGCGCGGTCTGGATCGCCTACAACCCCACTCAGATCACCGGCGCCGCCGTACAGACGCTGGCCGCGAAGGTCACGGGCCAGCCCTACACGCTGATGTCGCCCTACCCCGGCCTCGACCAGCCGATCTCGTTGCAGTCCTGGGGCCACCAGCTCAAACTGGCGGATGTGAACGACCCGCGGATCGACCAGTTCATCCAGGCGCTGCGCACCAACCAGTACGCCTACCCCGAGGTCGGGGCGAGCTGCCAGGCGCTCGGGCCGGGCCAGTTCGACCAGGACAACCCGCCGCCGTTCGCCCCCGCGCCGCCGGTCAGTGCGGTCAACAACTCCACGGTGATGCCCGAGATCGTCGCCGGTACCGCCTCCGGTGCCGTTCCCGACGCCGCGACCGGCGCTACCGCACCTGCGGCGCCCAAGACCGGGACCGGCACAGGGGGATGAGCCCCGTCGACGCACCCGCTCCCCCGGAGACGACATGAGTACCGAGACGGCCCTCCCGCCCGTGGACGACGACGCCTCGCCGGCCGGCACCGACCGGCGTGAACCGGGCTGGGTGCGGCCGTTCCTCGTGGCGGCGGCGGTGCTGGTGCTGCTGCTGGTCGGGGCCACCGCGGGCCTCCTGGTGGCCCGCTCCGACTCCTCCGCCGTGCCGATCCCGGCCGCCGACTCCGTGGACGTCGAGTTCGCGCAGGACATGATCGTGCACCACCAGCAGGCCGTGCAGATGGCGGCGTGGGAGCGCGACCACACCACCGACCTGGATCTCCACCAGCTCTCCTTCGACATCGAGTCCACCCAGACCGCGCAGGTGGGCCGCATGCAGGGCTGGCTGGAGCTGTGGGGCGCCGCGGGCCAGCCCGTCGGCCGTCCGTACATGACGTGGATGGCGCCGGACGCGAGCCACGGCGGCATGGACATGGGGGCGGGCGGCGTGACGACGATGCCCGGCATGGCCACCGCTGCGGACCTCAAGAACCTCCGTGCGGCCACCGGCAAGCAGCTGGACGTGCTGTTCCTGCAGCTGATGCTGCGCCACCACGAGGGCGGCAGCTCCATGCTGGCCGACGCGGCCCAGCACGCCACCCAGCCGCAGGTGCGCAACCTCGCGGCCCAGATGCTGAGTTCGCAGTCCGCGGAGGCCGAGTACATGAAGCAGCTGCTCGCCCAGCGCGGTGCGGCACCGCTGCCGAGCTGAGGCTCGGGCCTCGGCCGCAGGGATGATCATCGTTTCGGGAAGCCCGACCGCGGGATGTTCGGCTCGGCGTCCCGAACAGCCGATCATGAGCGGTGCGGACCATCAGCCGGAGCACCGACGGCGTCCGGTCCGAGTTGGTGATCACACCGACCGAGACCGCCGCCGATCCGGCTTGAAGGGTGCGCTAAGGTCGTGACCGTCGCTGAGCCCCCGTAGCTCAGGGGATAGAGCGTCGCCCTCCGGAGGCGAAAGCGCAGGTTCGAATCCTGCCGGGGGCACTCACCATCACCCCCGCACACGCGTCCTGAGGTCGAGCGCGGCGAGGCGGCCGAAGGTCAGCCCCCGGGTGTTGCCGATCCCGCTCGGGTAGCCCACCGTCTCCAGCCGTGCGGCCGAGTTGCCCGCCGCGTACAGCCCCGGGATCGGGCGGCTCCCCGTGTCGAGCACGCGGCCGTGCGTGTCGATCGTGAGGCCCGCGGCCGGCATCCCGCCGCCGACCCGGCACAGTTCGATCGCGTAGAACGGCGCCGTGGCGATCGGCCCCAGGTTGGGGTTGGCGCCCATCCGCCGGTCGCCGTTCGCCCGGATCCCCCACGGGACGCTCCCCCGGCCGAAGGCGCCGTCGACCCCCGACGCGCAGGCGTCGTTGACCCGGTCGATCGTCGCGCGGAGGCCCTGCTCGTCGATGCCGGTGTGCTTCGCGAGCTCCGCGACCGACCCGGCGACGACCGCGGTGCCCTCGGGCAGGGGCGTTCCGGGCGGCACCGGACCCACCGGGTACTTCCCGCGGTAGCTCTCGTCGAAGACCAGCCAGGCCGGCCAGTTCGGCCGGCTCTGCGTCGCGCCGTCGAACTGCGCGTACGCGGCGACGGGCGCGGGGTAGAAGGACTCGTCCGCGAAGCGCTCACCGGCGCGGTTGACGAGCACGCTGTGCGGGCCGCTGTAGTGCCAGTAGTGGGCGGGCCGCCCGTCCAGCTCGTAGCCCGGGACGGGGAAGCCGGCCATGATCGGGTTGGCGGCCGCGGGTGTGGTGGCCAGCAGCGCCCCCACCTGGGCGCCCATCGTGAGGTGGTCGCCCTCCACGGTGGTCTGGGCCAGGCTCGCGAGCCGGTCGAGGTGCTCGAACGTCCTGACGTAGCCCGGGTTCCAGTCGTAGCCACCGGTGGCCAGGACGACGGCGTCGGCGGCGATCCGGCGCGGCCCGTCCGCCGTGGAAACCTCGATGCCGGTGACGGCACCGTCGTCGGTCACCAGTCGGCGGCCCGCGCACCCGGTGCGCAGTTCCACGCCGAGGTCGAGGGCGATCCGCACCAGGCGGGCACACAGACCCGACCCGCCGAGCAACAGGTGCGCGTCCCGGTTGCGCCCGACCATCTCCTGCGCCGCCCGGAAGTCGCGGCCGACGCGCGCGAAACCCCGTGTCGACATGTGGCCGTACCCGTGCGGCGACACGACGACCCGGTGCTGCCAGTCGCCCAGCTCGCGCACGTCGAAGGGGACAGCCTCCAGGTAGCGGCCCTCCGCCCGGGAGCCGGGCGCCAGCGGGAAGAAGTAGTCCGGCCAGTCCGCGATCACCTCCAACGCGAGCCCGTGCTCCTCGCACAGGTGGCGGACCGTCTCGATCGAGTCGTCGACGAACGCCTTCTGGCGTTCCGCGTCACGGAGATCGCCCGCCAGGAAGTCGAGGTAGGCCCGGGTGTCGTCCACGCTGTCGGGCATGCCGGCCGCCGCGGCCAGGTGGTTGGCGCCGACCCAGACCTGCCCGAGCGACCGCGCCGTGACGCCGCCCAGGTAGGCGCTCTTCTCGACGACGAGGGCCCGGGCCCCGGCCGCTGCTGCGGTGATGGCGGCCGACAGGCCACCGGCGCCGCCCCCGACGGATACCAGGTCGAACCGCTCGTCCCATGTCATGGCCCGATCACACCCGACGACGAGAAACCTGTCAACGTTAGGTTATTCGGTGAGGTCGTCTTCCGGCAGAGGACCCAGGAGGCCGAAGGCGTGCAGGTAGGGCTCCACGTCGCCACGGACCGTCCACGAGCGGATCTGCGCGGCCGAGCGCCGGGTCACCAGGGCCCGGGCCAGGTCGAAGTCGTCGGCGCGGACGACGACCGCGGCGTCGGCGGGATCTCCCTTCGAGCACCACGACCAGCTCCGCCCCTCCAGCGCGATCGGTGGCCGGCTGCCCAGCGCGGCGGCGAACCGTCCGGTGAAGCGGTCGCGGATCGCCGCGACCCCGCCGCTGTCCTGGCCTCCGGACACGCCCAGGGCCCCGCGCAGGTCCTGCTCGTGGATGATCACATCACCGAGCGGGCGGGTGTTGCGGGCGCGCATCCAGTCCTGCAGCGGGCGGGTCAGTTCCTGCCACTCGGCCACGAGCGCCTTCACGTCACGGTCCTTGCGAACGGCCACCTGCCGCCCCGTCCAGGCGTCGTTGTGGTCGTCGGGCTCGTCGCCCGCGACGACGTCGGCGCCGAGGCCGACCATGTGCGAGAGCAGGTCCCGGACCGTCCAGTCCGGGCAGGCGGGCACGTGCCGCTCCGCCCGGTCCGCCGGCAGGTCCGTCACCAGCTCGATCACGCGCTCCTGCGCCCGCGTCCACTCCACGATCTCGTCCACGGCTCCATCTCACCACCACCCACGAGAAGCCGACCCCCATCACACGGGTGAACGGCGGGCCGCGACCCGCCCCACGGCGGCGGTCCTCCTCGCAGGTCGCTGGACTCCAGCAGGCCCACGGAGCAGCCTGGACCCCGGTCGGGGAAGACCGTGGGAGGTGGCCGATGCCGGGTCGCTTCCGCCGCGCGCTGGTGGTTGTCGTGCTGCTCACGGCCGCCTGCACCGAGGCTCCGGCGCCGCCCCCGCCGCCACCCGCGCTCTTCGCCTGGCCGACGCTGCCGGCGCCACCGACCACCCCGCTCCCCGCCGATCGGGCCGCCGAGCTGCAGACCGTCCTCGACCAGGCCGTGGCTCTGGACGCGCAGTTCCCCGCCGCCGGGGTGGGGGCCGCGGGCCTCACGGCAGCAGTGATCACCGACGCCGGGGTGTGGGCGGGTGCGGCCGGGGTGGACGGGCGCGGCCGCCTGCTGGTGCCGTCGTCCACAGCGGGCATCGCCGACGTCACCACCACGTTCACGGCCGCGGAGGTACTGCGGCTGGCCGACTCCGGCCGGATCGACCTCGACGCGCCGCTCGCCCTCACCCTGCCGCATCCCCTCACCTCCGGAGGCGCGACGGTCCGGAGCTTCCTGAGCATGCGCAGTGGCCTCGCCGAGTTGGACGGGATCGGGGAGCAGGCGCTGGCGGAGGCGATCCGCCGCGCCCCGGGCCGGGCCTGGTCCCCGGACGACCTGCTCGCGCGCTACCGGGGACCGCTCAGGGCCCCCGCCACGTACTCGAGCCTCAACGCCGTGCTGCTGGGCGAGGCGGTGCAGCGGATCACCGGCCGCCCGCTCGCCACGGTGCTGCGCGAGGACCTGGTGGACCCGGCCGGCCTTCCGCACGTGGGGTTCTGGGACGAGCCGCCCGCCGACGGTCTCGCCCGGACCGAGGCCGGCGCGAGCGGTATGACCGCCGACGCCCTGAGCGTCGCGCTGTGGGGGTGGCAGCTGTACGGCTCGCGCGTGCTGCCGCCCGAGACCGTCGCCGTGATGGTGACGCCGGCCGGTTCCGACCAGATCGTCGGTGGGCTGCGCTACGGCCTGGGCACCACGCTGTTCAGCCAGACGCTGGGGCTCGGCGACGCGTTCGGCCACGAGGGACGGCAGGCGGGGAGCCAGAGCCTGCTGGTCGTGGTGCCGTCGCGGCACGTGGCCGTCGCGCTGCTGGTGGCCGACGAGGACACACCGGTACGCGGCACGGCCCAGAACCTCTTCGCCGTGCTGTCCCGCCACCTGTAGCTACTCGCCGCGGTCGAGGCTCATCTGCAGCTCGTAGCGGTCGCCGCGGCACACCGACCGGGTGCGCTCCACGGCCTTCCCCCCGCTGGACGACACGCGGTCCACCACCAGCGCCGGGCGCGTGGCCGGTACCCCGAGCAGGGTCGCGAACTCCGCCCCCGCCTCCGCGGCGGCGACCGTCTGCTCGGCGTGGTCGAGCGGG
The DNA here is from genome assembly GCA_038231335.1 of Mycobacteriales bacterium. GTDB lineage: Bacteria > Actinomycetota > Actinomycetes > Mycobacteriales > Pseudonocardiaceae > Pseudonocardia. The sequence goes on from JBBRLM010000018.1 coordinate 91,803, forward strand.
AGATCGTAGTGGTCGCGCAGGATGGCGTAGATGGAGCCGCTCAGGTCGTGGGCGTCGAGGTCGGGCACCAGCTCGGCGCTGTACCAGGCGTCGTCGACGGTCATGGGCGAGCCGTCGGCCAGCAGCAGCCGTCGCACGTGCCAGGCCTGCTGACCGGCGCGCATGTCCAGCGCCGTGGCGGTGGCGGCGGGCGGCGGCACGCACTCGACGATGAGCACCACCGTGGTGGGGGTGCGACCCAGGCGCTGCATGTCGTCGTGGAACGACGCCAGGTGCAGCCGGGACCGTGCCGCGCGCTGCGCCACGTACGTGCCCTTGCCGCGCACCCGCACCAGCAGCCCCTCGCTCACGAGCTGGCCGATCGCGTCGCGGACGGTGATGCGGCTGACCCCGTGGTCCAGGCACAGCTGACGCTCGCTGGGGAGGAGGTCGCCGGGCGCGAGGGTCTCGGAGACCAGCTCGACCAGCCGCGCGCGCAGCTGCTCGTGCTTGGGCACCATGCCCGCGACGATGCGCGTCACCGCGCCCACGCCGGCTTGCGGTCGGCGGTCTCCCGGTAGAAGTCGGCCCGCTCCAGCGTCGAGGCGGCCGCGTCGTCCAGCACAATCGTGACGTGCGGGTGCCACTGCAGGATCGACGCCGGGCACGACGCGGTCAGCGGGCCCTCGACGGCGGCGGCGACGGCCGCGGCCTTGTGCTCCCCCGCCGCGGTGAGCAGCAGGTGTCCGGCGCGCCCGATCGTGCCCAGCCCCTGCGTGATGACGTGGCGGGGCACATCGTCCACGCCATCGAAGAAGCGGGCGTTGTCCTCGCGGGTCTGCCGGGCGAGCGTCTTCACGCGTGTGGTGGACGCGAGCGACGAGCCCGGCTCGTTGAAGCCGACGTGGCCGTTGACGCCGATGCCGAGGATCTGCACGCCGACGGGCGGCAATGCACGCTCGTACGCGGCAGCGGCGGCGGGAGGATCCGGGTGGGTGCCGTCCGGAGCGTGGACGCTCTTCATGTCCAGGTGGTCGGTGAGCTCGCGCCGGATCACCTCGCGGTAGGACTCCGGGTGCCCCGCGGGCAGGCCGACGTACTCGTCGAGCAGGAACGCGTCGACCTCGGCGAAGGACAGGCCCTCCTCGCGGTGCCGGCGGATCAGCTCCTGGTAGGCCAGCAGCGGCGACGAACCGGTGGCCAGGCCCAGCACGGCGGGCCCGGACCGCACGGCCCGCTCGACGACGTCCGCGACGACCTGCGCACCCTCCGTCGCGGTGGTGTGGATCAGGACCTCCATGCCGGTACAGCCTCTCTCTCATCGATCCATCGGCCGGCCCGCATGACGGACCGGGGATGCAGTGCGGCGTCGGTGACGACCAGGTCGGCGCGGCGGCCGACCGCGAGGTCACCCACCTCATCGTGGCAGCCCAGCAGCCGGGCCGGGGTGGCCGTGGCCGCGGTGACCGCCGCGGGCAGCGGAACGCCGGCGTGCCGGACGACGCGTCGCAGCACGTCGATCAGCCGGGCGGTGCCGCCGGCGAGCGCGGGCCGGTCGCCGGACAGGCGCGCGATCCCGTCGACGACGTCGACGTCGAGAGCGCCCAGGCGGTAGCGGCCGTCGTCCATGCCTGCGGCGGCCATGGCGTCGGTGACCAGGGCGATCCGGTCCGGGCCGACGAGGTCGAACACCATCGTGACCGTCTCGTCGGCGAGGTGCACGCCGTCGGCGACGAGCTCCACGACCATCGCGCCGCGGGCGGCCGCGGCCAGGCACGCCGCTGCCGGGCCGGGCGCGCGGTGGTGCAGCGGTGGCATCCCGTTGAACAGGTGGGTGGCGCTCAGCGACCGCCCGGCGGCGAGCCCGATGGCCGCTGTCGTGGCGGCGGCGGTGGTGTCGGTGTGGCCGAGGCTCGGGAGCACACCGTGGCGCTCCATGACGGCGAGCAGCTCGCGGTAGCGCGGCGTCTCCGGGGCGAGGGTCATGGAGCGGACGGTGCCGTCCGCTGCGTCGAGCAGACGGCGCAGCAGCTCGGGATCGCCCGGAACGATCGCGGCGGGGTCCTGCGCGCCGCACTGCGCGGCCGCGAGGAACGGGCCCTCGAGATGGATCCCGGCCAGGTGCCCGGCCGTCACCAACGGGGCGAGCAGCCGCACCCGTTCCAGGAGCGTGTCCCCCGGCGCCGAGACCAGGCTGGCCAGCATCGTGGTCGTGCCGTGATCGAGATGGTGGCGGGCCGCGGCGAGCACGCCGTCGGCACCGGCCTCGGGGAAGCCCTGGCCGGCGCCGCCGTGGCAGTGGACGTCGACGAGGCCGGGCAGCACGTAGGTGCCTGGCGCGGGTGGGCCGTCGCCGTCGCGGGCGGGGCCGACGCGCACGATGCGCTGCCCCACGACCTCGACGACGCCGTCGTCGATCTGTACGCCGCCGGCGATGACGGCGCCTCTGACCAGGGTCACGAAGTCAGCCGCTCTGCTGAGTTCCCACCGGCCGGTGTCGCGGACGGGACTGGGGCCGTGATGGGGGCCGCGTACAGGACAGCCAGGCGAGCGTCCGCTGCGCTTCGAGACGCGCGCGCGAGATCGGCCAGCCGCGCGCAGTCGGCCACGGTGAGCCGGGCCAGCCGCGCGTGGACGGCGGCGCGGGACGCCGGCGCCATGGAGAGGCTCCCCACCCCCAGCCCGACGAGGACGGCCGCGAGCAGTGGGTCGGCGGCGGCCTCGCCGCACACCCCGACCGGACGGCCGCGGAGCCGTCCGGCCTCCCCGACGAGCGCGACGAGGTCGAGCAGCGCGGGCTGCCACGGGTCGAGCAGGTCGCCCAGCTCGCCCGCGGCGCGGTCCGCGGCCATCGTGTACTGGCCCAGGTCGTTGGTGCCGATGCTCACGAAGTCGACCACCTCCATCACCTCGCGGGCCCGCAGCGCGGCCGCGGGCACCTCGATCATGACGCCGACCCGGGACAGCCCGTGCGCCCGGGCGCGGTCGGCGAACCGCTCGGCCTCCTCGGCCGTGGCCACCATCGGCGCCATCACGTCCACCTCGCGACCGGCCTCGGCTGCCGCGGCGGCGAGCGCCGCGAGCTGGTCGTCGAGCACCTCGGGGAACCGGCCCGCGGTGCGCAGGCCGCGCACCCCGAGCGCGGGATTCTCCTCGACGCCGAGGGGCAGGAACGGCACGGGCTTGTCCGAGCCGGCGTCGAGCGTGCGGATCACGACCCGGCGGTCGCCGAACGCGCGCAGGACGTCCGCGTAGGTGCGCGTCTGCTCGGCGACGTCCGGGCGGGTGCGCCGGTCCAGGAACAGGAACTCCGTGCGGAACAGGCCCACGCCCTCGGTCGGCGTGGCCGCGGCGGACCTAGCGTCGTCGACGGTGCCGATGTTGCTCAGCAGCGCGACGCGGTGGCCGTCCGCGGTGGCGCCGGGGCTGTCGGGCTCCGGCTCGGCCACGAGGGCGACGCTCCGACGCTCCGCGGGAGGGTCGGGCTGCACCTCGCCGCTGGTCCCGTCCACGAGCACCATGGTGCCCTCGGCGAGATCCGCGATCCCGGCACAGCCGACGACGGCCGGCAGGCCGCGCGACCGGGCCAGGATCGCGGTGTGGCTGGTGGGCCCGCCCTGCTCGGTGACCAGCGCGACGACGTCGGAGGGCAGGCCCGCCGTGTCGGCCGGGGCGAGGTCGCGGGCGGCCAGCACGACGGGGTACCCGGGCGACGGCACCCCCGGCATCGGCACGCCCGCGAGGTGCGCGACAGCGCGGTGGCCGACGTCGCGCAGGTCGGTGACCCGCTCGGCCATGTACCCGCCCAGCGCGTCGAGCTGCTCGCAGAAGCCCTCGACGGCGAGCGTCACGGCGTGCCCGGTCGGGACGCCGCGGCCGACGTGGTCCTCGGCGGCCGCCAGCAGCGACGGATCGAGTGCCATGGCCGCGGTCATCGTGAGAATGTCGGCGACGTCGCCGACGGCCACCTCGGCGCGGGCCGACAGGTCCGCGGCGACCACGGCCAGCGCCTCGCCGACCCGGACCCGCTCGTGCTCCGGGTCCGCGCCGACGGGGTCGCCCGCCGAGGTGACGACCGGGGCGCCGAGCCGCACGAGCGGCGCGCAGGCCACCCCCGGGCTGACGCCCCGGCCGTGGAGAACTGTCATCACGCGTCGAGATCCTTCGCCAGCAGCTCCACCAGCGCGTCGAGGGCCTCGTCGGCGCCGTCCCCCTCGGCCGCGAGGGTGACCTCCTGGCCGTACTCCACACCGAGCGTCATCACGCTCAACATGCTGGCCGCGTTGACGGGGTCCCTGCCGGGGACGGCGATCGTCACCGGGAGGCCGGCACCTGCGGCGGCGCGGGTGAAGGTGGCGGCCGGGCGGGCGTGCAGTCCGACCTTCGAGGCCACGGTCACGGTGCGGGTACTCACTTCGCGGGCTCCGCGGCAGCGGCGGGGACGGCCTCGGTCTCGATCTCGGTCTCCGTCTCGGTCTCCGGATCCGACTCCGGGTCCCGGCCCGGCGTCTTCAGGTTCCAGCGCCGGATCACGAAGCGGAACACCACGTAGTAGATCGCGGCGTAGACCAGCCCGATCGGGATCAGCCACAGCGCGTTGGTCGCCTGGCCGAAGTTGATCACGTAGTCGATGAGGCCCGCGGAGAACGTGAACCCGTCGTGGATGCCGAGCGCGTTGGTCAGGGCCAGCGCCGTGCCGGTCAGGAACGCGTGGATGAGGTAGAGCGGCCACGCGACGTAGACGAACGCGAACTCGAGCGGCTCGGTGATGCCCGTGACGAACGAGGTGAGCGCGACCGACAGCATGATGCCGCCGACGACCTTGCGCTGCCCGGGCCGGGCCTCGTGCCAGATGGCCAGCGCGGCGGCGGGCAGGGCGAACATCATGATCGGGAAGAAGCCGGTCATGAACGTGCCGGCGGTGGGGTCGCCGGCGAAGAAGCGGTTGAGGTCGCCGTGCACGCCGTTGAAGTCGCCGAGGATGAACCAGACCACCGAGTTGAGGATGTGGTGCAGGCCGAGCGGGATCAGCAGGCGGTTGGCCACCCCGAACACGCCGCCGCCGACCACCGCGTTGGCCTGCACGGCGTTGCCCAGAGCGGTGAGCCCGGCGTTGAACAGCGGGTAGATCAGGCTCAGCACGACGCCGACGACCATCATCACGATGGCCACGACGATCGGCACGAACCGACGTCCGCTGAAGAAACCCAGGTAGATCGGCAGCTTCGTGCGGTAGAGCCGCTGCCAGAGGATCGCGGTGAGCAGGCCGACCACGATGCCGCCGAGCACCCCGAAGTTGACGACGGCCTGCGCGCCCTTGGAGTCGAGCTGCCCGGCCAGCACCACCGGGCTCATGGCCGTGAAGACGCCCGACAGCACGAGGTAACCGACCACCGCGGCCAGCGCCGTCGAGCCGTCGGCCTTGCGGGCCCAGCCGATCGCGATGCCGACCGCGAAGATCAGCGGGAGATTGTCGAAGAGGGCACCGCCCGCACCGGACAGGACGCTCGCGACGACCTTGAGGGACGCGAAGTGGCCGAGCAGGTCGTCCTGCCCGAGGCGCAGCAGCAGCCCGGCTGCGGGAAGCGCCGCGATGGGCAGCATCAGGCTGCGGCCGAGGCGTTGCAGGCCGGCGAGGCCCGCCCTGTTCTTCGGTGGTGCTGGGGTGTCGACTGTCGCGGTCATATGCATGTCCTCCGGCTCTCGGGTGACCGTTGCCGTGGAGCGTGCACCACCGGTACGGTCCGGTCATAACCAGTGGGCGAAGGATGACCGGAGCGCCCACCGCTGTCAACCGTTCGAACCAGGGAGATCCCATGTCGAAGGCCGAGGACATCGTCGCCGGGCTCGGTGGCGCCGCGAACATCGTCGAGGTCGAGGGCTGCATCACGCGGCTGCGCACCGAGGTGAAGGACCCCGCGAAGGTCGACGAGAAGGCACTCAAGGCCACCGGGGCACACGGCGTGGTCATGGCCGGCACGATCATCCAGGTCGTGGTCGGGCCCGAGGCGGACATGCTCGCCGACGACGTCAACGACCTCCTGTGATCGTAGGATCGCCCCTGGCAGGGACCGCGCACCCGCTCTCGGCCGTGCCCGACGCGGTCTTCGCCGGGGAGATGGTGGGCGCGGGCGCGGCCGTGGAGCCCACCGGCACAGGCCCCGTCCAGGTGGTCAGCCCGGTCGACGGCACGCTGGTCAAGCTGCACCCGCACGCCTTCGTCGTACTGTCCGCGTCCGGCACCGGGATCCTCGTGCACCTCGGGATCGACACCGTGCAGCTCAAGGGCGAGGGGTTCACCCTGCACGCGGAGGAAGGTGCGACAGTGGCGGCCGGTGACCCGGTGGTCACGTTCGACCCCGACGCCGTGCGCGCCGGCGGGCTGTCGGCGATCTGCCCGGTGGTGGTCCTGGACTCGGCGCCCGGCAGCGTCCCGGCTCCGGCCGTCGCCGCGGTCGGGGTGGGCGAGGTGCTGTTCACGTGGGACTGAGCGGCCCCATCGATACCAACGGGGTCGACGCCGTGCTCTTCGACCTCGACGGCACGCTCGTCCGCAGCGAGCACGCCCACCGGGTGGCCTGGCAGGCCCTCTTCGACCACTGGGCCGTGGACGTCGACGAGGCCGAGTACGCGCGCACGTTCATGGGCCGCCGGGCCCGCGACGTGCTCGGCGAGGTGCCGGGTCCGTGGACGGGCTCCGACCCCGAGACGTCGCTCGACCTCCTGCGCGACCACTCCCGCCACGCGATCACGGCCGTGGAGGTGGTGCCGGGAGCGGCCGAGCGCGTGACCGCCCTCGCCGGCGCCGGCACCCCTGTAGCGGTGGTGACGAGCGCCGGTGCGGCGTGGGCCGAGCAGATCCTGACCGACGTGCTGTGCGTCCGGCACCGACTGTCCGTGCTGGTCACCGCCGAGCGGGTGGCGCGGGGCAAGCCGTCCCCCGAGGGCTACCTGCTCGCGTGCCGCGAGCTCGCGGTCGACCCGGCGAGATGTGCCGGGGTGGAGGACTCGCCGGCGGGAGTCGCCGCGCTCGTGGCGGCCGGGGTGGGCCGGGTGGTGGGCCTGACGACGACCTCCCCGGCGGAGGTCCTCCGCGCGGCGGGGGCGCACGACACGGCCCCCGACCTCACGTCGCAGCACGCGTGACCGCGGCGGTGGTCACCCCCCGCGGGCGATCCTGAGAGCGCCGGCCGCGCAGATGGACCAGATGTGCCGCCGTCCGGTGGAACCGGCCACCTCTCGGCGCGTGGGGCGGTACTTCCGGCGTGACCGCGCAACCCCCTTTCTCAGAAGTCTGATTCGTCCCCCTGTCCCGTCCCTACCGTTCCTGTCACGCGCCGACGCGCCCGCTCGACCGGCTGATCGCTCCCCCCTGATCTCGCCGCTCGCGGCCGTCGGCGTCCAGGTCGCGACAGGAGACACAGGACTATGGCCACCGAACGACGACATCCCGTGCTGCGACGCCGGGTCACGCTGGCCGCGACGGCCGCCACCGCCGTGGCGATGATCGTGGGGCTCTCGGGCTGCCAGATACCGCTGGTCGGTGTGGCCGACGCGAGCACACCCGCCACCACGCAGCCGGCGGCGGGCGCCACCGCCACCGCCACCCCGGGCAAGGAGCACGGGAAACACAAGGGGCCCGGCACCCGCCCCACGGGTGCACCCACCCCGCCGGCCGACCCGGCGAACCCCGACCCCAACTGCTCGCTGGTGGTGCCTCCCGCGCCGCTGACGGCCGCCGGGCTCGCCACGCCCTACCGGCTCTCGGCCACCGACCGCAATGCGGGCGCGTGCCACGAAGCGAACACGAACCAGTCCGCGTTCGTCGAGGCCACGATCCTCGACCCGGCCACCGGGGCGCTGTCGATCTACCGGCCGCTGGTGATCGACGCCGGCACCACGCCGGCCGTCGCGCCCGTGGCCCCGACGCTCCCCACGAACGCGGTGGTCGGCGTGTGGTTCGGCTACCAGGGCGACACCCTGACGTTGCGCAACGCCGGGACCTGCGTCAACGGCACGCCGCGGTCACCGTTCGGCCAGTTCGGCTACTGCGGTGCGCCCGCCTTCTTCGCCGCGGCGAACGCGGCCGTGCGCGCGAAGAAGATCACCGTGCCACCGCTGGGCACCGGCGTCGACGGGCAGCCGTGCCCGACCACGCGCGACTTCAGCGTGGTCGACCAGGACCAGAGCGACAACCTCACCACCGCCTACGTCGCACTGCCCGACGGGCGCACCGCGCAGTCCACCCCCGCCACCACGGCGCTGCCCGGCGCGACCAAGCTCACCAACGCCTCCGACAACGGGCTGCTCGACGGACGGCTCGACCCGGCGCTGGGGTGCCACCCGTTCACCGCGCCCGACCAGACCTCGGGCGGGACTCCGTCCCCGGCGCTCGCGCTGAACGAGCTGCAGGCCGCCGCGTTCCAGACCGCCCCGGTCGCCACGGTCCCGCCGAACGACCCGATGGCACTGGTCGGTGACCAGCCGAGCGTCGCGAAGACGAACCTCTACCGCATCGGCGTGAACATGGCTCCGATGAACCCGGGGGTCGACACCGGCGCCGCCTACTGCACCAACCTCGCCGCCGTCGCACCGAAGCGGCTCGCCCTCGACCGGCCGTTCACCTCCGTGGCGCCCTCACCTGACCCCGCGGCGGCGACCAGCCTGTTCGGCTTCCTCACCAACCGGCTGACGGAGTCGTGGACGAACCTGGGCTGCAAGGACCTCGTCCACCAGGACGCGCCGGTCGTCGACGGAGCCCCGGTGCCCGCCGACGCCGCGACCGCCACCACCGACCCGGCCGCACCCACGACGACAGTAGCGCCCGCATCTGCCGCACCGGCGCCCGCCGCCGCGGCCACCACGACGCCGAAGCACGCACCGGCGGCCGTGGCTGTTGCGCCCGGCAGTGCAGCACCGATCAGTGCAGCGCCACCCGGTGCAGCGCCACCCGCTGCAGCACCGACCGGTGCAGCACCGACCGGTGCGACGACGACGGCCACGAACGGGCAGACCGGGCCCTGACCGACGTTCCACCCCCACCGCCGGTCGCCGGGAGTGCATGATCCCCGGCGACCGGCCTACGGTGCGGCCATGCCCATCGCGCACCCGCCGTCGGAGACGAACGGCCACCGGCCGGAGCTGTCGGTCAACCCCGTGTTCGCCCGCGAACCCATGCGAATTCCCCGCTTCACGCTCCCGGACGACGAGCTGGACGCCGACGTCGCCTACCAGGTGGTGCACGACGAGCTGATGCTCGACGGCAACGCGCGGCTCAACCTCGCGACGTTCGTCACGACGTGGGCGGAGCCGCAGGCCAGGCAGCTGATGGCCGACTCGTTCGACAAGAACATGATCGACAAGGATGAGTACCCGCGCACCGCCGATCTCGAGGCGCGTTGCGTGCGGATGCTCGCCGACCTGTGGAACGCGCCCGACCCCGCCACGGCCATCGGCTGCTCCACGACCGGTTCGAGCGAGGCCTGCATGCTCGGCGGGCTGGCGCTCAAGCGCCGCTGGCAGCTGGCGCGACGGGCCGCGGGGAAGCCGACGGACCGGCCCAACATCGTCATGGGCGTCAACGTGCAGGTGTGCTGGGACAAGTTCGCCAACTTCTTCGAGGTGGAGCCGCGGCTGGTCCCGATGGACGGCGACCGGCTCCATCTCGGCGCCGCCGAGGCCGTCGCGCAGTGCGACGAGAACACGATCGGCGTGGTCGCGATCCTCGGCTCCACGTTCGACGGCAGCTACGAGCCGGTCGCGGAGATCTGCGCGGCGCTCGACGACCTGCAGGGGCGCACCGGCCTCGACATCCCCGTGCACGTCGACGGGGCCTCCGGCGCGATGATCGCGCCGTTCTGCGACCCCGACCTGGCGTGGGACTTCCGGCTCCCCCGCGTCGCCTCGATCAACACCTCGGGCCACAAGTACGGGCTGGTGTACCCGGGTGTGGGCTGGGCGGTCTGGCGCGACACCGCGGCACTCCCCGAGGAGCTGGTGTTCAAGGTCAACTACCTCGGCGGGGAGATGCCGACGTTCGCACTCAACTTCTCCCGCCCGGGAGGCCAGGTCGTCGCGCAGTACTACAACTTCCTGCGGCTGGGCCGTGAGGGGTTCCGGCGGGTGCAGCAGGGCTGCCGCGACGTGGCCACCTCGTTGTCGGCGCGGATCGCCGAGCTGGGCCCGTTCCGGCTGCTCACCGACGGCTCGCAGCTACCGGTGTTCGCGTTCGTCGTCGACGACGGGCAGCCGTTCTCCGTGTTCGACGTGTCGGCGGGGCTGCGCGAGGAGGGCTGGCTGGTGCCCGCCTACACGTTCCCGGCCCACCGCGAGGACATCGCGGCGCTGCGGATCGTGGTCCGCAACGGGTTCTCCCCCGACCTCGCCGAACTGCTGCTCGACGATCTGAAACGGGTGATCGACCGGCTCGGGAAGCAGGCCTCCCCGCAACGGGGCACCGAGTCGGCGTCCTTCTCGCACGGGACGTCTCACCGGTAAGGGTGCTGAAGAGCTACGGCCGCAGCGAGCGGCGGGGCCCAGCAGGACCGAGCACGTCAGCGCGCTAGGTGAGCAGCTCCTCCAGGGGCCGCGGCCGGCCCAGGTGGTAGCCCTGCCCGTCGTCGACGCCGAGGTCCCGCAGCAGATCGACCAGCACCGGCCGGTCGATCTGCTCGGCCACGGTCCGCATCCCGAGCTGCCGCGCGACACCCACCACCGCGGTGACGAGCGCTGCGTCGACCGGGTCGGTGTCGAGGTGCGACACGAACTCGCCGGCGATCTTGACGGCGGTGAACGGCAGGTTCTTGAGGTAGGAGAACGATCCGAAGCCCGCACCGAAGTCGTCGAGGGCGAAACCGCAGCCGGCCCGGGTGAGCCGGTTGGCCAGCCCGACCGCGTCGTCGAGGCTCCCGATCGCGGCGGTCTCGGTGATCTCCAGCCCGAGCCGGCCCGGGTCGACCTCGTCGTCCTTGAGCCGTTGCAGGACCCAGCTGCCCAGCTCGACGTCCTCCAGCGACCGCGCCGAGACGTTGACCTCCAGCCGCAGGTCCGTGGCCCGGGCGTGCGGGGCCGCCAGCGCCCGGATCGCCCGTTCCAGCACCCACCGGTCCAGGCGCAGCACCAGGTCCGTCCGCTCGGCCGCGGGCAGGAAGTCGGCGGGACCGAGCACCGGCTCCAGACCGTCGACCAGCCGGATGAGCACCTCGTGCCGGGTGGTCTCGCCCGTGCCGAGGCACACGATGGGCTGCGCGACGAGCTGCATGGTGTCCGCGTCGAGCGCCGCCCCCACCCGATGCAGCAGCGACACCCGCCGGACCGCCTGGTGGTAGTGGTCCGGGGAGTACAGGCGGGCCCGGTTGCGCCCGGCGTCCTTCGCCTCGTAGAGCGCGAGGTCGGCGTGGGCGAGGCTCGTCTCGGCGTCCTGGCCGCTGAGGATCGTCGCCACACCCACACTGATCGTGATGCGCAGCGCCGCGGCCTCGGCCACCATCGGCGCGACGGCGACGACCGCGCACAGCTGCTCGGCGAGCGCGACGGCCTCGGTGGCCCCGCAGCGCGGCACGACCAGCGCGAACTCGTCGCCGCCGAGGCGGCCGAGCAGGGCGTCGGGTCCGACGCGGGCCGCGATCGTGCGCGCGACCCTGCGGATCACCCGGTCCCCCGTCGCGTGGCCCCGCAGGTCGTTGATGTCCTTGAAGTTGTCGATGTCGATCAGTAGCAGGGCGCCGCCGAGCGGGTCGTGGGCGCAGTCGACGAGCATGCCGCTGATCCGGCGCCGGTTGGCGATGCCCGTGAGCGGGTCGTTCTCGGCCAGGAAGGCCAGCTCCTGCAGCACCTTGTGCTGCTCGGTGACGTCCCGGACCGTGCACATCACGCGGCTCGGCACGCCCGCGGCGTCGGCGAACACCTCCCCGAAGCACTCGACGACCCGCTCGGTCGTGCGGTCGGCGAGGAACAGGCGGTGCGATACGGAGAAGGTCTCCAGCGTCTGCAGCGAGCCGGCCAGCGTCGCCTCGACCCTGGCCACGTCATCGGGATGGACGAGGCCCAGGTACAGGTCGAGGTCGAGCCGGAGCCCCTGCTCGATGCCGATCAGGACCTGCAGCGCCTCGCTCCACTCCATCGAGCCGTCCCGGGTGTTCCACACCCACGACCCCATGCCGGCGACGGCCTCCAACCGGGCGAGGCGCCACTGGGCGGTGGGCGGGCCGGTGTCGCGGCCGTCGGCCTCGTACCGGTCGGTGTCGTCGGTGACCTCGAACAGGTGCGCGTCGCTCGGCAGGAGGCTGCTCGTGACCTCCCACCAGCGGGTGCCCCCGGTCGGCGAGGGCCAGCGCACGGCGACACGTCGGGAACCGGGGCGCAGCTGGGCCAGCGGGCCCAGCGGCGATCCGGGTCCCTCCCAGCGGCCGCCGTGCGGCTCGACCAGCGCGCGGGCGGCGTCGTTGATCCAGGTGGGCGCCCCGTCGCGAACCACGACCATGCCCACCGTGGCGTGCCGCGCGACCTCGTCCGCCGTCATCGGACGAGTCTGGCGCACTCCGCTCCCCACGGCCCGCGGACGCCCTTACACAACCCGAACCTCGCCCGGATCGGGGGTTGAACGGGCCCCGGCATCGTCGTTGGTGTCCGGCCCACCCGGCCGGACCCGGAGATCGAGAAAGAGGACGACGATGCGTAAGTCTCAGTGGATCGGCGGTATCGCGGCCACAGCCGTGACGGTGGGTGCACTGGCCGTGGGCGGCGGGACGGCGTTCGCCGACACCCCCGCACCCACGCCGGCCCCGGCCCCGAACGCGAAGGTCTGCACGGACCGCATCCCCAAGCTGCTCACGAAGATCGACGGCCTCACCGCGAAGATCAACGGCGGCGCGACCACCAAGGGTTCGACAGCGTGGCTGCAGGCCAGGGAGGACAAGGCCCGCGCAGCCGGGCACACCGCCGCGGCCGACCTGCTCCAGGACCGGATCTCCCACCGGGCCCAGCGGCTCACCGAGCTGGCGGGGGTCAAGAGCCAGGTGCAGGCGGTGCAGAGCAAGGACTGCGGATCGTGAGGAGGGTCGCCGTGGTCGCCGTCCTCGCGGCGCTGACCCTGGCCGGATGCGGGCGCACACCGCCTCCGCCGGCCGCCCCGTCGCCGTCGTCATCGTCGGCTGACCAGCTGGGCAGCCTCGAGGCCAGCGTCGACGCCATCGCCGGTCAGGTGGACTCCGATAGCTCCGGTTGAGGCCTCCGGTGGGACGATCCGCGGCGTGCAGCCACCTGACGCCCGCGGGCTCGTCCTCGTCGTGGAGGACGACCGCGCCATCGCCGACCTCGTCGGCCTCTACCTGCGCCGCGACGGCTTCGGCGTGCAGGTGGAGTCCGACGGCGTGGCCGCGCTGGCCGCGATCCGCAGGCTGGCCCCTGTGGCGGTCGTACTGGACGTCGGGCTGCCCGGCATGGACGGCGTGGAGGTGTGCCGCCGGATGCGCGCCGAGCAGGACTGGACACCCGTGCTGTTCGTGACCGCCCGTGACGACGAGGTCGACCGCATCCTGGGCCTGGAGATGGGCGCCGACGACTACGTGACCAAGCCCTTCAGCCCCCGGGAGCTGGTGGCGCGGGTGCGCACGGTGCTGCGCCGGGCAGGCGGGACGCCCGGGCGCGACGAGGTGTTCGAGGTGGGCGGCGTCCAGGTCGACGTCACCCGGCGCCGCGTCCGGGTCGGACCCGACGAGGTGGCGCTCACGTCCACCGAGTTCGACCTGCTCACCCACCTCGTGCGGGCGCCCGGGCGGGTGTTCTCGCGCGAGCAGCTGCTCTCGGCCGTGTGGGGGTACACGGCGTCGGCCGGCACCCGGACCGTCGACGTGCACGTGGCCCAGCTGCGGGCCAAGCTCGGGGAGGCGAGTCCGATCCGGACCGTCCGCGGAGTGGGTTACGCGGCGGACGCGTGAGATCCCTGGCGTGGCGGGTCACCGCGAGCTGCCTGCTCGTGGCGCTCGTGGCCGTCGGGGTGGCGGCGCTGGTGTCGTTGCGGCTGGTCACCGCGACCGCCCGGCAGGTGACGCACGACGTCCTCGCCCAACAGGCCGATGTCGTGGCGGCACAGCTCGACGACTCCGGGGGCACCGTCCGCAGCGTGCTCGGCCTCGGCAAGGTCGTGCAGGTGCTGCAGGGTCAGGGCGTCGCCGTCGTCCCGCTGACGGGCCGGCGCGTCGGGAGCACCGATGCCGGGGTCACCACCGCGATCACCCGCTCGGGAGCCGATCGCGCCCTGACGGGCACGCCCGTGTCGGCGACCGTCGACGTCGGGGGCACGGTCTACCTCGTCGAGGCCCGGCCCACCCTGTCGGGCGCGTTCGCGCTGGTCCGGAAGTCCGAGGACGGCCCGCTCGGCAACGGCGTCCTGCGCCGCAACATCGCGTTCGCGCTGCTCGCGGGCGTCGGCGTCGCCGTGCTGGTCGGGGTGGTGGTCGGCACCCTGCTGGCCCGGCCGCTGCGGCGCACCGCCGCCGCCGCCCATCTGCTGCGCACCGGCCGTCGTGACGTCCGGGTCCCGGTGCGCGGGCCCACCGAGGTGGCCGAGGTCGCGGGCGCCGTCAACGATCTCGCCGACGCACTGGCGCGCAGCGAGGCCCGGCAGCGGGAGTTCCTGCTGTCGGTCTCGCACGAGCTGCGCACGCCGTTGACGGCGGTGCGCGGGTTCGCGGAGTCCCTGGCCGACGGGGTGGTGGGCGGCGCAGACGTCCCTCCGGCGGGTGCTGTGATCCTGCGCGAGGCCCAGCGCCTCGACCGGCTCGTCACCGATCTCATGGAGCTGGCCCGGCTGGAGGCCGACGACTTCCCGCTCGATCTCCTCCCCGTCGACCTCACGACGCTGGCGGCCGAGGCCGCGGAGGTGTGGCGGGCCCGCAGCCGCGACGCCGGCGTGGAGTTCCACCTGGTCACCCCGGACGCGCCCGTTCCGGTGACGGCCGATCCCCGGCGGTTGCGTCAGGTCCTCGACGGCCTGGCCGAGAACGCGCTGCGCGTGACGCCCGCCGCCGCGCCGCTGGTGTTCGCCGTGCTGACGGGCGGCGCGCTGCAGATCCGCGACGGCGGGCCCGGGCTCGCCCCGGAGGACTACGCCGTGGTGTTCGAGCGAGGCGCCCTGCACGACCGCTACCGCGGGCACCGGCCCGTGGGCGTCGGCGGAATCGGGCTGGCGCTGGTGCACGGGCTCGTCACGCGCATGGGCGGAACGATCCAGGCCGGGCCCGCGGACGAGGGCGGCGTGTGCTTCACCGTCTCCCTGCCCGCACACCAGACGGTTGCGCGTTGAACAATCCGTTCATGGACGTACGGCAACGCATCCTGGCGGCGGCGATCGACCGGCTGAGCACCAGCGGCTACAGCGGGATGACGATCAGCGCCGTGGCCACCCGGGCCGGGCTGTCGCGGCCCACCGTCTACGCGCACTTCGGCACGCGGGAGAAGCTGGCGTCCGAAGCCCTCACCGTGGTCTCCGCGCGCATGCTGGCGTCCGTCGTGGAGCAGGTCGGCGAGACGTCCTGCGCCGCCGAGTACCTCGTCGAGACGATGGTGTCGGCGTGCGCCGCGTTCCGTGCCCACCCGGCGCTGGCTCCCCTGGTCCAGCCGCAGCTGGGCACCGTCATCTTCGACGGGTACCTGTTCGACGCCGAGTCGGTGGGCATGGCCCGCCGGTTCCTCGCCCCACTCGTGGCGTTCCAGCCGGAGCTCGAGCCGGACATGGACGAGATCGCCGAGACCTGCATCCGATTCCTGGTCTCGGTCGTCCAGTTCGACAGCTCGATCGGTCGGACCTACGACGACCTGCGCCGTTACCTGCACCGGAGGCTCGTGCCGGCCCTCGGTCTCACACCTCGACCGTGACGACGGGGTCCACCGTCTTCCTCGTGGCCGCCGGCACGCTGGCGGCGTTGGTCGGCAGCGCGGGTGGGATCACCTCGTTGATCTCCTATCCGGCCCTGCTCGCGGTCGGGATCGCGCCGTTGCCGGCGAACGTCGCCAACGCGGTGGCGCTGGTGACCAGCGGCATCGGATCGGCGGCCGGCTCCCGCCCCGAGCTGCGGGGCCAGGGACGCAGGCTGGCGCGGCTCGCCGTGCCCACGGTGGCCGGTGGCCTGGTCGGCGCGGTGCTGCTGCTGGTGACCCCCGGTGAGGTGTTCGCCGACATCGTGCCGCTGCTCATCGCGGGGGCGTCGGTCCTGCTGCTGCTCCAGCCCAGGATCTCGATCCGGCCACACCCGATGCTGGCGACGGCCGGCATGTTCGGGGTGGCGGTGTACGGCGGCTACTTCGGTGCCGGTTCGGGTGTGCTGACCCTCGGGCTGCTGATGGTCACGGTCGAGCAGGACCTGGCGCGGGCCAACGCGTTCAAGAACGTCGTGCTGGGCATCGCCGACATCCTGGTGGCGGTGGCGTTCGTGGTCGCCGGGACGGTGGTGTGGAGCGTGACGATCCCACTCGCGATCGGCGCGCTCATCGGCGGGGCGATCGGACCGGCCGTCACGCGCCGGGTGCCGGCCGGCGTCGTCCGGGTCGGGGCTGCCGTCTCGGGCCTCGGACTGGCGGTCTGGCTACTGGTCCATCAGTGATCACCTGCAGTTCGGTGGGGTCCGCGGGTCGGGACCGCGGGTCGGGACCGCGGGTCGGGACCGCGGGTCGGGACCGCGGGTCGGGACCGCGGGTCGGGACCGCGGGTCGGGAC
>JBBRLM010000019.1:0-103576 GCA_038231335.1 Mycobacteriales bacterium
CCGGCGACCATCGCGACCGGCCGGATCGTCAGAAGGTTGAAGATCCCGGTGACGCCCTTGACGTAGCGCACCGCGCGTTCCGCCGCCTCCCGCTGGAACTGCCGGTCCACCGCGCCGGACAGCGTGACCACGTTCCCGTGCACGGCCACCTTCACCGACCCTGGCACGTCGACGGCCCGGTCCAGCGCCTCACCGGCCTCCCGCGCCAGGTCGGTGTCGTTGACCGGACCGCGTGCGGAGCGCACCGTGATCCCCTGGGCGATCGCGGTGACGCCAAGCACCCGCTGCGCGGCTTTGCACGCAAGCAGCTTCTCCGGGTAGCTCGCGACCTCACCCGACAGCGTCACGGCACCGTCGGTGACCGCGACCCCGACATGGGCGCTGTCCACGCCGCCCGTCCAGCCGAGCTCGGCGACGACGGCGGCCTTGAGATCCGCATCGGACCTACGCAGGGTCTGGGTCATGGCCTGATCCTGTTCGCCGTCCTCGTCCGACGACAGGGCAGAAGGTCCCGCGTTCAGCCGCCGATGTCATCCTGTCCGCCACCGAGGCGTCTCCCGATTTCGTGACCAACCGGTTGATCGCACGGCCCAGGGGCCGGGGTCGATCGGGCTCGGGGTGCAACCCGCAGTGCGCGGCCCGCGACGCGACCCGTCCGGGTCAGCCGCCGAAACGGAGGGTGATCACCAGGCCGATCAGCGCGACCACACCGGCCAGCAGCATCGCTGCCCGCGGATTGCCGAAGTTGAGCGTCCATCCCAGCCCGAACCGGCGCTGAACCCACAGCGCGTGATCGTCGCGGTTGGCCAGGACCACGACAGCCACCACGACGCCGGCCAGGATCGGGAACACGACCACCAGCGGCGCCCACGACGTGACCGTCCCGGACCACATCAGCAACGACGATCCCAGCATCCCGAGATCGATCATCGCGACCAGCCCGAGCACCGCCGTGGCGCCCAATGTCAGATACCGCGTCGCCAGCGCGCGGAGCCGATCGGGCGCGCCGGGTCGATGTCGGGCCGGCTGCGGACGATGGCCGCCGCGATACCCACCAGCAAACGCGGTCACGCCGATCTGCACGAACACCAGGGAGAACGCGGAGCCGACCGACTTGGCGGCCAACCGGTCGGGCACGCCTTTCGCCCCGTAGTGCACGGCGAGGATCTCGGGCATCGACGGGTAGCTGATCACGCCGATCACCACGTCGCGACCGTGACGATCAGCGCCGGCGCCAGCCAGAGCCACGGAAACCACGGTGGATCGGTCCGCAGTTCGGTGTCCACCGCGATGCCTTCGTGCAGGCCCTGATACCAGCCCCCGACGGCCTTGGCGGCCCGGATCTCGTGCTGGGCCAGGAAGAAGCAGCCGAACCAGACGCCGACGAGCACCAACACCGACACCGGCAGCAGCAACACCTCACCCGTCACGCCGTGGACGGCGACGCCGATCCCGGCGGCGACGATCCCACTGCCCAGTACCCGCCATCGGTAGATGCGGGTCTGCCTGGCCACGGTCGGCGCCCGGGTGGCCGGCAACGAACTGCCCTCGGCCAGTACGCCGTCATCGCTTGCGACAACCACTGGTGTGAGCTCGGCCCCCAGCCGCCCGACGGGTCCGGTCAGTGGGCGACGGCGGGACGGCGGTGCATCAGGCCGGTCCGACGGGCCCTGCAGACGAGTTCGTCGCGCTGGTTGTGGGCTCGGTGCTCGAACACGACGAGCCCGGCCGAGGGACGGGAACGAGACGCCCGGACCTGCACGACCTCGGACTCGACCCGCAGCGTGTCGCCGACGAACACCGGCGCCGGAAAGGACACCGCGTCCAACCCGAGCTGGGCGACGATCGTGCCGAGGGTCAGCTCCGGCACCGAGATGCCGACGACGAGTGCGATCGTGAACATGCTGTTCACGAGGGGTCTGCCGAACTCGCTCGCGGCCGCGTGCTCGTGGTCGAGGTGCATGGGCGCAGGATTCATCGACATCGTGGTGAACAGGACGTTGTCGGTCTCGGTGACGGTCCGGCGGATCGCATGGGTGACGACGGTGCCGACGGCGAGCTCCTCGAACCACAGGCCGCTCATCAGCCGGCCACCGGTCCGGTCACACCGACAATCCGAGCGACCGGGCGATCAGCATCCGCTGTACCTCCGAGGTGCCCTCACCGATCGTCAGGATCCGGGCGTCCTGATGGTGCCGGGTCGAGGCCGTCTCCTCGATGAAGCCGTAGCCGCCCTGCACCTGTGTCGCGGTGGCGGCCGCCTCCACCGCCGCCTCCGACGCGACCAGTTTGGCGATCGCCGCGGCTTCCCGGATCGGGTGACCGTGGTCGAACTTCCAGGCGGCGTCGTAGGTCAGCGTGCGTGCTGTCGAGGCGAGAGCCGCGATCTGGGCGACCTGGAACGCCACTCCCTGATGGGCACCCAGCGGCCGGCCGAACGACTGCCGTCCCGTGACGAACCGCAGCGTGTCCTGGAGGCAGCCGCGGGCGAGTCCGGCGCTCATCGCCGCGATGGGCAGTCGCGCCCAGGTCAGGAACTCCAGCACGTCGCGATAGCCGCGTCCGGGCTCGGACAGCAGCGCGTCGGCCGGCACCCGCACCCCGTCGAAGAAGAGCGGGTGGGTGTCGGACGAGCGCCACCCGGCTTTGGGATAGGCCTTTCCGACGGTCACCCCGGGGGCGTCGAGCGGTACGAGAAACGCCGAGACGGGCGGCCGGCCGCCGACGTTCTCGCCGACCGCGGCCAGGAGGATGACGTAGCGCGAGAACGGCGTTCCGGAGTTGGTGATGAACTGCTTCGCACCGTCGATCACCCAGTCGCCGCCGTCGTTGCGGGCGACCGTGGCGATGTTCCCGGCGTCGGAGCCGCCGGAGGGCTCGGTGAGCCCGATCGACACGAACACCCCGCCGGTCGCTGCCCCGGGCAGGATCTCGCGCAGCAGCTCGGGGCGGTCCTTCGCGAGGTGGGCCAGCAGGGCGACGCAGATGGCCTGGACGTGCACGGTGACCGCCAGCGACGAGTCGACCGTCGCGAGCTCCTCGACGGTGATGCAGTGCGTGCGCACGTCGGCGCCCGCGCCGCCGTACTCCTCGGGCGCCAGCAGCCCGAACAGCCCCAACTGTCCTGCCCGGCGCACGAGGTCGGGATCGAACCGCGACGCGATGCTGCGCTCGGCCGCGCCCGGCTCCACGAACTCGGCGCAGAAGTCGCGCATCGTGGCAGCCCAGTCGAGGTGGTGCTGGTCGAAGGCCCACGGCACCTCGTACCCGACGCGGGCGAGTGTGCTCTCCCCCGCCGTCCTCGCTGTGGTGGTGGTCATCGCGCACCGTCGCTCTCTCCGGCGCCGGGCGCCGAGCTCGTCGTGAAGGTCATGCGCCGCTCACACGTTCGGAGCGACCGGCCCAGTGCGGCGCCCGCAGCGCCTTGCGCAGGAGCTTTCCGACCACGTTCTTCGGCAACGGTTCGGTGGTCAGCTCGACGCGCGTCGGCTTCTTGTACGACCCGAGCCGTCTCGTCACGAGGTCGATCACGTCCTGCTCGGTGACGGTGGCTCCGTCGCGCACCGTGCAGACGGCCATCGGCGACTCGCCCCAGGTGTCATGCGGGATCGCGAACACGGCGACCTCGATCACCTCCGGATGGTCGGCGATCACGGTCTCCAGCTCGGCCGGCCAGATGTTGAAGCCGCCCGAGACGATCATGTCGTCGACCCGGTCCAGGACGTAGACGAAGCCGTTGTGGTCGATGCGCCCGATGTCTCGGGTGCGCACCCAGCCGTCGACCAGGCGTTCGGCGGTGAGCGCGTCGTCTCCCCAGAAGCCCCTCATCTGGCCTTCGACCTGCGCGTACAGCTCCCCCTCCGTCCCCGGCGGGAGGCGGTTGCCCTCCTCGTCGCGGGTCTCTATCCGGGCGAAGGGAAGCACCCTCCCGGCCGCCCGCATGGGCGTGGAGCCCGGGTACTCACCGAACCACTCCTGCGGGGTCATGACGGTCAGCGGCACGGCCTCGGTCTGCCCGAACACCTGGTGGAGCACGTCTCCCAGCGCCGCGCGACCAGCCAGTGCCGTGGCGTCGGTGATCGGGGCGCCACCGACGAGCACGCACTCGAGGCTGCTGAGGTCGTGGTCGCCGACCGACGGGTCGGCGGCGAGCATCGCCACCATCGACGGCGGCGTGAACATGTGCGTCACGGCGTGGCGTTCGACCATGTCGAGCACCTTGGTGCTGTCGAACGCGCCGAAGAGCAGGTTGGTGCTGCCGGCCAGCCACGCGGGCAGGAAGAGGTAGCCCGACGCGTGCGAGATGGGGCCGGCGTGCCCGACCACGCTGCCCCAGCGCAGGTTCGGCAGTCGGTAGAACCAGTTCCGGCAGTTCACCAGCCAGTCGTGCTGGGTGTAACCGATCCCCTTGGGCCTGCCCGTCGTTCCGGCGGAGTGGCGGATGACGTACCAGTCGCCGGAGTCGACCTCGACCATCGGATCGGTGACGGGCATGCCGCCCACCCACTTCTCGTACTCCGCGTCCCGGACGACCACGTGCTCGAGACCGGGTACGCGGTCGGCGAGGCCGGCCAGCGAGTCGGCATAGGCCGGGTCGGCGAGCACGACCTTCGTGCCGGTCTGGGCGATCATATGCCCGTGCGACTCGACCGAGTTCCGCGCGTACAACGGCACCCGGACCGCGCCGGCGATCGCGGCGCCGAGGAACAGGTCGGCGGCACCGAGGTTGTTGTCCTCCACCCCGGCGACCCGGTCGCCCGGCTCCACACCCAGCTCGCGCAGGGCGTTCGCCAGGCGGACGCCGCGCTCCCACATCTGGGCGAACGTCAGGCTCTCGTGCTCGCTGATGATCGCGACGCGGTCGGCGTTGAGGCCGACGGCCTGGCGCATCATGCTCGGTACGTCCACGTCCGCACGCCTCCGTCGCTGCCCTGACCAGGCCTCGATGCCTGGTCAGCGACCGTAGGACTGCGGTCGGGCCACCGATACCCTCGATCGAGGGGGCGGCCCTGGTCAGGGCAGGATCCCCGCGCTGCGTGCGCGGTGCACCGCCTCGCCCCGGGTGTGGCTGTCGAGCTTGGCCATCGCGCTCTTGAGGTACGACTTGACCGTGTACAGGCTCAGGCCGAGCACCTCGGCGACCTCGCCGTTGCCGTAGCCGACGGCGACGAGCGCCAGCACGTCGTTCTCGCGACGCGACAGCGCGGTGATGTCCGGCGCACCGGGCCCCGACGCCTGCAGCAGGTCGAGCAGCGCGAGGAGGCGGCCGCGCTGCTCACCGTCGGCTGCTGCCGCGATGGCCCGGATCTCGGCGCGCAGCATCCGCAGCTCGGCCGCTCCCAGCACCAGAGCGGGTGCGTCCACGGCGGGCGGCGGTTCCACGGCGACCGCCCGGTGCCGTGCGATGGCCTTGACGACCTGCTCGACCAAGCGGCCGCTGAGGCCGGCCGATCGACGCGCCCCGGCATAGACGACCCGCTCGACCCGGCCGGCCCACATCACGGGTACCGCCAGCACGGCCCGCAGGCCCTCACCTGCCACCTGTGCGTCGTAGAGGTGCGAGATCCCCTGCGCTCGCGCATAGTCCTGGACGACGACCGGGCGCCCCAGCCCGATGCAGCGCCCACCCAGTCCCTCGCCGAAACCGCTGACCACGCCGTTCAAGGTGCCGCTGCGCGCCCCGTCGAAGCGATCCAGCACGAAGGTGCGCCGATCACGGTCGACGGTGGCGGAGAACGCGATGTCGACCGAGTCGAGGGCGCGCACCACGCGGAGCAGTTCCCGCTCCGGATCCTGCCCATCCATCGGGACCAACCCCGTCATGGCGCTCCCGTCCAAGCGATGAGACCTACATCACTGTAGGCAGCCCGGACGGCCGGGTCCACCGCGCCGACGGGATCGAGCGCCGGTGCTACCGGGCCGACCCGACGAGGCATGACCGGTTCCGTGCGCCAGATCGACGAGCCCGCCGGCCCGGTGGCTACGTCGATGAAGCGGTGCCGCTGCTGCGCCCACCCGACGCTGCCCTTCAGCCGTCGACGACCGCGAGCGCGTCCAGCGAGCGCTCCAGCGCGAGCCTGAAGACCGCGGCCTGCTCGGAGGTGAGCGCGGCGAGCATCTGGTCCTCCAGGATGTCGACGAGTTCGTGGCAGGAGCGCAGCACCTGTCGGCCGTGCGCCGTCAGCCACGCCCGCAGGACCTTCCGATTCACGGCGTCGGGTCGCCTCTCGATCAAGCGGTCGCGTTCCATGGCCATGACCATCTGATTCATGGCCTGGGGCGACACGAAATGCCGGCGAGCCAGCTGCGCCGACGACAGACCCTCGCGACGCTCGAGAATGCTCAGTGCCGTGTACTGGTGCAACGTCACGCCGAGTGGCCTCAGGACCTCCTCCATTCGCGCGCGTTCGGCCATCTCCACTCGCTTGACCAGATACGTCAGCCGTTGATTCTGTCCGCGTGCCCCGCGGGTCACGGCCTCCACCATATTGACACCGTATCAAGAGGCCTGATATCCAGGCCGTAGCAAGTATGTTGATACATCCCGATGGAGGGAGCACGCGATGACCCGTGCGAACGGAGAGGTCACGAGCCGATGACCGACTTCGCCCGATCCGGCGCCGTGGACAGCTCGCGACTGACCACAGGGACGCTCGTGGCCTCCGCCGCGGCAGTCGCCATCGCGCAGATCGGGCTGTCGATGCCCGCGGTCCTCAACGGGATGTTCCAACAGGACCTCGGCACCACATCGACCCAGTTGACCTGGATCTCCGACGCCTTCCTGGTGCCGATCACGTTGCTGGAACTCAGCTTCGGCGTTCTCGGCGACCTGTTCGGCCGCAGGCGCCTGCTGGCCATCGGGGCCGCACTGACGGCCGCGGGCGCGCTGGTCGCCTTCTTCACCCCCGGCGCCGACACCGCCCACGGCGCCCGGATCGCCGTCCTCCTCACCGGGCAGGTACTGGCCGGGATCGGCGCGGCGGCGATCTTCCCCACGTCGATCGCGATGCTCGCCGCGGGCACCCACTCCGTCCGGGCCCGCTCGCACGCCATCTCGGTATGGGCGGCCGCACTCACCGGCGCGGGTTTCATCTCGCCCCTCATCGGCGGCCTGCTGGCCCGGGTCGGCCATCCCGCAGGACCCGAGGCCAGCTGGCGTTGGGCCTTCCTCGCCCTCGCCGTACTCGCGGCGGCGAGCGCCGTACTGACTCTCGTCGTCGCCGCCGACTCGTCCGCACCCGTCGGGCGGTCGTTGGACTGGCCGGGCCAGATCACTGTCGCCGTTGCTCTCTTCGCCCTGCTGTTCGGTGTCATCCAGGGCTCCGAGGACGGGTACGGCAGCGGGGTCGTGATCACGAGTTTCGCCGTCGCCGTGCTCTTCTTCGTGGCGTTCGTGATCGTCGAGCGACGCAGCAGCAGGCCGCTCCTGCAGCTCGACCTGTTCTCCAACCGGATCTTCGCCACCAGCGCGGTGGTCACGGTGATCGGCATGTTCGCCTACCTCGGCACCGCCTACACCACCAGCATCCGGCTCTCCGCGATCCAGGGCTACTCGCCACTGACGACCGCGATCGGGTTCGTCTGCCTCAACATCATGGGCGTGGTGCTCTTCCCGGTCAGCTCGCGGGTGATCGAGCGGTTCAACCCGGGATGGGTGCTCGCCGCGGGAATGGCGTGCATCGGCGTCGGCGACCTCGTACTGGCCGCGATCCCCGCCACGAACCTGTCGATCGCGGCCGTGGCCGTGCCCCTGCTCGTCGTCGGCGCCGGCTTCAAGTTCTCGGTCACCTCGATCACCGTCGTCGCCGTCAACAGCGTCCCGACCACCAAGGCCGGGATGGCCAGCGGTGCCACCAGCATGCTGCGCGACTTCGGCCTCACCCTCGGCCCTGCCGTCATCGGCGCCATCGCCCTGACCAAGGCGGCGGACGCGGTTGCGGCCCAGGTCGCCGCATCACCCCAGCTCAGCGCAGCCCTCCAGGCGTTCAACCAGGCGCCGGCGCACGCCCCGGCAGCGCAGAAGGCCCAGGTAGAGGCCGCAGTCGGTGCGGTCAACTCGGGCCCGCTCGGCGCGAACGCCGTCCCCAGTTCCATCACCCTGCCCGACGGCTCGTCCCAGCCGTTCAACCCGCTCAAGGACATCGCGTTCCACGCGCTCTCCGACGCCTACGCCATCGGCTACCTCATCTGCGGGATCGCTGCCCTCGTAGCGGCGCTGATCGCGGCGGTCCTGCTCGGCGGACGCAGGCACCACGACACCTTCCTCGATGCCGGGTGACCGTGACGTCGGATCCCGCCCAGCCCACCGACGCGGGGAACCGGCAACGACCGGCACCGGACAGTCATCGACGTCGAACTCCGGTGACGCGGCCGCGATGAACCCGGAGAACCGGACACGTCGGCCGTGTCACCGCCCATCTCCGACACGGAGGAACTCCCACCCGCGACGGGCCGGCGAACAGCCCGACCACGATGCGCTCGGCGAACACCGCGTCGATGGCACCGGCCACCTCGGTGATGAAAGAGCCCCTGACCAGGCCGTTCGGCTGTGGGCGCTACGTTCAGAGCCGTAGGTGTCCGTTCGCGCCGGTTCAGTGCAACGTCCTGCCCCCCGATGCTCCCCGATTGTGCTCCCCGCTCAGCCCGATGATGACGCGCCGTGCTGACCGCTGCGCAGGGCGACTCCATCTCGCCCCCCGTAGAAGGGTTCGAACCATCGCCTGGGGGATGAAGGTCTGGGGAGTACATCTGGTGGATCATCCAGTCGACCTGACCAGCGGCGTGGGACGCCGCCCCGGCCCGCATCGCGAGCGGGTTCGACGGCGTGGACGAAGCCGGCGTCACCCCCGTCCACGACGCCCGCGCCGACCAGCGCGACCGCAGCCTTCGACGGCGCAGCATCGCCAGACTCGACGGGACCGGTCGCGGCACCCGATCCGGGTGGGGTCTGTCAACCATCTCTCAACGAGGCGAGCGTTGGGCGGGGTTGCGTGCAAGTGCTGGTCAGCGAGCGTTGCCTGCTCGGAGCCATGCGATGTAGTCGGCTGCGGCCCGGGCGGTGTCGTACTCGGGTTCGTAGCCGGTGTCGTCGTGCAGCCGGGTGATGGCCAGGGGGTTCCCGGCGTGCGCTGCGCCTTCGGGGACTTCGAGGTCACCGCCGGGGACAACGTCTCGGATCGCGGCGATGACGTCCGCGTTCGTGGTGACGCGGCCCGATGCCACATTGTAGGTCCGGTGGTTGAGGTGATCGGCGACCTGGAGCAGGGCGATGGCGCGGCCGGTGTCCTTGACGTAGCAGAGGTCGAGTCCGTCGCCGAGGTGTGGCTGCGCAAGCAGTCCGGACAGGTCGAGTGGGCACCGGCGGGCGGCCGCATGGATCAGCGCGGGTGCGGCGAAGAACGGATCGTCGTGGCCGAGCGGGCCCCATGTGCCGGAGATCCGGAGATTGATGATCTCGATGCCCGTCGCTTCGGCGAGCTGCTCGCCGAGCAGCTCGCCGATCTTCTTCGACCGAGGGATCGGATGTGGCGCGGTGAGGTGGACCGGCAGGTCCTCGGTGAGCGGCCCGTCGTGTTCGACCCCGCCGTAGACGCCGATCGTGCTGGCCAGCCCGACCCGGCCAACACCCCGTTCGGCGGCGAATCGGACGATATTGACGAGCCCGCGGAGCAGGTCCTCGGTCGACGCGATGCCGCCGACGCGGCCGCGCGGTGCGGGGTATCCGGCGAGGTGCACGATCCCGGTGATCTCGTGTCGTGCGCCGATGGCGCGCAGGGCGTCGAGGTCAGCGGCGTCAGCCTGCTCGGCGACGACAGGCAGATCCGCCAGGTGCGCTGGGACCTCGCCGGAGCGGCGCTGGACAACCACGCAGCCCTCGCCGAGTTCGGCGAGGGCACGGACGGTGTGAGAGCCAATGAAACCGGACCCGCCGGTGATCAGGATCATGACACAGCCTTTCGTCAGTTCTTTCAATCATCAGTACCACTGACGATCAGAGTAACGGTAGGATTCGAGCATGTCGAGTCCGGGCCGTTCCACCCGACCTGTCGTCCGTGCGCACGACGACGTGCTCGGGTACCTGCTCAAACACGCGCACCTCGCCCTGGAGGAGCGCACCGACGCCGCGCTCGCGCCGTTCGGGATCACTAGCCGCGACCTCGGCGCACTGCGAGTGATCGCAGGCGGCGGAGCGAGATCGCAGCAGGACGTCGCCGGGGTACTCGGCGTGGACCGCACCTCGATGGTCGCGCTGCTCGACGTACTCGAACGGGCCGGGGTCCTCGCCCGCCGCCCTTCCGAGCAGGACCGTCGCCGCAACGTCGTCGAACTCACCGACACCGGCCGAGAGCTCTTCTTCCAGGCGGAGCGAGCGGCGCTCACCGTGGAGCAGGACTTCACCAGCGCGCTCGGCGCCAACGGCGCGAGCGAGCTTCGAGGAGCGCTACGGGCCATGCTCGCTGCGACTGCCCACTGACTGACCCAGCGCACCCCTGGGCGCCGCCAGCCCAACGGCCGAGCGGTGTCGACACGGGCTGGCGTCGAGACCTAACGCGACACCGGGCAGAGGGCCGACCGCACCGACGCCATGACCCCGGCCGCCACAACGCCGAGCGGCGTCCGACCCCGAAGGAGTCGCACGCGCCTGCGGTGGCCAGGGCCTCGGCCTGCGGGGTGGTGAGCTGGACCCGCTGGGCGAGGTCGGCGAGGTCCCCGGTACGGGCCGTGTCGGTCGCGTTCGGCGTCGATCCGCTCGGCCAGTTCCAGGCCGATGGTGTGGATCCGACCGTTGGGCGGACCTGAGCAGCTCGTTGCTGTCCCGGCGCCTCACCGGCAGCATGTGCGGCAGTGGGAGCGAGGTCAGGACATTGCAGTCAAGTCGCGAAGCTCAGCGCAACTCGCCGAACCATCATCGGCGTACGCGACGCCGCCGCCAGGGTCGAGTTCGTAGGGACGCGCGGCCTCCTTGAGCGCCAGCAGCTTGCCGCGGGTGCCAGACCACCGCCGTGTTGGCGTTTGCCGTCGTCGAGCGCGCACCGCTGTTGCGGGTGTTGGAGCAGGTCGTCACGGTGAACCCCGACTTCCTCGAGGTCCGGCTGGCGATCAGGGAGCGGTTCACCTCGCGGATCGAGGCCGGTCTCACCGCGGCGCAGGGTCGTGGCGGGGCCGACATGGCGCTCGACATCCGCCACGCCGCCTACGCGCTCGGCGGGATGGTCGAAGCGGTGGCGTTCGCCTGCGACGTCCTGCACCAACCGGGACTCGACGAGGAGACCGTGATCGCGACCAGGAGCCGGCTCTGGCGCCACGGGGTCACCGGATCGCGCTGATGCCGTGCACCGGTCACGCTCGCCACCTCGACAGCCGACGCTCGGCAACGCTGAGCACGCTGTTGATCGTCACCGCGGCGACGCAGACCATGAGGATGACGGCGTCGAGCTCGGCGGCCCTGCCGTTGGAGATGAGCTGGCCGATCTGCCCACCGACACCGTCGACCGAGATCAACAGTTCGGCGAGCAGAACGCCGAGCAACGACAGCGCCGCGCCGGTGCGCAGCGCGCCCACCACGTCCGCGGTGATGGCCGGTAGCACGACGCCGGTCAGCTGAGCCCGCCGCGATGCACCCATTGCCCGCCCCGCGGTGAGCAGGTTGTCGTCCACCGTGGCAGCTGCGCCCATGGTGGCGAGCAGCACCGGTATCGCGCCGTGCAGCACCCCGAAGGCCACCTCGGACCTGGCGCCCAGCCCCAGCCAGAGGACGAGCAGGGGGTAGAAGGGCACCAGCGGCAGGGCGTAGACGACCGCCGTGACGTCGCGCGCCGCAGGGAAGATGTGCCGCCCGGACCGTCCGAGCACAACGCCCAGCACGACACCGACGAGAGCGGAGAGCACGAAGGCGATCACGAATCGGATCGTAGTGATCTCGAGGTTGGCCATGCTGTCGATCGTCAGGCCGTACCGGAGCCCCACGGTCGCGACCCGCGACGGTGGGGCGAGCACACTGTCGGCAGCGTCGCTGCCCTGCGTGAGGAGTTGCCAGCCGGCGACGACGGCCAGTACCGCGCCCGTCCGCAACGCCAATGCGGGCCCAGCAGCAGTCCGCCGCACAGCCGCAGTACGAACGGGCACCGCCGCAGCGGTCGTCACTTGACCGGGACGAACGAGGGGTCGTAGTACGTGCTCTCGGCAGGTGACGCCGTGGCCAGCTGGAGGCCCGGCAAGGCATCCGCGTAGGCCTTGAGGCCGGCGGTATCCATGGCACCGTCCGGAGTCAGACCCGGAGCGAGCGCGTCATAGGCCTTGGTCGCAACATTGGCTTTCTGCCCGAGCGCGGACTGCTGCACTGCCACCGTCGCGGGCTTGTTCTGCTGGATGAACGTGATGGCCTTCGCGTAGGCGGCCACCAGCTTGGTGACGACCGCTCGGTTCTTGCTCAGATAGCTCTTGCGAGCCATCAAGACCGAGAACTGGTCCGCTCCCCCGAGATCGGCGACCGATGCGGCCACCTTGCCGGAACCGTCACCGACGAGCCCGAATGAGAAGTCAACGGGAAGGATGACGCCGTCGACCTGCCCCTGTTTGAGGGCGGCGAGGTTGCCCGACGGTGTCCCCAGTGGCACCGGGGTGACGGTGGTGGCGTCGAGATGGCGCAGCTGCTCGATGCGGCGCACCACATAGTCGGTCATCGAGCCGAACTTCGAGATGCCGATCTTGTGACCGGCCATCGTGTCGAAAGACGTGACCGGTGAGTTCGTGCCCACGATGAGACTCATCGGTGTCTTCGACCGGACGCCGAAGAACGCCTGCAGATCCACGTCGTGCGCCGCGGCGTTGACGACGTCGAGGCCGGTTGCCGCACCGATGTCGACGCTGCCCGCGCTCATCGCCTTGGTGAGGTCCGATCCCGCCGTGAACTCGACGATCTTCACGGTGAGTCCCTGTGCCATGAAGATCCCTTGGGTGTCGGCGATGCGCGAGGGCAGGCCGTTGCTGAAGTCCTGCGCTTGCACGAGTCCGATGGTGACGGTCGCTGCGGATCCGGACGTCCCGCCGGCCGCCGGGGCGCCACCGGTGTCGGTGCCGCACGCGGTGACGGCAGCGAGGACGAGGCCCGCTGTCGTGGCGAGTGCGAACTGCGTGAGCCTCATCGGTTGACACCTTTCTCGAGCACGGCGGTGGGGAACCCGAACGCGACGTTGACCACGACGGTCAGGGCGATGGCGACGACCACCCACGCGAACAGCGTCGGGGAGTCGAGCCGCTGACTGGCGGCCGCGAGCTGATAGCCGACGCCGCCCAGCCCGGCGATGAACTCGCCGGCGATCACCGTGACCAGCGCGAGGCCGAGACCGACCCGCAGACCTGGTGCTATCCGGCTGGCAATGGCCGGGAGTACAACGTGTTCCGCCACCGCGAGGCGCCCGGCACCCATCGATCGCGCTGCCGCGACCAACCCCGCATCAACCTGAGATGCGGCCCGGCAGGTACTGATCACCACCGGGAAGAACGCGTAGACGGCCCCGAGCGCGATCTTGGACGGCATCCCGAGTCCCATGCTCGCGGCGAGGACGGGATAGAGGATGACCAGCGGAAGCACTGCCAGCGTCGCGAGGACCGGCTCGAAAGCCCGGTGCAGCAGCGGCGATGCGCCGATCACCGTCCCTAGTGGAATGGCGACGGCCGTCGCGACACCGAAGGCGGCTGCTGTCTCCTCGAAGGTGCGCCAGACCGGGCCCAACACCGCCGGTGGGTCGGCTGCCATCCTCGCCAGCGACCGCAGCACGCCACCCGGTGCGGGCAAGATGATCGGCGCGACCGCACTCGTCGCGGTGAGGACCACCCAGACGAGCCCGACGACCGCGACGATGCCCACGTAGACCACCGCTCGGCGGGCGGACAGCGTCACGGCGTCGGCCCGGTCTTCGGTCCCGGGACGTGGGCCGACCGCTGGAACAGCACCGTGAGCAGGCGGTCCTGCAGGTCGTGGAACTCGGGGCTGCGCATCAGTTCCGGCACCCGCGGTCGGGGCATGGGCACGGTGATGACCTCTACGACGGTGCCCGGCCGCGGACCCATGACGACGATCCGGTCCGATAGGTAGCCGGCTTCCGCGAGGCTGTGCGTCACGAAGACCACGGTCTTGCCCCGGTCGGCGAGCAGCCCGAGCAGCTGGCCACCCAGGTCGAGCCTGGTCTGTTCGTCGAGCGCGGCGAACGGCTCGTCGAGCAGGAGCACCGGCGCCTCCGACACCAGCGCCCGCGCAATCGCGACCCGCTGTTGCATGCCGCCGGACAGCTGGCCGGGAAACCGCTCAGCCACGTCGGCGAGCCCCACCTGTCCGAGCACGTCCAGTGCCCGGCGTCTACGGATCGCCCGCGGCACCCCGGCCAGCTCCATGGCGATCTCGACGTTGCGTCGGGCGCTCCGCCATGGGTACAGCGCGAGATCCTGGAACACGAACGCCACGTCACGCGGCATCGGTCCAACCACCGGGCGGCCGCGCAGAACGATCTCACCCGACTGTGTGGGAAGCAGCCCGCCGATAGCCCGCAACACCGTCGACTTGCCACATCCGGAGGGCCCGATGAGGCTCACGAACTCACCCGGTGCGATGTCGAAGGTGACGTCACGGGCCGCGAGCACCGATCCGTACAGGACCGACACGTCGCGAACGGCGATCCCGGCGCCCGCCTCCACAACCACCTCCGGTCGGTGGTTGTCACACTCTCCGGAGACTTTCGCAGAGTGAAACAACGTTTTATTCATGAGGAAATGTAGCCGCGGTCACGACCCGGTGTCCACAGTCGATTGCCTGCCCCGGGCCGCCGCGTCGCGCGCTGACGCGGCCCGCACGGAGCATGGACAGACCACCGAGCCGCCGCTACCCTCAGATTCGGTAACAGAGTTTCACAGAATGAAAGCTCACGGGGGATCCATGTGGTTGGGCCTGGAGGACCGCGCGGTCATGGTGGCCGGCGCAGGCGGCCTGGGCGCGGAGTGCGCAACGGCCATGGCCGACCTCGGCGCACGAGTCCTCGTTGCCGACGTCGACGAGGCCGCCCTTGACCAGGTGCAACGCGCCGCGAACGCGCGGGGCCGAGAGGTGAAGGTGCTGGTCTGTGACCTGAGCTCCGCCGACGGCTGCCGCGAGGCCGTCACCAGCGCCGCCGCGATCCTCAACGGGCTGGACGTCTTCGTACACGCCGTGGGAACGAACGATCGCCGCGCCGTACTCGACACACCCGACGACGTCTGGGACCGGATCCTCACGGTCAACCTGTCGAGCGCCTTCTGGTGCGGAAAGGCAGCGGGCGAGGTGATGTGCCGGACCGGATACGGACGGATGGTGTTCCTGTCCTCGGTGTCCGGGATGCTCGCCCACAGCAACCACGCCCCGTATGCCGCATCGAAGGGCGGCATGAACCAGATGATGCGTGTGATGGCGCGCGAGTGGGCCGAGCACGGCGTCACGGTCAATGCGGTCGCACCCGGGTACACGGAGACCGACCTGACGCGTGACTACCTCGCCAAGCCCGGCATGCGCGAGCAGATGGTCGAACAGGTACCGGCCGGCCGGCTCGGCACGGCTGCAGACGTCGTCGGGCCGGTGCTGTTCCTGGCATCGGACCGGGCGGCGTTCGTCACCGGGCACGTCCTCTACGTCGACGGTGGCCGGGTGCTGGTGTGAGCCTGCGCCGCCTCAGGCACCCACCATGTTGTAGCCGCCATCGGCGATCATGAAGTTGCCGGTCATGTGCGCGGCGTCGGCCGTGGCCAGGAACAGCGCGGTCCCGGCGAGCTCGGCCGGTCGAGGGATGCGACCCATCGGCGTCATCGCGCGCAGCTGGTCGCCGCGACCGGCCTGCCAGTCGCTGCGACCCAGCGTTGCCTCGGTCTCGATGAAACCTGGCGCGAAGACGTTGACCCGCACCGTCGGCGCGAACGCAGCCGCATAGGACTTGGTCAGTCCGATGATCCCGTACTTCGCCGCCGCGTACTGCGGGGCGCGTGCGCTGCCACGCACGACCACCGTGGATCCGATGTTGACGATCGCGCCACCGCCCTGGTCGAGCATGCGAGAACCGAATTCGTGGGTGCACAGCAGCGTGCCCTTCACATCCACGGCCAACACGTGGTCGATCGACTCCTCGGTGATGTCGCGCCACGACATCTGCTCGCGGGCAACGTCGCCGACGTTGTTGACGGCCACGTCGAAGCGGCCGAACGTACTGGTCACGGCGTCGGCGAGCGCGGTGATCTCGACGCGGTGCGCGATGTCGGCCTGCATGATCTCGGCGCGACGCCCGAGCGCCCGGATGCGCTCTGCCGTCGCCTCCGCACCCGCCCGGGAGGACCGGTAGTGCACGGCGACATCGGCACCCTCCTGAGCGGCACGCACCGCGATCTCGGCCCCGAAGCCGGTGCCGGCTCCGGTGACGAGGACCGTCTGCCCCACGAACCGGCGTTGCGCGGAAATCTGTCCCTGGGTCACGAGCGGCGCGTCTCCTTCGATACACGGTGCGACTTTCACACTGTGATAGCGTCTTTTATTCGACGGTAGCGGCAGCGCTGCCCGATGTAAATGCCTCACGGGGCGAGAGGAAGGCGAGAGATGGCGGCCAGGACGAAGGGTGCGGAGCCCGCCGGCGCGGCACCAACCGGTACAGGGCCGCCCACTCGGGACTACCGCATCGAAGCGCTGGCCAAGGGCCTGCGGGTACTGGGTCTGTTCTCCGAGCAGCGCCCGACGATGCGCCTCACCGACATCGCGACGGAGGCGGGCCTGCTGATGCCCAGCGTCTACCGGATCGCCATGACGCTCGCATCAGAGGGCTTCCTCGAGCAGCTGCCCGACGGGTCCTACCGGCCGGGGATCAAGGTGCTGACGCTGGGTTTCAGCGCGTTGCAGAGCCTGGATCTCGTCGACGTCGCGAGGTCGCGGTTGCGCCAGCTGGCCGACGCCACCGGCGAAACGGTCAACCTGGCGTCACTGGTCGACGACAAGGTGCTGTATCTGGTGCGACTACGCAACGGCGACCTGGTCACGGCCAACATCCAGGTCGGCTCCACCCTTCCGGCCGTACACACCTCGATCGGCAAGGTCCTGCTCGCCCACCTCGACGAGGCCGAGCTGAGATCACGAATCACGGCGACGTCGTTCCGGCCCGGCGGTCCGCGGGCGGCGGCCACCCTCGACGCGCTCCTTCCGGAGCTGGCGGACATCCGACAGCAGGGTTTCGGCCTGCAGGACGAGGAGGTGGCCTACGGGCTGCGGTCGGTGGCCGCGCCGGTGCACGACGGCAGCAACCGCGTGGTCGCCGGGATCAACGTGGCGGTCAACGCAATGGAGTGGAGCCGGGACCGCATCCTCGACGAACTCAAGCCCCGGATCGTCGAGGCAGGTGTCGACATCTCACGGTTACTCGGGCATCGATGAACACCCCTGCAGCGCACGGGCGCCTGCCGCGCACCACGCCTGCGGACCTGTCCGACGAGCAGCGCTCCCTCTACGCCGAGATCGCCGGCGGCCCCCGGGCAGCCGGACCAGCACTGTTCGCGCTCGTCGACGGAAGCGGGGCCCTCAACGGCCCCTTCAACGCGATGCTGCTGAGCCCACCGATCGGGACCGCACTGCAGGGGCTCGGCACTGCGGTTCGATACCGCTCGACGCTCCCGGGTCGGGTGCGCGAGATGGCGATCCTGCTTGTGGCCACCCACTGGGACAGCACGTTCGAACGACATGCGCACGAAGCAGTGGGCCTCGCCGAGGGCGTGGCGCTCGACGAGCTGGCGGCGCTCCGGCGCGGCGCGGTGCCGGAATCCTCCACATCGGACGAATCCATCGCACTGCGAGCAGTGAACGCCCTGCTCGAGCGCGGCGACCTGGATGACGGCGAGTATGCCGACGTGCGGCGCGTGCTGGGCGAGCGGCAACTCTTCGAGCTCTCGACCCTCGTCGGCTACTACACGATGTTGGCCATGCAGTTGCGACTGTTCCGGGTGGAGGCGCCTTCGCCTTGACACCGCGATCGACCCCAGCCAATACTCACTTTCGTTCATTCGACAACATATGCTTTTATCTAGCGAAAGTGAGCTCGGGCATGAAGCTGGTGACGTTCGACGACGGTCGAGTCGGTCGAATCGTTGACGACCGCGTGGTGGAGCTCGACTGCCCGTCCACGGTGGCGTTCTTCCAGCACGACGGCGAGGTGGGCGAGACCGGAGAGACCTTCGCACTGTCCGACGTGGCGCTTCGCGCGCCGATCGTCCCCAGGAAGTTCTTCCACACCGCTGGCAACTTCCGGGAACACCACGAGGACCTCGAGCGGGTCAACTGGTCACACCCGGTCAACAGGGGCATCGTGTTCTTCCAGAACGTCGACGCGATCATCGGCCCCGATGAGCCGGTGATCTACCCCGAGCATTTGACCAACGAGCTCGACTACGAGCTCGAGCTCGCCATCATCATCGGCAAGCCGGGCAAGTTCTTCTCCGCCGACGAGGCGATGGACCACATCTCCGGATACCTGATCTTCAACGACATCACCGCGCGCGACATCCAGCGCCGCGAGATGCAGTCCGGCGTGTTCAGCTTCAGCAAGGCCATCGACACGTTCTGCCCGATCGGACCGTGGATCGTCACCGCCGACGAGATCGACGACCCGCATGATCTCGACATGGAACTGCGTGTCAACGGACAGGTCCGGCAGAAGTCGAACACCAGCAAGATGTCGGTGTCGATCCCCCAGCTCGTCGCCTACCACTCGCCGCAGATCTACAGCGCGGGCGACATCCTCACCACCGGCACGATCGCGGGCGTCGCGGCGAGCACCGACGACCCGCAGGCCAACTACCTGCGTCCCGGCGACGTCGTCGAGGCGGAGATCGAGAAGCTCGGCGTGCTGCGCAACCCGATCATCTCCTGGCAGGACGGGCACGGAGCCCCGGCGCCTGCCGCGGACGGATGGATATGAGACTCGCCAATCTCGCCGGCCGGTTGGCCGTACTGATCGGCGACGGTGCGGTCGACGTCGATCGGGCGAGCGGCGGCCGCTTTCCCGCGGACCCCGACGCCCTGTTCGACCACTGGGACGAGATGCTGGAGTGGACCCGCACCGTCGACATCGGACCGGTCGTCGCCTTCGACCCCGCCGATCTCGGGCCACCGGTGCCGCGACCCCGTCAGGTGTTCGCCGTGGCGCTGAACTATCGCCCGCATGCCGCAGAGGCCGGCTTCGTCGCCCCGGAAGTGCCCCTGATCTTCACCAAGTTCCCCGCCTGCATCACCGGACCGATCGGCGCGATCGCGCTGCCCGATGGCCACGTCGACTGGGAGGTCGAGCTCGTCGCCGTCATCGGCCGGGCAGCCCACCGGGTGCCCGAGGACCGGGCGTGGGACGTCGTTGCCGGCCTCACGATCGGTCAGGATCTGTCCGAGCGGGTACTCCAGCTCGCCGGCAAACCCGCCCAGTTCTCCCTCGCCAAGTCCTATCCGGGATTCGGGCCGATCGGCCCGGCGCTGGTCAGCCTGGACGAGGTCGGCGACCCGCACGACCTCGCCATCTCCTGCCAGCTCAATGGCGAGACGATGCAGTCGGCCCGGACCTCGGACATGATCTTCTCGGTGCCGGCGCTGATCGCCCACATCAGCGACGTCTGCCCGCTGTTCCCGGGCGATCTGATCTTCACCGGCACCCCCGGTGGCGTGGGCAACCGCCGCGAACCGCCGCTGTTCATCGGGCCCGGCGACGAACTGGTGAGTGGCATCGAGACCCTGGGGCGGATGCAACACGAATTCGTGAAGTGCTGAGCTGCGACCACCACTCCACAACACGATGCTAGGGGCGACCTACGCGGAATCCGAGCGGTCCAGGAAAACCCGGACCCCGCGTGCCACCAGCTTCGCACTTCCGCTGCAGCCCTCCCCTGTTGCAATGTCGATCCCGCTGACCGGTACGTCGACGGCACCGCCGCTGTGGTTGATCGCGAAGAGGTAGCGACCTCCCGGGTCCGATCGGGTCACCAGTTCCAGGCCGACGGGGAGGTCGCGGCGGGGCGGTACCCCGGCCGCATCGAGCACGGGATCGAGGACGACGGCGAGCTCGGACACCTCCAGAACGGTGGAAACGTACGTCGCCGTGCCACGCCCGACGCGGTGACGCGTGATCGCCGGTGCTCCCGCGGCGGGGCCGTCGAGGTAGTGCAGGACCGTCTCGGCGCCGTCGAGCGTCAGGTCCTCGGCCCAGATCAGCGCCGGCACACCACCGGTCAGCTGCAGCGTCTCCCCGGCGCGCAATGGCAGGAACTCCTCGACCGTGACACCGAGCAGTGCGTTGACCGCGCCGTTGAGGGCGCCGGGGTACACAGCATCGTCCTGGTCGACCACTCCGGAGAACGGGCCGACGACGAGGTGCCCGCCCCGCTCGACGTAGCCGCGCAGGTTTGCCGCCGACGCCTCGGTGAGCAGGTAGGACGACGGCGCCACGACGACCGCGTACGAACTGAGGTCGGCGCCGGGGTGAACGAGGTCGGTGGTGACGTTGTCGCGCCACAGTCGTTCGTAGTACCGACGCACCTGCTCCCGCGGGTCGAGATCGACGCTCGGGCGCCACTCGAGGCTCTGCGCCCAGTGCGACTCCCAGTCCCACACGATCGCCGTCCGCGCCATCACCCGGGTGCCGACGACGTCGCTCATCTGTCCCAGCAGCTCACCCAGCTCCGTGACGTCGCGGAACACCCGGCTTGCCGGCCCCGAGTGCGGCACCATCGCCGAGTGGAACTTCTCGGCGCCCCGCCGTGATGCGCGCCATTGGAAGAACAGGATGCCGTCGGCACCACGCGCGAGGTGGCTCGCCGCGTTGCGCGTCATCTCGCCGGTCCCCTTCGCGACGTTGCGGCCCTGCCAGTTCACCGCCGACGTGGAGTGCTCCATGAGGATCCAGGGGCGGCCGCCGGCCAACGAGCGGGTGAGGTCGGCGTCGAGGGCCAGCCCGATCTCGTTGTCCGGGTCCGCTGCGGTCAAGTAGTGGTCGTTCGACACGATGTCGACCTCGCTCGCCCAGGTCCAGAGATCCACGGACGGGCAGGTGGTCGCCATGAAGTTCGTGGTCACCGGGATGGCCGGGGACAGCTCGTGAAGGATGTCGCGCTCGCGCACGAAGTTGGCCAGCAGCTCTGCGTTGGAGAACCGGGCGAAGTCGAGACGCTGCGCCGGGTTGCTCACGCTTGCCGACTCCGCCGGGCACCCGATCTGCGACCACTCGGTGTAGACCTGCCCCCAGAACCGCGTGCCCCAAGCCGTGTTGAGCGCGTCGAGATCGCGGTAGCGCTCGGCGAGCCACGCGCGGAAGGCTGTGGCGCTGCGCTCGCAGTAGCACTCGCCGACCGGCGCGCCGTACTCGTTGTGAACGTGCCAGAGGGCCAGCGCCGGATGATCGTGGTAGCGGCGGGCGAGCGCCGAGACGATACGGACGGTCGCCTCGGCGTACTCGTCCGAGCTCGGGCAACAGAGGCCTCGCGAGCCCGGCGCGAGGGTACGGCCGTCTCTGGTGACCGGCCGGACGTGTGGGTTGGCCGCCCAGAACCACATGGGCGGGACCGTCGTGGGGGTGCCCAGGTCGACCCGGATGCCGGCCGCGTGCAGGTGATCGAAGAGGCGGTCAAGCCACCCGAAGTCGAACTCGCCGGGGCGCGGTTCGAGCAGGACCCAGGAGAAGATGCCGACGCTGACCAGGTTTACCCCGGCGAGCCGCATCAACCGGATGTCCTCCGCCCAGGACTCCTCCGGCCACTGCTCGGGGTTGTAGTCGCCACCGAAGCAGATGTCCTCGACACCCGGCAACCAACTCCCCATGCGAGGTACCCCTCTCGTAACGTCAGCCGTACTCGACGACAGTGTGCACGGTCCCACAGAATTTGCCCATATGCGTATCAAGCCGTCCGCAAAGTTTCTCTTGACAGCACACATGACGCAGCATCACTGTGTGACCGGTCCCACCATCTCACCCTGCGACGACGCGGAGCCCGCCGGTGTCGCCGCCCAAGGAGGACGTCATGCGGCGCTTGCTGCGCGGTTCCCTTGTCCTGCTCGCCTCGTCCGCAATGCTGCTGACCGCGTGTTCCAGCGGGTCGAGCGGGGACGGCACGAGCAATCCCTCCGAGAAGGTCGAGCTGACCTACTGGTCGTGGGCCACCAACATGGACAAGACGGTCCAGGTCTGGAACGACTCCCACCCGAACATCCACGTCACCGTCAACAAGCAGGACGGTGGCGACCCCGCGGTCACCAAG
The DNA here is from genome assembly GCA_038231335.1 of Mycobacteriales bacterium. Lineage (GTDB taxonomy): Bacteria > Actinomycetota > Actinomycetes > Mycobacteriales > Pseudonocardiaceae > Pseudonocardia. The sequence continues at coordinate 22,288 of JBBRLM010000019.1, forward strand.
CTGCTCACGGCCGTCAAGGCGGGTAGCGGTGCGCCCGACCTGATGCAGGCCGAGTACCAGGCCATACCCACGATGGTCGCCGCCGGGGCACTGGCCGACATCAAGGCCGACCTCGGCCCCGACGTCCAGAAACAGTTCTCTCCGGGGGTGTGGAGCGCGGTGACGCTGGGCACCGCCGCGGTGTACGCGGTACCCCAGGACTCCGGTCCGATGATGTTCTACTACCGCGACGACATCTTCCAGAAGTACGGCCTGACCGTGCCGACCACCTGGGACGAGTACGCCGCCACGGCGCGCAAGCTCCACGCGGCGGACCCCAAGGCCTTCCTGGGTACGTTCTCCGCCACCGACCCGGGCTGGTTCGTCGGGCTGACGCAGCAGAACGGTGCGTCCTGGTGGGGCATCGACGGCGACAAATGGAGCGTCTCCATCGATTCGGAGCAGTCCCGCAAGGTCGCCGGCTATTGGGGCGGGTTGGTCCAGGAGGGCGTCATCGACAACACCCCGATGTACACGCCGGGCTGGAATGCCGCCTTGAACAACGGGACGCAGGTCGGCTGGCTGAGCGCCGTGTGGGCACCGGGCGTGCTCGCCGGAAGCGCCGAGACCACGGTGGGTAAATGGAAGGTTGCTCCGATGCCGCAGTGGAACAGCGGCGCGCCGGCCACCGGCAACTGGGGCGGCTCCTCGACGGCCGTCACCGCCCAGTCCCAGCACAAAGCCGCCGCCGCGCAGTTCGCTGCGTGGATCAACACCGATCCGGCTGCGGTCAAAGCGCTGGCCACCGTCTCGTCGGTCTATCCGGCCGATACAGCGGCCTCAGCCGCTGTGCTGACCAGCCCGCCGGCCTATTTCGCGAACCAGCCTGACTTCTACAGCGTGGTCAGCAAGGTGGCGAGCACTGCGAACCCGTTCACCTACGGCCCGAACACCAACGTCGCCTACAGCGCCTACAACGATGCGTTCGGCCCGGCCGCGCAGGCGAAGTCGCAGGCGGGATTCCTCACGGCGTTGACCCGCATGCAGGACGTCACCCTGCAAGACCTGAAGAGCACTGGCTTCAGCACCAACTAGGCACCATTCGTACAGGAGCAGGTCGATGAGGATCATGGCCACCGGCACGACGAAGCCATCTACCGGCTCGCGCAGAACCGCGCCCTATGTGTTCGTCGCTCCGGCCGTGGTGCTCTTCACCCTGTCGATCGCCATCCCGATCGGCTACGCGGTCTATCTGAGCCTGCGCACGGTGAAGGTCTCCGGGCTCGGACTCGGCCAGGGCGCGCGCAGCGAGACCTGGGCCGGGCTGACCAACTACGCACGAAGCCTGACCGACACCGACTTCCTCACCAGCGTCGGTCGGGTCGTGCTGTACGGCGCGATCGTCATCCCGATGATGCTCGGCCTCGCTCTCCTCTTCGCCCTGCTCCTGGACACCGATCGAGTATCAGCACGGGGCTTCTCCCGTGTCGTGATCTTCCTACCGTTCGCAGTTCCCGCGGTGATCTCGAGCCTGCTCTGGGGCTTCCTCTACCTGCCGTCCGTCAGCCCGTTCACCTTCGTGGCGACCGCGGTCGGGATCACCGCGCCGCAGCCGTTGGCACCGAACCTGGTGTTGTTCGCCATCGCCAACATCGCGGTGTGGGGCGGCACCGGCTTCAACATGATCGTCCTCTACACCTCGCTGCGTTCGATCCCGACGGAGCTGCGGGACGCGGCCAGGCTCGACGGCGCCAACGAGCTGCAGATCGCACTGCGGATCAAGGTGCCGATCATCATCCCGTCACTGGTGATGACGTCGATCTTCTCCCTCATCGCGACGCTGCAGGTGTTCGCCGAACCGACGGTGCTGCGCCCGCTGACCAACACCATCTCCACCAGCTGGAGCCCGCTCATGACGATCTACCGCGACGCGTTCACGCGTGACGACATCTATTCGGCCGCCGCGACGTCGGTGGTGCTCGCGACGGCGACCTTCGTCCTGTCCTTCGGGTTCCTGCGTGTAGTGCAGGCCAGGGCTTTCGCGCAGGAGACCCGATGACCGTGACCGCCCTCGAGCCCCCCGCTCGGACGGCGAGCGCCCCGACGGCACGGAGCCGGCCTGGAAGGCCCAACCTTCTCGGCACCCTGGTGCTCCTGATCGGTGCCCTGTACTGCCTGATCCCGGTGATCTGGGTGCTCACCGCCGCCACCAAGAGCGGCGCCGAGCTGTTCTCGACGTTCACCTACGCCCCGAGCACGCACCTGTGGGACAACATCCTCAACCTGTCCGCCTACCGCGATGGGCTGTTCTGGCGGTGGGCCCTCAACACCGTGTTCTATGCCGGTGTCGGGGGCGTGCTGTCCACCGTGGTCTCCGCGATGGCCGGCTACGGACTGGCGAAGTTCCGGTTCCGCGGCCGGGCGGCCCTGTTCAACGCCATCCTGGCCGGTGTGCTGGTGCCGGGTGTGATCCTCGCCGTGCCGCAGTATCTGCTGTTCGCGCAGGTGGGCCTGACTAACAGCTACGCCGGCGTGCTGCTGCCGAGCATCATCAGCCCGTACGGCATTTACCTGGCCCGGATCTACGTCTCGGCCGCTGTGCCCGATGAGGTGCTGGAGTCGGCCCGCACGGACGGAGCCGGTGAGGCCCGCGTGTTCCGCTCGATCGTCATGCCGATGATGGCACCGGGCCTGGTGACGATCTTCCTGTTCCAGTTCGTGGCGATTTGGAACAACTTCCTGCTGCCCTACGTCATGCTCGGCGACGACCGGCTCTTTCCCCTCACCGTCGGCCTGTCCGGCCTGCTCAACCAGGGCGCGGGGCAGCCCGCGCTGTACACGTCGGTGATCACCGGGGCGCTGCTGTCGATCGTTCCACTCGTTGCACTTTTCCTGCTGCTCCAACGGTTCTGGCGGGTCGACATCGCCGCCGGAGCCGTCAAGAGCTGAAGGTAGGCTCGGAGAATGCCGCATCATCCCGATGGCGAGCGCCCCACCATCAGGGACGTTGCCGCCGTCGCCGGCGTGTCGCGCGGCACGGTGTCGCGGGTACTCAACGGCAGCGACCGCGTCAGCCCACAGGCCCTGGCCGCCGTGCAGAAGGCCATCAAGACCATCGGCTACTCGGCGAACCACGCCGCCCGCAGCCTGGCCAGCGGCCGCTCCAACTCGGTCGCGTTCCTGCTCACCGAACCACAGCACCTGTTGTTCGAGGATCCCACGTTCTCCCGGCTGATGGGCGGCTGCACACAGGCGCTCGCGCTGCACGAGATGCTGCTGACCTTGGTGACAGCCGGTACCCCGGCCGACCGGGCCCGGGCGGTGAACTATCTCGCCGGCCGCCACGTGGACGGCGTCCTGCTCGTGTCCGGTCGCGCCGGCAACTCGATCTCCGAGGACCTGCTCGCGGCCGGGGTACCCACCGTGGTCTGTGGCCGCTTCCCCGGTCTTGAATCCCGCCTGAGCATGGTCGGAGCCGATGACCTCGACGGTGGCCGGCAGATGACCGAGCACCTGATCTCACGGGGTGCGATTCGGATCGCAACGATCACCGGCCCGATGGACATGCCTGGCGGAATCCAGAGGCTCGAGGGCTATCAGCATGCCCTGGCCGCCGCCGGGCTGCCGGTAGCACCGGAGCTGATCAGCCACGGCGACTACAGCAAGGCCGGCGGCGCAGCGGCGATGCGCGACCTGCTCACCCGCGCACCCGACACCGACGCCGTCTTCGCCGCCTCCGATCTCATGGCCGTCGGCGCGCTGTCGGTGCTACGTGAGGCCGGGCGCCGGGTGCCGGAGGATGTGCTGGTCGGAGGGTTCGACGACGCCGGCGTGGCCGAGACGACCGAACCGCTGCTGACCACAATGCGCCAGCCCTTCGACCGGATCAGCAGCGAGATGGTGCGGCTGCTCCTGGCCAGGATCAACGGGGACGGCAACGCGACAGTGACCCTGCCGACCACCCTTGTCCGGCGGTCGTCCACCTGAACAGGGCCACTGACACCAGGTGCCACCGCCGCTCGGCAGTGGTCTCCATCGCGCCCCGAAGGGCTGCCGCCTGCGGGCCGGGCGGGCGGCCGGCTCAGCCCCGCCGCAGTGATTTACAGGCAGGGCCCTACCCGGAGCTCGATCGGGCCGCGGAACGACAGCTTGGGACGGAACGGCGGTGCCGCACCGTCCAGGCCAGATGTCCCCCATCGACGGGGATGGCGGCGCCGGTGATCAGTTGCGCGGCGTCGCCTGCCAGGAACAACACTATGGGAATGACATCTGCAGGGGTGGCGAGCTTCTTCACCAGTTGGCGCGACGTGGCGAACTCGAGGAACTCGGCGTCCGAGGTGAAGATCGACCTGGCGCCTGCTGCCATCGGGGTGTCGACCCCGCCGGGGCATACGGCGTTGACCCGGATGTTGTCCGGTGCCAGCTCGCGGGCCGCGGACCGGGTGAGGGCGATGATCGCCGCCTTCGACGCTCCGCAGGCGCCCATGTTGTCGCCGGCGGCGAGTCCACAGATCGACGAGGTGTTGACGATGGCGCCACGGCCGCGCCTGCGTGTCATGTCTGTGTGGCTCGCTCAGACGTGACGCGCGCAGCGGCAAGCACACTGTCGACGATGCCGGTGTAGCCGGTGCAGCCGGTGCAGCGGCACAGGTTGCCCCGCAGTGCGGCGCGGACCTCGGGTTCGGTCGGCGACGGGTTGGTGGCGAGGAGGTCCTCGGCGGCGTGCAGCATCCCCGAGAGGCAGAACCCGCACTGGAAACCGCCGTGGGAGCAGAAGGCCCGTTGTACGTCGGTGAGCCTGTCCCCCGCCGACGCACTACCTCCCGCCGAGGCGGCGTCGTCGCCGTCGGCCATGCCTTCAATGGTCGTGATCTCGGCGCCGCCGACGGCGACCGCGAGCTCGAGGCAGGCCTTGCGAGTGGTGCCGTCGACCCTGACGGTGCACGCCCCGCAATCTCCCGTCAGGCAACCCATCTTCGGGCCGAAGACGCCGAACCGCTCGCGCAGGGCCTCCACGAGCACCATGCGCGGGTCGACGGCGGCGCTGCATGGCCGGCCGTTGACGATCAGGTGGAGCGTGACGTCGCTGCTCACAGATGGTCTCCCCACGCTCGAGCGGGATCGAGGGCGTCGATGACGGCCCGGCGGGCGGCAACCGGGGCGATGGCGAGCCGGTAGGCGCCCCCCGCCTGCTCGTCGGTGTAGGGCTCGGTGACGGTGTCGAGTGCTCGAGCGACCGCGGCGTCCACGGCCGCAACCCACTCCTCACCCCGTACGTCGAGGCCGAGCAGGGCCCCGGTGGGCACCGCCAGCGGGACGGCACCAAGGCCGGCGATCGTCACCGCGACCGTCCGCGCCGCGTGGTCATGGTCGAGCCGGACGAGCACCGACGCGGTGACCAGCGGCCAACCGCTGGTGCCGCGCTTGACTTTCCGGTAGCCGCTGCGCGCCCCGGCGTGGGAGGGAAACCGCAGCCCGACGAGCAGCTCGCCGGGCTCGAGCGTGGTCTCCCCCACCCCGCGCACCATGTCGGCGGCAGGCAACTCGCGGCGCCCGTCGCATCCGTCCACGAGAGCCGTTCCGCCCGACGCGACGACGGCGCCGAGAGCGTCCGAGGACGGGCGGGCCGCGCACAGCGAGCCGCCGATGGTGGCCTGGTTGTGCAGCGCCGCGCCGCCGGTCACGGCGGCCGCCATCCGGGCGAGCAACGGCAGCTCGGCGGCGACGACGGGCGAGGCCAGCAGCTCGGCGTAGGTGGTGGTCGCCCCGACCGTGACGCTGACGTCGTTGTCGGGGCCGTTCTCCTGCGAGATCCCACCCAGCCCGGCGCGCCGCAGGTCGATCACGGCCCGTGGCGCCCGCAGTCCGAGATGCAGCTCAGGGACGACCCACGTGCCGCCGCCGAGGAGCTGGGTGTGCTGGGGAGCGCGGGCCAGCAGCACGATTGCCTCGGCGACCGAGCGCGGGGCGGCATAGGTGAAGGGGTGGGGAATCACCGGCCTGCTCCCGGTACCAGGGCGGTGAACACCCGTTCTGGGGTCAGGGGTGTCGAGTCGATCTCCACGCCGCGGGGCGACAGCGCGTCGTTGACGGCGTTGAGAGTGGCCGCCATCGCGGCACCGACCCCGCTCTCCCCCGCACCTTTCGTGCCGAGCAGGGTGACCGGGCTCGGTGTGCACTGGTGCAACAGCTCGACCCTGGGCAGGTCGGGCGAGCGGGCCAGCAGGTAGGTCTTGAACCCGGCCGCCACGGGCTGACCGTCCATTGTGTATGCGGCCTCCTCCGACAGCACCGTGCTCAACCCCATCGCGACGCCGCCGTGCAGCTGCGCCTCGACCAACGTGGGGTTGACCTGGGTGCCGCAGTCGTGGGCGAGCACGAACCGGCGGACGTCAACGGCACCGGTCTCGGGGTCGATCTCGACGACGGCCAGCGCAAGCGCGTTGGAGTAGGTCCCCAGCGGGTTGATCCGGCCCTTGTCGTCGGGAAGGTGGCGGATGCCGCCGGGCCGGTAGGTCTGGGTCGACTCCAGCGACGGCTCGATACCCAGCGCGAGGATGAACGCCAGCGTGTACACGGCGTGGGCGACCGCGGCGATGGGTACCGCCTGCTCGGGCGCGGGCCCGAACGCCATCCCGTCGACGAGCCGGATATCGGACGGTTCGGTGTGCAGCATCGCGGCGGCGACGATCCGCAGCCGCTCGGCGAGTACGCGCGCAGCCAGCACTGCAGCGCTGCCACCGGCGACGATGCTGCGGCTCGACAGGTTCCCGAACCCGTAAGGGCAGCGGTCGGTGTCGCCCTGCACGACGTCGAGGTCCGTGATGGGCACGCCGAGCTCACCGGCGACGAGCTGGGCGATGCCGGTGTCGTTCCCGCTGCCGGGGGACGTGACGCCGGTCAACACGGTCACGTGCCCGTTCGCGTCCATCCGCACGGTGGAGGAATCCATCCCGCCGACGAAGCTGCCGGGCAGGTCGACCGACTCGGGGACGAGCTCGAAGCCCCATCCCAGCCCGACGAGACGCCCCTGTGCCCTGGCGGCATGCTGCTCGGCGCGAAGCACATCGAGATCGACGTGGCCGGCGACGAGCCGGAGCAGGCCCTGATAGTCGCCGCTGTCGAGGTCCAGCCCCGTCGGGGTGCGATGGGGGAAGGCTCCGGGGTGCACCCAGTTGCGGCGCCGGACCTCCTCGGGGGCCAGCTCCGTCCGCGCGGCGACCTGATCCATCAGCCGTTCAAGCACCGTGTGCGCGATCTCCTTGCCGTAGGAGCGCACCCCGTTCCACGGCGCCTTCGACGTCGTCACGGCCCGCCACGTGATGTCGACGGCGGGAATGGCATACCCGTTGGGGATCGTCAGGCAGCCGACCATCACCATGCCCCAGCCCGGAGCGGCGCTCGGGCTGCCCAGGTTGCCGTCGACGGCAACCCGCAACCCGGTCACGACGCCGTCGGAGCGGCACGAGGCGGTGTAGTGGGCGGCCAGCTCACGGCCGCCGACCGCGAAGGCATCGCGTCGGTGTTCGACCCATTTCACCGGCCGCTCCAGCTGTCGGGCGAGCGCGGCGAACAGCACCTCCTCGGGCTGGCCGTGCATCTTCGCCCCGAACGAGCCGCCGGAGCGCGGCGCGACGACGTGCACCTGCTGCTCGCCGAGACCGAGCGCCGTGGCCAGGTGCCAGCGCAGCTGGTGCGGGTTCTGTGCGGTGCCGCGAAACGTCAGCCGGCGCGCGCGCCGGTCCCACTGGGCGAGGTAGCCGCGAGTCTCGAGGGGGCAGGGTGCCGCCCGGTGCAGCGACACGCTGCCGGTGATGACGTGGTCGGCAGCCGCGAGCGCGGCGTCGACATCGCCGTCTCCCATGGTGCCGCCGGCAATGACGTTGTCCCGCCAGCCCGGGACCAGCACCGGTGCGTTCGGTGCCACCGCGTCGGCGACGCTCAGCGCGTACGGCAGCACCTCGTAGTCGACGTCGACGAGCGCCGCCGCCGCCTCGGCGTCCCCGGAGGTCTGCGCGACCACCGCCGCGACGGCATGCCCGACGTGGAACACCTCTCCGTCGGCCAGCGCGGTCACTTTCGTGTGCTGCCCGCCGATTCCGGCCGGGTCGACGTTGTGTGGGATCTCGCCGACGCCGAGCAGGTCGCCGGCTCCGAGCACCGCGACGACCCCCGCGGCCGCGGCCGCCCGACCAGTGTCGATCCCACGAATGCTGGCCCGCGGATGCGGGCTGCGGACCAGCGCGACGTGCAGCGTGCCCGGCACGACCGTGTCGTCGAAGTACTCGATCCGTCCGGTGACATAGTCGGCGGCGTCGTGCCGAGGTATCCGGGCGCCGATCCCGGTCTGTTGCCGCGCACTCGGCGCGGGTGCGATATCGGTGCTCATCGGTGGCTCCTGTCCTCGTCGACGTGGGCCTCACAGGTCGAGCAGCATGTCCTCCGGCATCAATTCCTCCGGCATCAATTCCTCCAGCATCAATTCCTCCAGGGGCGCGGCACCGACGCGGTGCACGTCAACAGCGAGCGACTCCCCCGACAGCGGGCACAGCCACTCCGTCATGATCAGCTGCTCATGCAGGTCGATGCCCAGCTCCGATGGGTCGACGCGACGGCTCGTCGCGCCGGCCCGCCAGGCCGTGCCGCCCCTGGCGAGCTCGGCACCTGCGCTGCTGCGCACGACCCACTCGCCGTCCTCAGCCAGCAGCCGCAGGCCAGGGCCGATCGGGTGCCCCGTCGCATCTGGACGGGGTTCGGCTGTGGGTTCGGCGCCGAGCCGCCCGGCCCGGACCCTGCGGCGCAGCGCCCGCGTCGCCCGGTCGTCGACGCGTCCGTCGCCGTCGAACGCGACGCCATAGACCGCGGTGGCAGCGCTGCGCGAGACGAGCCTGTCGGAGACGTCGGCGGCGACCGCGTCCGGGTCGCGCGACAGCGGGTCGCCGTAGCCGCCGCCACCCTGCCAGCGGACGGCGAAGACGTCACCAGCCCGCATGGGCAACGACCCCGGCTTGGGCCCGAGCTCGCGCCACTCCCCCGGCAGGTCCGTCACGTCGTCCGGCGGACCCTCAGCAGGCAGCCGGGTGCCGGCCACGGCCTGCACGCCAATGCGCTGGCGCACGGTGGATCCCGGCCTGCCGCCGAAGATCCCGGTGGAGTTGGGCACCTCGGCCCCGTGGGTCATGACGAGCGCCTCGGCGCCCTCGATCCCGTGCACGGTGAGCGCGACCTCGGCCGACAACCCGCCGCGCGCCGCGCCCGCGCCCCCCGAGTCCGCCCGCAGCCGCCGGTAGAGATAGAGCAGCGGTGAAGCCTGCTCGTTGGACTCGACGTCGGCGATGGCGGGCATCGGCACCGCGGGCGGCCCGCCCGCGTTGACGCCGTCGCGCCCGGCGTAGGCCCCCGAGCCACCAGCAAGCGGATCGAGCAGGTGCAGCCCGAAGCGCTCGCCGTACTGGTTGGTGCCACCCATGTTGAAGGTGGCCATCGTGCCCGAGCTGACCCCCTGCGCCCGGTGGGCGTGCGGCGGTGAGCAGGCCAGCAGCAGCGACAGCGCGCGGTGTACGACGTTGGTAACAGTCCAGATCGTCTCGACCGTGGCGCTGCCGACCGGGGCGGGGTACTGCGCGGTGCAGATCAACCCGTCCGGTGCGACCACCGTGATCGGGCGCAACAGGCCCTCATTCCAGGCGATCCCGAAGCCCACCGCCGGGAGCAATGCCCCGGTGATGCCGCCCTGCAGACCCGGCCGGGTGGCGTTGATGAAGCCTGGCGCCTGCAGGCTTGAGCCGCTGAAGTCCATCGTGATCGCGTCGCCGCGCTTGGTGAGCGCCAGGTCGACCGTGTAGAGCGCGTTGCTGTGGCCGTCGTGTTCGAGGAAGTCGCGCACATGCACGACCGCGTCGGGCAGTTGCCGCAGCCGTTCCCGCAGTGCCGCCTCCGACTCGTCGATCATCCGATGCAACGTCGCCGAGATCATCGGTGCGCCGTAGCGACTCACCAGGTCGGTGATCCGGGCGGTGGCCACGTTGAGGGTGGCGATGAACGCCCGTAGATCCAGACCGAGAGCGGTGGGCAGTCTGCTTGCGGCGAGGATGAAGTCGACGACGTCCTCGCGCACCTCGCCGCGGTCCACCAGCTTGACCGCCGGGATCCGCAGGCCCTCCTGGAAGACCTCGGTGGCCCCGGGGCACCACGACGCGAAGTTCATCCCGCCCAGGTCGGTCTCATGCGCCATGACGCCCGCCCAGGCCACTACCTCGTCGCCGACGAAGATCGGGCAGGCCATCTGTACGTCGTTCTGATGCAGGGCGGCGACATAGGGGTCGTTGCCGATGAACATGTCGCCGGCCCGGATCGGCGTGCGGCCGCTCGAGGTGAGGTGCCGGATCAGCCCGCCCACGACCGGGGCCTCGTGCGCCACCTGGAAACCCATCGTGGCGAAGGATCCGTCGGGCACGTAGAGGCCGGTGAAGAAGTCGGTGGCCTCGGTGACCGTCGGTGAACCGGAGACGCTCTGAAGCGCGATCCGCATCTCCTCGGTCACCGACACCAGCCGGTTGCGCAGGATCTCGTAGAGGACCGGGCCGGGTTGCTCGTTCATCGCTTCTCCGCTTCCACCGGGATCGTGACGACGACGTTGCCGCGCCGATCGGTCCGAGCCCGCCCTCCCGGCGGGATCACGAGCGTCTGACCTGGGAAACAGATCAACGCCGGGCCGTCTACCTGCTGGCCAGGGGCGGGGAAGCCGGTTCGGTACACCGCGCAGGTGAAGGGCACAGCGGGATCGTCGAAGACGACCTCCCGGTCGCCCTCGCGCACGATCGGATCCGCCGGCCGGGCCGAGTTCTCCCCGGCACCGGGGCGCGAGCCGATGGCGCGCACCGACAGCAGCTCGAAACCGGCACCGCCGAACCCCGCACCGGCGCCGTAGAGCGACTCGTAGTCGGTCTCGAACGCACGCAATGACGTACCCAGACCTGCGACGTCCAGCGGCCCGTCCGGCAGCGCGACGTCGAGATGGTGGGCCTGCCCCCGGTAGCGGACGGCGACGCTGAGCGCGACCGACACCGGCCCGTCGCCCAGCCGGGCGACGACGTCATCACGCACCTGCGTGCCTGCGGTGCGCAACACCGCCAATTGCTGCTCGGTCGCCGTGGCATCGGCGGCGAGCCGTACGTAGGAGGGCCGTCCTGAGGTCTGGCGGATCTCGCTGACGCCGGTGCCGAGTGCCGACTGGACAGTGGCGGTCGGCGTGACCACGAACGTCGCGATGCCCAGTTGCTGACACAGGGCCCACGCGTGCGATGGGCCCTGGCCGCCGTTGGCGAACATCACGAACTCGGCGGGGTCGTGCCCGCGCTCGATCGTGACGCTGCGCAGCAGGTCGGCCATCCGGCTGTCGAGCACGGCACGGATGCCCCAGGCGGCGTCGAGCAGATCGAGCCCGAGCGGTTCTCCGACATGGGTCGCGATGGCGTGTTCGGCGGCGGCCCGATCAACCTTGAGCCCGCCCGCGAAGCTGTCCTCGGCGAACACCCCGAGCACGAGGTCGGCGTCAGTCGCCGTGGGGAGCGTCCCGCCGCGCCCGTAACAGGCCGGGCCGGGATCGGCGCCGGCACTGGCCGGGCCGACCGCAAGCGCACCCCCCCGGACACCGGCGATGCTCCCACCGCCCGCGCCGATCGTCGCGACATCGATGGCAGGATGGTGCACATCGGCGCCCGCGACCGTGACCTGCGAGCGCATCACCGCGGCACCGTCGACGACGGTGCCGACGTCGAAGCTGGTGCCGCCGACGTCGATGGTGAGCACCCGGTCGTAACCGAGGTCCGTGGCGATGTCGCGGCACACGATCACCCCTGCCGCCGGACCCGACATGAGCGCGGCCACCGGGTGCCGCCCCACCTCGGCGGCGCCGACGACACCACCGGATCCGGTCATGACCAGTACCGGGCGGCGCAGCCCCAGCGTGACCAGGCGCTCGTCCAGCGCGGCGAGGTAGGTACTGACGACGGGCCCGAGCGCCGCATCGGCGACGGTCGTGGACATCCGCGCGTACTCACCGACCGTCGCTGCTGCCTCATGGGAGACCACGACGAAGACCTCGGGCAGGGCCGCACGGACCAGCTCTGCCAGCCGGTCCTCGTGCACGGGGTTGGCCACCGACCACAGCGTGCAGATCGCGACGGCCTGTACCCGCTCCGCGGCGAGCGACGCGATGGCCTGCTCGGCCGCGCGTTCGTCGAGTGCGAGCAGCACCCGGCCCGTACGGTCGATCCGCTCGGGCACCTCGCGGACGAGGCGCCGCGGCACGAGCGGCGCCCACCGGTTGCGCTGCAGGTAGTCGCCGACCTCCAGCTCACCGAGACCTGCCACCTGCCGTTTCATCCGGCCGATCTCCAGGGTGTCGCCGAAGCCGGCGGTGGTGATCAGGCCGGCACGCGCGGCGCGGCCGGTGAGCAGCGCGTTGAGCCCCGCCGTCGTCCCGTGGCCGAACCGCTCGATCGCACCGCAGAACCGTGCGACGGGGAGCCCGAAGAGCGCTGCCGCCTCGCGGGTGGCGGCCTCGATCCCCCCGATGATGTCGGCGGTGCTGGGCACCTTGATCACGGCCTGGCGACCGTCCTCGGCGATCGCCCACAGGTCGGTGAACGTGCCGCCGACGTCGGTACCTACGGTGAACCTCACTGTTCCCCTCCCTCGACGGACCGGTGTTCGACGGATGGGACATGCGGGTCGGGCAGGCCCTCGATCAACGCCAGCGCGTCCTGCGCCCAGGCGATCTCGGTGCGAGCGCGCGCCACGTTGCCCTGCATGGCCAGCGCCTTGAGCGCGGCGATCGTGGGACCTGCCGCGGCCGGCCGGGACGCCTGGCGCTTGAGCAGTCGCGGGAACGTCCCGGCACGGATCTGGCCGAGATGGTCGCGGTAGATGGCCAGCAGATCCTCGTGGTGCTTGAGATGGGCCTGCAGATGTCGGCGGACGGCGTCGAGCGGTGCGTCGTCGAGGAAGACCAGCTTGATCCGCTCGGCGTCGCGAATCGGGGGGTACTCGTGCTCCTGCACCACCCAGCGCTGCAGGTCGAGGCGACCGGCGTCGCTGATGCGGTAGATTTTCTTGATCTTGGCGCCCTCACCGGGTGCCTCCTGGCTGAGGATCAGCCCCTGTTCCTCCAGACGGTGCAGCTCGGGATAGATCTGGCTGTGCGACGCCGACCAGAACCACCCCATCGACTCACCGAACTCCTGGGCGAGCGTGTAGCCCGACGCCGGCTCGGTGCTCAGGAACCCGAGCAGCGCGTACTTGAGCGACATCGCCGGTTCAGCCCGTGCCGGTCAGCGCAGATCGGGCGGATTGGACAGACCGGGCGGGCTGGGTGAGCCCGAGCATCGCACGGGCCTCGGCCGGGGTCGCCGGCTCGAGGTTGAGCTCGTCGAGGATGCGCACCATGCGCTGCACCAGTTGCAGATTGGTGGCCAGCTCACCGCGCCGGTAGTAGATGTTGTCCTCGAGGCCGACCCTCGCCTGCCCGCCGAGAATCAGGCTGTGCACCGAGGAGGGCAATTGAGCGGGGCCGACGCCACTGACGCAGAACAGCGAGTTCTCGGGCAGGTCCTCCACGAAACGCTGCAGGTTCCGCGGCGTGTACGGGGTGGCACCCGACATCAGCCGGTGGGTACCCAGCACGATGTTGATGTAGTGGGGAGGCTTGTCGTAGCCCATCTCGATCAGCCGGTTCACCAGCACCAGGTCCGAGAGCGACATGATCTCCCATTCCGGCTTGATGCCGCGCTGCTGCATCGCCTCGGCCAGCGCGATGCACTTCGACCACGACGTGTCCAGGAGCAGCTCGATGGTGCCGTTGTTCATGAACTGCATGTGCGGGTCGAAGGTGCACATCTCGGCGCCCGCCTCGGTGCCGCCGAGGCGCTGCGCGAACGAGATCTCCCTACGCCCGTCGGGGAGCTCGGTGATCATGTCGCCGCTGATCCCGCCACCGGTGCTGTTGTTGACGATGATGTCGCATCGCTCCCGGATCAGCTCGTTGATCCGGGAGTAGATCGACGGATCGCACGTGGCCTGGTCGTCGGGGCGTCGAGCGTGCACGGCGACGATGCTGGCTCCGGCCTCGCAGCAGCGTGCGACATCGTCGGCGATCTCGTCGGGCTGCGTCGGCAGGTGTGGTGTCGCCGACTTGTCCGCCATGCCCCCCGTCGGGGCGATGGTGAGGATGACCTTGCGTTCTGCTGCCATGGGGAGCTCCGTTGCGTCGCGGTGGGGCAGGCGGCGACGCTATGGCGCAGGACACTTCGTGTCAACACTTACATACTTTCCACTCCAACTTCCGCATCTTTGCGACCGATCAGATGTCAAGACTGACACACCCAGGGAGCAAGCCATGCCCGAGATCCGGAGCAACATCGGGAACGTCGACCTGAACCTGCTCGTCCCGCTGCAGGCCCTGTTGCGGGAGCGCAGCGTCACGAACGCGGCGATGAGCGTTGGGGTCACCCAGCCTGCGATGAGCAACATCCTCGCCCGGCTGCGCCGGCTGCTGCACGACGAGCTGCTGGTGCGCGCCGGAGGCGGCTACCGGCTCACGCCGCGGGCACAGGCTCTGGTCGCGCCGGTGGACGCCGTACTTGCCGTCATCCGCGACGAGGTATTGGGGCGACAGCAATTCGACCCGGCCGCCGTCGTGCGGGAGTTCACGGTGTCCGCGTCGAGCTCGACCGCATTCCTGATCATCCCCGAACTGCTGCGGAACATCGTGGCGGCGGCACCCGGCGTGTCCCTGCGGATCGTGCCGACCGCGCGGCGCATCGATGCACTCCTCGACAGCCGCGAGGTCGATGTGGCACTGCTACCCGAGCCACTGCCGACGGAGTACCCGCGCGAGCGGCTCTACGACGAACGCTGGGTTTTCGTGGCGGCCGCGGACAACCCGCTGATCGATCAGCACCTGACCCCGGAACTGCTCGTGCAGCTCCCCCACGTGATCTACGAGTCCGAAGGCCTGCGCACACATGCCGAGCTGGCACTCGCCGCACATGGCATCGCAGCACCGGTGCGGGTCACCACGACCGACTTCCTGGCGATCCCCATGCTGGTGGCGGGCACGGAACTGGTCGCCATCACGCAGGAACGCGTAGCGCGCCGACTATGCCCGCGCCACGACCTGCGCATCCTCGAGAGCCCGGTACCGCTGCCCGGGTTCGGCATCGACATGGTCTGGAGCCCCGGAGCAGGCAACGATCCGGCGCTCGACTGGCTACGCACCGAACTTCTGGCATCCTCGGCTTCATTCAGGGGCTGAATGCCCGCACATCACCACTGCGACATCGACTTGCCGATCCGTTCCGCCTAGCGTGGAAATGGCTCAATCGTGAATCACTCCAGCGAAGCGAGGCCATTCGATGTCTGAATACACGCCGTTCGACCGGCTGTTCATCACGCCGGTACTGCCGTTCACTGCCGACGGATCGATCGACGAGAACGGCTACCGGCAGCTGCTGCGCACGTTCCTCACGCCCGCGAACATCGCGGCCGGAGTGGCCGTCATCGCCAACCCGGAGGCGGGCGAGGTGTTCACCCTCGACCCCGGGGAACGCCGCCAGGTCGTGCAGATCGCGATGGAGGAGACCGCGGGGCGCGCGCCCGTGTTGGCCGGCGTCATCGACGTCACGACGAAGGGCGCGGTCGCTGCAGCCCGCGACGCAGCCGCCCTCGGGGTGGATGGCCTGTTCGTCTTCCCGCCGATCGGGGCCGGTGACATCACCCTGTCCTGGAATCCCGAGGCCTATCCCGACGTGCTCGTCGACCTGCTCACCGCGATCGCGGCCGAGGTCGACCTGCCCCAGGTCGTGCACCCGGTCGGCCAGTTCTCGGCGCGCTACGGCCCCGGCCTCTCTGCCGCGGCGACTCGGCTCGTGATCGAGGCAGTGCCGCAGATCGTCGGTTGGAAGATGACCTACAACTACGATGGGTACCGCGAACTGACCCGCGTACTGCGCAGCCTGAGCCGGCGGGTGAACGTGCACGCCGCGCTCGGCAAGTACATGCACGAGAACCTGGCGAACGACGCCGTCGACGGCACGGCGTCGGGCGCCTTCAACTACGCGCTGGAGCCGATGCTCGACCACATCGCGGCCTGGCGGCGCGGGGACGTCGCCACGGCCACCGCGATCTGGAACGCCGGACTGGCCGAGCTGCAGGAATTCGTGTTCAGCGATTTCGGCCGGCTGCACGTGCGCTACAAGGCAGCCACCTGGCTACGCGGTTTCATCGCTGACCCGCTCATGCGCGCGCCGATGCCGAAACCGCGCCAGTGGGAGATCGACGAGCTCGCAACACGGCTGTCCGCCTGCGACCTCTCGGTGATCGGGAAGGACGTCATCGATGCGGCAGTGGAACGCCACAACCTGACCTGACCTGATGTGCGGTGGCATCCGACGCGCTTCTCTCACCTGACGTGCAGCCGTCGCGCCCCGGTGTCGTCGTGCTGCGTTTCAGCCGTTCGCGGCGGCGCGATCAAGCCGTTGAGACCTGGCCCGTAGCGCTCGGTCAGGGGTTCGGGCAGGTCGGCGAAGATCTGCTGCACGTAGAGGTCGTGGCGGATGTAGCCCTTCACCAGCGCCGCGAACAGACCCCCCTCCAGCCACTGCCCCTGCCAGTCGGCCCCGTCGGGGGCGAGCGACCACAGCGCAGTGGTGCCGTCCGCGACCAGCGCGAGAGAGCGCGCCTGATGGTGGCGAAACAGCACGCCCTCGGTGCTGGCATGGGCCAAGATCCGGCCGTTGCTGATCGCGAAAGGTGGTCTGCCGAAGTGCAGTACGTCGAAGCGGACGCCGCGCTCCTGGGCGGCCGCGACGTCTGGCGCCAGTTCGGCCAGCTCGTCGCTGCTACCGGACATGTACACGCGCTCCGCCGCCTTCGACAGCAGGTCCCGCGCGGTCGTGACGATCGTGGCCCGGTCCTGCGCCGAGTGGAACAGCCGTACCTCTTGGCCAGGTCGCGCCGGATCGAACCGCTCCAGCTCCAGCTTCGCGTCCGTCAACCGGCGCCGGAAATCGCTCTCCAGATGGCCGAGAAGTTGCTCGGGGGCGAGCGCGACGAACCGGGCCGGATCAGACCCGATCTTGACGACGGCGTTGCGCGCGACGAGCCTGCGCAGCGTCTCGTACACCTTCGGCTGCGGGATACCGGTGGAGTTGGCCAGCGCGTATCCGGTCTGCGGCTCGGTGCCGATCAGACCGAGGTACGCCCGCGCCTCGTAGCGGGAGAAGCCCAGCTCGACCAACCGCTCGGCAGTCGCCTCCGCGTCACCCATGCCGCCCCCGCCCTGAAGAGACTCACTCCCGACGGAGTGAGCATACGGAACCGACGTCGTGCTTGCATCGGCCTCCTAGTACCTACTACGGTAGGTACTATGCCGGTCCAGAAACGAGTCGTGTTGGTCACAGGTGGGGGCCGAGGTATCGGACGCGCAAGCGTCCGGGCGTTCGCCCAGGCCGGATTCGACGTGGTGGTGAACTACAGCCGCAGCGAGGCAGCCGCGAAGGAGGCGGCGGCCGAGGCGGAGCACCTCGGCGCACGGACGCTGGTACTGCCGGCCGATGTCGCCGACGAGCAGGCCGTGTGCGCAGTGGTCAACGTCATCAGCACCGAGTTCGGCAGGCTCGACGCCCTGGTCAACAACGCCGGCACCACCACGGACACCGCGCCTGCGGATCTCGACGGGCTGGCGCTGCCTGACTGGGACCGGATCTTTGCCGTGAACGTGCGCGGCACCTTCCAGGTCACCAGGGCGTGCGTGCCGCTGCTACAGGCGTCGGCCCCCGCGTCGGTGGTGAATCTTGCGAGCGTGGTCGGCCTGCGGCCCGGGCCGCAGCCGTTCCCGTACGCGGCGAGCAAGGCCGCCGTGGTGAACCTGACCCGCACCCTCGCCGGCGCGCTCGGACCGGAGATCCGCGTCAACGCCGTGGCGCCGGGCTGGATGGAGGGCGAGTGGATGGAACACGCGCTCGGCGGGAAGTACGAGGACCTGATGTCGCGCCGCGCCAAGCGCACCCCGTTGCGGCGCTGCGTCACCGCCACCGACGTCGCGGCGACGATCGTCAGCCTCGTGACCGGCCTCCCGCACGTCAACGGGGAGACGATCACGATCGACGGCGGCTACACCGCCACCACCTGAGCAGGAGTTCGTCATGATCGAAGGCGTGACGCCGATCCCGGCGGAGTTCGCACAGCGCTACCGCGACAAGGGCTACTGGGACGACCGCACCCTCCGGGAGGTCTTCGACGAGGTCTTCCAGCGGTTCGGCGAGCGGGTGGCGGTGATCGACGGCGCGGAGCGCGTGACCTACCGCCAGCTCGACGAGCGCAGCACCCGGTTGGCCTGCCACCTACTGGATCTCGGTCTGAAGCCGGGCGACCGGATGGTGGTGCAACTGCCCAACGGGGCCCTGTTCGCCTACCTCTACTTCGCCTTGCAGAAGATCGGCGCGATTCCGGTGCTCGCGCTGCCGGTGCACCGGTTCACCGAGATCCGCCAGTTCGTGTCCATCTCCGACGCCGTCGCCACCGCGATCCCATTGCGGCACAAGGAGTTCTCCTTCGTCGACATGGTCGGTCGAGTGGCCGCGGAGGCATCGTCGCTGCGACTGAACCTGGTACAGGGCGCCGTCGGGGACCTGCCCGAAGGCTTCGTCGCGCTGGAGAACCTGCTCGACCGCGAACCGCTGACCATCCCGGACGCGCTCGCGACGATCGCGATCCACCCGGATGACACCGCGCTGTTCCTGCTGTCGGGCGGCACCACCGGAATCCCCAAGCTGATCCCACGTTCACACAACGACTACGCGTTCAACTCCCGCCTCGCCGCCTCCGTGTGCGACGTGCGGCCCGACGACGTGCTGCTGCTCGTGCTGCCGATCGAGCACAACCTGCCGCTCGCGTGCCCGGGCATGCAGGGGTTCCTCCTGGCCGGCGCGGCCGTGGTGATGAGCACGTCCGTCGCCGCCCCCACGGTGTTCGACCTTGTGGCGCGTCACGGCGTCACCCACATCCACCTCGTCCCATCGCTGCTGATCCGCTGGATCAACGATCCCGGCATCAACGACGTCGACCTGTCCACGCTGCGGGTCCTGCAGAGCGGCGGCCAACGGTTGCAACCGGAGACCCGTGACCGCGCCGAGCAGCTGATTCCGACCGCCACGGTGCAGGAGAACTTCGGCATGGCCGAGGGGCTCATCATGTTCGTCCGTCTCGACGACGGCGACGCGGTGCGCCGTGAGACCTGCGGGCGCCCGGTCTGCCCCGATGACGAGGTCAGGCTCGTCGACGACGACGGCAACGAGGTGGCACCGGGTGAGGTCGGCGAGCTGTGCGTCCGCGGCCCGTACACGCTGCGCGGCTACTTCCGAGCACCCGCGCACAATGCGCGGGCATTCACCCCAGACGGCTTCTATCTCTCCGGTGACCTGCTGCGGCAACACCCGTCGGGCAACTACGTGGTCGAGGGCCGCAAGAAGGACCTGATCAACCGCGGTGGCGAGAAGATCAGCGCGGAAGAGGTGGAGAACCTGGTTCTCGCGCATCCGGCTGTGATCAACGTCGGCTGTATCCCGGTGCCCGACCCGGACCTCGGTGAGCGAATGTGCGCGTGCGTCGTCCTCACCGCCGGGTCGACGCTGACCTTGCCTGAGCTCGTGGAGTTCCTGCTCGAATTCGAGATCGCCAAGCACAAGCTGCCAGAGCGGTTGGTGATCCTCGACGAGCTCCCACTGTCGCCGATCGGCAAGGTGTCCAAAAAGGACCTTGTGCTCCGGATCGAGAAGGAGATGGCTCATGCGACGCCTTGACCTGCACGCTTATCCGGGCACGCAGCCCTGGATCGACTCGCAGGGCCCGTTCGCGGAGGCGCTGGGCAAGTACTGGGGCCGCGAGTGGGTCGGCGCGTCCGAGGAATCGGTGATCGAGACGTTCACCAGCGCCGGCGTCGAGGTGGTAGTGGTGGCGTTCGACATCGAGTCGGTGGTGGACGCGCCGCCGTGCACCAACGACTACGTGACGGCGCTGCGGGCGGCGTACCCCGAACAGATCGTCCACGCCTGGGGTGCGGTCGACCCGTTCAAGGGCGACCAGGCGATCGCCGAGGCTAAACGAGCCGTGGTGGATCTCGGCGTGCTCGGGTTCCACTTCCACCCGATCATGGGCCGGTACCGCGTCGACGACCGGCGGCTGTACCCGCTGTTCGAGACGATCGCCGAGCTCGGCGTGCCCGTGATGATCGACGTCGGCACCACCGGCATGGGCGCGGGCATGTCCGGCGGGCTCGGATCGCGCATCGAGCACGCGCACCCGCTGGCCGTCGACCACCTGGCTGCCGACTTCCCATCCCTGACGATCATTGCGTCGCACCCGGGCTGGCCCTGGATCGACGAGATGACGGCCGTGGCCCTGCATAAGGGGAACGTGTTCTGGGAGCTGTCGGGCTGGGCGCCGAAATACTTCCCCGAGTCGCTGCAGCGCGACATCCGCGGCAGGCTCCGCGACAAGATCATGTTCGGAAGCGACCACCCGAGCCTGCCGTATGAGCGGATCTTCCGTGAGTGGGACGACCTCGGTTTCAGCGACGACGTCCTCGAGGGCGTCTTCCACGGCAATGCCGAGCGGGTGCTCGGACTCTAAGGCGTTCACCCGGTTCTGAGCCTCGAAGGAGCGGCCATGTCCACCTCGCCCATCCCCCCGACTGTGCCCGACGCCTCAGCCGGCCGGTCCGAGCCCGAGGCCGAGGCGGCCGCGCTGCTGCACCGCGTGGAGCAGGTGCCGTTCAGCCGGTTCCATCTCCGGGTCGCCGGGATCCTCGGCGTCGGCACTTTCTTCGATTCGTTCGACGGCCTGGTCCTCGCGGTGGCGCTCACCGCGATCCTGCAATCACTCGGCGCGCCACTGTCGGTCGCCGGAGTACTGATCGCCGCCAGCTATGTCGGCCAGATGATCGGCGCGATCGGGTTCGGCTTCGTCAGCGAACGGTTCGGCCGCAAGATCGCGTTCATCGCGGCGTCGGCCATCTTCGGACTGCTGTCGCTGGTAGCGGCGTTCGCCTGGAGCATCGAGAGCCTGATGCTCATCAGGCTGCTCCAGGGGATCGGGCTCGGCGCCGAGGTTCCCGTCGCCGCGGCGATGTTCAACGAGTTCGTCAGGGCGAAGGCCCGCGGCCGCATCGTGATGATCTACGAGAGCCTGTTCGTGTGGGGCATCCTGGCCGCGTCGCTGGTGGGTGGCCTGTTGCTGGCGGTGTTCCCGCCGCAGAACGCGTGGCGCTACCTGTTCGTCATCGGCGCCATCCCGCTGCTGACCTCGATCTGGGCGTACTTCCGCTTGCCGGAGTCACCCCGCCATCTGCTGCACAAGGGCGACATCGACGGAGCCCGGGCCGTCGTCGAGTCGATGGAGGCGCAGGTACGTCCGGGAACACCGCTCGACCCCGCGCCGGAAGCACCCTCGGCAGGTGCATCAGCGGCAGGAGCATCGGTCGCGGAGCCCCGCACCCGATTCGGCGAGCTGTTCGGAGCCGAGTACCGCGGCCGCACCGCGATGCTGTGGTGCACGTGGTTCACCACCTACTTCGCGCTCTGGGGCCTCACGACGTTCCTGCCGACGCTGCTGGTCCGCGCCGGGCTGTCCCAGTCGACGGCCGCGCTGCTGTCCGGGGCGATCACCGTCGGCGACCTGATCGCTGTCTACATTGCCGCTGCCACACTCGACCGGCTCGGCCGGCGGTTCTGGTTCATCACCGGCTTCGCTCTCGCGATTGTCGGAGCGCTGCTCGGCGTACTCGGCATCGGGGTGCTGGGCATCTCGGGCTGGGTGGTGTTCTTCATCGCCGGGGCCACGCTGCTCGTCGGTGTCAACATCAACGCACCGTTGATCTACATGTACACAGCCGAGCTGTACCCGACCCGGATGCGGGCCTTCGCGACGATGGTCGGCAGCTCGTTGCGCAGCCTGGCCGCCGTGATCGCACCGATCATCCTCGGTGTACTCACCACCGTGCCCGGCGGGAACGTGTGGATGTTCGCCCTGTTCGGTGCGGTGCTGGCGGTCGGACTAGCGGTGTTCGCGAAATTCGGCATCGAGACGAAGCAACGGGCGCTGGAGGAGCTCGCCCGGTAGCGGCTGTCGGCAGGGAGCGTCCGCCACCATCCACTCCACACCTCCTCTCAGGTCGACGTCGGGCTTTCGGCAGCTTCGGCGAAGACCGACCGCAAGAAGAACGGCAGCGCAAGAAGGCTCTCGACGACCATCTGCACCCACGGGGCGACGCCGAGCAGTCGCAGCTGTCGCCCGGCGGCGATGAACGCCGCGGGGCCGTTGTCGGTGAACACCCACGGCGGTGCGGCGACGTCGGCCATCGTCAGCCTGTCCCCGACCGCCGGATTGGCCGGTCGGCCAGGCAGACCCCAGGTGTCGGCGAACAGGTCGACCGAGGGCAGCTCGAAGAGGAATCCGTGCGGCAGCACGATCGCCTCGACGCTGCGCAGGCTGTCGGCGCCGGCCCCGATATGCGTCGTCGTGTGGTGTTCCGGGCGCGTCGTCACGCCGGGCGCCCGTCCTTCGAGCAACGCGACGACACGCGGGCCGAGCACCGCCATCGGGTAGTCCGACGCCAGGACGGTGAAGGTGCGCTGCGCGGTCGCGGGGTCGAAGACGGCTTCGCTGGCGAACACCCGATCCACCCCGTCGAGCGCGACGGTGGTGCGGCGACGCAGCTGCGCCGCGAGAAGTGACGACGCACAGGTGTCGCCGACCCGAGCGAGCAACGGGTCGGCGAAGTGGCGCCGCAACCGGGCCGAGGCGGCGGACATTGCGGCTGTGAGGGCCCTAGCTAGGGCCGCCACGCGGACGAGGCCGGTGTCGCCGGGGGTCACACCCGCGCGGAAGGCGCGTGTGTCCCGCGCAGCACGAGCCGCACCGGGATACGCCGGTCGACGGGCGCCCGGCCCGGAGTGTGCATCGCGGTGAGGAGGAGTTCCACCGCGGTGGCCGCGAGCCCCTCCAGGTCGCAGTGCACCGTCGTCAGGTCGACGAGCGGCCAGGACGCCATCGGGATGTCGTCGAAACCGATGACCGTAAGGGCCGCCGGCACCGGGATCCCCCGCTCCCGGGCCGCGGACAGGACGCCCAACGCGATCACGTCGTTCCCGCAGACGACGGCCGTCGGCGGGTCGGCGCGACGGAGCAGGACGTGGGCGGCGGCCCGTCCGGGATCGTGACCGAACGCCGCGCGCAGAACCATGTCCCGTCGCAGCGCGATCCCGCGCCGCGCTAGACCGCGCCGCAGCGCCGCGCCGCGCTCGCGGCCGGTGGAGGTCGTGACCGGGCCCTGGATCGAGGCCACCCGGCGATGACCGAGGTCGGCCAGCAGGGCGCTGACCGCCGTGGCCCCGCCGACGTTGTCGACCGCGCAGCTGTGCGACTCCGCGTGGTCGAGGACGCGGTTGACCAGGACGTGCGGGATGCCGCGCTCGGACAGGTCCCGGGGCAGGGATGACCGCCGTGACGTGGTCGTCAGGACGACGCCGTCGTACGAGCCGTCGGCGAGGGCCTCGACCCCGACCCGCCGGCCGTCGCTGTCGGCCACGACGACGGTGCTCAGCCCATGCCCGGCCAGGTGCCGGCGCAGCGGCTCCACGAGCTCCGGGTAATAGGGGTTGGTGAGCTCCTCGGAGACGACCGCGATGCGGCGGGTCCCGCACGCCGACGGCGACCGGGCCGGGTCGTCGGCCAGGTAGGAGAGCTCAGCAGCGGCGCGAAGCACTCGTTCGCGGGTCTCCGGCGAGGTACCGGGGAGGTTCCGCAGCGCGCGCGACACCGTCGGCTGGGACACGCCCGCGCGGCGTGCCACGTCGAGACCCGTGACCGGCTTGACCACAGTTGACAAGTATACGTATGCAGTCGACTGTTCGGGAGCCCTCATCCGAACAAGGAGAGCTTCATGCTCAGCTACCTCAAGTCAGCTCCGCCCCAGGCCGGCGACGGTGTGCTGCGCCGTGGCGTCCGCGAGACCGTCGAAGGGGTCATCGCCGACGTCCGGGAGCGCGGTGACGCGGCCGTCCGGGAGTACTCGGAGAAGTTCGACCAGTGGTCACCCGAGACCTTCCGGCTCGACGACGAGCAGATCCAGAAGATCGTCGCGACCGTGCCCGAGCAGGCGCTCGCCGACATCGTCACCGTCCAGGACCGCGTCCGGACGTTTGCCCGCCACCAGCGCGACTCGCTACGCGACTTCGAGGTCGAGACCGAGCCCGGCGTCCTGCTGGGCCAGCGGAACATCCCGGTCGGTTCGGCCGGGGCCTACGTCCCGGGCGGCCGCTATCCGCTCGTCGCGTCGGCCCACATGACCGTCGTGACGGCGAAGGTCGCCGGGGTCGAGCGCGTGACCGCCTGCACTCCCCCGATCCGCGGCGAGATCCCCGCGGCCACGGTCGCCGCCCTGCACCTGGCTGGTGCCGACGAGATCCTGCTGCTCGGCGGCACCCAGGCCGTCGCCGCCATGGCCATCGGTACCGAGACCATCGGGAAGGTCGACCTGCTCGCCGGCCCGGGGAACGCCTACGTCGCCGAGGCCAAGCGACAGCTGTTCGGCGAGGTCGGCATCGACCTGTTCGCCGGACCGACCGAGGTGCTGATCGTGGCCGACGAGCACGCCGACCCGTTCGTCGTGGCCGTGGACCTGCTGAGCCAGGCCGAGCACGGTCCCGACTCGCCGGCCGTGCTCATCACGACGTCCGATGCGCTGGCGCGGCGTGTCCTCGCGCTCGTCGAGGACATCCTGCCCGGCATGCCCACCGCCGACTTCGCGGAGCCCGCCTGGCGCGACCACGGCGAGGTCGCCGTCGTCGACGATCTCGACGCGGCGTACGCGCTCGCGGACTCCTACGCCTCCGAGCACGTGCAGATCCTCACTGCGAACCCGCGCGAGGCGCTGGACCGGATGCGGAACTACGGCGCCCTGTTCCTGGGCGAGGGCACGTGCGTCTCCTACGGCGACAAGGTGATCGGCACCAACCACACGCTCCCGACCCGCGGCGCGGCCCGCTACACCGGCGGGCTGTGGGTCGGGAAGTACCTCAAGACGGTCACCTACCAGGAGGTCGCCGACCCGGCCGCGAGCGCGGCGCTGGGCGAGCTGTGCGGCCGGGCGGCGCGCGTCGAGTCCTTCGAGGGGCATGCACGCTCCGGCGACGTGCGCGCACACAAGTTCGGGTCTGCAGCACTTCCCTGGGCACCGGTGGGACCGTGAGCGGCCCGATCGCCGGCCGTACGGCCCTGGTCACCGGGGCGGGCAACGGTCTCGGCCGGGCGATCGCCTTGGAGCTCGCCGACCGGGGCGCACGGGTGGTGCTGGCCGGCCGCACCCGTGACACGCTCGACGCCGTGGCCCGCGAGATCGGTACGCCGGCCCGGGTCGCCACGGTGGACACCTCATCGGAAAGCTCGGTCACCGCGTTGGCAGACGAGCTGGCCGAGGAGGAGATCTCCGTACTCGTCAACAACGCGGGCATCGCCGGGCCGGTCGCGCCGCTGACCGAGATCGGCGTGGCCGACTGGGACGAGGTGTTCGCGGTCAACGTGCGCGGGGTGTTCCTGATGTGCCGGGCGTTCCTACCGCCGATGATCCGGCGCGGCCGCGGCGACATCATCAACCTGGCCTCGGTCAGCGGGAAACGTCCGCTCGCCCGGCGCACGCCCTACACCGCATCCAAGCTGGCCGTGATCGGCCTGACCACGACGCTGGCCCACGAGGTCGGGCCCCTGGGCGTCGCGGTGAACACGCTGTCGCCCGGGCCGGTGGCTGGACCACGGATGGCCCGCAACTTCGCGCTGGAGGCCGAGCGGACGGGCACGACCGTTGCGGCGGCCGAGGAGGAGTTCGTGTCCCGCTCCGCGTTGCGCCGCATGGTCACCGAGCGCGAGGTCGCGCTCGCCGCGGCGGCGATGCTCGCCATGCCCGGCCTGTGCGGGGCCGACGTGGACCTCTCCGCCGGCATGGTGGCCCGGTAGTGACGACCGTCCTCGCCATCGACCAGGGGACGTCCGGAACCAAGGCCGTCGTCGTCGACGGCGACGGGGAGGTCCTCGGGCTCGCCGAGGTGCCCGTGCGGCCGCGCTACCTTCCCGGCGGCGGGGTGGAGCAGGACCCGCGCGAGCTGCTGGACTCGGTCCTGGACGCCGGGCGTGCGGCCGTCGGATCCGCCCGTGCGCGGATCGACATCGTGACGCTCGCGAACCAGGGAGAGTCCGTCCTGGCCTGGGACCCGGTCACCGGTGCCCCGCTGTCGACCATGATCGGCTGGCAGGACCGGCGCGCCGAGGGCGTCTGCGAGGCCCTGCGCCGCCACGAGCAGCTCGTCGCCGATCGCAGCGGCCTCGTCCTGGACCCGTACTTCTCGGCGCCCAAGCAGGCTTGGCTGCGACAGAACGTGACCCGTGAGGGCGTGGTGACCACATCGGACAGCTGGTTGTTGCACGAGCTGACCGGGCAGTTCGTCACCGACGTCGCCACCGCGAGCCGCTCGCTGGTCACCGACCTCGACACCGGAGAGTGGGACGCCGAGCTCCTCGGCCTGTTCGGTCTCGACGCCGAACGGCTGCCCACGATCGTCGACTCCGACGCGGTCGTCGGAACGACCACCGTCTTCGGGCCCGCCACCCCTGTCGGAGGCCTCGTGGTGGATCAGCAGGCGGCGTTGCTCGCGCAGAACTGCCTGGCCGCCGGTGAGGCCAAGTGCACCTTCGGCACCGGAGCCTTCCTGCTGGCCAACGCGGGCGCCGTCGCGTCCCGGTCGGGATCCCGGCTGGCGACGTCGATCGCCTGGCGCACGGGCCGGACCGTCGCCTACTGCGTGGACGGTCAGGTCTACACCGCCGCGTCCGCCGTTCGCTGGCTGCAGCAGCTCGGCTTCATCGGCACCGCAGCCGACCTGGACCGGGTCGCCGCAGCCGACCCCGAGGGGGTGCTGAGCGTGCCGGCACTGGCCGGGCTCGCGGCCCCGTGGTGGCGGCCGGACGCGACGGCGTCGTTCACCGGCATGACGCTGTCCACCGGGCCGGGGCACCTCGTCCTCGCGGTCCTGCAGGGAATCGCCGCCCAGGTCGCCGGGCTCGGCACGCTCGTGTCCGCGGACACCGGCGCGCCGCTGCGGCGCCTGCGCGTGGACGGGGGCCTGACCAGGAGCCGGGTGCTCATGCAGGCGGTCGCCGACCTCATGCAGATCGCGATCGACGTCTACCCCTCCCCGCACGCCACCCCGATGGGGGCGGTCGCGCTGGCGCGGGTCGCCGCGAACCCGACGTTGCCGTTGAGCGACGCCGTCGTCGGGTGGACGGCAGGCACCAGCTACGAGCCGCAGTGGTCCGCGGACCGGTCGTCGGAGTTCCTCGGCCGCTGGTCCGCGGCCGCCGCCACAGCATGAGGAGAATTCTGTGATCAGCACAGAGACGACGTTCGACGTCGTCGTCATCGGGGCCGGCATCGTGGGTTCCGCCATCGCGCGCAGGCTCGCCGGGTACCGGCTGTCGGTCGGTCTGCTCGACGCTCGTGACGACGTCGGCGACGGCACCAGCAAGGCGAACACGGCCATCCTGCACACCGGTTTCGATGCCACCCCCGGCACGCTGGAGTCGCGCCTGGTGCGCGAGGGCCACCACCTGCTCTCGGCCTACGCACGCGCCACCGGCATACCGGTCGAGCGCACCGGGGCCGTCCTGGTCGCCTGGGACGACGAACAGCGTGACGCCTTGTCCTCCCTGCAGGAGAAGGCCGGGAACAACGGATACCACGAGACCCGGATCATCGGCCCAGGCGAGGTTTATCGGCGGCTTCCGCACCTCGGACCAGGTGCGCTGGCCGGGCTGACGGTGCCCGACGAGTCCATCATCTGCACCTGGACGACGAACCTCGCGCTCGCCACGGACGCCGTGCGCCGCGGCGCGACCCTGCTCCTTCGTCGCCACGTCAGCGCGGCCGACCGGACCGGTGACCGCACCGTCCTCGTCACCTCCCGGGGCCCGGTCGCCACCCGTTGGGTCGTCAACGCCGCCGGTCTCGGAGCGGACACGATCGACCGGCTGTTCGGCTTCGACCGGTTCACCGTCACGCCCCGGCGCGGCGAGCTGCTCGTCTACGACAAGCAGGCCCGGCCGCTGGTCGACTGCATCGTGCTGCCGGTGCCCTCCTCCCGCGGCAAGGGGGTGCTGGTGAGCCCGACGATCTACGGCAACGTGCTGCTCGGCCCGACCGCCGAGGACCTCACCGACCGCACCGACACCGCCACCTCGGAGGCCGGCATCGCGTTCCTGCTCGACCGGGGCCGGCAGCTCGTGCCCGAGCTTCTGGAGGAGGAGGTCTCCGCCACCTATGCGGGGCTGCGCGCGGCGAGCGACCACCCGGACTACGTGATCGAGATCGACCTCGAGCGCCGCTACGTCGTCGCGGGCGGGATCCGGTCCACCGGGCTCACCTCCGGGCTCGCCGTCGCAGAGCACATCGACGGCCTCCTGCACGACGCCGGCGCTCTCGAGCTGGTTCCCCGCGACGACCTCCCGGACCCACCCCGGATGCCCAACCTCGGCGAGGCTTTCACCCGGCCGTACCAGGACGCGTCCCGCATCGCCGCCGACCCCGCCTACGGCAAGGTCGTGTGCTTCTGCGAGCGGGTCACGGCCGGGGAGATCCGCGACGCCTTCGACTCGCCGATCCCACCCACCACCCTCGAGGGTCTGCGCCGGCGCACCCGCGCCCAGAACGGCCGGTGCCAGGGGTTCTACTGCGGCGCCGAGCTCGCCCAGCTGCTGGGCACCCGCGGCGCAGCCACCGCGGCCGCATCGTCCGTGGAGGCGAACCGATGACCCCTCTCATCCCCGCTGTCGTCGTCGTCGGCGCCGGTCCCGCGGGCCTGCGGGCCGCGGCCGAGCTGGCCCCGCGGATCCACGGCGAGGTGCTGGTCCTCGAACGGGAGAGTGCTGCGGGCGGTATCCCCCGGCACAGCGACCACACCGGCTACGGCGTTCGCGACCTCGGCCGGTTCGTCAGCGGTCCCCGCTACGCCCGGATCCTCACCGAGCGCGCCCTTCGCGCCGGCGCCCGGATCCTCACCGACGCCACCGTGACGGGATGGGCGGGCCCGCTCGCCCTCGACGTCACGTCCCCGCAGGGCAGGCTCCGGATCGAGGCGATGGCCGTCGTCCTCGCCACCGGCGCGCGGGAACGGCCCCGTGCCGCCCGGCTCATCCCCGGCGACCGCGGCCGGGGTGTCTACACCACCGGGCAGCTGCAGAACGAGGTCCACCTCAAGCACGGCCGGGTCGGGCGCCGCGCCGTCGTCGTCGGATCCGAGCTGGTCAGCTGGTCCGCGGTGCTCACGCTGCGGCACGTGGGCTGTGCCACGGTGCTGATGACCACGCGCTATCCCGCGTCGGAGTCCTACCTCGCCTTCGCCGTACCTGGACGTTTCCTGCTCCGTACCCGCGTCGCCACCCGCACCAGGGTCACCCGCATCATCGGGCGCCCCGAGGTCACCGGTGTCGAGATCGAGAACCTCGACACGGGCGTCCGCGAGGTCGTCGCCTGCGACACCGTGGTGCTCACCGGCGACTGGATCCCGGACAACGAACTCGCCAGAGCCGCGGGCATCCCGCTCGACCCGGCGAGCAGGGCACCCGTGGTCGACACCGCGCTGCGTACCGCCCGGCCGGGTGTCTTCGCCGCCGGCAACGTGCTCCACCCGGTGGACACCGCCGACATCGCGGCGCTGGACGGGGCCGCGGTCGCCCAGCATGTCGCCCTCCACCTCGCGGGAGCGACGACGCCCGACCAGCACGTCCCGCTGGTGGCCGAGGCGCCGCTGCGCTGGATCGCGCCGGGCATGGTGCGCAGGGACGGCCCCGCCCCGCCGCGGGGCCGGCTCCTGCTGTGGACCGACGAGTTCGTCGCCGCCCCGACCGTCGTCGTCCGCCAGCAGGGACGGGAGATCAGCCGGACGCGGCTGCCGTGGCCGGCTGCGCCGGGACGGGTCTTCCGGGTCCCCGCACGCGTCCTGCGTGGGATCGACTGGGAAGCGGGGTCGGTGACCGTCGGCCTCCGCCGCTGGGGACGCCCGCACCGGTCAGACTGTTGACGGCCCGAGTACATACGTATACATTTCTAGGACGGTTCGTCGAGGATCCTCCCGTGAGCCTGTGATGGAGATGGTCCGACCCGACGGTCGGTCCGGACCCGGGACGCCCGGTCGACGGGACCGTTCCGGGCCCCGTCGCCGTCGACGAACGGGCCCGAGCACGCCCGCCACATCCCAGCAGCGCCAGCCGAGCCACGGAGGCATCAGGGCATGACCGACACGACCTACCTGCTAGAGGCGCGAGGAATCGTCAAGAACTACGGTCATGTGGAGGTGCTGCGCCGCACCGACTTCCACGTGGAGGCCGGCAAGGTCACGGCGTTGATCGGTGACAACGGGGCCGGGAAGAGCACGCTGGTCAAGGTGCTCTCCGGGGTGGTTCCCGCGCAGGGCGGAGAGATCCTCATGCGCGGCGAGCGGGTCGAGCTCGCCTCGCCGGAGGACGCCCGGGAGCGGGGTATCGAGACCGTCTACCAGGATCTCGCGCTCGCGCCCGACCTGGGGCCGGCGGAGAACGCCTACATCGGACGTGAGCTGCTCAGGCCCGGGCTGCTGGGGCGACTCGGCGTGCTGGACAAGGGCCGGATGCGTCGCGAGGCGTTCCGGACGTTCACCTCGCTGGGCACCGACGTCAAGGACATGGACGCCCCGGTCGCCGCGCTGTCGGGCGGCCAGAAGCAGAGCGTGGCGATCTGCCGCTCGGTCATGTGGGCCAAGGGCCTGGTGTTCATGGACGAGCCGACCGCAGCGCTCGGCGTGCGTCAGACCCGGCGGGTGCTCGACCTCGTGCGCCGCGTCGCCGACAACGGGGTGGCGGTCGTGCTGATCAGCCACAACATGCCCGAGGTGCTCGAGGTGTCCGACTCGATCCAGGTGTTGCGGCTGGGGCGGCGGGTCGCCGAGTTCGGTCGCGGCGCGAGCGTCGACGATCTGGTCGGCGCGATGACGGGGTCCCTGGAGGTGGCGTCGTGAGCACCCTGCCGATCGCCCCGGCCGACGCTCCCGCGGGCGAGGCCGTGGACGCCGTGGCCGCCTCGGGCCTCCCGCCGTGGCGCCGGGCCACCCGGCGGGTCCTGGGCTCGTCCACGTCCTACATGCTGCTGGTGCTGGTGGCGCTGTTCGTCGTGTTCACCGTCCTGGCGCCCGAGACCTTCCCGACGCAGGGCAACGTCCGCAACCTGATCGTCGACACGGCGGTGTTCCTGGTGATGGCCACAGGGATGACCTTCGTGATGGTGGCCGCCGGGTTCGACCTCTCGATCGGGTCGGTGTTGGTGTTCGGTGGCATCTGCGCGTCCAAGACCATGACGTGGGTGGGCGGGCAGGGGTATTGGACCGCGCTGGCCGGCCTCGCCGCGGCGTTGGCCGGCGGCCTGGTGTGGGGGCTGTTCAACGGCTTCTGCATCACCCGGCTCCGGGTACCTGCGCTCATCACCACCCTGGGCACGCTGGGCGCCGCGCTGGGTATCGCCAACCTGCTGACCGACGGCAACGACGTCGCCACCGTGCCCGCGTCGCTCATCGAGATCCAGATCGACTACTTCCTCGGCCTGCCCTGGATCGTCTGGCTGGCCGTGGTGGTCGTCATCGTCGGCGCCGCGGTACTGCACTTCACCCGCTTCGGGCGCCACACCTACGTCGTCGGCTCCAACGACGAGGCCGCCCGCCGCGCCGGCATCAACGTCAATGCCCATCTGATGAAGCTCTACGCGCTGAGCGGACTGCTCGCCGGCCTCGCCGGGATGATGTCGCTGATCCGGTTCTCCACCACCACCATCGGTGGCCACACCGAGGACGCCCTGACCGTGATCACCGGTGTGATCCTCGGCGGAACCAGCCTCTACGGGGGCGCCGGCACGGTGATCGGGACGGTGATCGGCATCTTCATCCCGACCGTCCTGCAGAACGGCTTCGTCGTCGAGAACGTGCAGCCGTTCTGGCAGAACGTCGCGATCGGCTTCATTCTCATCGCCGCCGTGTTCATCGACCAGCTCAAACGCCGCTCGCGTGACCGCGCGTAGCGCCCCCAGCCGTCCCCGACGCGCACTTCCGACCCCTCGCCCGAAAGGTTCCCGATGCGAATCCAACCCACCCTCACCGCGGGCGTCGCAGCCCTCGCGGCGCTCGGCCTGATCGCCGGCTGCGGCGGCTCGTCCCCCACTGCCGCATCGGGCAAGCCGGGCAAGGTCGTCTACATCCCCGGCCTGACCGGCAACCCGTTCTACAACACCGTCGCGTGCGGGGCCCAGACCGAGGCCAAGAAGCTGGGTGTGGACTTCGCCTACCAGGGCGCGTCCACCTTCAGCGTGCCCGAGCAGACCAAGATCCTCAACGCGGTGGTGGCCACCCAACCCGGCGCGATCATGATCTCGATCACCGACCCGAACGCGATGATCGGCCCGCTGACCGTCGCCAAACGGCAGGGAATCAAGATCATCGCGATCGACGGTGACGTCGCCGACCCGAGCGTGATGACCACCAACATCCAGGCCGACGGCGAGAAGGGCGGCGAGCTCGCCGGCGATGCCCTGGCCAAGTCGGTCGGGGAGAAGGGCTCGGTCGTCGCCGTCGACAACGCGACGGGCTCCACGGTGTCCAAGGCTCGTACCGACGGGTTCGCCAAGGCCATCGCCAAGTACCCGAACATGAAGTTCCTCGGCATCCAGTACTCTGCCAACGACGTCAGCAAGGCGGCGTCGATCACCTCGACGGCCGCGACCAACAACCCTGACCTGGTCGGCGTGTTCGGCGTGGAGACCGCCAACACCCAGGGCGCGCTGACCGGGGTCCGTGAGGCGGGCAAGAACGGCAAGGTGCACGTCGTCGGCTTCGACACCTCCGAGCCCATCGTGGCGGCACTCAAGGACGGCACACTCGACGGCACCGTGGTGCAGTACCCGCGAGGCGAGGGCGCCCAGGGCGTGCAGGCCGCCGTCGACGCCATGGCGGGCAGGACCGTACCGAGGGACCAGTCCGCGAACGCGATCTTCGTGACCCCGGCGACGGTGAACTCCGACCAGGCCAAGCAGTACATCTACGACGTCAACTGCACGGGATGAGCGCGCCGGCAGCTCGGCGTGACGGCGACGGACCCGCGCCGGCCGCTCGGCCCGCGCCGACCGGGGGAGCTGCCTGACACCGCCGTCGTGATCGTGTGGGCGCACCCACCGACGGGTCCTGCCGGGACCTGTCGGTGGGTACACGTGTCTGCTCTGCCCACAGGCCCCTGACCAGCTCCCACAGGCCGGGTCGCCGTCGTTGTGCCCAACCTGGTCTTGCGACGCGGCGACGAGGCCACTAATGTATGCGTATGCATTTGAACTCGGCCGACAAGAACCGGATCGTGGGAGACCTCCAGATCGTCAAGGAGCCCGAGGGCCCGGACCGTCCCGCGCAGCGCGATCCCGAGGTCGTCGCCACCGTGTCGTCGATGCTCGGCCGCATCGAGCGGGAGGGCATGGACGCGGTGCTGCACTACGCCGCCGAGCTCGACGGTTTCCGCGGCAGGTCGCTGGAGGTACCCCGAGAGGAGCTCGAGCGATCCGGTGACCGGCTGCCGCCCACCCTGCGGGAGGCGCTCGACGCCGGTGCCGCGCGGACGCGGCGCTTCGCGCAGATGCAGCGCTCCCGGCTGCAGGACTTCGAGGAGGAAGTCGTGCCCGGCGTGGTCTGCGGGCAGCGGTTCGTGCCCGTGGACAACGTCGGTGCCTACCTCCCGGCGGGCCGGTTCCCCCTGTTGGCGAGCGCGTTCATGACGGTCGGGGTGGCCCGTGTCGCCGGCGTCCGGAACGTCGTCGCGGCCACGCCGCCGTCGCTCGACGGGCGACCGCATCCTGCGGTGCTCTACGCGGCGCAGGTCTCCGGTGCGGAGGCCGTCTACGCGGTGGGGGGTGTGCAGGCGCTGGCGGCGATGGCGTTCGGGCTGCTCGACGGCGTGCCGTCGGACATGATCGTCGGCGCCGGCAACGCCTACGTGGCCGAGGCGAAACGCCAGCTCTACGGCCAGGTCGGCATCGACGTTCTGGCCGGACCGTCGGAGGTGGCGGTGATCGCCGACGACACCGCGGACGCCGCCATGGTGGCCGCGGACCTGCTGGCCCAGGCCGAGCACGGCCCGACGTCGCCGGCCAGCCTGGCCACCACCTCCGAGCGGCTGGCCGAGGAGGTGCCCCGGGAGATCGACAAGCAGCTGGCCGGCCTGGCCACCGCCGAGATCGCCGGTGCCGCGTGGCGCGACTACGGCTCGATCTACCTGACCGGGGCCCGCGAGACCGCAGCCCAGGTGATGGACATCCTTGCGCCCGAGCACCTGGAGGTGCTGGCCGAGGACCTCGACTGGTGGCTCGGTGCGCTGCACAACTACGGCTCGCTGTTCCTGGGTACGTGGTCGACCGTCGTCTACGCCGACAAGGGCATGTCCGGCACGAACCACGTGCTGCCCACGGCGCGCGGGGCGCGCCACTCGGGCGGCCTGTCGGTGGCCGGGTTCCTCAAGCAGCTCACCTACCAACGCGCCACCCGCGAGGCGACCCGAATCCAGGCCGGGCCCACCGTCACCGTCGCCGACTTCGAGGCGCTGGTCGGGCACCGCGACAGCGCGCAGCTGCGGCTGGACCTGGTCGACCGATGAGTGACGCGTGGCGTCTCGCGGCAATCCCGAACCCGCGGGAACGCGACACGCGCCGATCCCGTGCCGCACCGCTGCGGATGCACGCCGGCCGCCCGGCCCCGGGCTGAGCGCGTCCCGGTGTCCGATCCGGCCCTCCCCGAACCGCTCGTCCTGCTGCCGGGGATGAACTGCTCGACGCGCCTGTGGTGCGGGCTCCCCCGCGCGCTCGACGAGCGGCGATGCCCGACCAGGTTCGTGTACCGGAACCTGGACGGGCCGTCGATCGAGGGGTGCGTGGACGCCCTGCTGGCCTCCCTGCCGTCCCGCTTCGCCCTGGCCGGGCTGAGCCTCGGCGGCATCGTCGCGATGGCACTCGTACGCCGCGCGCCACACCGGGTGACGCGGCTGTGCCTGATGTCCACCAACCCGCATGGCCCCACACCGGCCCAGCGGCTGGCGTGGGCCGCCCAGCGTGCGGCGATCGACGCGGGCCGCAGCGCGCGCGAGTTGCAGCGCGATCTGCTGCCGGTGCTCGTGCACCGGCGGACACCCGAGCTGGACGCCCGCGTGCTCGCAATGGCCGACGAGGTGGGCGCCGGCGTACTCGACCACCAGCTCACCGCCCAGGGCACCCGCATCGACGAGCGGCCTGGTCTCGAGCGGGTGCGGGTGCCGACGCTGGTGCTCGCCGCGGCGCAGGACCGGCTGTGCCCGGTGACGCGGCACGAGGAGATGCACGCTCTGGTCCCCGGCTCCCGGCTGGTGGTGCTTGCCGGAATCGGCCACCTCGCGCCGCTGGAGGACCCCGACGGGGTGGGCGGGGCCCTCGCGGGCTGGCTCGAACGCTAGGCGCGGAGGCTGCCGAACAGCTCCATCATCAGGTGGGTCAGGTTGTAGACGACCATCGCCGCGCCGTCGGCGAACGCCTCCGCCGCGGCAGCGGTGCTGCTCGCCAGGTCGGCCCGCACCACCCCGGCGGTCGACGGGTCCCCCCGGACCTCGGTCAGCAGCTGTTCGACGCCCGGGTCGTCGGCGGTCCGCGATGCCCCCAGGTCCGCGACGCCCACGAGGTAGCCGTCGATCCCCTCGCGACCGACGATCGCGCCCGCAGCGTGGATCGCCGCGGGCGACTCCAGCATCGCCAGCACCAGGGTGGACTCCTCGGCGCGCGCCCGGTGCTCGTCGGCGGTGACGGTGCCGAAAGACCCGGCGCGCGGGTAGGTGGCGAACCCGCGCGCACCGAGCGGCGGGTAGTGCACCGCGCGAACGAGTGCATCGGCGTCGGCGACCGAGTCGACGTGCGGGGCGACCACGCCCTGCGCGCCCTGGTCCAGGGCGCGCAGGGCCAGCAGGTGCTCGCGCTCCCCGATACGGACCAGCACCGGCATCCGGTGCACCTGGGCCAGCGCGATGTGGTGGCGCAGCATGCCGACGTCGGCGGGACCGTGCTCGCAGTCGATCAGCACGAAGTCCAGGCCCGCGACCGCCAGCATCTCGACGACCTCCTCCGAGGGCATCCGCACGAGAGCACCGGTCAGCCGATCCCCCGCGCGCAGGCGCGCTTTGAGTGTCCGTCCCCGCGAAGGGAGTGTGGCCTGTGTGCCTCCGGGCGCCATGGCTCTCCTTGCGCTAGTGTCGCTACTGACATACGTATGTGGCAAGTGAAGCCGCGGTATCACCCTCCCGTCAAGGCAGGTTCGACGAGCGCGGGGTCACGCCGACGAGGAGCGGACGCGAGATGATCACCAGTCACGATGTGGCGAGGCTCGCCGGGGTGTCGCAGCCGACCGTGTCGCGAGCCCTGCGGGACGACCCCAAGGTCTCCGACGCCACCAAACAGCGCGTCCGCGAGGCCGCACAGGCCCTCGGCTACTCCCCCAGTGCCATCGGCCGGGCGCTCTCGGTCGGACGCTCGACGCGGGTCGGGCTGGTGGTCACCGACCTCGAGAACCAGTTCTACCCGCACGTCATCGCCCCGATGCACCAGGAGCTGCAGCGGCTGGGCCACGAGCTGGTGCTGATCACCGAGTCGTCGGAGAGCGGCCCGGTCGCCGAGCACGTCATCGCCCACGGCCTGTGCGGTGTCATCCTGGCCACCACCACGCTGGACTCGATCCTGCCCTCACGGCTGCGCGACCGCGGGGTGCCGTTCGTCTACTTCAACCGCACCGCGCAGAGTGTGGCGGCCGACTCCGTGACCGTCGACCCGGAGCAGGGGGTCCACGAGCTGCTCCGTGACATCGTCGACCGCGGGCACATCCGGATCGGTGCGATCTTCGGACCGCGCAACACGAGCACCGGAGAAGAGCGCGAACAGGCGGTGCGCGTCGCGCTCGACGGGCACGGCATCACCCTCGCCCACCGCGACGTGCTGTACGGGCCGTTCGACTTCCGCACCGGCCACGAGGGCGCGCGCACCCTGCTCGACCGCACCGACCCACCCACCCTCATCCTGTGCGGCAACGACGTCGTGGCGCTCGGGGCCCTCAACGCCGCCGCCGAGCTCGGCGTCGCCGTGCCCGGTGACATCTCGATCGCCGGCTTCGACGACCTGCCGACCTCGCGCTGGGCGCTGATCCGGCTCAGCACCGTCGCCTACGACCTCGACGCCATGTCCCGTGAGGCCGCCCGCCTCATCGTCGCCCGCGCCGACGAGCCCGACGCCGCGCCGACCCGTGCGATCTACCCCACCCACTACGTCGCGCGGGCGACGATCGGCCGACCTCGCACCTGAGTCCGGGCCGGACCTGCGGTGCCGCCCGCATCGGCGGGACGCCCTTGCCTAACTCAGTGCATACGCATACATTGGCGGCGGGGCCCGCTCGGGGTGACTCCGCACCAGCCCGCGTTCCCAGGAGGATGCACACATGCCGCTCGATCCGGTCGCGTACCAGCCCTACGAGGACCCCGACGACTTCATCCGCGAGGTGACCGACCGGATCTGGGTCCAGCGCGACGTGTCCTACATCGCCGACAACTACGAGCCGGACTCGATCGTCCACGGCGGGCTGGGCACCATCATCGGTCGCGACGGAGTCATCGAGGGCAGCCTGATGCGCATCGCGGCCAGTCCCCAGCACGTCGGGCAGGCCGAGGACGTCGTGTGGGAGGCCCGCGGCGAGGACGCGTTCCTCAGCTCCCACCTCGTCTTCTCCAGCGACGAGCACCTCGTCGCCGGCAGGCCCACACGCATCCGCAAGCGCACCATCGCCAACTGCCTCTACCGCCGGGGGCGGATGGTCGAGGAGTGGGTGGTCCGCGACGAGCTGGCCGAGTGCCTGCAGCGCGGCATCGACCCCGGCGAGGCCGCCCGCGCGCTCCGCTTCCGCGCCTACGAGGGGTCGATGACCAAACCGGCGCCGGCCGACGTGCTGCACGCCGGTGACAGCGGCCCGCGCCCCGACGACTTCCGGCCCGAGTGCGAGATGGTGCTGGAGTTCCTCGACGAGGTGTGGAACCAGCGCCGGTTCCACAAGGTGCCCGAGTACATGGTGCGCGACCTGTTCCTGCACACCGTCGGCGACCGGACGATCGTGCGCCCCGACGGCTACCAGCGTGACCTCATGGAGCTGATCGCGCCGTTCCCCGACGCCCACTTCCACATCCGCGACGTGCAGACCAACCACGCCGAGCGCTACGCCGGGCTTCGTGTGGCGGTCACCTGGACGATGCGCGGCACCTACCGCGGCGCGCCCACATTCGGACCGCTGACCAACGAACCGGTCGAGCTGCTCGGGGTCTCCCAGTTCCTGGTGCAGAGCGGGCGGATCGTCCGCGAGATCCGGGTGTTCGACGAGATCGCCCTGCGCGCCCAGATCAACAGCACCCGCGGCGCCGACGCCTTCGCCGACACCAACATCTACTGAGCAGTTCCGAGTCAACCGAGAGGACGAGGGTCCCGATGCACGACATCGTGGTCGCACCCCAGGAGATCGCGCGGCGGACCGTCCGGCGCACCGACTGGGTACCCTGTAAGGCCGCCTTCATCGACTGCCGCACACCCGGGTCCGACCGCAAGGACAACTACTCCTTCATCGGGCCCGGCGTCTCGCAGAACGTCGACCAGTACGTCAACCTGCGCGAACCGCACGGCTTCCAGCTCGGCGCCGCCGGAATGCCCAACGGTACGACCAACAGCCTGCACCTGCACTTCACCGCCGAGGTGTTCGTCAACTTCGGCGGCGACTACCAGCTGCGTTGGGGTGCCGACGGGCGCCAGGGCGAGTACCGCAGTCTCGACGGCGACGTCGTCTCCGTACCGTCGTGGATCTTCCGCGGCTTCACCAACGTCGGCGACGACGACGGGATCCTGCTCACCGTTCTGGGCCGCGACAACACCGGAGGCATCATCTGGGGTCCGTCCGTGCTCGACGAGGCGGCGGGACACGGCCTCTTCCTGACCCGCAACAACCGCCTGATCGACACCGTTCAGGGCGACCGGGTCCCGGACGGGGTCTCGCTGGTCGAACCGATGGCCACCGAGGAGATCGACCGACTCGACACGTTCTCGGTCGAGCAGTTCCGCGCCCGCGTCACGCGCGCACGCGACCGGGTCTGGCTACGGGAGCCCTTCCTCTGCTCGACCCTTCCCGGTGGGGGCGCCGAGCTGAGCCTGGTGATCGGGTACGGCCTGAGCGAGGACCGCCGCGCCACCCCGCGCCTGCACGAGCCCCACGGGTTCGACCTCGCCTGGCTGCGCGCCGTCCCGGGCGAAGGCCTGTTGACCCATCGCCACGACGAGTCCCAGGTGCTCACGGCCAAGGCCGGCCGCTGGGAGGTGCGCGTCAACGCCGGCGCCGCCGTGGAGACGGTGCAGCTTGGTCCGCTGGACGCCCTGTCGGTGCCGGCGGGGGCATGGCGTTCGATCACCCTTCTCGCCGCCGACGAGGGTCGGGCCGCGGACCAGGGCGCGGGTGAGCTGCTCGTCGTCAACGGGGGTGACGGGCGCACGGTGCTCGAGTGGGGCCCCGAGGTCGTGGCCGCCGCCCGCGAGAACGGCCGCATGCTCGACGCCAACGGCTACCTCGCCTCCACCGCGGTACTGGCCACCGCGACCGAGGACGACTGAGAGCCGATGACGGCCGCAGCGACGATGACGGTGGGCGTCCCCGACGGCACCCGGGACGGTTGCGAGTTGTGGCCCGCTTCGGTGTGAACTGCTCACTACCGGCACGCTTCGGCCCGGCGGCCCACCACACCCTGAGTCGCATCGAGCCGATCGAGTCGACCGGATCGATCAGCGAGGAGTGGCTGGCCGCGCACAGCGCCTTCCATCACGCGTTGCTCGCGGGGTCGCCCAACCTGCGCCTCCAGGCGATCGCCGGGTCGCTGCGCGACGCCACCGAGGTGTATCGGTGCTGGTCGACGAAGATCGGCGACGGCCCCCGCCGGGACGTCGCAGCTGAGCACCGCCGCATACTCGAGGCCACGGTGACCCGCGACGGCGACCGCGCCGTCGCGGAACTCACCGCGCACATCGAGTACAGCGCCGGATCCTGATCCGGGCTCAGAGCCGCACCACCGAAGCGGCGGCCGGCTGAGTCCCGGCCGACCCGCTACCGCTCTCCACGGCATCCGGGTCCAGGCGAGCGAGGTCGCTGCCCCGCGATTCGCCCCTGGTCCAGACCGCGATCATCGCGGCCAGTCCGATCGCGACGACCAGCACGACCACTCCGCCGATATTCGTTCCACCGCCGGACAGAGCCAGCAGGCTCCCCGCAACCAGCGGGGTGAAGCCGGCGATGATGCTCGCCAGCTGATAGGCCGCCGAGACCCCCGTGTAGCGGACCGCGGTCGGGAACAGTTCGCTCAGCAGGGCTGCGAGCGCCGCGGACATGCTGACCGCGATCAGCGCGAAACCCACCACGAACGCCACGAACAGCAGCGCCGTCGAACCCGACCCGATCGCCAGGAACAGTGGGTAGGCCAGCACTGCCAGCGCGGCTGCACCGGTGACGTAGACCGGTCGGCGGCCCCACCGGTCCGAGAGCAGACCGTAGACCGGCGTCATGACGATGGCACCGGCCCAGGCACAGCTCAGGGCCGTGAGCACGGTGGAACGGGGGTGACCGAGGCCCACTGCGTACGAGACCGCGAAGCTGCCGAACAGCGACGACGCCATCACGGGCGGCACGGTCGCGACGACACCGCGCAGCAAGGGACCCGGACGCCGCAGGACATCGACGATGGGGCTGCGCTGCCGTCGCGCGGACGACTCGAGCGCCTCGAACAGCGGGCTCTCGCTGACCCTCAGTCGAACGTAGAGCCCGACGCCGAGCAACAGGAAGCTCAGCAGGAACGGGATCCGCCATCCCCAGGTGAGCAGCTCGTCACCGGGCAGGAGCGACATCGCGCCGAGTGCCACTGTGGACAG
Organism: Mycobacteriales bacterium; assembly: GCA_038231335.1. Classification (GTDB taxonomy): domain Bacteria; phylum Actinomycetota; class Actinomycetes; order Mycobacteriales; family Pseudonocardiaceae; genus Pseudonocardia. Next base: position 63,434 of record JBBRLM010000019.1, read on the forward strand.
CAGACCGCCGGTGGGCAGACCGGCCTGGCCGATGGCGGTGACGAAGCCGCGCCGTCCCGGCGGTGCGTGCTCGGCGGTCAGGAGCGCCGCCCCGCCCCACTCACCTCCCACAGCGAAGCCCTGCACCAGCCTCAGGAGGACCAGCAGCAGCGGTGCCAGGCCGCCGACCTGGGCGTACGTAGGCAGCAGACCGATCAGCCCGCTCGCGACACCCATTATCACCATCGTCAGCAGCAGGATGCGCTTGCGGCCCAACCGGTCGCCGAAATGGCCCAGGACGAGGCCGCCCAGGGGCCGCGCGACGTAGCCGGTGGCCAGTGTGGCGAACGACGCGACCGTACCGAGCGCCGGGCTCAGGTTCGAGAAGAACAGCGGTCCGAAGACCACTGCGGCAGCCGACCCGTAGAGGATGAAGTCGTAGAACTCGATCGTGTTGCCGACGTAGCTGGACAGCGCCACCCGGCGGACCTCGTCCGGTGGCGAACCGGGTCCCTGGGGGACGGAGTCGGTGGAGGCAGTCGTCATCGTCTCGCTCCTCGTCGTTGGGGTCGACCGACCGGTGCCGTACCACGCACCCGGTCCGTCTGATGAGCGGAACGTACGGAGCAGACCGGCGACGGCATCCGGTCCACGAGCCTGATTCCGCGACGCGGAATCACATCGCGTGTGACAGCCCCCCGCCGATTCCGCCACCGGGAATCCGGGCCGGGATCAAGGTCGGAGCTCCGGGAAGGGACCTAGCGTCGCTGACGATCGCCATCCATCAGCGCCGAGGAGATGAACCAGGTGACCGTTCCGAAGCCGCGTTACGCGGTGAACTCGTACTCGACACCGCACAACAGCATCGTCGACGACATCGAGCAGGTCGCCCGGACCGGCGGTGATGCCGTGGGCCTGTGGGAGGGGAAGTTCACCGACGGCGACGACGGGCGCATCGAGGACCTCCTCGGTGGGTACGGCCTCGGCACCTCGTTCGCGGTGCCTGCCATGCACGCCGTGCTGTCGATCCCGTTCGACCGGCCCGGCCTGCCCACAGACGTGCAGCAACGAGCCGACCTCATCTGCGCGTCGATCGAACGCCTCGCCCGGTTCCGGCCCCAGGCGATCGCGATCGCGCCTGGCACGTCCGGCATCGCCGACGCGCCGGTCGGTCCGGTGGAGGACGTGATCCGCATGTTGCCGCAGATCGCCGACACCGCGGCCGCGCACGGCCTCGAGATCGGCCTGGAGCTGCTCGCCCGGCGCCGCGGCTCGGTGATCGCCGACTTCCCCAGCATGGTCGCGGTCCTCGACGAGGTGAACCGGCCGAACGTCGGGATCCTCGTGGACGTGTTCCACAGCTGGTGCGAACCCGACCTGCACGAGCGACTCCGCACCTACGCCTCCCGGATCAACTGCGTGCAGGTCTGCGACGTCAAGGTCCACGAGCGCGGCGGGTTCGACCGGGAGTACCCGGGCCGCGGACGGGGCGCCGCAACGGAGTTCATCGCCACCATGATCGAGGCCGGGTACACCGGCTACTGGGAACTCGAGGTGTTCTCCGACGACGGCACCTACGGTAACGCCTACCCGGACTCCTACTGGATCCAGCCGCACGAGCAGTTCCTCGCCGACGCGAAGACCGCGTTCGACGAGACCTGGGCGAAGGCCGTGGCACTGGTCGAGTCCCGATCGGCGGTGCAGGCGTGACCGCCGACGTGCTCGGTCCCGTGGAGGCGTCGTCGTGACAGCCACCGGCGAGCACCTCACCGACGTCCCACGGTGCCCGTTCGCCCACGGTGAGCCCTACGACCCGATGTCGGTCGCGGCGGCGGAGGACGCGGAGCCCTGGCTCGCCGCGGCACGCACCGAGGCCCCGGTCTTCTATCACGAGCCGCTGGACCTCTACGTCCTCACGCGACACGCCGACATCCTGGCGGTGCTGCGCGACACCGCCACGTTCTCGTCGCGGTACACGAACAAGTTCAAGCCCATGGACTCCCCTGTCCTGCGGGCCGCGTTCCCCGACGGCCATCCCGGGCTGCGTGCGATGACGTTGTCCGACCCTCCCGTGCACACCCGGATCCGCCGGCTCACGAACAAGGCGCTGACGCCCCGGGCCGTGGCCGCCACGCAACCGGCCATGGTGCGACGCTGCCACGACCTGATCGACGCCGTCGCGGCCGATGGAGAGGCGGATCTGATGGCCCGCTTCTCCTCCCCCATGACCGTCCTGATGATCACAGACCTCGCCGGTCTGCCGGAGTCCATGGACGTGGATCTGCACCACTGGGCTCAGGACTACTTCGCACTCACCCTCGGTGCCCCACCGCTGTCGGCGGAACGGGAACAGGCGATCGCGACGCGGTCGACCCGCATGATGGCCTTCCTGACCGACTTCGTCGACGACCGGCGCCGGCACCCCCGCGAGGACCTCATCTCCGGGCTGATCCACGCCCGCACCCCCGAAGGTGACGAGGCCTTGACCAACGCCGAGGTCATCGGCGTGCTGAACAGCATGTTCGTGGCCGGCGTCGAGACGACCGCGGTGTTCGTCCCGATGTTCCTGCGGCTGCTGCTGCGCCATCCGCAGCAGTGGGCGGAGCTCCTGGCCGACCGCAGCCTGCTGCCCGACGCGATCGAAGAGGGCCTGCGCCACGAACCGACGGCTCGCGGCGTGCGCCGGACCGCGATGCGCGACGTCGAGGTCGGTGGGGTGCACATCCCGGCGGGCAAGGACATCTTCCTCACCTACGTGTCCGCCAACTACGACGAGGAGGTCTTCGACTCCGGGTCGGACTTCGACATCCACCGGGCCCGCGCCGACCGCCACCTGACGTTCGGGAAGGGCACCCACTTCTGCATCGGCGCACCCCTGGCCCGCCTGCAGTCCCGGGTGGCGGTCGAGACCGTCATGGACCGGCTGCCGGGCCTGCGCCTGGTCGACGAGACGGTCGAGTGGAACCCGCACATGACACTGCCCCGACCGAAGCAGGTCCGGTTCGCCTGGGACGTCCGGTGAACGGCGCACTGCTCGCCGACGCCCTGGTGGGCCCCGGGTTCTACAAGCTCGGCTACGTCACGACGGACCTGGACCGGGCGGTGGAGATGTTCCGGTCCACGCTGGGGTTCGGCGAGTTCGCGCGGTTCTCGCCGGCCATGGAGGTCACCGCCGGCCGCGGCACGGGTCCGGCTCGCCTGAACTGCGCGTTCAGCACCGGCCGCGAGCTGGTCGTCGAGCTGATGCAGCCACTCGACGGCCGGGTCGAGATCTTCGCTGAGCCCCTCGGCAAGGAGTTCGCGGTGGCCTTCCACCACATCGGCGTCCTCGTCGAGGACCTCGAGGCCGTGAAGAAGCTGCTTCCGACCGATCCGGCCTGGGAGTCGTGGATCCCGGGCCGGATGGGGGTCACCTACACCTGGTTCGCCGCGCTCGGCCACTACGTCGAGCACGTGGAGTACCGCGGCGACGGCGGCGACTTCCTGGCCTCGGTGCGCGGTTCCTAGAACGGGACAGGGACCGAGCCGCTCATGCCTCCGTCGATCGTCAGGGTCTGGCCGTTGACGTAGGACGACAGGTCCGAGGCGAGGAACAGCACCGGGCCGGCGATCTCGGCGGGCGTCCCGGCGGTCCCGCGCGGGATGTCCGCACCGACGGCCGACCACTGGTCCTCGCTCAGCATCCGGTCCAGGCGGGGGGTGCGGGTGAAGCCGGGGGCGATCACGTTGGCGCGCAGGCCGTGGGGCCCGAGCTCCCGGGCCGCGTTCTCCACCATGCGGTGCAGCGCGGCCTTCGCCGCCCCGTACACCGTCTCACCCGGGGCGTAGGTGTGGCCGGACATCGACCCGATGAACACCATGCTCCCGCTCCCGGCCTCGACGATCGCCCGGCCGCCGATCTGCAGGGCGAGGAAGACGTGCCGCAGGACGAGGTCGAACTGCCGGTCGTAGCGCTCGTCGTCGAAGCTCGACAGCGGGCCCAGCGCCGCGATACCGACGACGTCGACGAGAACACGCAGCGGGCCGAGCCGGGCGGCCTCGGCGACGATCCGCTCCATGTCGTCGCGGCGCGTCACGTCCGCGGCGACGGCCACACCCCCGGTCTCCACGGCGACCTGCTTCGCCAGGTCCGCGTCGAGGTCGACACACACGACCGTCGCGCCGGCCTGGGCCAGGGCGTGCGCGCTCTGCCGGCCCATTCCCGCTCCGGCGCCCAGAACGACCGCGACGCGCCCGTCGAGACGGAGCAGACCCGTGTAGTCCGGGACCCGTTCGATGTCCGGGCTCATGCGGTCGCCACCAGCGGGAGAGGGCGGACCGTGCGCAGCCCCGTCCGGGCGGCGGGCTCCATGTACTCGGGCATCCACTCCGCCGCATGGTCCACCTCGATCCGCACCTCGGAGACGCCCGGTAGGCGACGGAGCTCGGCCGTCACCCGCTCGGTGATCAGCCCGATCTGCATGCAGAACGGGCTGGTCAGCTGCAGCGTGACCGTGACGACGCCCTCCAGCACCACGACGTCCTCGACGAGCCCCATCGCCACGATGTCCACCGGCACCCCAGTGGCGATCGAGCACGGATCGGCTACCGCGCGCAGCGCCGCACGGACGATGTCGGGGTTCATGAGGTCTCCAGTCCGAGCAGGAAGCGCACCGTGGCTGCGTTGAAGCGCTCGGCGCGTTCGATGTTGAGCAGGTGCCCGGCGTCGTCGAGGAGCTCGACACGGGCTCCGGGGATGCGCTGCAGCGCATGGTGGTAGCCGGGTTCGCGCAGCAGGTCCTTCGCGCCGGCGAAGGCGAGCGTCGGTACGGAGATGTGCTCGTAGTCGGTGGTGTCCACCTGGCCGAAGTCCGGTCGGGGTGCGACGTTCGGCGCCTTGAGACGGGCAGCGGCCGCGGCTTCCCACGCTCCCGGGACCAGGCTGGACGCCAGCCTGCGGGCGACGTAGGTGTCGTCGGCGGCCCAGCTGTCGTCGGCGAAGCACGCCCGCAGGATGGCGCGCATGCCCTCGGTGGTCCCGTCGTAGCCCAGCAGCGCTCGGCGGTGCGCGTTGTCGGGCACGAATCCCCCGCCCGACACCAGCACCATCGCCTCGATCGGGAGTCGCGGGGCGGGGCGGGCCGCTTCCTGCACGAGCCTGGTCCCGCCCATCGAGGTACCGACGAAGTACGCGGCGTCGATCGTGAGGAGCTGCAGGAACGCGGCCATGTGCCGGATCATCCGGTCGGACTTGGACACGAAGTCGTGCACCTTGTCGGTCTCGCCGTAGCCGAGCCAGTCCGGGGCGACGACGCGGAAGTGCTCCGCGAATGCCGCGATGTTGTACTCCCAGCACAGTTCCGCCGACGCCCCGAACTCGCCGGAGTGCAGCAGCACGACAGTTCGCGGGCCGTCGCCGGCCTCCACGTAGTGCGTGCGCAGGCCGCCGACGTCGACGAACCTGTCGGTCCAACCGCGGGGCGGGCGCTCAGTAGGCGGCATGAGCCACCGCCGTGGTCGAGTACCCCGGGGCGGGCTCGGTGCCGTCGGGGCGGCTCAGGTCGAACTCGTCGCCCTTGATCCGCGACAACCGTTCACCGAGGTCCAGACCGTGCAACCGCGCGTAGTTCTCCGCCAGGATCGCCCGCTTGACCTCGGGGGTGATCTCCGGGAGCCCGAAGCGGTCGGTCAGCTCGTGGGAGAAGGTGAAGTCCCGGGCGAAGGCCTCCAGATGGGGCCGGGGGTGCGACACCATGCAGCCGGTACCCCAGAAGATCTGCGACAGCGCCCGCGGGCCGCCGTGTGCGACGAGCGCCGCGAACGCCCGCTCGAACGCGGCGGGCCGGTTGGTGAGCATGGTCGCCGTCGTCTCCAGGTTCACCCAGACGTTGCGGAACCGCGCGAGCTGCCAGGCCGTCTCCTCCAGGAACGCCATGCCGCCGTGCACGATCTCGAAGTTCAGGTCGGGGAAGGCCATCGCGGCCCGGTCGATGTCGTCGACCCGGTAGTGGGTGAGCTCGACCGGGCCGAGCGGGATCGCCTTGTGGATCGCCACCGTGCGGATCCCCAGCTGCTGCGCGCGTTCGAACAGGGGGAACGCGATCTCGGGATCGTCCATCAGCCAGCCCTCGACCTCCTGGCCGAGCCAGCTGTTCGGATAGAGCTTGAGGCCGGCCACGTCGTGGAACAGCTCCATCTGACGTTCGAGGTCCTCGACCGCCTTCGTGCCCTCCATCGGATCGACCCCGACGTAGAACAGAAACCGGTCCGGCCAGCGTTCCTGCGCCTCCAGGCCTTTCTCCACCGAGCAGATCCCGTCGTGGAACGCCCGGATCGGCACCACGTGGTAGGCGGCGAGGTCGGCGTAGCTCTCGACGAACGACATACGGGCGACCTCGTCGACCGACCAGTCGCGCTCGTAGCCCTCCTTCGGCAGCCGGTACCCAGCCGGGGCCACCGCCCGGTTGCCGCCCGACACGATGTCGGTGATGGGCCGCGCGTGCGGCGTGCGGAAGTTCTCCTCCGTCAAGTTGTACGGATGCACCACCGCGTCGATCACCGGGATACCGTCGATCACTGCGAACCTCCCGCTCGGATCGGCTGGCCACCGTGGTCCCGGCGCCCGTGCCGTCTCATGCTCCGACCCTAGGTTCGGCCCCGGCAGGGCGTCAGGCTTGATCCAGCGGGTTCTCCACAGCGGAATCCTTCTGCGCCAGCGCAGCCTCGGCGGTGCTCGCCGCGGTTCTCAGCGACGCGACGAGCGAGTCCACCCGCGAGCGGGAGCACCGGGCACTCGGACACGCCACGGCCATCGACGCCATCACGAGGCCGCCCTCGTCGCGGATGGTGACGGCCACCGCGGTCACCCCTCGCTCGCTCTCGTTGAAGTTCGTGGCGTAGCCGCGCTTGCGAACCACCCCGAGCTCACGCTGGAGAGTGGTGCGGCGAGCGAGCTCGGCGCGCATCCCCGGCAGCCCGCGCGGGTAGAGGGCGAAGAAGTCGACGACCGACAGCTCGGCCAGCAACACCTTCCCCGCCGCAGTGGTGTGGGCCGGCAACAGCATGCCGATCCTCGATCCCACCCTGAGCACCTGCGGGCTCTCGACCGCGTCGATGAACCGGGCCCCGTTTCCCTCGAGGACCACGAGGTGGCAGGTCTCACCGACCCGTGTCGCCAGAGCCTCGAGATGCGGGCGCACCGCGGCCCGCAGCCCGGACGATCTGTCAGAGCCGAAGCCGGCGGCCGCGAAGGCAGGACCGCGGTGGTAGATCTTCGCGGCGTCCTGGACGACGAAGTCCCGGCGCAGCAAAGCCGTGAGCAACCGGTGCGCCGTGGATCGGGCGACCCCGAGGTGGTCGGCGACGTCCATCACCCGCACGGCTCGATGGTCACCGAGCAGCGCGAGAATCTGCAACGCCCGATCCACCGATTCGAGCCCGCCCTGTCCCTCTGCTGCCATGCCGGCCATCGTGTCATCGGATTCCGGGGAGCAGAACCCGTGGGCGGGCACCTTCCTGACCCGTTCTCCGGCTGCGACGGTCGCGTCCATGACGGTCACCGACGACGACGTACACCAGGATCCGGCTCTGCGGCACCTCTACGCCGACTTCGCCACGCACGGGCTGGTGCCGCTGTGGACCCAGATCGGGGACCTGATGCCGGCCCGGCCCGCTCCCGCGGCACAGGGTCACGTCTGGCGGTGGGACGAGCTCTATCCGCTCGCCGCACGGGCCGGCGAGCTCGTCCCGGTCGGGCGGGGCGGCGAGCGGCGCGCCATCGCGGTCGCGAACCCGGGCCTCGGCGGGCGCCCGTACGCCACTCCGACGCTGTGGGCGGCGATCCAGTACCTCGGGCCGCGCGAGAGCGCCCCCGAGCACCGGCATTCCCAGGGCGCCTTCCGCTTCGTTCTGGAGGGTGAGGGCGTCTGGACCGTCGTGGACGGCGATCCGGTCGCGATGCGCCGCGGCGACCTCCTGCTCACCCCCGGGTGGGCCTTCCACGGGCACCAGAACGTCACCGACCGGCCGATGGCCTGGCTCGACGGCCTCGACATCCCCCTGAACCACACGCTCGACGCCGGCTTCTTCGAGTTCGGCCCGGAACAGGTCTCCGACCTGAGCACGCCCGAACGATCCCGCCGGGAACGGTTGTGGGGCCGCCCCGGCCTCCGCCCGCTCTCCGGGATGGCGCCGCTCCCCCACTCGCCACTGCCGGCCTATCGGTGGGAGCACACCGACGCGGCGCTGACCGCCCAACTCGAGCTCGAGTCCGAGGGGCACCCCGGGGTGGCCGGGCCGGGTCACGCCGCGGTCCGCTTCACCAACCCGACGACGGGCGGCGACGCGCTGCCCACCCTGCGCACCGAGATGCACCGCATCACCGCAGGAGGCGCCACCGCGGCGCGGCGCACCGTCGGATCGTCGGTCTGGCAGGTCTTCGACGGCACCGGTTCGGCCCGGCTCGGGGCCGATACCGTGGCCCTCGCCGTGGGTGACATCGTCGCCGTTCCGTCCTGGATGCCGTTCGCTCTGCACGCCGACACCGAGCTCACCGCGTTCGCCTTCTCCGACGCGCCGATCTACGAGGCCCTGCACCTGGACCGCACCCAGCTCGAGGAGTCCCGATGAGGCTGGCGACCATCCGCACGGCCGGTGGCACCCGCGCCGTCCGCATCGAGGGCGACAACGTCGTCGATCTGGGCCTCCCGGACGTCGGGGCGCTGCTCGCGCTCCCCGACTGGCGTGCCAGGGCTGCTGCGGACGGCCCGACCCGGCCCGGCGGGGACCTCGACTTCGCCCCGGTCGTGCCCCGCCCGTCGAAGATCCTCTGCGTGGGGCTCAACTACAGCAGCCACATCCTGGAGATGGGACGCGAGCTGCCCACCCACCCCACGCTCTTCGCCAAGTTCACGCCCGCGCTCGTCGGCGCCCGCGACGACATCGTCCTGCCCGCGGCGTCGGCATCGATGGACTGGGAGGCCGAGCTGGCGGTCGTGGTCGGCGCACCCCTGCGGCATGCGAGCGCCACCGCCGCACGCGCGGCCATCGCGGGCTACACCGTGCTCAACGACGTCACCGCACGGGACTGGCAGTACCGCACCACGCAGTGGTTGCAGGGCAAGACCTTCGCCGACACCACGCCCGTGGGCCCCTACCTGGTCACCGACATCGACGACCCGGACCTCGCGCTGAGCTGCCTCGTGGACGGCGAGGTGGTCCAGTCGGCCCGCACGGGCGACCTGGTGTTCGACCCGCCCGCGCTGCTCGCCTACATCTCGACCGTCGTACCTCTGGAACCGGGCGACCTGATCGCGACCGGCACCCCCGGCGGCGTCGGTCATGCCCGCTCACCCAAGCGCTACCTCGCCGACGGTGCCGTGCTGACCACCCGGATCGACGGCCTCGGCGAGTGTGTCAACACCTGCCGCACCGAGAAGATCGTCACGAGGGACACATGATGGCGAACACCCACCACGTCCTGATCGCCGGGGCCGGCATCGGGGGCCTCACTCTGGCGCTGCAGCTGCACGAGGTCGGCATCGCGTGCCACCTGATCGAAGTGGCGCCGTCGCTCGCCCCGCTCGGCGTCGGCATCAACATCCTCCCGCACGCCTCACGCGAGCTGCACCGCGTCGGCCTCGGACCGGCGCTGGACGCCATGGCGGTCCGCACCCGGGAGGCCGTGTTCTACAACCGTTTCGGCCAGCTCATCTACTCCGAGCCCGTCGGCGTCGCCGCCGGATACGAGTGGCCGCAGTACTCGGTGCATCGCGGCGACCTCCAGCTGCGGCTGGCCGGGGAGGTGCACGAACGGCTGGGGCCCGATGCCGTCGAGCTCGGCTGCGCACTCGTCGGCGTAGCCCAGGACGACGACGGGGTCACCGCGACCGTCGAGGATGTCCACGGCCGGCGGGACATCACCGCGAACGTGCTCGTCGGCTGCGACGGCGTGCACTCCGCCGTGCGCGCCCACCTCTACCCCGACGAGGGCGGCCTGCGGTACTCCGGCGCCACCATGTGGCGCGGTGTCACGGTCGCTCCACCCTTCCTGACCGGCGCGAGCATGGTCCGGGCCGGGTGGCTCACCACGGGCAAGATGGTGATCTACCCGATCCGCGACGACATCGACGACGGCGGCAACCAGCTCGTCAACTGGGTCGCCGAACTCGACACCCCGCAGCGCAGCGAGCGGGACTGGACCCGCGGCGGGTCGGTCGAGGACATCATCGGCCCCTTCACCGACTGGCACTTCGACTGGCTCGACGTCCCCGCGCTCATCCGCTCGGCCGACCAGGTCCTGGAGTACCCGATGGTCGACCAGGAACCGCTGCCCCGGTGGAGCTTCGGACGCGTCACGCTGCTCGGCGACGCCGCCCACCCGATGGTGCCGCGCGGATCCAACGGGGCCGGTCAGGCCATCCTCGACACCCGCGCTCTCACCGACCGGCTGGCCGAGTTCACCGATCCGGTCGCCGCGCTCACCGCCTACGACGGCCAACGCCGCGAGGCGACCGGCCGCGTCGTCCGGCTCAACCGCACCAACCCCCCGGACGCCATCCTCCGCGAAGTCTACGAACGCACCGGCGACACACCGTTCGACCGCATCGAGGACGTTCTCAGCACCGCCGAGATGGAGACACTGCTCGGACGCTACCGCTCCGTCGCCGGCTACTCCCACGACGCACTCCGGACGGTCTGAGACCGGCGTCGACCAGCCCTCGCTCGCTGATCAATGCCGACGCCCCGGCGTCGGAGATCACGTGCTGCAGCTGCGGCGGGCCGAGGTGACGCAGAGCGAGACACGCCGCGCTCGGCCTCCGGCGCTCCCGTCCGGCCGGGTACCGCGATCCCTCGCTCTACGCCATATTCTGGCAGCTCGTCGAGCACTACAGGGTGGCGGCGATGTCGGCCTTGCCCACCGTCTACGCCGTCCTGGGTCAGGTGCCCGTCGACGCCGACATCTCCAGCCTCCTGGTGCCGGCCGTAGGTGCGGCGCCGCTCGCACCTGCGGGCCGGGCGCGATTCCTGGAGCACACCGGTGTGGACCTCGTGGAGGGCTACGGCATGACGGAGGCGACCTGTGCGAGCGCGCGGTCGTTCCCCGACGGGCACCGCCCCGGCTCGGTCGGCCAACGCCTCCCCTACCAGCAGATCACCGCCGTGGACGTCGACCCCGACACCGGCGGCTGGACCGACCTGCCAACGGGTGCGACCGGACTGCTCGTGATCTCCGGACCGACGGTGTTCGCGGGGTACCTCGGTCCCGACGGCAAGCCCGACCAGGGCGCCACCGTCCGGGACGGTCGGCTCGACACCGGCGACCGCGGCAGCGTCGACGCCGACGGCTTCGTCCGCCTCGCCGGCCGGGTGAAGGACCTGATCATCCGGGGCAGCCACAACATCGACCCGGCCACCATCGAGGAAGCGCTGCTAGCCCACCCCGCCGTCGCGGCCGCGGCCGCTGTCGGACGTCCCGACACCCACGCCGGCGAGGTCCCCGTCGGATACGTCACCCTGCATGCGGGCTCCGATGTGGACCCCGTGACGCTGCGGGAGTGGGCCGCTGCACGGGTTCCCGAACCGGCGGCTGCCCCCCAAGGAGGTCCACGTGATCCCGGAGATGCCGTTGACCGCAGTGGGCAAGATCTACGCCCCTCCCTGCGCGCGGACGCCACCCGCCGGGTGGTGGCCAGGGAGTTGGCCACCCTCGGTATCGACGGCACCGTCCGGGTGGACGACACGACGCTGCACGTCACAGTCGCCGTCACCGTGTCCACCGAGCGCGGGGCGGTGGCCGCCGCGCTGGACCGCTTCGCGATCAACTGGTCGTCGGACACGGACTGACGACGCGGCGGCCAGCTACGCGCCTCGCTGACTCGCCGTGCAATGCCACATCCGATTTGCGCCGGCGCGACGCAGCAGTCGCCCGTACCGCGGCATTCCTGTACTTGCCGGCTGGGCTGACCGGGAGTACCGGCGATCAGGCCACCGGTCGCCGGGCTGCGGGCTGGGTGGATCTGGCCAGCATGCCGAGTGCCGCGGTCTGTGTCTCGCGGCGGTGCTGGGCGAGGACCCGGAGGCAGAGCGCGCGATCCTGGGCGGCCAGGGCATCGATCAGCTGGTCGTGCTGCTCAGTGGCGACGGCCGCGTCGGTGGTGGCGACGTGCAGCAGCCGGTAGGGCTCCGACAGCGTCCAGAACCGCTCCGCCTCGGCCAGGTAGATCGAGAGAGAGGAGAGCCGGAATATGCGGGCGTGCAGCTCGCGGTTGAGGCGGTTGACCGCGGCGATGTCACCACCGTGCGCGGCCACGCCGATGTCGGCGTTCACGGCGCGCAGCTGCCCGATCTCCGCGTCAGTGGGCCAACGGACGCTGCGGATGAGCTCGGTCTCGAGAAACTCGAGCAGTGTGTGGATCTGATCGAGGTGCTCCGCGCTGAGGCGGGTGACGAAATAGCCCTGGTGGGGCCTATGGGTGAGCAGCCCCTCGGTGGTGAGGACGCGCAGGACCTCGCGCAAGGGCACGCGGCTGATGCCCAGCACGCGCGCCATCTCCTCCTGCCGGATCTGCTCGCCGGGAACGAGCTCGCCGTTCAGGATCATGTCGCGAAGTGAGTCGATGACACCGGCCACCGTACGGCCGCGCGGCACCGAAGGGCCCACGTCTCCGCGTTCCGCTTCCGCCGCCACGACCTGCCCTCGTCCCGCCACCGCTGTCGACGGCAATCTAACAGGCGCCGAGCCGGGCGAGGCGCATCACGGGAGCCCGTAGACGGCGAGGGTCGTCTCCCCGGCGCGGAGCCGCTCGATGTACACGGCCTCGGCGGCGTCGCGTTCCTCGGCGGCCGCGCGGACGGCGTCGGCCCGACGCGCCGGGACGCAGACGACACCGTCGGCGTCGGCGACGACGAGGTCGCCGAGGCTCACGGTCACCTCGCCCACGACGACGGGTTCGCCGAGCTCGCCGTCACCATCGGGATCCTTGCCGGTGCCCCGGACGCAGACCCGCTCGGCGAAGACGGGCCATCCCGCGCGGACCAGCTGCAGCCGGTCCCGGACGCCACCGTGGATGACGAGGCCGGCGAGGCCGCGCGCCATCGCGGCCTCGGCGAGGACCTCACCCCAGTAGCCGTGTTCGAAGCCGCCGCCGGTGTCGACAACGAGCACCTCCCCCGGTGTTGCGGCGTACACCGCGCGGTGCAGCCACAGGTTGTCACCGGGTGGGACCCGCACGGGGAAGGCCGGGGCCTGCAGGTGCATGTCAGGGGCGAGCGGCTTGATGACCGACGGCAGGGCGCCGATCCGCCCGGCGGCCTCGTGCACCGTGGCGGAGCTGAGCTGTGTGGCGGTGGTGGTCATCGCGGGCTCCCGTGCTGGAGATCGTGGTAGCCGGCACTACGGCGGGCGTCGCGCAACGCCGCACCGGCATCGAGCGCCGTGCGGATGGCGCTCTCCGCCCGTTCGATCTCCTCGGCGGCGTCGAGGACGGCGTCGACGCGGGCGGACGGCACGGCGACGAGCCCGTCCCCGTCACCGAGCAGCAGGTCACCGGGCTCGACGCGGACTCCCCCGACGGACACCGGGACCTGGGTCGCCTCGACCCGGACCCGGTCCTTGCCGGTGCGCATCCAGTTGCCGCGGGAGAAGATCGGGTAGCCGAGGGCGAGACTGCGGTCGACGTCGCGGCAGACCCCGTCGATCACGGTCCCGGCCACCTCACGGCGGTGCGCGGTGATCGTCAACAGGTCGCCCCATACGGTGGCGTCGCAGCGGCCCTGGTTGTCGAGGACGACGACGTCACCGGGGCCGAGGTCATCGATGTAGTCGCCGACGGTGCCCCGGTCCTGCCCCACCGGGCCGTAGCGCAGCGTCCACGCCCGGCCGGCCAGCCGGAAGCTGCGGTCGAGCGGGGCGATACCGAGGGCCTGCCCGGCGATGCCCAGCCGGTCCAGGGCGTCCGAGACCCCCGAGGTCGAGAGCGCGGCCAGGCGCTGGGTCGCCGTCCGTTCAGTGGTCACCATCGGTCAGCTCCTCGTAGGTCCTGCCCATCACGTCGGTCGCGGGTGTGCCGGCTCCGATGGCCTCGGCCATCGCAGCCTCCGTCGCCGCGATCCGCTCGGCCGTGGCGAGCACCTCCGCTGCCCGGGCCGCGGGCACGATCGCGACACCGCCGGCGTCGGCGAGCACCAGGTCCCCTGGGCTCACCGGCACACCGCCGACCTCGACGGGCTCGCCCCAGGTGTGCTCGACGGCGCGTCCGCGCGCGGTGACGGGGGTGCCGGCGCGGGCGTGCACCGGCAGGCCGGCGGTCGCAGCCTCGGCGAGGTCGCGGGCCGCGCCGTCGACCACGACGCCCGCGATCCCCCGCGCCGCGGCGGCCCGGGAGAGCAGGCCGCCCCAGCCCGCGCAGTCGGTGCGGCCCTGGTGGGCGACGACGATGACGTCGTCGGGCCCCGACGCGTCGACGGCGGCGGTCCCGAGGTGCCGGGCCGGGATCCCCTGCGGCGCAGGAGGTGGGCCGAGCAGGACCGGGACGGCGCGACCGGCGATGGTGCGCGGCGCCGCGAGGGGCCGGAGCCCGGTGACCACGCCGGTGATGCCGTGCCGGTCCAGCGCGTCGGAGACCGCGCAGGTGTCCAGCGCCCGCAACCGGCCGATGACGTCGGTGACGACCGCGGTCACGAGCCCACCACGGTCTTGAGTGCGGGGAACACCTGGCGGGCGTTGCCCTCGAAGATCGCCTGCCGATCGGCGTCGGAGAGGAAGGCGAAACCGTCGATGACCGGTTTGATGTCGTCGAAGTCGCGGCCGGTGTCGGGGTTGGGTGCGCTGCCGCTGCCGGGCTTCTCGGTGCCGAACAGCACGCGGTCGGGCCCGACGGTGCGCAGCAGCAGCTCCAGCGAGAACGGGTTGTGCAGGACGGAGTCGAACCAGAACCGGCGCAGCGAGGTCTCGAAGCGTTCGGTGTCGGGGCCGCCGCCCAGGCCGGGGTGCAGGACCTCGGCCTGCCAGCGTCCGATCTGGTAGGGCACCGACCCGCCACCGTGGGAGATCATCACCCGCAGCGACGGGAAGTCGGTGAACACCGGGCTGCGCAGCATGGCGAGGATCGCGACGGACTCCTCGGTGACGAAGTGCTCGCTGTAGGTCTCCCGGTCGGAGTAACAACCCGCGGAGTGGATGTGGACGGGCAGGTCGCGCTCGACGAGCTTCTCGTAGAGCGGGTACCAGTAGCGGTCGCCGAGCGTGGGGGTGGTGCCGAGTCCCTCGTGCAGGTCGGGGTTGATCAGGACCCCGACGAAGCCCAGCTCGACCAGCCGGTCCAGCTCGTCGAACGCCACCGCGACCGGCTCCCCCGCCGCCAGTGGCAGGGCGCCGACCCCGGCGAACCGGGTGGGGTGCATCGCGACCGTGCGGGCGATGGTGTCGTTGTTGGCGCGGATCCAGGGGGCCAGCATCCGGCTCGGCGACATCGAGTTGCCGAGGTGGAACGGCCGGGGCGAGAGCAGCTGCAGGTCGGTGCCGACGGAGTCCTGGATGGCCACGTTGCCGGCGGCGGCCTCGGCGAGTGCGTCGTCGGAGATCTTCGGCTTCCCCCCGTGGTAGCCGCCGTCGGCGATCAGCAGGGCCCGGAAGGCGTAGAGCGAGTCGGGGGCGACGAGGTGGGCGTGCGCGTCGATGATCATGGGTTTCAGCCCTCTCCCAGCACGGCGGTGATCTCGAGCTGGATCTGTAGCGGTTCGGTGAGGTCGGTGCGCAGCGTGTGGCGGGCCGGGCGGCTGCGCTCGTCCGGGAACATCGCGATCCAGTGCTCATCCACGACGGGCCGGATCGTCTTGTTGCGCACGAACACCGTGCATTTCACGACGTCGTCGGGGGTACCGCCCGCCGCGTCCAGGATGCGACGGACGTTCGCGAACACCAGCTCCACCTGCTCCTCGGTGCCGGGCGGGACGCCTCCCGTCGCGGGGTCCAGTGGCGAGATGCCGCCGGAGATCAACAGGTTCCCCACCACGCTGGCCTGCGGGATCGGCAGCCCGCCGTGACTGAGCCCCGCTACCTCGATCGAGCGTCGCTTCACTGCCATGCCAGGAACCCCATCGCGCAGCCGGTGCCCGCGGCGGAGCGGACGATCGGCACGTAGTCGGACCAGTCGACGGGCCGGCCCTCCATCGCGCCGGCAACGGTGATCCAGTTGCGGATCTCCGACGAGCCGCTGTTGAGCAGCTCGGCGGGCAGGGCGCACAGCGCCTCGGAGTCCTTGGCCTCGATGGCGTCGAGGACGGTGCGATCCAGCTTCTGGTCCACCACGAAGTGCGACAGCCCACCGGACGCGAGGATCGCGATCCGGGCCTCGATCGGGGACGCCGAGGCGGCCGCGCGCAGCGCCCGGCCCAGCTCGAAGCACCGTCGCGGACTGGGCTGGTTGGGCGGGTAGTAGGTGTTGAGCATGAACGGGATGACGGGCACCGGATCGGGTTGCAGGAACCGGTGGATCGGGAAGCCGTAGGCGTGTCCGAAACCCCGGCCGGGCGGGGCGGAGGCCATCCAGGCGACGTCGATTCCCTCGTGCATCAGGCCGCGCACGAGGTCCTCGGCCAGCGCGGCGTGACCGGGAAAGGTGAACTCCTCGTCCATCAGGTAGCTCGTGGCGGCCTCCTTGAGGAACTCGGAGTCGTGGTCGTCGAGCAGCCCGGTCGTCATCTCCGGCGCAGCGGAGATCGACATGGCCGGCTGGTTGGTGGCGTCGAACAGCTCGCGCTGGTCGTCGCCGATCACCAGGACGACGTCCGGGGCCACGCGACGGAAGTCGTCACGCAGCCGATCGAGGGCGGCCTGGCTGCGCTTCCAGCTCTCCTCCCAGGCATCCGCCGTCCGCAGATGGTCGAATGTGGTCCCGGCCGCGGCCGCGAGGTCGTCGAAGGCGCGGATCACCCCGGTGTTGTCGTAGAGCTCCGGGTTGTCGCGGTCCTGGTCGGCCCGTTCCGCCCACAGATGGGGCGGAGCGGCGAGCAAGGGGCTGTGCGAGGTGCCGGCCCCGAAAACGATCTCGGCCATCGAATGCATTCCTTCGGTCGTGGGCGGTCTGGTGGTGCCTGGTCAGGTCGTGACGGTGAACAGGCGCGGATCGCGACCCGAACCCGCCCGCAGCGCCTCCCCGGCGTCGGTGATGCCGTCGAGCACCGCACGGGCGTCGCCGGTCGCCGCGGGCGGGTGCAGCAGCAGGTGCACGACACGGGCGAGCTCGACCACGGGATCGGCCGGCGCGTCCGGGGTGCGCCAGGCGACGTGCCGGTCCGGCCGCACGAGGACGGCCCCACCGGGAACGCAGCCCCACTCCGCGGCCCAGTTTCCGACCTCGACCACCGCCACCGGGAGCCCGCTCGTTGCCTCTCGCCAGGCGGTGCTGCCGTTCGCGTCGACGAACAGGGTGAAGCCGGTCGGCGCGACCAGGTCGCAGGTGGAGACCCGCGACCACGAGCGGTCGAGCCATAGGTGGGGCAGGTGGTGCCCGGGCCGGGCGGTGGGCACGAACTCCGTCGCCGAGTCGTGGCCGGGCGGCCGCGGGGTGCCGTCGTCGAGGACAGCGGTGGAGACGTAGGCGAACCCGGCCTCGATGTTGAGCTGGCCGTAGTCCTCGGCGTTGTGCGCGACGGCGACCGCCGCGGCGGCCCGGCGGCGCTCGCCCTCGGCGGAGTCCTCGTCCCACCGCGCGATCTCGGCCCAGCCCTGCTGTTCCGTCTGCCCGGCCCCCAGACCGAGCGCCGCGGCGACCGGGCCGTGGCGGCCCGCGTTGCGCAGCGAGTGCTCGACGTTGCGCGCCGCCACCGGCATCCGCTCGGTCTCGTAGGTGTCGAGCAGCGCGGGCGAGGCCTGGCCGTCGAGCACCGCGGCCAGCTTCCAGGCCAGGTTGGACACGTCGCCGATGGCCGTGTTCAGACCCAGGCCGCCGGTGGGCGGATGGCGGTGCGCGGCGTCACCGACCAGGAAGACGGGCCCGACGCGGAACCGGTCGGCGACCACGCCCTCGAACTGCCAGTGGCTGATCCCCTTCACGTCCATGTCGAGCCCGGGCAGGCCCAGGATGTCGGTGACCCGGGCGATCACCGCGTCGCGGTCCGCGCCGGCCGGGTCGCCGATCCGGTACACCACGGCCATCGACCACTCCGGTGACTCGGTCCCCCACGCCCCCGGGCCGAGCCCCAGCAGCGCACCGGCGAAGCTGCCGTGACCGGCCGGGGCGATGAAGTACGTCAGCAGCGCCTCGGGGTCGGCGTGCGCGGACAGGTCCGCGGCGAAGTGGACACTGACCACGTCCACGAGCGCACGTGGCCCCGACACCCCGACGCCGACCAGGCCGGCACACGTCCGCCCGCCGTCCGCGGCGACGACGTAGCGGGCCCGGACGCGGTAGGTCCGCCCGGTGGTCCGGTCGATGACGGTGGCGGTGGCCCCGTCCGCGTCGTGCTCGAGCCCGGTCAACTCCTGGTGCGCCCGGACCCGCCCGGGCCAGGCCCGGGCCGCGTGCTCGGCGAGGATCGTGTCGACCCGCATCTGCGGCAGGTTCGCGAACCTGCGCGGGCCGGCCGCGGCGTAGCGCTCGGCGTCTGCCCCACCGCCCCAGGCCGGGACCTCGCCGATCTTACGGCCGTGCAGTGGGGTCGGACCGCCCAGCGAGGTGTACCAGGCGCACTTGTGCCAGCGGTCCTCCGGCGGTGACTCGGCGTAGATCTGCCCGGCCACGCCGACGTCGGCGAACGTCTCCATGGTGCGGATGTTGAGCAGGTGGGCCCGGGGGAAGTGGGTCGTGAAGTCCCGGCGTTCCACCAGAAGTCCCTGCACACCACGGCGCGCAAGTTCCAACACCATGGTCAGTCCGGCTGGGCCACCGCCGACGACGAGGACCTGAACATCGAGATCAGCGTCCGACCGGGATGCGCTCACGGGAGACCTCCTGCAGCATTGCTGGGCCTGTTTGGTAGCCAATATGACCGGATGAACGCATCAACGCAAGTCTCTGGGCTTGACAGCGGCCATATTGGCTACCAATACTCGGAGCAAGATGTGGCGCAGAACACGATGCGTCGGAGCCCTGTACACGCGACCGAGGAGTTCCCCGGTGACCTTCACCTCCCCTACGACGCAGGCTGTCGCACGGTCCCGCCGGAACGCGATCGGCGACCTGCTGCGGCGCACCGCCGCCCGCTACCCCGCCAAGCTCGCCGTGGTCGCGGGCGACCGCCGTGTCACCTACGCCGAGTTCGACGCGGCGGTCAACCGGTGCGCGAACTCTCTCGGGGGCCGCGAGATAGGGAAGGGCGACCGACTGGCGTTGCTCTCCCACAACTCGTGGCAGTTCGCGGTGCTGGCCTTCGCCGCGGCCCGTCTCGGCGTGGTCCTCGTACCGATCAACTTCATGCTCGGCCCCGAGGAGATCGCGTACATCCTCCACCACGCGTCCGTGGCCGGGATCGTCACCGAGGACGCCCTCGCCCGCACTGCCGAGAAGGCCATCGCCTCCACCGGCCTCCCGATCCCGGTCCGGGGCTGGATCAGCCTGTCGGACGCACGCCCGATCGACGGGTGGGAGAACGTCGACGCATGGATCGACGACGGCGGGGACGGGGAACCGGACGTCGTCGTCGAGGACGACGACGTGCTGCGCCTGATGTACACCTCCGGCACGGAGTCACACCCCAAAGGCGTGCTGCTCTCGAGCCGCTCGTTGATCGCCCAGTACGTGTCGTGCGCGATCGACGGTGGCATGGAGACCGACGACATCGAGGTCCACGCCCTGCCCTTCTACCACTGCGCGCAGATGGACTGCTTCTTGTCCGTGGACGTCTACCTCGGCGCCACCAGCATCATCCTGCCCGGCCCGAACCCGGCCGACCTGCTCGCGACGATCGCGCGGGAGAAGGCCACCAAGCTGTTCTGCCCGCCCACCGTGTGGATCTCCCTGCTGTGCCATCCCGACTTCGACACCACCGACCTGTCGTCGCTGCGCAAGGGCTACTACGGCGCGTCCGCGATGCCCGTGGAGGTGCTCCGCGAGCTCTCGCGCCGCCTGCCCGACGTGCGGTTCTGGAACTTCTACGGCCAGACCGAGATGTCGCCGCTGGCCACGATCCTGCGCCCGCACGAGCAGCTCCCGTACGCCGGATCCGCGGGCCGGGCGTCGATCAACGTCGAGACGCTCGTGGTCGACGACGAGGACAACCCGGTGCCGGCCGGGGAGATCGGCGAGATCGTGCACCGCAGCCCGCACGCCGCCTTGGGCTACTACAACGACGAGGACAAAACGGCCGACGCGTTCCGTGGGGGCTGGTTCCACTCCGGCGACCTGGGGATCCTCACCGAGGACGGCTACCTGTCGGTCGTCGACCGCAAGAAGGACATGATCAAGACCGGCGGCGAGAACGTCGCGAGCCGCGAGGTCGAGGAAGCCCTCCACACGCTCGACGGGGTCGCCGAGGTGGCCGTCTTCGGTATCCCCCACCCGACGTGGATCGAAGCGGTGACCGCCGTGGTGGTCCCGAAGCAGTCCTCCGGCCTCACCGCCGCCGACGTGCACGAGCACGCCCACGGTGTCCTGGCCGGGTACAAGCGACCCAAGTTCGTCGTCATCACCGACGACCTGCCCCGCAACCCCAGCGGCAAGATCCTCAAACGCGAGCTCCGCCTCGCCCACGTGAACCTGGCGTCCACCGAGAACTGACCGTCTGTCGCAACCACCACCACGAGGAGTGTCATCGATGCTGAGCA
The DNA here is from genome assembly GCA_038231335.1 of Mycobacteriales bacterium. Taxonomy (GTDB): domain Bacteria; phylum Actinomycetota; class Actinomycetes; order Mycobacteriales; family Pseudonocardiaceae; genus Pseudonocardia. The sequence continues at coordinate 84,156 of JBBRLM010000019.1, forward strand.
CCTCCGACAACGACCTGCTCACCCAGGTCGGACCCGGAACACCCATGGGCGACTACATGCGGGAGTTCTGGATGCCCGTCCTACGCTCCGCGGCCGTCGAACCCGGCGGCGACCCGGTCAGCGCCCGCGTCCTCGGCACCGACATCGTCGTGTATCGCGGCGCGGACGGCTCGCTCGGCTGCGTCGACGAGAAGTGCCCGCACCGCCGGGCCAGCCTCGGGCTGGCGCACAACAACGGCACCACGATCAGCTGTCTCTACCACGGCTGGCAGTTCGACACCTCCGGCCGCTGCGTCGACGTCCCCACCGAACCCGCAGGCAGGCGCGCCGAGTTCGCCGCACGGGTCAGGGTCAACCGTCACGCCACCGCCGAGGCGGGCGGCATGATCTGGGTCCACCTCGGCGATCCGGACAACCCCCCGCCGCTGCCGGACTTCGAGTTCAACCATCTTCCCGAAGGGCACGTGGTGCCGATGGTCGGCATCACGCCCGTCAACTGGCTGCAGTGCCTCGAGGGCCTGGTGGACACCGTCCATGTCGGACAGCTCCACCAGGCCTGGCTGCCGGCCACCACCAGCCAGCTCGGCGACGTCGCCGTCGAGTCGGCGCCCCGCTACGAGATCGTCGACGCCCCCTACGGTCTGCGGGGATGCGCTGACCGCACACGGGCCGGCGGCGACCACTACGTCCGGGTCACCGAGTACATCGCACCGTTCTGGTCGTTCATCCCGCACGGCCCCAAGGAGGACCGGGTCAGCATGGGGATCATCCCGATCGACGACACCCACACCATGCAGTGGTACATCTGGTACGACCACAACGAGCCCCTGCACGAGGGCACCGACCTCGCCGGCCAGTTCGAGCTGCTGCTCGAGACCCCGGACGACTTCACGTCATCGCTGCGCGGGAAGCCCAGGTGGGGGCAGGACCGCAAGGCCATGGGCGGCGACCACTTCACAGGCCTGCGGAACATCGTCCTGGAGGACGTCGCCCTGCAGGAGAGTCAGGGCACCATCATGGACCGCACCAGGGAACACCTCGGCTCCAGCGACCAGTTCGTGACCCGCACCCGCCGCCTGCTGATCAGGGCCGCCAAGCAGCACCAGACGTCGGGCGAGGTCTTTCCTGCGACCGACACCCCGCTCCGTGACGTCCGGGCCATGGCCATCGACATCGCTGATGGTGAGGACTGGCGCACAGCGACGAGCTGAGCGCGGCTCGTCGCCGATGACTACGGGTTCCCCCGCCCATCGTCGGGACGGGGATGATCGTCCGGCCCGCCCTCGGAGGCGAGCCGGACGATCAGGCGTCCGGCGGACCTCCGAAAGCCGCCGCTGGGAGTGCGTCGGTCGAACCCGGGCAGGCCCGGCTCAGCAGTGGTCGTCGACGTCCTGGTCGTGGCGGCCGTCGAGCTCCTTGACCAGCGGTCCGAACGCATCCTCCTTCCCGGGTGCGACCAGCCGGCGCAGAGGCGGGTCGTCGCTGTCCACGACCTCGAGGAGAGCATCGACGACCGGCTCCAGATCGGCAGAGCGCTCCACCCTCTCGGCGAAGCTCTCGGCAAAACCCAGAAAGCGTTCGCGGTAGGCCTCGTGCACCGGTCCGGGCGACGCGGCCTGCACTGCGAGCCTGGTACGGAAGGCGGCCGGGACGAGTGATGACACCCGGATCCCCAGCGGCCTGACCTCGAGGTCGAGGACCGCCGCCATCGAGTCGATGGCGTGCTTGCTACCGCAGTAGGCGCCCATCCACGGCGTGTTGACGATGGCTCCGAGTGCGCTGACGAAGACAATCCTGCCGGCCCCGGCCGCCCTCATGTGCGGTAGGACGGCCTGGGTCAACGCGACCGCACCGACGACGTTCGTGTCGAACACCCCGCGCAGCTCGTCCAGTCCGATGGTCTCGATCGGTCCCGATGCCGACCGTCCCGCGTTGTTGACCAGCACGTCGATCGTGCCGTGTCGTTCGACGACGTCGTCGACGACCCCGGCGAGTGACTCCGGCCGTGTCACGTCGAGCGCCACGATCTCCACGCCGCCGAGCCTCTCGGCGGTGAGACGCTCCTGCAACCCACCTGCCCGACCCGGATCGCGCATCGTCGCGATGACCGCGTCGCCGCGTCGTGCGAAGGCGAGCACGAACTCGAGGCCGAAGCCCGAGCTACAGCCTGTGATCAGCACGGTTCGAGCGAGACCGGCTCTCGCGGTCATGGGCGTCGACTCCTCTGAGCGGCTTAATTGGTAGCCAATATGGCGATCAGACTACCGCCAGTCAAGCAATGACTACTCTACACGCAGATATTGGCTACCAATACTTGCTTCACTCTGTGGCGCGGAACACGCCCCGATCCAGGGGTCTTGCTGACCGACGCGCCCAGTCGTCCCGAGGGAGACCCCATGGCCATGCCGCCACCCGCCACCCGCCACCGCCGCGTTGCGGCATCGAGCTTTCTCGGCACGACGATCGAGTACTACGACTTCCTGCTGTACGGCACGGCAGCGGCGCTGGTCTTCAACAAGGTCTTCTTCGCCGACCTCAGCCCGGTGATCGGCACCGTCGTCGCGCTCGCGACGCTCGCGGCGGGCTACGTCGCCAGACTCGGCGGCGCGGTCCTGTTCGGCCACTTCGGTGACCGGTTGGGGCGCAAGACGGTCATGCTGACGACGATGCTCCTCATGGGGATCACGAGCGGGCTGATCGGCCTGCTGCCGACCTACGACCAGGTCGGCGAGCTCGCTCCGCTGCTACTGGTCGTGCTCCGCGTCCTGCAGGGACTCGCGGTGGGAGGCGAGTACGGGGGCGCCGTGCTGATGACGGCCGAGCACGCGACAGCGGTGCCGGCCACGGCCCGGCATCGCGGCCTGGCCAGCAGCGCCGCAGCCATGGGAGCACCCGCCGGCTCGGTTCTCGCCACGGCAGCGATGTCGGTGGTCACCCTGCTGCCCGAACCCCAGCTGCTGTCCTGGGGCTGGAGGGTGCCGTTCCTGGCCAGCTTCCTGCTGCTCGCGGTGGGTCTCTACTTCCGCGTCCGCATCGCGGAGAGCCCGGTGTTCCTGGCGCAGCAGGCTGATCCGGCCCCGACCGGGGCGCCCTTCGTCGTTCTCCTCCGGACCCATCCGGGCCGACTGCTGAAGTCGATCGCCTTCCAGGTCGGGCCCTACTGCGGCCAGGGCGTCTTCGGCATCTTCGTGATCTCCTACGCACCCACCATCGGCTACCCGCGGGGCGTGGCCCTGGGCGTCATCCTCGCCGATGGTGTCGTGGAGCTGACTCTGCGGCACCGTTCAGCCGAGGCCCCGCCCGCCGTTGACCGGCAGCACCTGCCCGTTGATCCACTCGGCGTCATCGGAGAGCAGGAACGCCACCGCGGCGGCGATATCGTCGACCCGGCCCAGACGCGGCGACGGGATCCGCTCCAGGACCATCGCCCGGTACTCCTCGGAGTTGGCCCCCATCGCGTTCTCGGTGAGCACCAGTCCGGGCGCGACGACGTTGCATCGCACGTTCTGCTTGCCCCAGCGCAGGGCGATGTGCTTGCTCAGCGCCAGCAGCCCCGACTTCGCCGTGCCGTAGCTCACCCGGGTTGCCTCCCCGTAGAGCACGAGCCCTGAGATCGTATTGACGATGGCGCCGCCGCCTCGCTCCACCAGGGCCGGGACGACGTGCCGAGCTGTGCGGAAATAGCCACTGAGGTCGACGTCCAGGGCGCGTTGCCAGACCTCTACCGGGACCTCGAGCAGGTCCGTGTCGCGGCCCAGGGTGGCCGGTGAGAGATCCGCACCCACGTTGAACAGGCCGTCCACACCGCCGAACGCGTCCACGGTCGCGGCGACGAGCGCGGCACACGTCGACTCGTCAGCCAGGTCGAACCGCTGCGCGACCGCCCGTCCGCCGCATTCGCGGATGCTGCCCGCGACCTTCTCGGCGCCGGCCGCGTCGATGTCGCCGACCATCACGGCGGCGCCCTCCTCGGCGAGCCGCCTTGCCGTCGCAGCTCCGATGCCCGAAGCACCTCCCGCCACGATCACGACCTTGTCGGTGAGTCCACGCATGCCTACCGTCCCTCTCTCCCACCGTCTCTGACAGCACCGTCGATGACCTGCAGGAACAGGTCCTGTTCCGGGCGTAGTCCCTCGTCGAGTCGTGCATCGCCTGCACGGGGTGCGGCCCAGAGACCAGCTCGTCGGCGAGGCCGATCCGCACGGCCTCGTCCGGGCCGATCTCGTGGCCGGTCAGGACGATGTGCGCGGCGCGCCCCAACCCGACCAGCCCCGGGAGCCGCTGCGTCGCGGCCTGCGCCGGGAACCGCACCGCACGTGATCTCCACCTGGCAGAACCGTGCAGAGGGGCCGGCGAGGCGCACCGTGGCGGCGAGCGCCAGCTCACACCCTCCGCCAACGGCAGGCCCGTCGATCGCGGCGACCACGGCCTGCGGCAGTAGCTCCAACGCGGTGGTCGTTGCTCCCCAGTCCTCGAGCACGTGGCGGCCATCGACACCCCGCCGCATCGGCTCGATGTCCGCCAGGTCGGCGTGGCCCACGAACGAGCCCGGCCGCCCGCCCGTCAGCACCACGACCGACGCCGTCGGATCGTCCGCGATATCGGCTAGGTGCGCCCGCAACGTCAGGAGATCCTGGCGGCCCACCTGATCGTCAGGTGGGCGGGAGAACAGCAGGGTGACGACTGCATCGTCGCGTTCCGGGGTCCAGCTCACAGGGCCACCCTGCCCACATCGGTCTCCGAAGGGGACCATGCCGGCCCCCGGATTCCGCGGACGGGAATGACCGCTCCCGTCCGTGGGCACGCCCTCCAACCATTCCTAACCTGGGGCCATCCGCCACCATCGAGGGAGATGATCCGGATGGGCAGTGCCGATCCCGTCGCTACCGGGGCCGTGCCATCCTCATGCCCCGTCGTGGGCGGGCAGCTGTTCGATCCGATGGACCCTCTGCACGCCGGCGATCCTTACCCATGGCTGCGCCTCGCCCAGCGCGATCATCCGGTCTTCCGCCTGTCGCAGCAGAACGTGTGGTGCGTGACGCGGTACGCCGACGTCGTCGAGGTGCTGCGGGACACCGCGACATTCTCCTCCCTCAAGGTGATCCGGTTCGCCCAGCTCACCCCGGACCTGGAGGCCGCGTTCGCCGATGGCCCCCCGGACCGGGTGCTCGTGTCGACCGACCCCCCGGCGCACAACAGGTTGCGGACGTTGGCGCAGAAGGCCTTCACTCCCAAACTGATCAACGATCGTGAGGAGGAGATCCGCGGGCTCTGCCATGCGCTGATCGACGAGGTGTCCGCCGACGGGCAGTGCGACCTCGTGGCGGACTTTGCCGAGCACCTCCCCGTGCAGGCGATCACACGCCTGGTCGGGGCGCCGCTCGAGCGCTCCGCCGACTTCTACCGATGGGGCATCGACCGGGTCCTGCTCCTGTCGGGGGCGCCGCACCTGAGCACGGACGAGCTGGCCGAACTGGTCGCCCGGATCGTCGCGATGAGCGACTGGCTGCGCGGATTCGTGGAGGACCGGCGGTCGAACCCACGCGACGACCTTGCCTCCTCCCTCGTCCACGCCTCCACGGACGACGGCCAGCCGGCCCTCACCACGTCCGAGGTGGTCACCATGATCGGGACCATCCTGAGCGCAGGATCGAGCACCACCGCCCACTTCATCCCGATGATGGTGCGCGACCTGCTCCTGCACCCGGCCCAGTGGGAGCAGGTCGTCACGGACCCGTCGGTCCGGCGCAGGACGGTCGAGGAATGCCTGCGGCACACCACCTCCGTGCACGGACTGCCCCGCACCACGACCCGCGCGGTCACCCTCGGCGGCGTCGACATCCCGGAGGGCGCGGACCTGTACGTCCACCTCGCCGCCGCCCAACGCGATCCGGCAGTCTTCGCCGATCCCGACGACCTGGACATCCACCGCGCGAACGTCCAGAAGCAGTTCGCCTTCGGCCGCGGGATCCACACCTGCCTCGGAGCCCCGCTAGCACGTCTCGAGGCCCGCGTCGCCCTCGATGTGCTGATCGAGCGTCTTCCGGGGCTGCGGGTGAGCCCCGGCCAACACGATCGCTGGATCCCGCACATGCTCACCCCCGGCCTGGAGCGCCTCGACCTGCAGTGGGACGTCCCGTGACGCGCGCCGCCGACCGGATGACGTCCACGATGCTGGCCGTCCTGCAGGAACAGGTGGGCGGACCCGAGTCCTTGCGCGTCGGCCGCTGCCCGACCCCCGTTCCCGGCCCCGGCGAGGTTCTCGTGCGGGTGACGCGCAGCGCGGTGAACTGGTCCGACGAGCGCAGCTGCCGCACCGGGGCCAACCACTTCACCGGCGAGGTCGAGCCACTGCCGGGGATCCCCGGAGGCGAGGTCGTCGGGACCCGCTGCGACACCGGCGAGCGTGTCGCCGCGCTCTGCCGCACGGGCGGTTTCGCCCAGTTCGTCGCCGCGCCGGAGAAGCTGGTGTTCCCGGTGCCGGACGCCATCGACGACGCGACAACACTGGGCGTCTTCGTACCCGGCCTCACCGCGACGTTCCTGATCGCTGCAGCGGGAGATCCGGGCCCCGGCACCGCCGTTGCCGTGTTCGGGGCGAACGGCGCCGTCGGCTCCCTCCTACTGCCGCTTCTCGCCGACCGGGGGGTCGGGACCCGGGTTGCGGGGATCAGGGAAGCCGGCTCCCCCCACATCGCATTGCGCCGCGGGGCAACCGCAACCGTCGACCCGTCCTCGCCACGCCTCGCCGCGGACCTACGGTCCGCGGCGAGAGGTCCGCTCGACGTCGTCTTCGATCCTGTCGGCGCCCCGGTCACACCGGCCGCTGTCGAGGCGCTCGGCACCTTCGGCCGGCTGCTCTGTTACGGCGTCGCGGGCGGCGCCCCGGCCGGTCTGGAACCACGGTCGCTGTTTCTCGGGTCGAAGACGGTCACCGGGTTCTGGGTCATGGACCACCTGTCGGCTCCAGGTCCGCCAGCGTCGCGACCGGCCCACTCGTCATTCACGAAGCTCTGCGCGATGGCGGGCCGCGGCCGGTTCGCGGTGGCCGAGCCCCGGGTCTTCGGCTTGCACGACGCGGGCACCGCGATGCGGACGGTCGGCGGGGGTGGTCCCGGGAGAGTCCTGATCGACCCATGGATACCTGCTGACGCCGACCGAGTCGGGTTCGGTTGATCTCAGGTATGGGAACGCCCCCGTTGCAGACGTGGGTGCGCGCCGTGCGCTCAACTGATAACGAGCCGCTTTGCGATGTCGTGGCTGGACAGACCACCGGTCAATAGACCCGCGATCTCTCGCTCGCGACGAATGAGTGTGTCGACGGAACGCCCTTCGGCCGGGCGAGTACGTCGGTGACCGCTGGGTTCATGGGCGTGTCGCCGTGGCTGATCCGGCGTATGGCGGATACCAACTCATCCGGACTAGCGTCCTTCAGCAAGTATCCGCGGCACCCAGCTGAGATCGTGCTGCGCACGGAATGGCCGTCGCCGTAGCAAATGCCTTCGCATATCACAGCGTGGTTGTCGACGATAAGGACGTGGATGCCGACCGCTCTCTTCTCCAATGATCGAGGGACGGTACTTGGAGGCGAAGGCGATGAACAGGGCGAGCACCATCACGAGGAGCCCGGCGGGGTCCTGATCGGGTACATCACCCTGCACTCCGGTTCCGACGTCGACCCTGCGGTGCTGCGGGACTGGGCCTCCGCCCGCGTCCCCCAGCCGGCGGCCGCGCCCAAGGACGTCCATCTGATCCCGGAGATGCCCCTGACCGCGGTGGGCAAGGTCTACGCCCCTGCCCTGCGCGCGGACGCCACCCGCCGGGTCGTGCGCACGGAGCTCGATGCCCTCGGCGTCACCGGCGACGTGCGGGTGGACGACACGACGTTGCACACCACCGTCCGCGCCGAACGCGAAGCACGCCCCCGGGTGGCGGCGGTCCTGGACCGCTACGCGATCGACTGGTCGTGGGACACCTGCTGAGCCGCCGGCCACCACACAGGTGACCCCGATGATCAGCGGGTTGCCCCACCGTGACATCGCCGACCGCCTGGTGATCAGCGAGCGCACCGCGCGGACGGCATCGGCGCAACGCAGGCAGGTCAAGGGTCGCGTGTCGACGGGTCATTCGCCCGACGCGGGGCGGTCCCCACTTCGAGTGCAATGGCTCCCAGATCCCGTCGAAGGAGCCCGGATGATCATCGTTCACAGCCAGGCCGGTGTGCGGCAGGAGTTCGAGGCCGTTGCCCGGCGGAGTCTGATGCTCCAGTTGCGGCCGCTCAAGGTCGGGGTCATCGGGCTCTGCGGCGGCAACGCGATGTGCGGGACGTGCCACGTCGTCGTCAGCGACGACGATCGGTTCGGCGGGCTCGAGCCCCCCGACGAGTACGAGGAAGAACTGCTCGCCGGTCTCCCCCAGCGGCAACCCCGCTCGCGGCTGGCCTGCCAGCTCGTCTACGAGCCCTCGATGGACGGCCTCGAGATCACGGTCGACGTCCGTCGCTGACACCGCGCCACCTACTCGCCCACACCACACGAGAGAGGTTCGCCCATGCCCCAGATCACGAGAAGCCGCAGCACGACCACACCGCTGATCCCGGTCACCATGATCTCGCACGGCACCCTGACGTCCTTCGATCTTCAGGCCTCGCGCAGCTTCTACGAGGAGGTGCTCGGCTTCGACGTGATCCAGGTCAGCACGGTCTCGATGCTGATCCGCAAAGGGACCGACCACGTCTACGTCATCGTGGAGACCGGCGAGCCCAGCACGATGGGCATGTTCGACCACAATGGTATCGACGTCCCGAGCCGGGAAGCGGTCGAGGACGCGTACGAGGCGCTGAGCCGGGCGAAGGACGACTACGGTCTCGGCAGGATCAGCAAGCCGCTCGATCAGCACGGCGCCTACTCGTTCTACTTCGCCGATCTCGACGGCAACTGGTGGGAGATCGTCCACGGGCGGTCGCGGGGCTATGCGGCACTCTACGAGGACGCGGCCCGGGATCTCACGGGGCGCGACGACGTCGACGGCGACATCATGCTGCACACCGGCACCGACGAGTTCGCCGACACCCTGCGCAACGGCGACGCGTGACCGGCGCGCTGGCCGCTACCGCGAAGATCGTCGTGGTCGGCGCCGGCATCGCAGGCGTACGGGCCGTCGAAGGGCTTCGTGCGGGTGGGCACGACGGGCCTCTCACGCTCGTCGACGCCGATCCCGAGCAGCCCTACGACCGACCGCCCCTGTCGAAGGAGTTCCTCACCGGCGAGTTCGACGAGGACGACGTGCGGCTGTGGACGGCGGACCGCGTGGCGGAGCTGGAGATCGAGCTGCTCCTGGGCACCACCGCGACCGGGCTGGACACGGGGCGGAGGGTTCTCGCGGTCTCCGCCGGCAGCACCGGCCATGACGAGCTGCACTACGACCGGCTGGTGCTCGCCACCGGGCTCACTCCCCGGCGCCCCGCTGCCCTGACCGGACTCGACGGCGTGCACGTGCTGCGGTCGCTGGCCGACGCCCGAGCCCTCCGGAAGGATCTCCGTGCGGGACGGCCGCAGGTCGTCGTGGTCGGCGGTGGGTTCATCGGCACGGAGGTGGCCGCGGCCGCGGCCACGCTCGGTCTCGACGTCACGATCGTCGAGGGCGGCGGCCACCTGATGCCCGATGCGCTCCACCGTGACCTGGTCCGCCCCGTCGAGAGACTGCACCGCGAGCGCGGGGTGACCGTGGTGTGCGGGCAGACCGTGGCCGGAATCCGCGGCGCGGGCCGCCCCGGGTGCGTCGAGCTCGACGACGGCACCCGGCTCCCGGCCGACGTCGTCGTCGTCGGGGTCGGGGGTGTGCCCTGCACCGGTTGGCTCGCCGCGTCCGGGCTGCAACTCGAGGACGGTGTCCGGACGGATGCGCACCTGCGGACGGCCGCGCCCGACGTCTACGCCGTCGGCGATGTCGCTCGTCGACCGGGCGGCGGGGGCGGGCCGTCGGTCCGGGTGGAGCACTGGACGAACGCGGTGCGGCAGGGCACGCACGTCGCGCGTGCGGTGCTGGGCGCTCCGGATCCGTACCGGGACGTGCCCTACGTCTGGTCCGACCAGCACCACGCGCGGCTGCAGATCGCCGGCGCCCCCGACGGCGACGAGATCCATTTCCTCGACGGCGGCCCGGACGAGCCCGCCTACCTCGCCCTGATCCGGCGTGGCACTCGGCTGGCCGGCGTCGTCGCGCTGGACCGGCAACGCGAGTTCACCCGGTTCCGCAGGACCCTCGCCGACGCCCCTGTGTGGGACTCGGTCCTGGCGGCGGCCACACCTGTCGCGAGCGTCCCATCCCCTTTCCCCTCGAGCAGCCCGGAGTCATCATGATCTTCGTTCTCGGACCCACCGGGCAGATCGGACGCCCACTCGTCGAGAGTCTCTCGGCGTCGGGCACTCCTGTCAGGGCACTCGCCCACAGCGACCGCTCGGCGGAGACCATCCGGCTTCCCGGTGTCGAGGTGGTGGTGGGCGACATCCACGACACCGACGCGCTGCGCGACCACCTCGACGGGGTGTCGCAGCTGTTCCTGCTCACCCCCGCCGAACCCGACCAGACCGCCGCACAGGACGCGATTCTCGAGGCCGCGGTGGACACGGGCGTCCAGGCCGTGGTGAAGCTCTCGGTCTACACCAGCGCGCCCGATGCGCTCTGCTCGCTGAGCCGCTGGCACTGGGAGAACGACCAGAGCATCGCGAAGAGCGGACTGGCCTACACCGTCCTGGAACCACACACGTTCATGCAGAGCGTCGGCCTGCAGTTCGCTGCGGAGATTCGCGCACACGGCACGATCTCCGCCGCCGTCGCCCCGGACCGAACGGTCACCATGGTCGACGCCCGGGATGTCGCCGAGGTGGCGGCCGCGGTGCTCCGCCGCGGGGAACACAACGGCGAGACCCTCTGCATCACCGGACCGCACGCTCTCTCGTACCCGGACTGCGCGGCCCAGATCGCCGACCACATCGGCCGTCCGGTCGACTACCACCAGATCAGCGCCTCGGAGGTCCGGAGTCGCTTCACCGCCGCAGGACTCCCGGACTGGCTGGCCGACGCCCTGGTGGACCTGCACCGGATGTACGACACCGGGCGGCACAACCCGATCACCGACGTCACGGCCACGCTGACCGGGAACCAGCCGCGCTCGTTCGCGGACTTCCTCCGCGACAACCTGGACGTCTTCGCGTGACCGCCCCCGTCGCCATGCCCTTGGTCCAGATCGCGATGACCGTGTTGGACCCCGACCGCACCACCCGGTGGTACCGCGACGTGCTCGGCTTCACGGAGTCCGGAGAGGTGCGCGGCATGGGTGGACCCGAGGCCGCAGCGATGACGGGCCTCCCCTCGTTGCAGTGCGACATCTTCTGGCTGCTCGACTCCCACGACTTCTTCCAGCTCGAGTTCTTCCGGTTCGACGACCCGGAGTCGGCCGCCGGCACACGGGCGCCGACCGACGTCGGGTACTCGCTGATCGGCATACACGTCGAGGACTTCGACGCTGCGCTCGACCGGGTCCGGACGTCGGGAAGCCCTCTCGGCCCGGTGCTCGGAGACCCGGGATCGCGCCGGACATGCACTCGGGATCCCGAAGGGGTCTGGGTCGAGCTGCGTGAGCGCAGCCCGCTCGCCGGCAACGCACGATCCGTGCGGGCAAGCCCCGTGACAACATGCTTCATCCGGGCCGTGGTTGACGACCTGGACCGTTCCCGGGCCTGCTTCGAGTCGGCTCTGGGGATGCGCCCCACCGGCATCAGGCTCCACGAACCGGCAGACGAGACGCTCTGGGACGCCCGGCCCGCCGACACCGACGCCTGCGTGCTCGACGCCGGCGGGATCCTCGTCGAGCTGGTCCGGTACCGGTCCTCCACGCCGCGGCCCCGGCCTGCCGGCTACCGCATCTGCGACCAGGGCCTGCTCAACATCGCCGTCGGCTCACGGTCGACGACCGACTACGCAGCGACCGTCGACGACGTCCGGCGGGCTGGCTACCACCTGCACGGCGAGATGGCCATCGGCTCGGCCGCGGCCCGCTACATGGTGACCGACCAGGACCTCAGCGTGGAACTGCTCGTCATCCCCGACCCGGTGATCGAGAAGGAGTTCGGATTCCGATGACAGGACGTACTCCGTGACCGACGTCGCCCCTCCCCCGCTCACCGACCGCTACCGGCGTACACAGGGCACGGTCAGCCTGACCGGTGTGCAGGCCCTGGCGCGGCTCCCGCTCGACGTCCGGCGCCTCGACCTGGCCGCGGGCCGCTCGACCGCCGCGTTCATCTCCGGGTACGAGGGATCGCCGCTGGGTGGCTACGACCTCGAGCTGGGCCGTCAACGGGAGCTGCTCGCCGAACACGACATCGTGTTCCGGCCCGCCGTCAACGAGGAGCTCGCGGCGACGGCAGTACAGGGCAGCCAGCTGGCCGGCACCCGCCCCGAGAAGCGCGTCGACGGGATCGTCGGGTTCTGGTACGGCAAATCCCCCGGCCTCGATCGCTCCGCTGACGCCCTGCGCCACAACAACCTGGCCGGCACCCATCCCGACGGCGGCGTCGTGGCACTGGTCGGCGACGACCCGGCCGCGAAGTCCTCGACCTTCCCGGGAGCATCGGAACAACTCCTCGCCGACCTGGGCATGCCGACCCTGTACCCCGGGGACCCGGCCGAGGCGTTGCGCCTGGGGATGCACGCCGTGGCCCTGTCCCGCGCGTGCGGGTTGTGGGTGGCGATGAAGATCGCCACCAACGTGGCCGACGCCGCCGGGCAGATCATGCTGGGTCCGGACGATTTCGCGCCCGTGCTGCCCGAGGTGCTCGTCGACGGGCGGCCGTACCGGCACCAGGTGACGGCCAGTCTGCTGCAGCCCGTTCTCGGTGGGCTCGAGGAGAGCAGGAACGGCATCCGGCTCGAGATCGCACGGAGCTACGCCGCCGTCAACGCACTCAACGAGGTGAGCGGCCACAGCAGTGGCGACCGGGTCGGCATCGTGGCCGCAGGCACGACGTTCCTCGACCTCCGCCAGGCACTGGAGACGCTCGGGCTGGACGAGGACGAGCGGGCAAGACGCGGCGTGCGCCTGCTACACCTACGCATGATCAATCCCGTCGAGCCCGGTGTGGTCTCGTCCTTCGCCGAGGGTCTGCAGGAGATCATCGTCGTCGAGGAGAAGCGGGCCTTCCTCGAACCGGTCCTCAAGGACCAGCTCTACGGACGCGCGAACGCGCCGGTCGTGACGGGCAAGCGGCACCCCGACGGTTCGACCGCGTTCGCCAGCAGTGGCGAACTGGACCCCGACACCATCGCAGCGGTGCTCGCGACCCGCCTTCTCGCCCTCGGCGACTTCCCCTCGGTGAGCGACTGGAGGGACAGGACGCGCTCGCAGCAGCGGCGGATCTCCCTTCCGCTCGTGACCCGCACGCCCTTCTTCTGTTCCGGCTGCCCGCACAACACATCGACCAAGGTCCCCGAAGGCGCGCTCGTCGGTGGCGGCATCGGCTGCCATGGCCTGGTGCTCGGCATGGCGGCCCAGCAGGTGGGTGAGGTCAGCGGCCTGACCCAGATGGGCGGCGAGGGCGCGCAGTGGCTGGGTATGGCCCCCTTCGTCGAGCGTCGGCACATGTTCCAGAACCTCGGCGACGGGACGTTCCACCATTCCGGGAGCCTCGCCGTCCGCGCTGCGGTCGCCGGCCAGGTCGACATCACCTACAAGTTGCTCCACAACTCCGCCGTGGCCATGACCGGCGGCCAGCACGCCGAAGGGGCGATGAGCGTTCCGGACATCACCCGCAGCCTGACCGCGGAAGGCGTCCGGAAGATCATCGTCACCACTGACGACCCGAAGACCTACCGCGGTGTGCGACTGGCAACCGGCGCCACCGTATGGCACCGCGACCGCATCATCGAGGCTCAGGAACTGCTGGCCTCCACCCCCGGGGTCACCGTCCTCATCCACGACCAGGAGTGCTCGACGGAGCTGCGGCGCAAGCGCAAACGGGGTCTCGTGCCCGATCCGGTCGAGCGGGTGATGATCAATGAGCGGGTGTGCGAGGGCTGCGGCGACTGCGGGCGCAAGTCCAACTGCCTGTCCGTACACCCGGTCGACACGGAGTTCGGTCGCAAGACACGCATCGACCAGCACTCGTGCAACAAGGACTACTCCTGCCTCTCCGGAGAATGCCCGGCCTTCCTGACGATCAAGCCGAGCAAGCACGTCGCCCGTGATCGCGCGCAGGTCAGCCTCGACTCCCTTCCGGAGCCGGGAACAGCGACCGGCTCCGGCCACCGCACCACCCGCATCGTGGGCATCGGTGGATCCGGCGTGGTGACCCTGTCGCAGATCCTCGCGGCCGCCGCCGCCATCGACGACCAGCCCGTGACCACGCTCGACCAGACCGGGGTGGCGCAGAAGGGCGGCGTCGTCATCTCAGACGTGAAGATCGGGCCGGACGCCGGGACGGTCGCCCACAAGGCCGCCTCGGGAGAGGTCGACCTCTACATCGGGTCCGATCTGCTGGCCGCTGCCGACCAACGCCACCTGGCGGCCACCGACCCGCAGCGCACGCTCGCCGTCGTCTCCACGGCGAGGACGCCGACCGGAGCCATGGTGACCGACGTCGGCACCCCGTTCCCCGACACCGGTCCGCTCATCAGCGATATCCGACGCGCGACCCGGGCGACGGAGGCCGTCTTCATCGATGCCCGCCGCACGAGCGCGGCGCTGTTCGGCGACGACCAGTTCGCGAACCTGATCCTCATCGGTGTCGCCCATCAGCTCGGCGCACTGCCACTCGCGGCGTCGGCGGTCGAGCAGGCGATCCGCCTCAACGGCGTACGGACGGAGGAGAACATCCAGGCCTTCCGGCGGGGCCGTCAGTACGTCGCCGACCGCCGGGCATTCGACGCGGCGGTCCCGACGCCGTCTGCTTCGCGCGTGGCCCCCGACGAGTCGGTCGTCGCCACGCTGCTCTCGCAGGTGGGATGTCCGATCGGGTCCGAACTCGCCGGGAAGGTGGGACTCCGCATCGGTGAGCTGATCGCCTTCCAGAGTCGGCGCTACGCCGAGCAGTACGTCGAGGTCGTCGCCCGTACGTACCGGGCCGAGCAGCAGGCGCTGCCGGGTTCGGTCGCCCTGTCCGTCTCCGTGGCGCAGCACCTCTACAAGCTGATGGCGTACAAGGACGAGTACGAGGTCGCCCGGTTGTCACTCCTGCCGGAGGTCACGGAGTCGGCACGGAGGCAGTTCGGTGCGGGCGCGACCGTGTCCTACCGGCTGCATCCACCGACCCTGCGCGCCTTGGGTATGCGCAACAAGATCACGCTCGGCCCGTGGTTCCGCTCGGTGTACGCCGCCCTCGGCGCCGCCCGACGGCTCCGCGGCACGGTCCTCGACCCGTTCGGCTACGCCCATGTCCGCCGTGTCGAACGGGCACTCGTCAGCGAGTACCGGGACGTCATCGACACGGTGGTGCGGGACCTGACCGGCGAGAACGTCGGACTGGCCACGCAGATTGCCGACCTGCCCGATCTGGTCCGGGGGTACGAGGACGTCAAACTCGCCACTGTGGACGCGTACCACGTTCGGTTGGCCGAGTTGCTGACTCGCTACGACGTCACGCTCTCGGGCTCAGGTCGGCCTCGGTAGCCCAAAGCGCAACCTGGGTGCGGGACGAGAAGCCCAGCTTGGCGATGACGTTGCAGACGTGGGTGCGCGCCGTGCGCTCACTGATGACGAGTCGCTGTGCGATGTCCTGGTTGGACAGACCGCCGGTCAGCAGACCGGCAATCTCGCGCTCGCGAGGGGTGAGCGTGTCGACGGAACGCCCTTCGGCCCGCAGCGGCCGGGCGAGTACGTTGGCCACCGCCGGATCTATCGGCATGTCGCCGAGCCGGACCCGGCGGATGGCGGACACCAACTCGTCCGCACTCGCGTCCTTCAGCAGGTATCCACGACACCCGGCCGAGATCGCGCTGCGCACGGAGTGTCCGTCGCTGTAGCTCGACAGCACGAGCGTGGCCACGCTCGGATAACGAGCGGAGATCTGTGCGATCGTCGCCGCCCCGTCGAGCTCCGGCATCCGCATGTCCACGATCGCGAGGTCGGGCAGTGACCCGGTCGATGCCAGCTTGTTGAGGACGGCCAACGCCTCATCGCCGCCTGCTGCGTCCCCGTCGACGACGATGTCGTCGAACATCTCCAACAGCGACCGGATGCCTTCGCGCACCACGGCGTGATCGTCGACGATGAGAACATGGATGGCCGCCGTTCTCTGTGCAGCCGTTCTCTGTGCCGCAGTCATCGGATGCGCTCCGTCGGTGTTGTCGGGATGGGCACTTCGAGTTGAACGACTGTTCCGGCTGCGCCACTCGCGATGGTCAGCTCCGCATCTATTTCCCCAGCTCGGGACCGCATGCTGGCAATGCCGACGTGCCCGGGCCGGCGCTCCTCGGGGTCGAAGCCGACGCCGTCGTCGGTGATTTTCAGGTGGAGGTAGCCGACACCGGAGCGCCATGTCACGCGGAGTTCGACCCCCAGCCGAGAGGCCTTCGCGTGATCGACCGCGTTCGCGATCGCTTCGCGTCCGACGTGATAGACCTCCATCTCGACGGCATGGGACAGCGCGGGAATCTCGTCGGAGATGCGGACTTCGACCAGGCAAGCCTCTCGATCGCAGATGACTTCGGTGTACCTCTTGATCGCCTCCGCAAGAGTTGCACCGCGCAGGTCCGGCGGGCGGAGATGGAGAACCAGCGCCCGCATGTCGTCTACCGCCCGGTCGACGACCATCTCGAGTGCCAGCAGGCCCGGAAGCAGCTTCCCGGTCGGATCCTCCACCCGTTCAGCGGCGATCTGGAGCGCCTTGGTCCGAAGCCGCATGGAGAACAGGGACTGCGACACCGCGTCGTGGATGCTGCGGGCCATCCGATTCCGTTCTTCGAGCGCCGCCTTCTCCTTCGACTCCGCAATCAGACGGGCGGTGTGGATCGCGATCGCGCCGTGATCGGCCATCGCGTTGAGGAACGAGATGTCGACCTCGTCCGGCTCGTGGCCTTCGCTGTGGAGCGCGGTCAGGACGCCGACGCGCTCTTCCCGCACGATCAGGGGAATGGACACGATGGTCGTCCAGCCTGCGCTCCGCGCCAGTTCGGCATAGGGCGCGAAGCGCGGGTCGCTCGCCAGCGTGCTCGCCATGTCGCGGGTGACCTTCACGCGCGAGCGGTAGGCCTCGAGCGAGACCATCGGCGTCCGGAGAGCCATGGCCTCGCTGATCCTGTCGACGTAGCCCTCCGGGTAGCCCGCCGATCCGTACAGATCGACCGTCTGACCGAAGCTCGACACGAGGACGAGTGCGCAGGACGTCGCGCTGCTCGCGATCAGGACCTCCTCGGCCAAGCGGTCGAGCACGACCTGGATCGAGCCTTCCCAGGCGATGACGGATGCGGCACGCGCGAAAGCTGCGATCATGCGGCTCTGCATCAGTACCCGTGAGCCTGCATCCTCCAGCTCCTGCGCTGTAAGCCCTGTCACGTTCCCATGGTAGTGGCCGGCTGGAGCCCGACACGTGGGTCATTTGACCCGTCGCCCGAGTGGCCAGGTCAATCGCCTCACGATGAGCACGTCATCCGCCGGTTGATGAGCGTCCTGACCGCTACCTAACCTCGAAACACCACCGGGCCATTGTGGGCTCCGGTCGTGCAGACAGGGAGCCACCATGGCCGACGGCACCGCCACCGCCGCGATCGATCTGCAGCAGGCCGGATTCGACCCCGGCAGGCCCACCCTGGTCAAGCAGGCGATCATCATCACCGGTACCGGGCAAGGAACCTTCCGGGGAGACATCCTCCTCCGAAACGGCCTCATCGCGGACATCGGTTCGAGCCTCGACGTGGCGGACGCGGAAGTGGTCGCCGGCTCCCACTACATCGTGTGCCCCGGGTTCATCGACACCCACCGGCACCTGTGGCAGTCGCTCTACAAGGGGTTGATCTACGACCTCAACCTGTTCGAGGTCTTCTCCGACCTCTACGGCGCCTACTCACTCCGCTTCACCGCGGACGACATCTACGCCGGCACCCTCCTCGGTCGCCTGACGGCACTGGATGCCGGCATCACGACCCTTCTCGACTGGGCGCACAACGTCACCACCTCCGATATGGAGGACGCCGGTGTCCAGGCACTCAAGGACGCCGGCGGACGGAGCGTCTTCGGCCACGGCTACAAGGGGGACCGCACCGTTCCCTCGGAACTGCCGCGCTATCACGATGTGCCACGCACCTACGAGGCAGCGGCCCGCACGCGGAAACTCCTCCCCGACGACGACGCGCTGGTGTCGTCCTGTTATCTGGGCCTCGAACCGGGCTGGTTCGTCTCGATGGCGGCGTGCAAGAGGGAGTTCGAGGTCGCCCGCGACCTGGGCATGCGCATTTCCGTCCACATCGCCTCGCTCGACGAGAACTACCAGCCCTTCGCCTCGGTGGAGGCGATGCACCAGGCGGGCATCATGGGCGACGACGTCACCTATGTGCACCTCACCGGCGCGACCGACCACGAACTGCGGTTGATCGCCGACACGGGCGGCACTGCCTCGCTGTGCCCGCAGGTCGACTCGCACATCTTCGCTCCTCCGCCTACCGGTCGGTTGCTCGCGGCCGGGGTGCGCCCGAGCCTGAGCCTGGACTCCGCAGGATGCGGCTCCGAGGACTTCTTCTCCCAGATGCGCTCCACCTTCGATGTCGAGCGCACCCTCCATCGGGCAGGACTGCAGCCGCGGCCCGACGGGTACGAGCTGACGCTCGGCGACGTCTTCGGTTTCGCGACCATCGAGGGGGCCCGTGCGGTCGGCCAGGAGCGCCGCCTCGGCTCCATCGTGCAGGGCAAGGTGGCCGATCTCCTGTTCATCGACGCGACCTCGCTCAACATGGCCCCGGTCCTCGACCCGCTCGCCGCGGTCGTTTTCCACGCGAACGTGGGAGACATCGACACCGTCCTGGTCAGCGGGGTCCCGGTCAAACGAGGCGGCCGTCTCGTCGCCGACCTCGACAACGTCCGCAGCAAGGTCAAGGAGAGCGCAGCCCGCATCTACTGGGGGTCGGCGGACCTGCCGGAGAACGCCATTCTGCCGCACCCCGCCACGAAATCTCTCTTCGTCAACTGACGGCGGTTACGGCCAACAACCCGCACATATATCGACTGACCCGAGCCACTTCGACGAGAAAGTCACACCTTGAAACTTGTCACCTATCGCCCGGCCGCCGGTCCTGGGTTCCGCAGCTGTCTTCGGGTGAAAGTGCCCGGATAGGGGGTCTGAGCTGGGGAAACGGGTGTCGGCCTGGTGACGTGTCGTGTCACTAGGCGCGGCTGTTGTTGCTGGTCAGCGTGTTGGGGTTTGCTCGGGGTC
>JBBRLM010000020.1:0-103460 GCA_038231335.1 Mycobacteriales bacterium
ACCCCGAGCAAACCCCAACACGCTGACCAGCAACAACAGCCGCGCCTAGTGACACGACACGTCACCAGGCCGACACCCGTTTCCCCAGCTCAGACCCCCTATCCGGGCACTTTCACCCGAAGACAGCTGCGGAACCCAGGCCAGAGCGCGTCCATGCCGGAGGCCAGAACGCAGAACAGCAGCCCGAGGACGAGCATCTGCGTGGTGGGGCCGGGTCGGGTTGTGTCGACGAACTGGGGAAGCACTGCGCTGAAAAAGATGATCGCCTTGGGGTTGGTGATGCCTACGACCACGCCTTCGCGAAGTGCGCGGCCGATCTTGGGCACTCTTGCAGGGTCGCTGACCGCTGCCGCCAGTTCGCCGCGGTGGCGTATGGCCTGCACCCCGAGCCAGACGAGGTAGCCGGCACCGAGCAGCTTGAGGACCGTGAGGGCGACGGCGAAGCGCTCCACGAGCGTCCCGATCCCGACCGAGACGCCAACGACCAAAACGAGGACGCCGAGCAGGTTCCCGGCTGCGGTCGCGAGTGCGGCACGTCGCCCGAGTGCGATCGCACGCCCGAGGATGAAGAAAACGCTCGGGCCGGGTACGACGACGAAGATCGCGGAGCCGAGCAGGAAGGTCAGGATGGCTGCGGTGGTCGGCACTCGTGGACGGTAGACGCCGAGCGCAGCTGATTGCAGGTCGCTTTGTGCGGATCGGCTCGTGATCAGACGCTGCGTCGGAGGTGAGGGCCGGGTAGCCGGGCCAGCCGGCCGCGAACGGGCCGGAGGTGTAGTGAGCGAGTCGGCTGGGCCGGCGTGGCCGGCCCGCGCCGCCGGAGGCGGCGCCTTGATCCCATAGAGACAGATTCGGCAGCGCGGCCGCCGGCGCGCAGCTCGGGCAGTGCGTCTTGGCGCATCCAGTGCTCGCGATGCGAAGCTTCAGGCAGGGCCGGAGCGAGGCCACTTGCGACGGGCGAGAACGAACTGGTACCACGCTTGCACTGCTAGTAGGGCAACGAAACCAACGACGACGTCCAGCACCCAATCATTTCGGCCGCTTATTACGAGGAGGACGAGGTTCCCTATTGCGATGATGGTGAGAAGCAGCGCAAGGAAGAATTTTATTCCTAGTCCGACACTCCGACGGTCCACTCAAACTCTCCTCTGAGGACACCCGGTTCTTGGTCTATTCGGCCTGGTCGAGCACGCGGCGAGTGAAGCCGGCTGCGACGAGTCGGTCGTAGGCGTCGCGGACGTTGTCGGGGATGTGCTGCTCGATGGCCCATCCGTGCTCGGGGTAGACCCAGACGCGTTGGGTGTCGCCGACGAGCATGTTGACCACACGGTCGACATCGCCGATCGTGTTGATGTAGTCGTCGAGTGGCACGTCCTGGGATGCGCAGGTGACATCGATGTCGGGCCAACGCAGCCGGCACATCGCGTAGGCGCGGCGCTGCTGGTAGGGCCGCGAGATCAGCATGACCGAACCGACATCGAGATGGTGGGCCTCGACGACGGCGCGAGTGAAGTCGATGTTCTCCCCGGTATTCGTGGCTCGGGACTCAACGAGGATCGCGCTGTCGGGGACGCCGAGGTGCAGGGCGTGTTCGCGGTAGTGGACGGCTTCGCCACGGGGGAAGCGTTCGACGGTGCTGGGGGCGTTCGCCCCGCTGAACACGACGGTGGGGAACATGCCGCGGTGGTACAGCTCGGCGGCGTAGATGGCGACGCCGAGGTCGTGGCTACCGAGTCCGATCCCGAGGTCGACGGGCCGTATCTGGTGGTGCATCTGGTTGAAGTCCCAGAGCGTGGCGACGTCGCCGCGGATCTGGTCGTTCAGCACGGTTGCCGGCATGGCTGGTGTCCTCAGTCGGGGATGGCGAAAGAGTAGGTCCAGGAGAACCGCGACGCTGAGTGCACGCCGCGGGCGACCTCGATCAGCGTTCCGTCGGCGGTGTAGGTGCGGCGGGCCAGGATCATCACCGGCTCGCCGGCGGGGAGGTCGAGCTGCTCGATCTCGTCGGGGGTGGGCATGCGGGCGTGGAAGGACTCGGTGATGTGGTCGGGCTCCAATCCCTGGAGCGTGAGCACCGCGAACCCGCCGCCGCGTCCGGCCGGCCCGGGCGTCGGGTCGACGAGCGGCGTGTTCGCCACGTGCTCGGTTAGGTAGTAGCTCACGAGGGTGTGGGTCGGCTGGTCGCCGTCCTTCACCAGCCGGGCTCGCTCGTAGACGGGCGTCCCGGGCTCGATCTCGAACGCTTCGGCGATCTCTGCGTCGGCGCCGACCTGGGCGACGGTCTGGGTCTGGTCGGTGGGCTTCCACATCTGCCCGGACGCCTCGCGGTCGGCGGCGAACGCGACGAGGTCGCCGTACTTCCACTTCTGCTTGCTGTAGCGCTCGACGCCGAGCCGGCGCATCGGGGGCCGCTGGCGCACGACGGTGCCGCGGCGGCGAATCGGGGTCACGAGCCCTTCGGCTTCGAGCAGGGCCACGGCGTTGCGGACGGTCTTGACATTGACCGCGTACTGGGTGGCTAGCTCGTCCTGCTTGGGCAGGGTCGCGCCCGGCGTGTACTGACCCTGCTGGATCGCCTCGCGCAGGATCGCGGCCAGTTCGCGGTACCCGGTAGTGCCCATCTCGCCTCCTGTGTTTGCAGTTGATAACGGTAGCGGTAGTGCCCTGGAGAGGCTGCTGAGGTAGATAGAGGTGGTTTTATTGACATACCGGGCGAGGTGTGTCTCAATAGAGGTGGCGGTAACAGGGCCGCTACCTCGGGTGAGCAGCACCCGCTACGGAGGTCGAACCCAGATGGCTCTCAGCGGCCGAATCAAGATCAATCACGGTGACGTGTTCGCCCACGGCGCCTACGTCGTCGGTGATGTGGAGGCGGTGCGGGACTTCGACAAGTCCAGCCCCGGCAAGGCGGTGCAGGCCGTGGACAAGGAGTCCGGGCTGCTCGTGTGGTCGGTGTCGGTCCTGGACGCCGACCCGGAGGCGCGCAAGGACATGAAGACGGTGACGGTGAAGATCTCCGCCCCGCACCAGCCGATCCCGCCGGAGGCCATCGCGGGGATGCCGTTCCGGCCGGTGGAGTTCGACGGCCTGACCGTCACCCCGTACGTCGATGAGAAGCGCGGCCGGATCGCCTTCAGCTTCCGGGCGCTGGGCATGCGGGCGCCGCAGTCGGGTGGGAAGCCGGCGCCGCGCTCCCACAACCAGGAGGCGGCTTGACCACTGCTGACGGAGGGGAGCTCGGCGGCAACCGGGCTCCCCTCCTGATCTCCCTGAAGTCCCAACCCCTGGCAAGGAACCGAGCGTCCGGAAGGACACCAATCTAGATGAACACCACCGAGTACCACGACGTCCTGCCCCGCGTGACAGCCGCGCTCGCCGCGTGCAAGGGCGACCGGGAGGCGGCCTACGCGATGCCGCACCGCGGCGACTTGGAAAACGTGGCCCGCTGCGCCCGGCTGGCCCTGATCTCTGCACGCATCGCCGCCTGGTGGGCCGTACTGGCACGCGAGACCTACCGCCAGGGCGGCCCGCACGCACTGCTGTTCGGCCAAGCCGTCATCGTCGCCGAGCACGCCGAGCGTGACCACGCCCGGTTCTGGCGCGACTCCGCCGCCGACTGGCAGGCCCGCGCCGAACGCCGCCCCACCTCCGACGCCGCCGGCTCCCTGTCGAACTGGGCAGAGTTGGGGGTGTCGGCATGATCGCCGAGCCCGCCGGCCGCGACTGGCGCACCGCCGCACTCTGCGCCCAGGTCGACCCGGAAATCTTCTACCCCGTCAACCTCACCCCAGGCGCCCCGGCCGTGCACGTGGCCAAGCGGGTCTGCGCCGGCTGCCCGGTCCAGACCGCGTGCCTGCTCGACGCCATGGCCGGAGAAGACCCGGCCCGCCGCTGGGGCGTCATCGGCGGCACCACCCCCGACGAACGCCACGCCCTGTTCCTCGCCCAGCGGCCCACCGTCGCCCTGCCTGGGGCGGTGGCGGCGTGAGCGCGCACAGGGGTTCGCGTGTCAACGCCACCTTGACGACCGGGCGCCGCGCCCGGGTGGTGGAGAACGAGGAGTTCACCGCGTTCGGACGCCGGATCATCCGCGCCGCAGGCCGCCGCATCGCCGCCGGAGATGTCGAGGCGCTACCCGCGCTCGCCGCGCTGTCCGCCGATCTCGACGCGGCGATCGGTGACGCCGTGCTCGGGCTTCGGTCGGCCGGCTACTCGTGGGCGGAGATCGCCTCCCGCCTCGGGGTCACCCGCCAGGCCGCGCACCAGCGCTGGGCACATACCTCGACCGACGTCCGGGAGGTGGCGTGATGACCACGGCACAACTCACGGTGTGGGCCGCCGGCGCCGGAGTCGGCTTGTGGGCGCTCCACAAGATCGGCCAGGCCCTCACCCGGTTCCTGGAGGCCCTGGCCGCGGTGGCGGTCGTGTTCCTCACCGCCTGGCTGCTGGTGAAGGGGGTGTGGAATACCGGGCGGTGGATGGTCCGGCACTGGCGCAGCACACTCTCCGCATCGGTCCTGCTGGTGTGGCTGCACTGGCTCGGCGCGCTCTCCCTCGGCGTGGCCGTCGGCGGCCTGGCCCTCGTTCTGCTCGGCTGGCGCGTCCTGGGCCGGGAGTCGTTCGAGCCTCTCGCCGGCCGGTTCCTGCGCGGGTGGTGGCAGCGCTGGATGGTCTATGCCCCGCGCATGCCCGGCTGGCTCCGTGCCTGCGGCCTCGTCGTCGCCGACTCGGACAACGCGATGACGGTGCAGGTGACCCCGTTCCGGCGCTCCGCGGTCAAGCCCAAGCCGAAGGCGCGTCCGGATCAGCTTCCGCGGATCGTGGCGGTCCGCTCGGGCGGCTCATGGGACGAAGTGCACGTGAAGCTCGTCGCCGGGCAGACCCCGGAGGACTTCGACGCCGCCGCCCGGCAGCTCGCCGTGGCCCGCGGGGTCACCCGCTGCCAGATCCGGGAACTCGGACCGGACCGGGTGTCGATCGACTACCAGCGCCGCGACCGGCTCGCCGACCCCGTGGCCTGCCTGCCGCTCACTCCGATGGCCGGCACCCTCGGTACGAGTCTGGATCTGCGCAAGGTGTGGTCAGGCCGCACCGAGTACGGCACCGACTGGTACCAGCCCTTGGCCGGCGGGCACACCCTCTACGCCGGCTCGACCGGGGCGGGCAAGAACTCCCACACGTGGTCGCCCATCGTCAGCCTCGCCCCGGCCATCCGGGACGGCCTGGTCCGGGTGTCCGGGATCGACCC
Source organism: Mycobacteriales bacterium (assembly GCA_038231335.1). Classification (GTDB taxonomy): domain Bacteria; phylum Actinomycetota; class Actinomycetes; order Mycobacteriales; family Pseudonocardiaceae; genus Pseudonocardia. The sequence goes on from JBBRLM010000020.1 coordinate 5,249, forward strand.
CAAGGGGATGGAGCTGGCCTACGGGCGGCGGGTGTTCCACCGCTACGCCGTGTCCTCGAAGGACGCTCTGGCGCTGCTGGATGACCTGATCGAGGGCATGGAAGCGCGCAAGCTCGCGTTCGCCGGCCAGCACCGCCTGGTCCCGATCAGCCGCGAGCATCCGCTGGAGCTGTTGGAGTTCGACGAGATCGGCGCGCTGATGCGCTACGTCGGGGACCGCAAAACCCGCGAAGCCATGACCGAACGCGTCGCTCTGCTGACGACCCAGGGCCGCGCCCTCGGCTACACCGTCCGCGGGTACGTCCAGGAGCCCACCAAGGACACCGTGCCCGTCCGGGAGCTGTTCCCGCGCCGCGTCTGCCTGCGCGTCGCGTCCAAGTCCCACGTCGGCATGGTCCTGGGCGAGCACGCCTACGACCGGGGCGCGTGGGCGAACCGGATCGGGGAGCACGAACCCGGCGTCGGCTACCTGTTCGGCGAAGGCGTCCGCGAACCGCTGCGCGTCCGCGCCGGGTGGGTACCAGACGAGACCATCAAGGAGCTGGAGGAGTTCGTCACCGGTGCCCGCCAGCCGGTCATGGCCGCCGCGCCACACGCTCTGCCTGCGCTCGCCTCGGTCCCGGCGGGGGGCATGGCATGAACAGCCTCCGGACCAGCGGTGAGTACGAGCGGATCATGCTCGGCGTCTACGCGATCTGCGCGCTGGGTTGCGCGTCGGCGGTGCTGCCGTGGCTGGAGGTGCTGGTCGGGCAGGTTCTCGCGGTGCTCGCCGCCACCACGCTGGGCTACAAGATCTGGTGGTGGGTGCAGCGGTGGTTGCGGGAGCGCCGAGAGGACCGGGCTGACATCGCCTACGTCAACGCCGTCTTGACAGCCCGTGCCCTCGCCGAACAGCGGGCACGTGAGAGCTCACCGGCCGGGGGTGACCGATGAGCACGCCCCTCGTGGCCGTCGACGGGCCGCCGGCCGGGTTCGTGGATCAGGACCAGCTCACCCGCGCGCAGAAGGCCCTGCTCGCCCTCACCGGCGACGTCGCCCGGCAGCTCGCCGAAGATCACGGCGTCTGCGTCCGCCCGCTGGCGCTGCGGAGGATCGACCTCACCTCCGGCCGGGTCGATGTGGTGCCGGTGCCGTGCGGGGCCCGCCGCGACGACATGTGCCCGCCGTGCGCGGAGAAGCAACGCCGGCTACGGATGGTCCAGTGCCGGGAGGGCTGGCACCTCGAGCACGAACCGATCGCCAAGCCCGCCGAACCGACCAAGGGGCAGAAGGAACTCATGGCGGTCCGGGCCGACCTGCACGCCGCCTACCAGCACGCCCGGGAGGAAGGCGACGAGCGCGAGTGTGAGGAGATCCGCGACGCCGTGGAGGTCGTGGACGAGCAACTGCGCGGGCTCGGCGTGCGGGGCCGGCTCGAACCCCTCGACCCACCCGACCGACCGGTCCGGAAGCGGTCGACGCGGCGGCGGCAGGACGCACCGAACCTTCCCCGCCGGCCGGTGGAGAAGCGCACGCTCGGGCAGGTGTTCGGGGAGAAGTACCGGCCCTCCACGTTCCTCACGCTCACCCTCGACAGCTATGGACGGGTGGACGGGGATGGGGCCGCGCTCGACCCGGACCGCTACGACTACCGGCGCGCGGCTCGGGATGCGATCCACTTCCCGGCCCTGCTCGATCGGTTCTGGCAGAACACCCGGCGGTGTGTGGGCTGGGATGTGCAGTACTTCGGGACGATCGAGCCGCAGCGGCGCGGCGCCCCGCACTTCCACGCAGCGATCCGGGGCAGCATCCCAAGGGCGGAGCTGCGGGCGATCGCGGCCGCCACCTATCACCAGGTGTGGTGGCCGGCGCACGACCGGCAGCTCTACAGCGGTGACAACGTGCCGCGCTGGGACGACCGCACGAAGGGGTTCGTCGATCCCGACACCCGGGAACCGCTGCCGACGTTCGACGCGGCGTGTGAGGACCTGGGCGAGCCCTCGCATGTGGTGACGTTCGGGGCGCAGGTGCACGTGAAGGGCATCCTCGGCGGGACAGAGGAGGCCGGGCGGCACGTCGGGTATCTCACCAAGTACCTGACCAAGGACGTCGCCCATGCCGCCGGCCTGGCCGACGACGTCACCGACCGGGCCCGCCGTCATCGTGACCGCTTGGTCGCGGAGCTACGGGTGACGCCGTGCTCGCCGCGCTGCGGGGTGTGGCTGCTCTACGGCGTCCAGCCCAAGGGCGCCCGGCTCGCGACCGTGCCGGGGCAGTGCAAGGGCAAGGCCCACAAGCCTGAGCACCTCGGCATCGCCGGCCGCCGCGTGCTCGTGTCGCGCAAGTGGTCGGGCAAGACCCTCGATGACCACCGCGCCGAACGGGGCGCGTTCGTTCGGCAACTGCTCGACAAGGCCGGCGTCCGCCCCGGCTACGCCGTCGATGACGGGCCGTTCGAGTGGGAACGCACGAAAGCCGGCGACCCGGACGTGCCCACCCGGCCCGCGCTGCTCCTGGCGGCGATCAGCGAGCGACAACGGTGGAAAGCCGACTACGACGCCGCCCAGCTCGCCATGGCAGATCCACCGCAGAACCGTTCGGCAACCGACGATCAAGCAGCGTGAGGAGAAGCCCCGATGACTGAGGTTCCGTTGATCGCGCCGCTGTGGACGGTGCGGGACGTGTCGGAGTACCTGCGGGTGCCTGTTCAGACGCTTTACTCGTGGCGGAGCAGCGGCACCGGTCCCCCGGCTCGACGAGTCGGCAAGTACCTGCGGTACCGCCCGGATGACGTCCTGCGCTGGCTGGAATCGCTCGACGACGGCGCGGCGTGATGGCGCGGCCCCCACTCCCGCTCGGCAGCTACGGGAAGATCAAGACCTGGCAGGACGGTGGTGCGTGGATCGCCCGCGTCCAGTTCCGCGACTTCGACGGTGTGGTCCGCATGGTCAAGCGGCGGGCCGTCTCCAGGGCGGCGGCGGAACGGGCGTTGCGCGCCGCGCTCGTCGAACGCCAGGCACCCGGCAAGGTCGCGGAGGTCTCGCCCTCGACGACGTTCGGCAAGGTGGCGGACCTCTGGTTGGCGGAGATCGAGCGCGCCGTCGACGCGGGCACCCGCAGCCCCGGAACGCTGGACACCTACCGGTCCATCCTGCGGCGGCATGTGCGGCCGGCCCTCGGTCAGCTCCGGGTGCGGGAGGTGACGACGCCCATTGTCGACCGCGCGCTGACGGTCATCATGCAGCGTTCGGTGAGCGGCGCGCGCACGTCGAAGATCGTCGTATCAGGGACCATGCGCTACGCGGCTCGGCACGGCGCGGTGACCGTGAATCCCGTTCGGGAGGTCGGTCGGATCGAGAGCCCGCCCCGACGTCAACCTCGTGCGCTGTCGGGGGAGCAGCGTCAAGAGTGGCTTGACGTGGTCGAGGCGAGCGAGCAGGCGCGGACCTGGGACCTGCCCGACCTCACCCGGATGATGCTGGCGACGGGCTGTCGGATCGGGGAGTGCCTGGCGATCGGTTGGTCGGAGATCGACCTCGACGCCGCCGCGGTGGACGTGTGCTGGCGGCTCGTCCGACGGACCGGTGTGGGCCTGCTGCGGCTGCCGTCCACGAAGTCCGGACGCAAGGGCGAGCGGTTGATCCCGCTCCCCAGCTGGGCCGTCACGATGTTGAAGCGCCGCCGGCTCGCGATCGGCCCGGGTGTGGAACCGATCTTCCCGGACTCGCTCGGCGCCTGGCGCGACCCGTCGAACGTCCGCAAGATCTGGCGGCAGGTGCAGGCCGGCGCCGAGATGGACGGGTTCGTGAGCCACACGCTGCGCAAGACGGTCGCGAGCTTCCTCGACGACGCCGCGGTGTCCACCCGGAAGATCAGCGACCAGCTCGGGCACTCCAAGGTGAGCATGACGCAGGACCGCTACCTCGGGCGCCGGCTCACCGATCGGGAGACCGCGGACGTCCTGGAGAACCTCTTCGACGAGGGCGCTGGAGACCAAAAGCGTCCCAAAAGTGTCCCGTGATCTTGAGCGGGTCACGGCGTTGGCCTTGTGAGCTGCGGATTGTGTGGGCCCCCGGGGGATCGAACCCCGAACCCGCGGATTAAAAGTCCGCTGCTCTGCCGATTGAGCTAGAGGCCCGACCGCCGCAGACAAGGGTGCGGCGACGGCTGACAGCCTACGGCCCGGCCCTCCACTCCCGCCCGCCACGCGCCGGGAGTAACCACGGGTCAGTATTCGTGACGTTTCGTGACAAACGATGGGTGGGACCGTCGCAACCCAGCGTCGACCCGGCCTACGCCAACCCGCGCAACGAGATCTGCTCGACCTCACCGACGGCACGGGCGCCGGCAGCGCGAGCACGACGGAGTCGTGGGAGTTCACCGGAGACGGGCGGGCCTGCTCGGTGATCATCACGCCAAGGCGACGGCCACCGACGCCGGACACGCGTGGCGAGATCCGGTGTGACGAGCGACATCCGCCGTCCCCTGCGTCGACATCACGGGCGACCGGCGAGGACACTAGGACACCGTGAGTGCTCCGACGACCCTCCGCCCGCTCCGGATCGGGCCCTACACGTCCGCGACGCCGGTCGTGCTCGCCCCGATGGCCGGGATCACCAACGCCGGGTTCCGGCGCCTGTGCCGCGAGCAGGGCGCCGGGTTCTACGTGTGCGAGATGATCACGTCGCGCGGGCTGGTGGAGAAGAACCCGCTCACCCGCCGGATGATCGCGTTCGGGGCCGACGAGTCCCCGCGGTCGATGCAGCTCTACGGCGTGGACCCCGCGGCGATGGGGCGCGCGGTGCAGATCGTCGCCGACGAGGGTCTCGCCGACCACATCGACATGAACTTCGGCTGTCCCGTCCCCAAGGTCACCCGCAAGGGCGGCGGGGCGGCGCTGCCCTACAAGCGGCGGCTGTTCGAGAAGATCGTGAAGGCCGCCGTCGACAACGCCGGTTCCATCCCCGTCACCGTCAAGATGCGCATCGGCATCGACGACGAGCGCCACACGTTCCTCGACGCCGGACGCCGGGCCGTCGACTCCGGCGCGGTGGCCGTCGCCCTGCACGCTCGCACCGCGGCGCAGCGCTACTCCGGCCAGGCCGACTGGACGGCCATCGCCCGGCTGCGCGACGCCCTGCCCGCCGCGGTCCCGGTGCTGGGCAACGGCGACATCTTCAGCGCCGCCGACGCGCTGGCCATGGTCGAGCGCACGGCCTGCGACGGCGTGGTCGTCGGGCGCGGGTGCCTGGGCCGGCCGTGGCTGTTCGGCGACCTCGAGGCCGCGTTCGCGGGCAGGCCGCTCCCCGCGGCACCGTTGCTGGGCCAGGTGGCCGTCACGATGCGCCGCCACGCGGTGCTGCTGCAGGAGTACATGGGCCCGGACAAGGGCATCCGCGACATGCGTAAGCACATCGCCTGGTACCTCAAGGGCTTCCCAGTGGGGCCGGAGATCCGGCGCAGCCTGGGCCTGGTCGGCAGCCTCGACGAGCTCGACGAACTGCTCGCCCAGCTCGACCACGACCAGCACTTCCCCGCCGACGCCGACGGGCCGCGCGGCCGTCAGGGCAGTCCCGGGCGCGTGGTGCTCCCCGAGCACTGGCTCGACGATCCCGACGACCCGACCGTCCCCTTCGGCGCCGAACTCGATCACTCCGGCGGCTAGTCGATCACTGCGATCACGGTCGGGTGGGAACGCCGCACGACCGGGTGCGTCACCTCAAGACCGCCTTCCGAACCGTCGACAGCACGGGGACGGAGGAGGTGGACGGTGGTCATGGTGCGCACAGCGATCGACGGTGTCGACGAGTCGCACGGCGCGGCGGGAGCGGCGGCGCGGCACACGTCCATGCGGAGGGCCTCGCCGCCCACGGTGACTGGGAGCAGGCCTACGAGCACCTGCGCGCCGCCGTCCGCCTGCTGCACGGCCAGCCCGTGCCCGCCGAGGAGATGGACCGCCTGCGCCGCGAGCACGCCGAGGCACGCGAGCTGAGCCGTCGCGACAGCCTCACGTCCAGCTACAACCGCCGCTACCTCGACGAACGGCTCGTCGCACTGCTCGGCGACCCGGCCTGCCGGGGATCCGCGGGGCTCTGCGTGGCACTGGTGGATGCCGACCACTTCAAGCAGGTCAACGACACGTTCGGGCACCGCTTCGGCGACCGCGTGCTGCAGCGCATCGTCGCCGAGCTGGGAACAGGTCTCCCCGAGGGGGCGTTCTGCGCGCGCTACGGCGGCGAGGAGTTCGCCCTCGTGATGCCCGACTGCGACCCCGACGACGCCGTGCGCACCTGTGAGGCCGCCCGCCACCGCGTGGACGACCACCCGTGGGAGGAGCTGGACCCCCGCCTGCGCGTCACCGTCAGCATCGGGCTCGCGCACTCGGCCGGGCCGCTCACCGACGTCGAGCGGCTGGTCGGCGCAGCGGACGCGTTGCTCTACTCGGCCAAGAACTCCGGCCGCAACGCCGTCGCCTACCGCGATGCGGGCACCGCGCTGGTCCGCCTCGCAGGTCCCGCGGGTGGACGCCGTTCCATCACCCAGGTGGGGCGGGCCGACACCCGACTGTGACCTGCGCGTCGCCTCTCCGTAAGGTCGGCGGGAGTGGACTGGGGGCGTGTACGGGAGGTGGCGTGGAGGACGGTCGGAACCGTGCTCGCTCCACCGGACGGCCCGAATCGGTCGACGACATCCTCGCCCGCAACGGCGCGCAGTCCTCCGGTGGCCGGGCGGCCCGTCGCCGGGCCGCGGAGCAGCAGGAGAACGCGGAGCCCGGCGCACCACCGGTGACCGGTCGGCGCCGCGCTCCCGAGCCGCCCGGGTACCGGGCTTCCCCGCCGCCCGCTTTACCACCGGCGACGGCACCGGGCAGGTCCCGGCACAGCGCAGCGGTTCCGCCCGCACCCACGGAGACACAGGCCGCGCCCGCCCACGCCGCACCGCCTCCTGTCGGCCCGCCACGCTCCGGCCTGCCGCAGCCGGCCGGTCCCGATCCCCGACGCCGGCCCACCGGCCCCGGCCACGGTCCGCGTCTCGCCGCACCCCCGAACGGAGCGACCCGGAACGGAGCGGTCCCCCGGGGGACCGTCCCGAACGGAGCGGCCCTCCGGACGGCAGCGCCGCCCGGACCGGCCCCGACCACCACGCGTACCACCGGCCAGGGCGCTCCTGCCCGCGCCACGCCTCAGGTCCCGGCCGGTCGGAGCCCGGTCCCTCCATCGCCGTCCGCAGGAGGCACGCCCGGCCGCCGCCACCGGCCCGGCGAGTCCGCCGCCGAGCTGACGATGGTCACGAGTGCGCCGGTCGGGCCCAAGCCCGGCGACATCGGCTCCGGCGCCCCTGACGTCAGCGAGCAGGCCGAACGCACCAGACGGGCCGAACGCAGCGAGGCGGAGAACACCCGTTCCCAGCGGATCGACGAGACGCTGATCCGGTTGACCGCCGCCCACGCCGGGCTCGCGGTCCCGGGTCACGACGACGACGCCGACGAACCGGAGGAGACGCCGAAGCGCACATGGCGCCCGACCCTGCCGGGCCCCACGCGCCTGGCCGTACTGGTGCTGGCGGCGCTCGTGTTCGGGACGACCACCGCCGGCTGGGCCACGCAGAGCTGGCTGGGCTCGGCGATCCGCAACGTCGCAGCGCTCGACGCGGGGTCCGGTGCCATCGTCGACGCGGACGCGCAGAAGGGCGCCCAGAACGTGCTGCTTGTGGCCACCGACCTGGGTTCGGCCCCGGGATCGGGCGCCACCACGGCCTCGCCGCGGCCCGACACCGTCGTGGTGGCCCACGTCCCGGCGAGCGGTGGTCCGATGACGGTGCTGTCCGTCCCCACGGATCTGGAGATCAACCGCCCGCCCTGCGAGCGGTTCGACCCGGCCTCGGCGTCCTACACGTCCGACACCGTGCCGGCACAGGCCCGCACGCAGCTGGCCACGGCGCTCGACATGGGCGGCCCACGCTGCGCCACCCGCGTCGTCCAGCAGCTCACGGGGCTCGCGATCACCCAGTACGTCGGGCTGGACCTCGACCGGCTCGGCGCCGTCGTCGACGCCGTGTCCGGCGTCAAGGTCTGCGTGACGCAGCCGGTGCTGGACAAGGCGCTGGGCCCGGTCATCGCCGACCCCGGCACGAGCACCCTGGACGGCGCGAAGGCCGCTGACTTCGTGCGCGCCGCCGACGTGGACGGCGACCCGCCTGCCGACCTCGGGCGGATCGAACGCCAGCAGCAGGTGCTCGCCGGCGTGCTCGACTCGACGCTGACCAGCACCCGGCTCCTCGACGTCCCCCGCATCGCCGCCCTGCGCCCCGCGCTGGGCGCCGCGCTCACCTCCGACGGGGCCGGCTTGAGCGAGATCCTGGCGCTCTCGTTGTCGCTGCGCGGCATGAACGACGTGACCTTCACGTCGGTGCCCACCACCTCCGGCACCCGCGACAACGCCGTGCTTCGCGACGCCGACGCCGCCGCGCTGTTCTCGGCGCTGCGCAAGGACGCACCACTGCCTGCGGCGGCCACCGACACCAGCGCCACCGACACCGGGCCCGCCCCCGCCGATCTGACGGTGCAACTGCTCAACGCCTCGGGCCAGACCGGCCTGGCGGCCGGGGTCGGCGACACCCTCAAGCAGCTCGGGTTCGGCATCGGGACGGTGTCCAACGCCGACCAGCCCACCCCCCAGACGGTGATCCGCTACTCCCCTGACCAGGCCGCCGCGGCGGGCCTGCTGGCCGGGACGGTGCCGTCGGCCACGACCGTGCCCGACCCGGGAGCCAGCGGTGTGCTGCAGCTCGTGCTGGGCCGGTCCTTCGACAAGGTCGTCCGCGCCCCCACACAGGCGGTGGCCCCGGCGGCCACGACCACCACCACGGCGCCGTCGAGCTGCTCCTGATCGCACGGATCGACGCAGCGTTCACCCCGGGTTCACCCCGTCCAGCGCGACCGGTCCGGACAATCCGACTACTCTGCAGCGCATGCGTGACGTCTACCAGGAACAACTCGACCAGTTGGCGGACGAGCTCGCCGGAATGTGCTACCAGGTCGCGGAGGCGATGGAGAAGGCCACGCGGTCCCTGCTCGAGACCGACCTCCAGCTCGCGGAGCAGGTCATCTCGGAGGACATCCGGGTGGACGAGATCCGCGCGACGGCCGAGGAGAAGGCCTTCGCCCTCTTGGCGCTGCAGGCCCCCGTGGCCACCGACCTGCGGATCGTCGTGTCGGCCATCCACGGAGCGGGCGACATCGAGCGCATGGGCGACCTCGCGCTGCACGTCGCCCAGGCCGCCCGCCGCCGGCACCCGCAGCCCGTGCTCCCGGCCGAGGTGGCGCCCTACTTCGCCGAGATGGGCACCGTCGGGGTGCGGCTGGCCCGCAAGGCCGGAGACGTCATCCGGTCGCGCGACCTCGGCGCGGCGGCCGAGCTGGAGTCCGACGACGACGCGATGGACGACCTGCACCGGCACATGTTCAGCGTGCTGATGGATCCCGGCTGGAGCCACGGCGTCGGCCCGGCCGTCGACATCACGCTGCTCGCCCGCTTCTACGAGCGCTACGCCGACCACGCCGTCGCCGTCGCCCGCCGCATCGTCTACGTCGTGACCGGCCGGATGCCCGGCCCGCTCACGGTCTGACGCGATGCCCCCGGCCCCCCTCCCCCGACAGCTCGACGAGCTCTCCGAGCTGCTGGGGCAGATGTGCACCACCGTGGCCGGCGCCCTGCAACGGGCCACGTACGCGTTGCTCGAGGGCCGGGAACGGGTGGCGCAGCAGGTGGTGGCCGCCGACGCGGACGTCGACGCGCTCCGGGCGAAGGTGGAGGAGATCGCCACCGACGCGCTGCTGTTCCACGCCCCGGTGGCCGGCGACCTGCGCCAGGTCGTGTCCGCGATCCGGACGGCGGGCGACGTCGAGCGCATGGGCGACCTCGCGCTGCACGTGGCCCAGGCCGCCGAGCGCGGCCGCCCGCTGCCCGGGCAGGTGCGCGACGACTTCGCCGAGATGGGCCGCGTCGCCGTCCAGCTCGCGCTCAAGGCGGCCGAGGTGGCCCGCACCCGCAACGTCATCCTCGCCGTCGAACTGGACGCCGACGACGACGCGATGGACGCCCTGCACGTCCACATGTTCGGGGTGCTCATGGACCCGGCGTGGCCCTGCGGCGTGCCCGCGGCCGTCGACGTCACGCTCCTGGCGCGCTACTACGAGCGCTTCGCCGACCACGCCGTGGTGGTGGCCCGCGAGACCGTCTACGCCGTGACGGGCAAGGAACCGGACGCCATCCCCATCTAGTGTCCCGCGCCGCAAATCCGCGGGATAATTCGCCGACCCAGCTCCACGCCGGCCGGCACGACCGGCGAGAACCTGGATCTGCCGACTTACACCACGGATTTCCGGCGCGGATCACTAGCAGCAGTGCTGCCCGCGCCAGGCGACGCGCCCCTCCTTGAGAGCCACGGCGGCGATGACGAGTGCGGCGATCGGGTCGGCCCACGACCAGCCGAACAGGCTGTTCAGCAGCAGCCCGACCAGCAGCACCCCGGACAGGTAGGTGCACAGCAGCGTCTGCTTCGAGTCGGCGACGGCGCTGCGCGAGCCGAGCTCGCGGCCAGCCCGGCGCTGGGCGTGCGAGAGCACCGGCATGATCACGAGCGACAGCGCCGCCAGCACGATCCCGACGGTGGACGGCGTCGCCTCGGCCGCACCGGACAGCGCCCGGACCGATTCGATGCCCACGTAGGCGGCGAGCGCGAAGAACGACAGCGCGATCACCCGCAGGGCCGCGCGCTCGCGAGCCTCGGGGTCGGAGCCGGAGAACTGCCAGGCCACGGCCGTGGCGGACGCGACCTCGACGACGGAGTCCAGCCCGAACCCGACGAGCGCAGCCGACGACGCGACGGTGCCTGCGCTGATCGCAACGACGGCCTCGACCACGTTGTAGGTGATCGTGGCCGCGACGAGCAGCCGCACCCGGCGGGTGAGGAGCGCACGGCGCTCGACCAGGACGGCGGAGGGCACGCAGCAGTCGTCGCTCATCAGCAGCACCCCTTCTCGGGCGCGGCCGCACACGCGTCGGGGTCGGTGACCAGCACCAGCTCCAGCAGGTCGCCCAGCGCGTGTCCCAGGCGCGGGTCGGCCAGCTCGTAGCGCGAGCGCCGCCCGTCGGGCACCGCCACGACCAACCCGCAGCCCCGCAGGCACGCCAGGTGGTTGGAGAGGTTCTGCCGGGTGACCCCGAGCAGCTCGGCGAGCTCCGCGGGGTAGCCCGGGGCCTCCCGCAGGGCCAGCAGCAGCCGGGCCCGCGTCGGGTCGGACAGCGCGTGGCCGAACCGGGCGAGCACCTCCCCGAACGTCAGCGTCTCCACGCCGAGGACAGTACAGCCGAAGCTGTACTGAGGGAAGATCAGCCGAAGCGTCCCGAGACGTAGTCCTCGGTGGCCTTCTCCTTGGGCTGCGAGAAGATCGTCTTGGTCTCGTCCATCTCCACCAGGTGGCCGGGCTTGCCGGTGCCCTCGATGTTGAAGAACCCGGTGAAGTCGCTGACCCGGGCCGCCTGCTGCATGTTGTGGGTGACGATGACGATCGTGTAGTCCATCTTCAGCTCGTTGATCAGGTCCTCGATCGCGAGGGTGGAGATCGGGTCGAGCGCCGAGCACGGCTCGTCCATCAGCAGGACGTCGGGCTGCACGGCGATGGCGCGGGCGATGCACAGGCGCTGCTGCTGCCCACCGGACATGCTCGAACCCGGCTTGTCGAGGCGGTCCTTGACCTCGTTCCAGAGGTTGGCGCCACGCAGCGACTGCTCGACGAGGTCGTCGGTGGCGTCCTTCTTCATCTTCTTGTTGTTCAGCCGCTGGCCCGCGATGACGTTGTCGTAGATCGACATCGTGGGGAACGGGTTGGGGCGCTGGAACACCATGCCGATCTGGCGGCGCACGCCCACCGGGTCGACGCCGGGGCCGTAGAGGTCCTTGCCGTCGAGCTCGAGGCGACCCTCGACGCGGGCGCCGGGGATCACCTCGTGCATGCGGTTGATCGAACGCAGGAACGTGGACTTGCCACATCCCGACGGGCCGATCAGGGCCGTGACCGTCTTCGGCCGGATCGTCATGTTGACGCCCTCGACCGCGAGGAACGAGGAGTAGTAGATGTTGAGGTTCTTGGCGTCGATCGCTTTGCCCATGACGGTTCCTATCGGGTCTTGGGGGCGAACACCCGCGCGACGAGACGTGCGACGAGGTTCAGCACCAGCACGATGATGATGAGGACGAGAGCGGCGGTCCACGCCCGGTCGAGGTACGGCTCGCGGGGCACACCCGGCGCCGCGTAGGAGTAGTAGGCGAACACCGGGAGTGTCGCCATGCGGTTCGCGAACGGGTTGAAGTTGACACCGGTCGTGATACCGACGGCGATGAGGAGCGGAGCCGTCTCCCCGATGACGCGGGCGATGGCCAGGGTGATCCCGGACGCGATACCCGCGATGGACGTGGGGATCACGATCTTGAGGATCGTGCGCCACTTCGGGGTGCCGAGGGCGAACGCCGCCTCGCGCAGCTCGTTGGGCACGATCTTGAGCATCTCCTCGGTGGAGCGCACGACCACCGGGATCATCAGCACGCTCAGCGCCACCGACCCGGCGAAGCCGAGCCGGATGCTGGGACCGAAGAACAGCGCGAACAGCGCGAACGCGAACAGGCCGGCGACGATCGACGGAATGCCGGTCATGACGTCGACGAAGAACGTGACGGCGCGGGCCAGCCGGCTCTTGCTGCCGTACTCGACCAGGTAGACGGCCGTGAGCACGCCGACCGGGATCGACATGACGGCGGCCAGCGCCGTGATGATCAGCGTGCCCATGATGGCGTGGTAGCCGCCACCGGCGAGGTCGTTGGCCCCGCCGACGCCACGCATGGACTCGGTGAAGAAGGCCGAGTCGAAGCGGGCCACGCCGTTGGTCACGACCGTGATCACCACCGAGATCAACGGGATGAGCGCGATGAGGAACGCGACCGTGACCACGATCGTCACGAGCCGGTCGGTGGCCTTCCGGGCCCCCTCGACCAACCGCGAGATCAGGTAGGTGACCAGGCCGAACAGGACGGCGGAGAGGAAGACGAACAGGCCGATGCTGAAGCCGCCCGTCACCGCGAGCAGGACGCCGACCACCACGAGGGAACCCACGAGGATGCCGTAGGGAGCCCACCGCGGGAGCTCGGCGCGGACCAGCGAGACGGGCCCGGTCGGAGGCTCGACCTTCTCCTGCTGGGCGCGTTCGGTGTCGATGGTCATCAGTTGGCTCCCGAGAACTCACGACGGCGGTTGATGATGTAGCGCGCGAGCGAGTTGACCAGCAGCGTGATCACGAACAGCACGAGGCCGGACGCGATGAGCGTGTTGACCGCGAGTCCGGTGGAGTCCGGGAAGTTCAGCGCGATGTTCGCCGCGATCGACGAGGGATTGCCCGAACTGATCAGGTTGAACGTGATGATGCTCGAGCCCGAGAGGATGATCGCCACGGCCATCGTCTCACCCAGCGCCCGGCCCAGCCCGAGCATCGCGCCGCTGATGATGCCGGAGCGCCCGAAGGGCAGCACCGACATCCGGATCATCTCCCAGCGGGTGGCGCCCAGCGCGAGAGCGGCCTCCTCGTGCAGCTTGGGAGTCTGGAGGAACACCTCGCGGGACACCGCGGTGATGATCGGCAGGATCATCACCGCGAGCGTGACACCGACGACGAGCATGGTCCGCCCGGTGACCGACACCGGACCGGCGAACAGTGGGATCCAGCCCAGGTAGGTGTTGAGCCAGGTCGACAGGCCCAGCATGGCCGGCGCGAGGACCGCGAGGCCCCAGAGTCCGTACACGATGCTCGGCACCGCGGCCAGCAGGTCGATGAGGTAGCCGAGTCCCTGGGCCAACCGCCGCGGCGCGTAGTGGGTGATGAACAGCGCGACCGCGATGGCCAGCGGCGTCGCGATGATCAGGGCGATCGCCGACGAGATGACCGTGCCGAAGATGAACGGCGCGACGTAGACGGCGATGTTCCGACCGCCGGGCAGGTCGGCCGGGTTCGCGACCAACGCCGGGATCGCCTGGATGACGAGGAACGCCGCGACGCCCGCAAGGACGACGAGGATGAGGATTCCGGCCCCCTTCGCGGATGCGGCGAAGATGCGATCGCCGGGCTGCTGCACCGCTCGTGGCGGCGCCGCTCCGGCGGTCGGAGGTGGGGTCGTTGTGGGGGCGCTCACAGTGTCCTCTCGAGCGGCTGTCGGACTCACGAACGGGCGGGGCCTGACACCGAGCGGGGCCGACCACTCGTCATGATGACGACCGGTCGGCCCCGTCGGCTAGTGCCTGGACAATCAGGAGATGGCGTTCACGGCGGGCGTGATCGCCGTGCGGATCGCGTCGCTCAGCGGAGCCGATCCCGCCTTGGTGGCCGCGGCCTGCTGGCCCGCGGGGCTGATGACGTAGCTCATGTAGGCCTTGACCAGCGCGCCCTGCTTGGCGTCCGCGTACTTGGAGCAGGCGATCATGTAGGAGGACAGCGTGATCGGGTACTGGCTGGGGTCCGTCGTGGTGCGCGGCAGCGAGTACGAGAAGACGTACTGCCCACCGTCGGTGCTGCGGGTGGCGGCCTCGAGCAGCTTCGCCGCGCCGTCGGCGGACGGGGCGACGTAGGTGGTGCCGACCTGGATCTTGGCGATCCCGAGGTCCTTGGCCTGGCTCTCGTCGGCGTAGCCGATGGCGCCGTCGCCGGCCTTCACCGCACCGATGACACCCGAGGTGCCCTGGGCCGCCTCGCTGCCCTGGATCGGCCAGGTGTCGGCGCTCGGATAGGTCCAGTCGGTCTTGGCCGCCTTGGACAGGTAGTCGGTGAAGTTGGCCGTGGTGCCGGACTTGTCCGAGCGGTTGACCGGCGTGATGGCCTTGTCCGGCAGGGTCTTGCCTGCGTTGACGGCGGCGATGGCCGGGTCGTTCCACTTGGTGATCTTCTTGTTGAAGATCTGCGCGATCAGAGCCGGCGTCAGCTGCAGGTCGGTGACGCCCTGCAGGTTGTAGACCACCGCGATCGGCGAGACGTAGACGGGCACCTCGACGACGTCGCTGGCGCACTTCGTCTTGGCCGACGCGATCTCCGCGGCCTTCATGGCCGAGTCGCTTCCCGCGTACTGCACGCCGCCGGCGATGAACTGGGTGCGCCCCGCACCGGAACCGCTCGGGTCGTAGTTGACGTTGGCGTCGGGGTTGTTCGTCTGCAGGCCTGCCACCCAGGCCTGAGTGGCCACCTGCTGGGTGCTGGCGCCTGCACCGTTGATGGTGCCGGAGACGGCGGCCGCGGCGTTGCCGCTGGGTGCGGTCGAGCCGGACTCGTTGGAGGCGCCACAACCGGCGAGCAGCAGGGCACCGCTGGTGGCGATGCCCACCGCGGCGATTCGGGCACGGGCGCTGTGCCGCACGGTCTTCACGTCTGAGTCCTCCGTCATGGTGTTCGGATGCACGGCTTCGGGGGCCGTACGGCCGCGACGGTAGGTAAGCCCGATGGACGCACCCCCCCGATCAGGTAAACGGGGAATGAACACGTCACTGGGGGTGAGTCTTCCCACCCGAACGATGGGGCGCCGTGACCCGGCCGTGACCTGGGGCGACGCAATTTGTCCGATCGCTCCCGGGGTTGCCGGCGGGTGAACGGAGATCAGCGAACGTACGAAACGTCGGTGTCCCAATGCGTGAACTGGAGACCTTCGTACACCCGAATGGCCGCGTCGTTGTCGGCCTCGACGTACAGCATCACCTGATTGAGGCCGCGGTCGCGGAGATGGCGCAGCCCGGCCAGGGTGAGAGCCTTGCCCAGATGCATCCCGCGGGCAGACGGATCGACGCCGAGCACGTAGACCTCACCGATCGGTTCGTGCGAGTGCTCCCCGGCGCTGGCCCCGTGCACCTTCGTCCAGTGGAAGCCGAGCAGCCGGTCGTCCTCGTCGACGGCGAGCAGGAAACCCGCGGGGTCGAACCACGGCTCGGCCTCCCGCAGCTTCATCTGGTCGGCGTCCCAGCCGCCCTGCTCCGGGTGCCAGTCGAACGCCGCGTTGTTGACGCGCAGGAACTCCGGCTCGTCCGCACCGATGACGAAGGGACGCAGGCGGACCCCGTCGGGGAACTCGGGAGCGGCCAGCGGCGCCAGGAGGCTACGGCGCATCTGCCACAGCGCCCGGGTACGGGTGAAGCCGTGGCGTTCCGCGAGCGCCGCGGCGCCGGCGTGCTCGCCGTGGGCCCACAGCCGCAGGCGGCCACCGGCGGGCGACCCGGTGGACGCCATGCGCTCCAACAGGGCCTGCACCACCTGCTCCCCGAGACCGCGGCGGCGCCGGTCCGGGTGCACGACGAGCTCGCCCGCCCCACCCGCCACCGGGTCGGTGGCGTCGAGGTGCGCGAACGCGACCAGCGCGTTCCCGTCGCGGGCCATGAGGTGCAGGGCCTCGGCGTCGCCACCGTGGCGCAGGTGCATGAGCACGTGCTCCGACAGGGGGGCGGTGCCGTCGACATCGGTGGCGAGAGCCATCAGCGCCTGGACATCGGCGATCTCGTTCTCGTCCAGTTCACCGTGCCACGTCAGTTCGACCACGGGCCCGACAGTACTCAGGCCATGCCCGAGACACCGTTCATCCGGGTGGGCACCCGGTCGGCGTCGCCGTCGTCGGCCTCGTCGGGGTCGGTGAGAGCGACCACCCCGAGCGCACCGCGGCTGGGTCGCACGAACTTGTAGCCGACGTTGCGCACGGTGCCGATCATCTGCTCGTGCTCGGTGCCCAGCTTGGCCCGGAGGCGCCGCACGTGGACGTCGACGGTGCGGGTGCCACCGAAGAAGTCGTAGCCCCAGACCTCCTGCAGCAACTGCGCGCGGGTGAACACCCGACCCGCGTGCTGCGCGAGGTACTTGAGCAGCTCGAACTCCTTGTAGGTGAGCTCCAGGAGCCGTCCGCGCAGGCGCGCGGCGTAGGTGGCCTCGTCGATCACCAGCTCGCCCAGCACCAGCGCACCACCGTCACGGCCGGCGTCGGTGCCCGGGCGCGACTTGAGCAGCCGCAGGCGGGCGTCCACCTCGGCGGGGCCCGCGCCGGGCAGCAGGATCTCGTCGACCACCCATTCACCCGAGACAGCCACCAGGCCACCCTCGGTGAGCACGGCGATGACCGGCACGTCCATGCCCGTGCTGCCCAGCAACCGACACAGGCTGCGGGCGGCGACGAGGTCGGTGCGGGCGTCGACGAGTACGGCGTCGTGCGGACCGGCGTCCAGCAGCGCCGCCACCTCGGGGGCGGCGGTGCGGACACCGTGCGGCAGCAGGGTCAGCGCCGGCAGCACCGATCCGGGCTCGGGATCGGCCGTCAGCAGAAGGAGTTCCACGTGGTGCCTCCTTTTCCTAGGGGGCCGGGGCACACGGTCCGGGCCCCGATTCACGGCGGCGACGCTGACGCACCGTTCACACCCGCGTGACCCGGATGGAACACCGAGGCGCGGATCGACGCAGCTTAACCGTGTTTCGGCCCACTCGCGCACCCTCATCGTCACGTACTACGCCACACAAGTTCACCTCGATGGCCGGTAACGGCCCCCTCGACGCCGCCGGAACGCCCGCCTCTACGGTCGTAGGCCCCGGCAGAGTGCCGCGGGAGAGGGTCGGAGGTCGGATGAGGCGCCTGGTCATCGCGCTGCTCGTACTGGTCGGGCTGCTCGTGGCCGCGGACTTCGGCTCGGCGGCACTCGCCGAATCGGCGGTGTCGCGCCAGATGCGCCAGCAGATCGGGCTCGCCGACGACCCGTCGGTGCGGATCAACGGTTTCCCGTTCCTCACGCAGGCCGTGTCGGGTCGCTACTCCAGCATCGACGTGGACGCCCAGCACATCGCCGTCGGCCAGTTCCGGGACGTGGAGGTCACCGCCCACCTGTCCGACGTCGGCGCACCGCTGTCGATGCTGCTGGGCTCCGGCCCGAAGACCGTGCAGGTGGCGCAGGCCGAGGGCACGGCGAAGATCAGCCCCACCGACCTGGAACGGCTCGTGCCGGGCATCACGAAGGTGCGCATCGAGTCCGTCGACCAGAAGGCGCTGACGCAGCTCGTGTCGAAGGGGGCGGACGGCTCGCTGGCCACCCTGGATCCCGACAAGACGGCCCGGCTCGTGGGCACCGTCACGGTGCTGGGCCAGCCGATCGAGGTCGCCGTACTGGCGACGCTCGCGCTCGACGGCAGCAAGGCCCGGATCGTGCCCCGCGACGTCCGCCTCAGCGACGGCACGTCGCTCCCGATCCCGGCTGTGGCACAGCGCGCGATCCTGTCGCTGTTCGCCGTTCCCCTCGATACCGGGTCGCTCCCCCTGAAGGTGACCCCGACCACGTTCCAGGCGCAGGACGGCAACCTGGTGATCAGCGGCACGGCGTCCGGCCTGAGCATCGGTGGCGGCTCGGCCGCCGGCGGCTGAGGAATCGGGAGAGCAAGCCGGGCGTTGTCCCGGTCGTGAGTGGCGTCGGAATCGCGGTACTGGTGGGCACGCTCATGCTCGCCACGGTGGTCGGGATCGTCCTGCGCTCGCGCGACGGCCGGATGCGGGACGGTGGCAGCGCGTCCGGCGGATGGGCGCTGGTCGGCTCCGTTCCCGGCTCCGGCGAGCGCGTGCTGCTGCTGCAGCTCTCCTCCCCCGTCTGCACCCCGTGCCGGCAGACCGCCGGCGTCCTCGGCGAGCTGACCGCGCGCACGCCCGGCGTCGTCCACCGCGAGATCGACGTGGCCGACCGGCCCGACGTGGCTCGCGAGCTCGGCGTCATGCGCACTCCCACGGTGGTGGCGTTCGACCGCTCCGGGGCCGAGCTGACCCGCGTGTCGGGCGTGCCCCGCGTCGCCGATCTGGAGGCCGTGCTGGCTCCGGAGCTGAGCCGGCCGTGATCCCGTCACCTGGCCGGAGAATCCAGTGGTTGGGAGCACGCTCCCGAAAGCCGGGAAGTTCGGGTAGCCTGACCAGCGTGTTCTGGCCGCTGACCCGACGACGCGCAGTAGACCTGTGCCGCGTCGGCAGCTGCCTGTGTCCGGCCTTCTGAGCCGACCACGCGCCCTCTGCGCACCCCTTCTCCGCCTCAGGAGCCTTTTCATGCCTCGTCCCGGTGATCCACCGGTCGATCCGCGCGGTGTCCGTTTCTCGGCCGCCGTGACCACCGTCGTCCTCGCGCTCGTGCTGCTGTCCGGCAGCGGCTGGCTGCTCGCGGCGCAGGGTGTGGTGTTCGCGCTCGGCGCGTTCGCCGGCCTGCGCTTCTCTCCCTACTCCGTCCTCTACCGCGCGCTCCTCGCGCCGCGGTTGGGCCCGCCGTCGGAGAAGGAGGAGGCCGCACCCGTGCGCTTCTCCCAGACCGTCGGCCTCGTCTTCGCCGTGGTCGGCGTCGTCGGCTACTTCACCGGCCTCACCACGCTCGGCATCGTGGCCACCGCGTTCGCGCTGGCCGCGGCCTTCCTCAACGCCGCCTTCGGCTACTGCCTGGGCTGCGAGATGTACGGCCTCATCGCACGCCTTCGTACCAACAAGCAGGGAGCAACAGCATGAGTCGCCAGGACGTTCTGGTCACCGCCGACTGGGCCGAGCAGAACCTCGACTCCGACGGCGTCGTCTTCCTCGAGGTCGACGAGGACACCGCCGCCTACGACGGCGGTCACCTGCCCGGCGCCGTGCGGGTCAACTGGACCACCGAGCTGCAGGACCCGGTGCGCCGCGACATCCCGACCAAGGAGCAGTTCGAGCAGCTGCTCTCCGCCAAGGGCGTCTCGGAGAACGACACCGTCGTGCTCTACGGCGGCAACAACAACTGGTTCGCCGCCTACGCCTACTGGGAGTTCAAGCTCTACGGCCACGCGAACGTCAAGCTGCTCGACGGCGGGCGCAAGAAGTGGGAGCTCGACGGGCGCACGCTGACCACCGACGTCCCCGAGCGCAAGGGCACCACGTACACCGCCCAGGACGCCGACAACTCCATCCGCGCGTTCCGCGACGAGACCGTCGACGCCATCGGCAACAAGAACCTCGTCGACGTCCGCTCCCCCGACGAGTTCTCCGGCAAGATCAAGGCGCCGGCGCACCTGCCCCAGGAGCAGTCGCAGCGGGCGGGCCACATCCCGTCGGCCATCAACATCCCGTGGAGCAAGGCGGCCAACGAGGACGGCACGTTCCGTTCCGACGAGGAGCTCACCAAGCTCTACGGCGACGAGGGCTTCGACGGCTCCAAGGCCACCATCGCCTACTGCCGCATCGGCGAGCGCAGCTCCCACACCTGGGTCGTGCTGCACGAGCTGCTCGGGCACAGCGACGTCAAGAACTACGACGGCAGCTGGACCGAGTACGGCTCGCTCATCGGCGTGCCGATCGAGCTGGGCAGTGGTCGCTGATGTGCGCCGCACCTGACCAGGGGATCACGCTGCCCTCGGGCACCGACCTCACCAAGGAGACCGTGCTCACCGGGCGCGTGCTGGCCGGGAGCGAGCCCGTCGGCGGCGCGTTCGTCCGGCTGCTCGACGGCACCGGCGAGTTCACCGCCGAGGTCGTGGCGAGCGCGAGCGGCGACTTCCGCTTCTTCGCCGCCCCCGGCACCTGGACGCTGCGCGCCCTGAGCCGCAGCGGCAACGGCCAGACGGTCCTGCAGGCGGAGGGCCCCGGCCTGCACAAGACAGAGGTGGCGGTGGCGTAGGCCCACCCGCATTTGCAGCAGAGCCACGTCCACGCAACCAGATGGCGTGAACGTGGCTCTGCTGCAACGGACTAGGGTGCCGTGTCGTGTACTGGTTCTTCACGGTTCTGCTGATCGCCGCCAGCGCAGCCACGGTCGGGTTCGGCGCCCACCTGCTCCGCCGGTTGTTCACCACCCTCCCGGTGGAGGAGCGGCCATGACCGAACCGGATCTCCCCGGCACCATCTCCGGGCCGGCCAACGCGGCGCCCGACTCCGCGCAGCGCAACCGCCCGCGTTTCGAGGACCTGCCGGTCCCGGACGACACGGCCAACCTCCGCGAGGGCCCCGACCTGCACGACCAGTGCCTCGGGCTGCTCCCCCTCATCGGGGTGTGGCGGGGTGCCGGCGAGGTCGTCTACCCGACGATCGACGGCCCGTTCGCCTTCGGCCAGCAGATCGTCTTCGCCCACGACGGCCGCCCGTTCCTGTCCTACGAGGCGCGAGCCTGGCTGCTGGGGCCCGACGGCGAGATCCTGCGGCCCGCCGCCCGCGAGACCGGCTTCTGGCGCCCCCAGGCCGACGGCGAGCTCGAGGTGCTCGTCACCCACGCCACCGGCATCTCGGAGATCTTCTACGGCCGCGCCCGGAACCTGACGTCGTGGGAGATCGAGACCGACGCGATCGTCCGCACGGCGACCGCCAAGGACGTGACGGCGGGGCACCGGCTCTACGGACTCGTCGACGGGGGCGACCTCGCCTACGTCGACGAGCGGGCGATGATGGGCCAGCCGCTGCAGCCCCACCTCTCGGCCCGGCTGAGCCGCATCGCGGGCTGAGCGCTACCGGCTCGCGGGCTGCTGGGCGAGCAGCGCGGTGACCTGCTCCACGGAGAAGCCGGACAGGCGGGCGAGCTGGTCGGTGCTCAGCCCCGACGACGCGAGCCGGGCGAGCACGTCGCTCAGCTGCCCGCGGCACGTCGCCAGCTCCTCGGCCGCCCCGACGGCGCGTGCCGGGTCGGCGAGCAGCACCGCGAGCAGGCGGTCCCTGGCGTCGGCGGTGCGGCTGGGCACGGGGAGGCTGGACACGGGGGCGGGAGCACCGGGCTCCCGGCCCGCCGCGGCCCGCACGGCCAAGGCGTGTGCCACCGCGGCCGCCACCGTCAGTCCGGAACCGGACTCCACAGCAACGCGGGACGCGGCTCGGGGAGCCGGAGTGGTCGACGGCTCCGCTTCCGGGGCGGCGCCGGGGGCGGGCTCCGGCTGCTCCGCCTCGCCTGCGGCCCCGGAACCGGCCGGGACAGCGGCGGCCTCGACCGGCTCGGGCCCGCCGGTGGGTTCGGGCCCACCCGTGGCTTCGGCCGCGACGGGCTCAGGGGTGCGCGGGGCGGTTTGGGCGGGCTCGGACGGCACAGGATCGGCCGCGGCGGAGCCGGGCCCAGCGGGTTCTTCCGGCCCGGACCCGGTATCAGCGGGATCCGGCACCCGGGGAAGGGGCCCGGTGGGCACCGGCACCGCGGTGGCGGGCCTCGCCCCCAGGAAGGCGAGCGACGACACCGGCAGCGGAGCCGTGTCGGCGTCCCGCACGGCGATCGCCTCCGCCACCGTCAGCCGCTGCGGCAGGGCGGGGACGGTCACGGTCGGCGACGGGGTGGGATCGGCCGTGGCGGCCTCGCCCGTCCAGTCCGCTGCCGTGGGCACCAGAGCGTCGTCAGCAGCGGTGCGCCTGCCGCGCACAAGCACCACGACGACCACGATCACCGCGAGCGCCACCACGGCGCACGCTCCCAGCGGGAACAGCACCTCCGGCGTCAGGGCCAGTTGCATGAGTGCGCACCGTACGCCTCGTGACGTGACGGTGCGCGATGGGGATCATCCAGAGCGTGACGTCGACGTCGAACGGTCCGGGGAACCGCTACCCGTGGGCCCCTCGCCTTCGTTGCCCTTCGCGTCGGGCTTGGCATTCTTCTTCTCCGAAGGCTTGACCGTCGGGGCCATCACCGTGGCGTCCGACGGCGACGACGGCCGCACCAGGCCCACCTTCATCGTGGCCTCGACGTCCCCGGGCTTCGCCGACGGCTCCTTCTTCGCGGCGGGCGCCTCGCGGCCCGGCTGGGCCGGCGGCCGGAAGAGATCGGCCGGCTCCGGATGCGGCTCGCTGCGCGGACGCATCGACGACGACTGCTCCGCGACCGCGGGATAGGCCCCGGTGGGCAGGCGGTGCGCCGCCTTGGCCTGCTTGGCCGCATCGGACTGGCGTCCGGCGTCGTCGTTCGACGGGATCGGGCTCGCCACGGTGGGGCTTCCGCGCGACGCGCCACCCTGCTGACCGGCCGAGGGCGCCGAACCGTTCTGCCCGGTCCCCTTCTGGGCCGAACCGTTCTGGCCGACCGGCGTGGGCGGCTTCGGGCCCGGTACCGGCTGGCTCGACGGCGGCGCCTTCGGGCCGGGCAAGGGCTGGCCGGCGGCCGGTGGCGAGCCGGCGGCCCGGGGCGCGCCCGCCCGCTCCGGCGCGGAGGAAGGCTGGCCGGACCGGGCTGAGGCGGGCTGCGGGGATGCCGACGACGAAGTGCCCGACGGGACCTGACCGGACGGGGCCTGGCCGGACGACGGCTGGGCCGCCGCCGGCTGCGGCCGTCCGGGCTGGGCAGGGTTCGGCTGCGCACCGCCCTGCTGCGGCTTGGGTGGGCCGGCGGGCGCCGGGCCGGGCCGGGGCTTCGGCGCGTTGGGGGCCGCCGCCGGGCGCTCGCTCCCGGGAGCTGGAGTGACCCCACCCGGAGCCGCCGCCGGGCCAGCCGGGGACTGGCGCGGGTTCGCGCCGTCCCTCGGGGCAGCGGCCATGCGGCCGGTGGGCGCGTGCAGCATCCCCTCGAGCTGCCCACGCATGCGGGTGATCTCGTGCACGACGGCGTCGCGCTGGCGCACGAGATCGGCCAGCTCGGCACGCACGGACTCCGTCTCGGCCCGCGCCCCGGCGCGCGCCTTGTTGCGGATCTCCGCGGCCTCCTCCTCGGCGGCCTGCAGGATGCTCTGCATGCGGTCGGTGAAGCTACCGATCATGTCGGGCTCGTCGGGACGGGGCCGCGGGGCCGATCGAGGCGCACCCGCCGGGGGCTGGCCGGGGCCGGGGCGCCCGTATCCGGGCGGCGGGCCCTGCACCACGGGGATCGGCTGGCTGCGCACCAGCTCCAGGTCAGCGCGCATCCGGGACATCACGCGCTGCAGCCGTGCGACGTGCTCGTCGACCTGCCTGCGGTCGTAACCGCGGAGGACGACGTCGAAACGTGGGGCACCAACCCCACCCGCGTCGGCCGTCATCGTTGGTCCTTCCCGCACCTGTGGACACCCTGCATCTCGTCGAGGGTAGGGAGATCGTGTCGGTCACACCGACCCGTTCACCCTGACGGAGCATACCGATCGTGAACCTTTCGTCGCTCTGCCGGTGTTTCGCACCACCACTTTCGGCATGCGGGGCGGTATAGAGGCCCGGTCCGGACAGCGGCCTACCATGGCGTTGTGGACACCTCGCTGCGACGTACGTTGCACCAGCGCGGCCTCCGGATGACGCCGCAGCGACAGCTGGTTCTCGACGCCGTCCGTGATCTCGGTCACGCCACCCCGGAGCAGATCTGCACGCAGGTGCAGCGGTCCGCGCCCGCGGTCAACATCACCACCATCTACCGCACGCTCGACCTCATGGAGCGCATCGGTCTGGTGCGACACACGCACCTCGGTCACGGCGCCCCCTCGTACTCCGAGGAGGAGCACCAGCACGTCCACGTCGTCTGCCACAGCTGCGGCGAGGTCTCCGAGGCGCCGCTGGACCTGCTCGACGGCGTCGTGGGGCGGCTGCGGTCGGACTCCGGCTTCGAGCTCGACGTCACCCACCTCGCACTCTCGGGCCTCTGCGGGACGTGCCAGAGGACGCCCCCCGAGGAGCACTCGGCGTGACCGCGCCGGCCAACACCCCGACACCGATCCCGGCCGCACGTCCGGTTGAGGAGCACCAGGCATGACGCTTCCCGAGCACCACATGGACGACGACGCAGCCTTGCACCGTGGCGATCCGCTGGCCGAGCAGCGGGCGATGGCCCGCTCCGCCGCCGTGGTCGACCGGGGCCACCGGGGTGTCATTGCCGTTCCCGGCGAGGACCGGCTCAGCTGGCTGCACCTGCTGGTCACCCAGCACGTCAGCGAACTGGCCGTCGACACCGGCACCGAAGCGCTGATCCTCGACCTGCAGGGGCGCGTGCTGCACCACATGGTCGTCGCCCACACCGATGGGGTGGTCTACCTCGACACCGAGCCCGGCGGCGTGCCCGAGCTGCTCGACTACCTCCAGAAGATGGTGTTCTGGTCGAAGGTCGAGCCGCGCGACGCCACCGCCGAGCTCGCGGTCCTCAGCGTCGTCGGCCCCGACACGCCCGCCGTGCTGGCCGCCGCCGAGATCGCCGTGCCCGCAGCACCCCACGGGGTGCTCGCGCTGCCCGGCGGCGGGTTCGTCCGCCGCATGGACTGGCCGGGGGCCGACGCTGCCGACGTGGTGGTCCCCCGGGCCGGGAAGGACTCCTGGCTCGACCGACTGACGGCCGCGGGCGCACGCGCGGCAGGCACGATGGCGTTCGAGGCGCTGCGTGTGGAGTCCCTGCGGCCCCGGCTCGGCCTCGACACCGACGATCGCACGATCCCCCACGAGGTGGGCTGGATCGGCCGGGCCGTGCACCTGGAGAAGGGCTGCTACCGCGGTCAGGAGACGGTCGCGCGCGTCGCCAACCTGGGACGGCCGCCGCGGCAGCTCGTCCTCCTGCACTTCGACGCGGGCGACGAGCACCTCCCGGTGCCGGGCGACCCCGTGGTCCGCGACGGCCGCGCCGTGGGCCGCGTCGGCTCCGTGGTGCAGCACCACGAGCTGGGGGCGGTGGCGCTGGCGCTGGTCAAGCGCTCGGTGCCCGCCGACGCCGACCTGGTGGCCGGCGTGGACGAGCGCGCCACACCGGCCCGCATCGACCCCGACTCGGTGCCCGCCGACGACGGCACCCTCCCGCCCGGCCGGGCGGCCCAGATGCGCGGCGGCCTCCGCGGCTGATCCGGTCGGCGTCCGCACGATCAGCGCGCAGCAGTTCCGGTCAGGCCCCGAACCGTTGGGCGTTCGATCCCGCCGTCCCACATAACGGGACAGAAGTCCCGAATCGCGGGAAGCAGTCGTACCGTCGGCCCATGGGTGAAGGCAACCGGTACCGCTGGGTCGTGCTCGGCGTCGGCACGTTCGCGCAAGCCGCGACGGCGACCTACTTCCTCGGGCTCGCCGCCGTCACCCCGGCGCTGCGTGACCACTTCGGCCTCAGCCTGGCCGGCGTCGGGGCCCTGATCGGCGTGATCTCCGTGGGCCTGATCGCCACGCTCATCGCCTGGGGCGGGGCCGCCGACCGGTTCGGCGAGCGCGGGGTGATGGCCGTCGGACTCGTCGGCTCCGCGGTCGCACTGGGAGCGGCCGCGTTCGTGCGCGACCCGATCGGCGTCGGCGGGCTCCTGCTGCTGGCCGGGGCGTCCGGGGCCAGCGTCAACGCCGCGAGCGGACGGGCCGTGCTCACCTGGTTCCCGGCCCGCAACCGCGGCATGGCGATGGCCGTGCGCCAGACGTCGGTGCCCGTCGGGGCTGCCGCAGCCGCGGTCGCCCTGCCGGCCGTGGCGACGACCTGGGGCGTGCCCGCGGTGTTCGCCGTGCTGGCCGCCACCTGCGTCGTCGCCGCCGTCGCCGTGGCGGTGTGGATCCGCGAGCCACCCGGACACCGGGCCACCGGCCGCGCCCCCACCACCGGCGTCCGCACCGTGCTGGCCGATCCCCGGCTGCTGCGCCTGAGCGTCGGCGGGATGCTGCTGGTCGTTCCGCAGTTCCTCGGGTCGGTGTTCCTGGTCGAGGTCCTCCATGACGGGGCCGGGATGTCGCTGGCGCTCGCCGGAGGCCTGCTCGCGCTGACGCAGGTACTGGGCGGGCTCGGACGGCTGGGCAACGGCTTCTGGTCCGACCGCGCGGGAAGCAGGCTCGGTCCGCTGCGGATCATCGCGGTGGCCGTGGCCGTCGGGTTCGGCCTGGCCGCCGCGCTCGAGCCGGGGCCGGCTCCACTGCTGGCCGCGGTCCTCGTACCGGCCGCGGCCCTGGCGATCAGCTGGAACGGGCTGGTCTTCACGGCTGCGGGCGAGCTCGCCCCGCCGGGCCGGGCCGCCACCGCGATGGCCGTGTCCAACACCGCGAACTACGTGGGTGCGGCCGCGGCGCCCCCGCTCGGCGGCCTGGTGGCGCAGGCCGCGGGCTGGCCCGCGATGCTCGCACTGGGCGCGGTGGCCGCGCTCGGAGCGCTGGTGACCCTGCGCCGGAGCCGCGTGGAGCACAGCCGCCCGGATGTTCCCGTTGTGTGAAGAACGGGTGTGTCGTCACAGGAACAGGTGCCACGTCGCACACCGGGCGGTCAGCAAGGTATGGTCGTCAGCAGGACATTGATGAGATGAATGGGGCCGCCGAGACATCCGGCCGCCCCTTCCCTGTTGTAAGGGGGACCAGCCATGGGGCGCGGACGAGCCAAGGCCAAGCAGACGAAGGTGGCCCGCGAGCTCAAGTACAGCTCCCCCACGATGGATCTCGACGCGCTTCAGCGCGAGATCGGTAGTGGGACGGTGCTCCACGACGACGGGAAGGCGGATGACGACGACTACGACGACCCGTACGCCCCCGCCGATCTCGACGACGAGGGTCCCGGCGAGCGTCGCAGCCGTTATTGAAGGTGCACCTTCACCGGCCGTCAGCTGGTGAGGGTGAGCTCGAAGGAGTAACGGCTCGCCCGGTAGAGGTGTGAGCCGTACTCCACCGCCCGGCCGGATTCGTCCCACGCCGTGCGGGTCATCGTGAGTACCGGCGCACCGCGGGAGTCCCCGAGCATGCGGGCTTCCGCGGTGGTTGCCGCGCGCGCACCCACCACCTGGTTCGCCATGCGCGGAACCCGGCCGGCGGCGCGGAGCAGCTCGTAGAGTCCGCGCTGCTCGAGATCCTCACGACGCAGCGGCAGCACGTCCACGGGCACGGCGTTGTGCATGATCGCCAACGGTTCACCACCGGCGTACCGGAGCCGCTCGAACCACGCCACCGCGGTGCCCTCGGGCACGCCGAGCGCCTCGGCCACATGGTCGGGCGCCGGTTTCACCTCGAACAGCCGTATCTCCGTGCGCGGCTGCTGACCGCTCTTGGCGAGATCGTCGTAGAGGCTCGAGAGCTCCACCGGCCGGCGCACCTTGGGGTGCACGATCTGCGTGCCGACCCCCCGCTTGCGCACGAGCATGCCGCGTTCCACGAGGTACTGGATGGCGCGGCGCATGGTCGGCCGGGAGACGCCGAGCCGGCTGGCGAGGTCCACCTCGTTCTCCAGCCGCCCCCCGACGGGCATCTCACCGCCCTCGATCAACTGCTGCAGGCGCGTGGCCACCTGGAAGTACAGCGGCACCGGGCTGGTCCGATCGAGGGCCACCTCGGGTACGAGTCCCCCGGTGAACGCCTGATCCGTCATTGCTCCCCCTGCACGAAGCCGTGCACTTTGTCAGGACAAAGTGTTGACGTGAATGTGTCACGAGGGTACACCTTCAGGCGTGACGACCGACACGCCTGAAGTACTGACCATGGGCCGCATCGGCGTGGACGTGTACCCGGACCAGGTGGGCGTCTCGCTGCGTGAGGTGACTTCTTTCGGCAAGTACCTGGGCGGCAGCCCGTCCAACGTGGCGGTGGCGGCGGCCCGGTACGGACGTCGCAGCGCGGTGATCACCCGAACTGGCGCCGACCCGTTCGGCGAGTTCCTGCACGACGCGCTGCGCAGCTTCGGGGTGGACGACCGCTTCGTGACCGCCGTGCCCGGCGTCCCGACGCCGGTGGTGTTCTGCGAGATCTTCCCGCCCGATGACTTCCCGCTGTACTTCTACCGCTCCGCGCTGGCCCCCGACATGCGCATCGAGGCCGCCGATCTCGACCTCGACGCCGTCCGCGACGCCGATGTCTTCTGGGTGACGGTCACCGGCCTGTCGCAGGAGCCGAGCCGCTCCGCGACGCTCGCGGCGCTGCGGGCCCGGGGGAAGCACGGCACCACCGTGCTCGACCTGGACTACCGGCCGATGTTCTGGGAGTCCCGCGCCGAGGCGCACCGGTGGGTCCAGGAGGCACTGCCCTCCGTGACGGTGGCCGTCGGCAACCTCGACGAGTGCGAGACGGCCGTCGGGGTCCGCGAACCGCGGGCCGCCGCGACGGCGCTGCACGCCGCAGGGGTGGATCTGGCCGTGGTCAAGCAGGGCCCGCTCGGGGTGCTGGCGTCGAACGGCGCCGAGGAGGTCGAGGTGCCCCCGGTGCCCGTCGAGGTGGTCAACGGCCTCGGCGCCGGAGACGCGTTCGGCGGGGCGCTCTGCCACGCGCTGCTGTCCGGTTGGGATCTGGAGCGCGCCATGCGTTTCTGCAACGCGGCCGGCGCCATCGTCGCCGGCCGACTGGCCTGCGCCGACGCCATGCCCACCGCCGCCGAGGTCGAGGCGAAGCTCGAGGAGGCCGTCCGTGCGTGAGGAGCAGCTCCGCCATCTGGTGGACATCCGCGTGCAGCGGCCGCAGGCCGTCGCCGAGGCCGCGGCCGCCCGCGTGCGGCCCACGTCGATGCTCGGCGAGCACGGCCGGCTGATGATGATCGCGGCCGACCACCCCGCCCGCGGCGCCCTGCGGGCCGGCGACCGGCCGTTCGCGATGGGCGACCGCAGCGACCTGCTCGACCGGCTCGTGCTCGCGCTGTCGCGCCCCGGCGTCAACGGGGTGCTCGGCACCCCGGACGTCCTGGAGGACCTGTTGCTGCTCGGCGCGCTCGACGACAAGGTCGTGGTCGGGTCGATGAACCGCGGCGGCCTGGCCGGCACCGCGTTCGAGATGGACGACCGCTTCACCGCCTACGACGCGGCGAGCATCGCGGCGTCGGGGTACGAGGGCGGCAAGATGCTCACCCGCATCGACGCCGAGGACCCGTCGACCGTCGTGACCCTGGAGTCCTGTGCCCGCGCCGTCGGCGACCTCGCCGACCACGGGCTGATGGCGATGGTCGAGCCGTTCATCTCCCACCGCGACCCCGCCGACCGGGGCGGCCGGGTGCGCAACGAGCTCACCGCCGACGCCATGATCCGGGCAATGACCGTGGCCGCGGGGCTGGGCCGCACCTCGGCCTACACCTGGTTGAAGGTGCCGATCGTCGACGAGATGGAGCGCGCGATGGCGGCCACGACGCTGCCGGCGGTGATCCTCGGCGGCGAGGTGTCCGCCGATCCCGACGCGGTGTTCGCGAGCTGGAGCAAGGCCCTCGCACTGCCGACCGTGCAGGGGCTGGTGATCGGCCGCTCGCTGCTCTACCCGCCCGACGACGACGTCGCCTCCGCCGTCGATTCCGCTGTCGGGTTGCTGTGAGCGGCTCCGCCGCCCGTGCGCGGATAACGCTGTCCCCGCGACGATTTCCGCGCACGACCTCCGGAGGAGAAGACCGGTGAGCGAGTACATCGTCCGTGACGGGGAGAGCGCCGAGGGGCCGTTCTCGCTGGTCATCACGCCGAAGACCGCCGGTTGGGGCTACAGCTCGCTGCGGGTGCTGACCCTCGCCGCCGGGGAGAGCGCCACGTTCCCCACCGGGGAGGACGAGACCGTGGTGCTGCCGCTGTCGGGGGCCTGCGTCGTCGAGTGCGACGGCGAGCGCTTCGAGCTCGTCGGCCGGGAGAACGTGTTCTCCCGGGTCACCGACTTCGCCTACGTCCCCCGCGACGCGCAGGTCAGCGTGTCGTCGGAGCAGGGCGGCCGGTTCGCGCTGCCCGCCGCCCGCGCCACGAAACGGCTGCCCGCGCGCTACGGCCCCGCCGAGGGCGTGCAGGTGGAGCTGCGCGGGGCCGGCCAGTCCAGCCGCCAGGTGAACAACTTCTGCAACCCCGCCTCGTTCGAGGCCGAGAAGCTGATCGCCGTCGAGGTGCTGACGCCCGAGAGCAACTGGTCGTCCTATCCCCCGCACAAGCACGACGAGGAGCGCGAGGGCGAGTCCGTCCTCGAGGAGATCTACTACTTCGAGGTCGGAACGGCGAACTCGCCCGGTGAGAGGGCGAACTCGCGGGCGGGGGTGGGATTCCAGCGGGTGTACGGCTCCGGGCCCGGCCGGGAGATCGACGTCTGCACCGAGGTGCGCACCGGCGACACCGTGCTCATCCCGCACGGGTGGCACGGGCCGTCGATGGCCGCGCCCGGCTACGACCTCTACTACCTCAACGTGATGGCGGGCCCGAGCCCGGATCGCGCATGGCTGATCTGCGACGACCCCGCGCACGCGTGGGTCCGCGGCACCTGGGACGGCCAGGCCATCGATCCGCGCCTCCCGATGACCTCCACGGAGGAGAAGTGAGGCTCACCGTCGCCCAG
Source organism: Mycobacteriales bacterium (assembly GCA_038231335.1). Taxonomy (GTDB): domain Bacteria; phylum Actinomycetota; class Actinomycetes; order Mycobacteriales; family Pseudonocardiaceae; genus Pseudonocardia. The sequence goes on from JBBRLM010000020.1 coordinate 36,386, forward strand.
GCCCTCGTGCGGTTCCTCGCGAACCAGTACAGCGAGCGCGACGGCGTCGAACAGCGGCTGATCCCCGGCTGCTTCGGCATCTTCGGCCACGGGAACGTGGCCGGAGTGGGGCAGGCGCTCCTCGAGATGCCCGCCGAGATGCCCTACCACCTGGCCCGCAACGAGCAGGGCATGGTGCACGCGTCCGTCGGCTTCTCGCGGATGCGCAATCGCCTGCAGGCGATGGTGTGCACCGCGTCGATCGGGCCGGGTTCCACCAACATGCTGACGGGTGCGGCGCTGGCCACCACCAACCGCATTCCGGTGCTCCTGCTGCCGTCCGACATCTTCGCCACGCGCGTCGCGTCCCCGGTGCTGCAGGAGCTGGAGAGCGCGAGCGGCTACGACATCTCCGTCAACGACGCGTTCCGGCCGCTGTCGGTGTTCTTCGACCGCGTCTGGCGGCCCGAGCAGCTCCCGTCGGCGCTGCTCGGGGCGATGCGCGCGCTCACCGACCCGGCCCAGACCGGCGCCGTGACGATCGCGCTGCCCCAGGACGTGCAGGCCGAGGCGCACGACTGGCCCGACGAGCTGTTCGCGAAGCGCGTCTGGCACATCCAGCGGCCCGCCCCGGACACCGCCGCGCTGGCCCGGGCGGTGGCGCTGATCCGGTCGGCCAAGGCTCCGCTGCTCGTTGCGGGCGGAGGCGTCCACTACTCCGAGGCCACCGAGGCGCTGCGGGCGTTCGCCGAGGCCACCGGCATCCCGGTCGCCGACACGCAGGCCGGCAAGGGTGCGCTGCTGTGGGACCACCCGAACGCCGTCGGCGGGGTCGGCTCCACCGGCTCCCCCGTGGCCAACGCCCTGGCCCGCGACGCCGACGTGATCATCGGCGTCGGCACGCGCTACTCCGACTTCACCACCGCCTCCCGCAGCGCTTTCCAGCACCCGGACGTGCGGTTCGTCAACCTCAACATCGCCTCGCTCGACGCGGCCAAGCACGCAGGCGAGATGCTCGTGGCCGACGCCCGTGAAGGCCTCGACGCGTTCACCGACGCGTTGCACGGCTACAGCGTCGCGAGGACCTGGGACCTGACCGCCTGGAACGCCGAGGTGGACCGCGCCTTCCACCTGGACCACCGGCCGCTCCCGGCCCAGACCGAGGTGCTCGGCGCGCTCAACGAGGAGATGGACGACCGCGACGTCGTGGTGCAGGCGGCCGGCTCCATGCCCGGTGACCTGCAGATGCTCTGGCGCGCACGGGATTCCAAGCAGTACCACGTGGAGTACGCCTACAGCTGCATGGGCTACGAGATCGCCGGTGCGCTCGGCGTCAAGATGGCCGCTCCCGACCGCGAGGTCTTCGCGCTCGTCGGCGACGGCTCCTACCTGATGATGGCCCAGGAGATCGTCACCGCGGTGTCGGAGGGGATCAAGCTCAACCTCGTCATCGTGCAGAACCACGGGTTCGCGTCGATCGGGGCGCTCTCGGAGTCGCTCGGTTCGCAACGATTCGGCACGAACTATCGCTACCGGGACCCCTCCAGCGGCATGCTCGACGGCGGCAGGCTCCCGATCGATCTCGCCGCCAACGCCGAGTCCCTGGGCGCGCACGTGATCCGCGTGTCGACGATCGAGGAGTTCCGCGCCGCCGTCGCGACATCCCGCGCCTCGGATCGCACCACAGCGATCCACATCGAGACCGATCCACTCGCGCCCGTCCCGTCCTCGGACAGCTGGTGGGACGTGCCGGTGTCCGAGGTCTCCCAGCTCGACAGCACCCAGCAGGCCCGTAAGACCTACGAGGCGCACAAAGCCAGCCAGAAACCCCTGATCGGGAGGAACGACTCGTGAGGACCATCACGCACTGGATCGGCGGCAAGCCGGTCACGGGCGAGTCCACCCGCACCAGCCCGGTGTGGAATCCCGCCACCGGCGCGCAGCAGGCTGAGGTGCTGCTCGCGAGCACCACCGACGTCGACGCCGCGGTGAGCGCCGCCGCGGCCGCCTTCGAGACCTGGGGCCAGTCGTCGCTGTCGCAGCGGGTGAAGGTGCTGTTCGCGTTCCGCGAGCTGGTGAACGCCCGCATCGGTGACTTCGCGGAGATCATCTCCGACGAGCACGGCAAGGTGCTCTCGGACGCGAGGGGCGAGGTGCAGCGCGGCCTGGAGGTCGTCGAGTTCGCGTGTGGCATCCCGTCGCTGCTCAAGGGCGAGTACTCCGACCAGGTCTCCGGCGGCGTCGACCTCTTCTCCTTCCGCCAGCCGCTCGGCGTCTGCGCGGGCATCACGCCCTTCAACTTCCCGGCCATGGTCCCGATGTGGATGTACCCGGTGGCCATCGCGACGGGCAACACGTTCGTGCTCAAGCCCAGCGAGCGCGACCCGAGCGCATCGATGCTCGCGGCCGAGCTGTGGGCCGAGGCCGGCCTGCCCGACGGCGTGTTCAACGTGGTGCACGGCGACAAGGTCTCCGTCGACGCGCTGCTGGAGCACCCGGACGTGGCCGCCGTCTCGTTCGTCGGCTCCACGCCGATCGCGAAGTACATCCACGAGCGCGGCATCGCGGGCGGCAAGCGCGTGCAGGCCCTGGGCGGCGCGAAGAACCACGCGATCGTGATGCCCGACGCCGGGCTCGACTACGCGTCGGACCACCTCGTCGCCGCCGCGTTCGGCTCGGCGGGCGAGCGATGCATGGCGATCTCCGCCGCCGTGGCCGTCGGGTCCGCCGCCGACGCGCTCGTCGAGGCCGTCAGCGCGAAGGCGCTGGCCACGAAGGTGGGCTCCGGCCGCGACGCCGACAGCGAGATGGGCCCGGTGATCACCGCCGCCGCGCGCGACCGGATCGTCGAGCTCATCGGCACCGGCGCGGCCCAGGGCGCCACACTCGCCGTCGACGGCCGCGGCCTGTCGGTCCCCGGCCACGAGGACGGCTTCTTCGTCGGCCCGACAGTGATCGACAACGTGACGACGTCGATGGACGTCTACACCCAGGAGATCTTCGGGCCGGTGCTGTCGGTGATCCGGGCCGAGTCGGTGGACGAGGCGATCGCGATCATCAACGCCAACCCCTACGGCAACGGCACGGCGATCTTCACCAGCTCCGGCGAGGCGGCGCGGCGGTTCCAGCGCGGCGTCGACGTCGGGATGATCGGCATCAACGTGCCGATCCCGGTGCCGATGGCGTACTACTCCTTCGGCGGCTGGAAGGACTCGCTGTTCGGGCAGTCCCACATCCACGGCCCCGAGGGCATCGCGTTCTACACCCGCGCCAAGGTCGTCACGTCCCGCTGGCCGGAGGTCTCGTCGGCGAGCGACTCCTCCTTCCACTTCCCCACAAGCACATGAGCCTCGCCGTCGGTGTCATCGGCACCGGGATGATCGGGCAGGACCACATCCGCCGGCTCACCCATGTCCTGTCCGGGGCGCAGGTGGCGGCGGTGACCGACGTCGACCTCGACCGGGCCCGCTCGGTCGCCGACCCCGGCGTCACCGTTCACGCGACCGGCCAGGACCTCATCGACGATCCGGCCGTCGAGGCGGTCGTCGTCACCTCCTGGGGGCCGACGCACGAGGAGTACGTCCTCGCCTGCATCGCCGCGGGCAAGCAGGTGTTCTGCGAGAAGCCGCTGGCCACCACCTCGGACGCGTGCAACCGGATCCTCGACGCCGAAGGTGCGACCGGGCACCGGCTCGTCTCGGTGGGTTTCATGCGCCGCTACGACGCGCAGTACCGCGCGGTGAAGGCCGTCGTCACCGGCCGGGAGATCGGCGCGCCGCTGATGATGCACGCCGCCCACCGCAACCCGTCGGTGCCCGACCACTACACGAGCGACATGATCATCAACGACTCCACGGTGCACGACATCGACGTCGCTCGGTGGATGTTCGACGAGGAACTCGCGGCGGTGACGGTGTTCAGGACCCGTCGCTCGTCCAAGGCCCGGGAGGGGTTCGACGACCCGCTGCTGGTGCTGCTGGAGATGGAGTCGGGACTGCTCGTCGACGTCGAGGCCTCGGTCAACGCCGGGTTCGCCTACGACATCCGCGGCGAGGTGGTCTGCGAGGACGGCACCGTGGCGCTCTCGGAGTCGGCGGGCGCGGTGGTCAAGCGGGCCGGGTCACACTCCGGGCGCGTGCCGGCCGACTGGCGCGAGCGGTTCGTCCTCGCCTTCGACGCCGAGTTCCAGGCGTGGATCGACGCCGTGACCGCGGGCGGCACCACCGGCCCGTCCGCCTGGGACGGCTACGCGGCCACCGTGGCCTGCGAGGCCGGGCTGGCCGCACTTCGCTCCGGCACCCGGGAGCCGGTGCTGCTGCGCGACAAGCCCGATCTCTACAAGGAACTGTCGTGAGGCGCGCCGACCTGCTTCTTCCCGGGGAGGCGCCATGAGCAGGGTGGCCATCGGGCTCGCCGGACTGGGCCGGATGGGCCGCGTGCACGCGCGCAGCCTCACCGCGCGCTGCGCCGACGCCGCCCTGGCCTGCGTGTACGACGCCGACCCGGCCGTCGCCGAGCGGGTGGCCACCGAACTGGACGTGCCGTGGGCCGCCTCGTACCAGGAACTGCTGGACCGCAGCGAGGCCGTCGCGATCGCGACACCGACCGGCACCCACGCCTCGCTCACCATCCAGGCCGCCGACGCCGGCCGCCCGGTGTTCTGCGAGAAGCCGCTCTCCCTGGACCGCGACGCCGCGCTGGACGCCGTCGAGGCCTGCGAGAAGGCGGGGGTGGCACTGCAGGTGGGCTTCCACCGGCGCTTCGATCCGGACTGGGTGGCGGCAGCCGAGCGGATCCGGGCGGGCGAGCTGGGCGAGGTGCAGCTGTTCCGGACGTCGTTGCGCGACATGGATCCGCCGGACCCGGCCTTCCTGGCGCACTCGGGCGGCTTCTTCGCCGACGTCACCGTGCACGACCTGGACGTGGCGCGGTGGCTCGTCGGCGAGGTCGTCTCGGTCACCGCGCACGGTGCCGCCGCGGACCCGGCCTTCGCCGCCCACGACGACATCGACACCGCCGTGGTGGTGCTGCGGTTCGCGAACGGCGCGCTCGGCGTGATCGACAACAGCCGCTCGGCGCGCTACGGCTACGAGTGCTCCACCGAGCTGATGGGCACGCTCGCCACCGCCCGCATCGACGCTCCGCACCCGCGCGGCCTGGAGTGGCGCACGCCTGGTGGTGCGACCCGCGGTTTCGCCCGCGACTTCGAAGAGCGCTATCCGTTCGCCTACGCCGCCGAACTCGACGCGTTCGCACAGTGCGTCCGCGACGGCAGCCCACCGCGCGTCACCGGCCGCGACGCGCTCGCGGCCTCCGACCTGGCCGCCGCCGCGACCGAGTCGTGGCGCTCCGGGACCACGGTTTCCCCAGCAGTACTCCAGTAGATCCCCCGAGAGGACAACCATGAGAATCAGCAAGGGCGTCATCGCCGCCGCCTCGGCCGTGCTGCTGCTCACCGCGGCGTGCAGCGGCACCGGCCAGCAGACCACCGCCGGCTCGAGCAGCGGTGGCAGCGGCAAGTACGGCTACAAGATCGCCGTGGTCACGCACGGCGCGGCCGGCGACACCTTCTGGGACGTCGTCAAGAAGGGGGCCGAGAAGGCCGGCTCCGACATGGGCGACACGGTCACCTATCAGGACAGCAACGGCGACCCGGCCAAGCAGTCCCAGCTCATCGACGCCGCGGTCAACGAGAAGGTCGACGGCCTGGTCGTCTCCATGGCCAACCCGGACGCACTGAAGGCGTCCGTCGAGAAGGCGGTGGCCGCGGGCATCCCCGTGATCACCATCAACTCCGGCCAGGCCGAGTCCAAGGCGTTCGGGGCGCTCGCGCACGTCGGGCAGGACGAGACCATCGCCGGTCAGGGCGCCGGCTCGCAGATGAAGGCGGCCGGGGTCACCCACGCACTGTGTGTGATCCAGGAGGCCGGCAACATCGGCCTCGAACAGCGCTGCGCGGGCTTCAAGCAGGGTCTCGGCGGCCAGGTGGACAACCTGCAGGTGGAGAACACCAACCCGTCGGGCGCGCAGTCGACGATCACGTCCAAGCTGCAGGCGGACAAGACGATCAACGGCGTCCTCACACTGGGCCCGGTCATCGGTGCCGTGGCGATCAAGGCCGTGGCCGACTCGGGTTCGGCGGCCAAGCTCGCGACATTCGACCTCAACGGCGACGTCACGCAAGCCATCGCCGACGGCAAGATGCTCTTCGCCGTCGACCAGCAGCAGTACACGCAGGGCTACCTCCCGATCGTGATGCTGACGCTGTACAAGTCCAACCTCAACACCATCGGTGGCGGGCAGCCGGTCCTGACCGGCCCGGGCTACGTCACGAAGGACAACGCCGCGAAGGTCAAGGACCTCGCCACCCAGGGCACCCGCTAGGTATCCGGCGCGAGGGGAGCCGGCGGCACCGCCGGCTCCCCTCCCCGGGGAATCGGGAGTACTTCCGTCATGACCACAACCCTGTCCCCTCCACAGACCGACCCCGACGAACGCGTAGCCAGAGTCGGAATCGTCCGCAGGCTCGTCGTCCGCCCCGAGATCGGCTCGCTGATCGGCGCCGTCGTCCTCTTCGTCGTGTTCGCCGCGGCGTCGTCGAACTTCTACTCGCTCGCCGGCATCTCGAACTGGCTCGACCCGGCGTCGCTGTTCGGCATCATGGCCGTCGGCGTCGCGCTACTGATGATCGGCGGTCACTTCGACCTGTCCGCAGGCGTGCTGACCGGCACCTCCGGCCTCATCACCGCGGTGATGACCACGCAGTGGGGGCTCAACATCTGGGTGGCGCTGCTGCTGTCGCTGGTGCTGTGCCTGGGCGTCGGCTTCGTCAACGGCTACCTGGTGACCCGCACGGGCCTGCCCAGCTTCATCATCACCCTCGCCACCTTCCTCATGCTCCAGGGACTCAACCTGGCGGTCACCAAGCTGATCACCGGCACCGTGTCGGTCGGCGGCATGACGACCGTGCCGTTCTACGACAGCGTCCAGCCGATCTTCGCCAGCAAGATCAGCATCTTCGGGGTCGGCTTCAAGATCCAGATCGTGTGGTGGATCCTCGCCACGGCCGTCGGCGCGTGGGTACTGGCCAAGACCCGCTTCGGCAACTGGACGTTCGCGGTCGGCGGCGACCCGGTGGCCAGCCGCAACGTCGGCGTCCCGGCGACGCGCACCACGATCACGCTGTTCATGATCGTCAGCGCGTTCGCGTGGCTGGTGGGTTCGCTGAAGCTCATCGAGCAGACCTCGGTGCAGACGAATCAGGGCTTCGGCGAGGAGCTGATCTACATCGTCGCCGCGGTGATCGGCGGTTGCCTGCTGACGGGCGGCTACGGCTCGGTGATCGGCGCGTCCATCGGAGCGTTGATCTTCGGTATGACCAACCAGGGCATCGTCTACGCCGGCCTCGACAGCGACTGGTTCAAGTTCTTCCTCGGCGCGATGCTGCTGCTCGCCGTGCTGGCGAACCAGTTCGTCCGCCGCTTCGCCGAACAGAAGAGGAAGTAGCCGCCATGACCGAGCAGACGAACGGGGCCACCTCACTTCTGGAGATCCGCAACGTCTCCAAGTTCTTCGGCGGCGTGATCGCCCTGCAGGACATCTCCACGAAGGTCGGCGCCGCCGCGGTGACCTGCGTGCTGGGCGACAACGGGGCCGGCAAGTCGACCCTGATCAAGATCTTCGCCGGCGTCCACAAGCACGACGCCGGGGAGTTCCTGGTCGAGGGCGACCCGGTGGCGTTCACGTCGCCGCGAGACGCGCTGGACCGTGGCATCGCCACCGTCTACCAGGACCTGGCGGTGGTCCGCCTGATGCCGGTGTGGCGGAACTTCTTCCTCGGCTCCGAGGTCCGCAAGGGCAAGGGGCCGGCGGCCCGGCTCGACACCGACGCCATGCGAAAGACCGCCAAGGCCGAGCTGCTGGCCATGGGCATCGACCTGCGCGACGTCGACCAGCCGATCGGCACGCTGTCCGGTGGTGAGCGGCAGTGCGTCGCGATCGCCCGGGCGGTGTACTTCGGCGCCAAGGTGCTCATCCTCGACGAGCCGACCGCCGCGCTGGGCGTCAAGCAGGCAGGCGTGGTGCTCAAGTACGTCCTGCAGGCGAAGGAGCGCGGGCTGGGCGTCATCTTCATCACCCACAACCCGCACCACGCCTACCCGGTCGGCGACCGGTTCATGCTGCTCAAGCGCGGCAAGAGCCTGGGCGACTTCGCCAAGAGCGAGATCACCCGTGACGAGCTGACGGCGATGATGGCCGGCGGTGCCGAGCTCGAGGCGCTGAGCCACGAGCTGCAGGGCGGCGGCGGGGTCGCCGCCGAGGCGGCGCACGAGCTGGAGGCCGAGGTGCAGAACCTCGGCGTCGTCGCCGCCGAGGAGCGCCTGACGACGTCGTGACCCGGTGGCCGGCTCGGGGAACCCGCGCCGGCCACCACCCCCTCACCATCTCACCGGAGGAACCGCATGACCGACCGTATCGCCGGAGCCCCCATCTCCTGGGGCGTCTGCGAGGTGCCCGGCTGGGGCTACCAGCTGGCGCCGTCCCGGGTGCTCGCGGAGATGCAGGACGTGGGCCTCGCGGCCACCGAGTTCGGGCCGGAGGGCTTCCTCCCGGAGGACCCCCGCGACGTCCTCGAGCGGCACCACCTGCAGGCCATCGGCGGCTTCACGCCGCTGCTGCTGCACGCGCCCGACCACGATCCGGTGCCCGAGGTGGAGAAGCTGCTGGCCACCTACGCGGCCACCGGCTCCGACACGCTGGTGCTGTCGGCGATCAGCGGGCTCGACGGCTACGACGCCCGTCCCCAACTGGACGACACCGGCTGGCGCACCCTGCTCACCAACCTCGACCGGCTCAGCGCCATGGCCGTCGAGCACGGCGTCAAGGCGGTGCTCCACCCGCACGTCGGGACGATGGTGGAGAACACCGCCGACGTGCAGCACGTGCTGGAGGGTTCGTCGATCGCGCTCTGCCTTGACACCGGCCACCTGCTCATCGGCGGCACCGACCCGGCCGAGCTCACCCGCCAGGCGCCCGAGCGCGTCGCGCACACCCACATCAAGGACGTGGACCTGGGCCTGGCCAAGCAGGTGCAGAGCGGCCGCCGCACCTACACCGAGGCGGTCCGGGAGGGCATGTACCGGCCTGTCGGGCAGGGCGACGTCGACTTCGCGGCGATCATCGGCCACCTGCGCGGCCACGGCTACGACGGCTGGTACGTGCTGGAGCAGGACACGATCCTGACCAGGGAGCCCGCAGGCGAGGGCCCGCTGACCGACGTCCGCACGAGCGTCGAGGAACTCCGCACCATCCTGAGGAGCGCGAGTTGACCGATCCGACACGCCGTGACGACCGATCCGACACGCCGCCGTTGCGGATCGGAGTGCTCGGCGCCGCCCGGATCTCCGGCTCGGCGATCGTCGAGCCCGCCCACGCCACGGGCGACCGGCTCGTCGCCGTCGCGGCGCGGGACCCGCGGCGGGCGGAGGCGTTCGCGGCCGAGCACGGCGTCGAGCGCGTCGTCCCGTCCTACCAGGACGTGCTCGACGATCCCGATGTGGAGATCGTCTACAACCCGCTGGCCAACAGCCTGCACGGGCCCTGGAACCTCGCCGCGGTGCGGGCCGGCAAGCACGTGCTCTCGGAGAAGCCCTTCGCGAGCAACGCCGAGGAGGCCCGCCTCGTCCGGGACGCCGCGACCGACGCCGGCGTCACGGTGCTGGAGGCGTTCCACTACGTCCACCATCCGGTGCTGCAACGGATGCAGGCGATCGTGGACTCCGGGGAGCTCGGCGGGATCCGGCGCATCGAGTCGCAGTTCACCATGCCTGCCCCGCCCGATGACGACCCGCGCTGGAAGTGGGAGCTCGCCGGCGGCGCGATCATGGACATCGGCTGCTACGCCCTGCACGCCCAACGCATGTTCGCGCGGTGGACGGGCGGGGAGCCGTCGGTGGTCTCGGCCACCGGTGCGGAACGGGCCGGGCACGCAGGCGTCGACGAGCGGATCACCGCCGAGCTGTCCTTCCCCGGCGGCGCCACGGGCGAGGCGCACTGCGACATGGCGGCGGACGACTGGTGCCTCACGTGCCGGGTGGTCGGCGACCGCGGCGAGGCCACGGCGATGAACTTCGTGCTCCCGCAACGCGACGACCGGATCGTCGTGACGACGGCAGGTGGCGAGCGCACCGAGCACCTGGGCACCCGCTCGACCTACATCTACCAGCTGGAAGCCGTGCGGGCGCACCTCCGCGACGGGACCGCCTTCCCGCTCGATGCCGACGACGCGGTGGCCACGGCCGAGCTGATCGACGACACGTACCGGGCCGCCGGTTTCGAGCCGCGGCCCCGCACGACACTCACCCGAAGGTGAGGGAAACATGACCTCGGGGTGATGGGCGGTAGCTCGAGGACGGGTTACCGTCGCGTTAACAGCTCGTCGGGGCCAACACCCAGGGAGGCGATCATCATGATCACTATCGCCGTGTCGTCGCGTTCACTGGCCGCGGCCCGCCGCGTGGACCCGCACGTCTCACCCGCCGCCGTGCACGCCGCGGTGGAGGCGGCCATCGCGGAACAGCTGCGTCAGCTGGGCCGCGGCCGCACCGTGACGCGCGAATCCCACCGCCGCGCGAGCTGATCACGGCGAGCCGGCCCGGCCGGGCCCGCGGCCATCTGCCCGTGATCACCGGGCAGGGGGTGGCCCCGTCGTTCCCCGGACCACCAGCCGCGGGGTCAGCACGATGTCGACCGGGTCGGTCCGCTCCCCGTCCAGGCGTTCCAGCGCAGCACCCACCGCGCGACGGGCCTGCTCCGCGGCCTCCTGGTTGACCGTGGTCAGGTCGATGTGGGCGAGGCGGGCGAGTTCGCGGTCGTCGTAGCCGACCACCGACACGTCCTGGGGTACCCGGACCCCGGCGCGGATGAAGACGTCGAGCAGGCCGATGGCGTTGCGGTCGTTGGCGGCGATCACGGCCGTCGGGAGTTCCGGCCCGTCGAGCAGGGTCCGCGCCGCCCGCGCCCCAGCCTCCTCGACGTGGCCGCCGGGCAGGATCCGGCCGTCCAGTCCGTGCCGGTGCAGCGCCGCGAGGAAGCCCGTGCGGCGGTCGGCGGCCATCGGGGCGTCGCCGCCGTCGACGTGCACGAGATCGCGGTGGCCGAGCCCCACCAGGTGGTCCACGGCCGTGGCGACGCCCTCGTCATCGGCGGCGCGCACGACGTCGAAGCCGTCGGGCTCGACATGCCGACTGATGACGACGGTGGGCACGCGCGCGCCCACCTCCGCGAGCGCGTCCGGCGACAGATCGGGGGCGATCAGGAGCAACGCCTCGCACCGGAGGTCGAGCAGCGTCTCCATCACCCGCTGCTCGTCGTGGACGGGGGTGACGGCGCTCAGAGCCACGGTGTACCCGCGCCCGTCGGCCGCCACCTGCAGCTCCTCAGCGAGCTCGGAGCGGTAGGCATCGCGGAGCACCACGGGCACGCCGAGCAGGTGGGTGCGCCGCCGTGCGAGCAGGCTCGCGGCGCGGTCGGCCCGGTAGCCGAGGCGCGCCGCGGCCTCCAGCACGCGCTCGCGCGTACCGGCACTCGGACCGGCGACGCCGCGGAGCACAAGCGACACCGACGCGGTGGAGACACCCACGTCAGCGGCCACGTCCTCGAGCCGCGGCCTCTTGACAGCACCCGTCACAAGCTCGGATAGTACACAGTGTTAAAGCGCTTTAAGCCTCAGGAGGTCCGTTGACCATCGCCGATCTGCGCACCGTCCTCGCCGATCGCGTGGACCTCTCCGAGTACCCGCACGCCGCGGCCGTCGAGCAGGAGGTGCTCGTCTACGACCTCGACGGGCTGCGGGCGGCCCCGCCCGCGGAGCTGGTACGCGCGTTCGCCGACGGCCCGGGCGTCGTGGTGGTCCGCGGAGCATTCCCCGACACGGCGGTGGTGGACCGCGCCACCGCCGTGTTCGACGAGCTGATCGCGGCCGGCACGACCCGGGGTGACCACTTCGCCCCGCCCGGCGCCAACAACCGGATCTGGAACGCGCTGGAGAAGCTCGCCGTCGCCGCGCCCGAGGTGTTCGTCGACTACTACGCCCATGACGTGGTCGCGCTGGTCAGCGACGCGTGGCTGGGTCCGGGCTACCAGGTGACGTCGCAGGTCAACGTCGTGAACCCGGGCGGGCGGGCCCAGGTCGGGCACCGCGACTACCACCTCGGGTTCCTCGCGCCGGCCGTCATCGAGCGGTACCCGGAGCACGTGCACCGGCTCTCCCCCGTGCTCACCCTGCAGGGCGCGATCGCGCACACCGACATGCCGCTGGAGAGCGGGCCGACGCTGTACCTGCCGCACTCCCAGAAGTACGGGCCCGGCTACCTGGCGACGAGCCGTCCGGAGTTCCGCTCCTACTTCGAGGCGCACCACGTCCAGCTGCCCCTGAGCAAGGGCGATGCGGCGTTCTTCAACCCGGCGGTGATCCACGGGGCCGGGAACAACGACTCCACCGACATCCGGCGGATGGCCAACCTGCTGCAGATCTCGTCGGCGTTCGGGCGCGCGATGGAGAGCGTGGACCGCACGCGGATCTGTGCCGCGATTCACCGGGCTCTGCACACCCATCCGCATCCCGAGCACGCGATCGCCGCCGCCGCGGAGGGCTACGCGTTCCCCACCAACCTCGACCGCGACCCACCCGTCGACGGTCTCTCCCCGCCCAGCCAGGCGGACCTGGTGCGCCGATCCCTGGCCGAGAACTGGGACGCCCACACGTTCCGCACCGCACTCACCGCACACGACGCACGACGGAGGACCTCCTGATGGGACTGTTGGACGACCGGGTGATCCTGGTCAGCGGAGGAACACAGGGGGTGGGCGCCGGCGTGGCCCGGGCCGCCGTGCGCGAGGGCGCGACGGTCGCCATCACGGGACGCCGCCAGGAGCTGGGCGAGAAGGTCGCAGCCGACATCGGTGCGTTCTTCGTCCGGGCCGACGTGGCCGACGTCGAGCAGGCGCAGGCGTCGGTCGCCGCCGTGGTCGCCGAGTACGGACGGATCGACGCGCTGGTGAACTCGGCCGGCCTCACCGACCGCGGCACCCTGCTCGACACGAGCCCGGAGCTGTTCGACCGGCACATCGCGATCAACCTGCGCGGGCCGTTCTTCCTCATGCAGTCGGCCGTGCGGGACATGCTCGCGCGAACATCGCCCGGCTCTATCGTCAACATCATCTCCAGCTCCGAGCTGGGCGGGCAGCCGTTCCTCGCGCCCTACGTCGCGGCCAAGGCGGGGCTCGCCGGCGTCACCCGCAACGCCGCGCACGCCCACCGCTTCGACCGCATCCGGATCAACGGCCTCGACATCGGCTGGACCGACACCGAGGGCGAGGACGCCACCCAGAAGAACTTCCACGCCGCCGACGGCACCTGGCTCGACCAGGCGGCGGCGACGGTGCCGATGGGAAGGATCGGGCAGGTCGACGAGATCGCGGACTTCGTGGTCTTCCTGCTCAGCGACCGCAGCGGGGTCGTCACCGGCTCCGTCATCGACTGGGACCAGAACGTCTTCGGAGGGTTGGACTGACATGAGACTCGGACTCATCGGCCTTGGCCGGATCGGCGCGTTCCACGCGCAGACGCTGCACGATCTCGACCGCGTCGACTCGCTCGTGGTCACCGACGCCGACCCGGACGTGACGGCCACGGTGGCCGCGCGGGTGTGCGCAGAGCCTGTCGACTCACCGGACAAGCTGTTCGCCGCGGGTGTCGACGGGGTGTTGATCGCGGCCGCCACCGCCGCTCACCCGGCGCTGCTGCTCGCGGCCGTCGAGGCCGGGTTGCCGGTGTTCTGCGAGAAGCCGCTGGCCGCCGACATCGCCGACGCGGTCTCCGTCTCCGCGAAGGTCGGCGATGCGCCGGTGCAGATCGGCTACCCCCGCCGGTTCGACGCGGCGTTCCTCGGCGCCCGTTCCGCTGTGCTCAACGGCGAGCTCGGGGCGCTCCACACCGTCCGCTCCACCACGCTCGACCCGGCCCCGCCGCCGGCGGCCTACATCGCCGGCTCCGGCGGGCTGTTCCGCGACTGCTCCGTGCACGACTTCGACGCCGTCCGCTGGGTCACCGGGCGCGAGATCGTCGAGGTGTACGCGGTGGGCGCCAACCGCGGCGAGGCGTTCTTCGCCCAGGTCGACGACGTCGCCAGCGCCTCCGTGCTCCTCACTCTCGACGACGGCACGATCGGCGTCGTCTCCAACAGCCGCTACAACGCCCGCGGCTACGACGTGCGCCTGGAGGTGCACGGCGCGCTCGACAGCGTGGCTGCCGGCCTCGACGACGGCCTGCCGCTGCGCTCCACCCAGCCCGGCGTGACGTTCCCGGCCGGGCCGCCGCACGGGTTCTTCATGGACCGGCTGGCCGCGGCGTTCCGGGCCGAGCTGGGCGCGTTCGCCGAGTTCGTGGCGGGCGAGCGGCCCTCGTCGTGCACCGTGTCGGACGCGCTGGAGGTGGCCTTCATCGCGGAGGCGGCGACCCGGTCGCTGCACGAGCACCGACCCGTCCGGATCGAGGAGGTGCGCGCGAGACTCTAACTTGTTATGGTTGATACATAACAAGTCGGGAGGTTGTCATGGCAGGACCGGCTCTCAGGGCAGTCCTTGGCGGCGCGCCGCACCTGGTTGCGGCGGCGCCGACCGTCACGGTGTTGATCGCGGAGCGCGACCGGCTGCCCGCGCGGATGGCGTCGCACTTCGCCGCTGACGGCACGGTCGACGGGTACCTGGGCCACGGCGCGTTCGTCGGCACGGCCATCGGGCTAGGGGTCGGGATGGCAGTGGTGTTCGCGCTGGTCGCGGCCCTGTCCGCCCGGTCGGGCGCTGTCTCCCGCTGGGACGTCCCGCGGGGCACGATCGCGCTGTCGTGGGCGGTCGCGGCCCTCTTGGGCGTCACCCAGTTCTCCGCTGTCGCGGTCAACCTCGACCACCCGGACGGCACCGGCGTCGGCCTCCCGATGTGGACGCTCCTGGCCGGACTGGGTGCCGCGGTGGTGGCTGCGGTGATCGGTTGGCTCATCGCCCCGCCGACGCCCGTCGCCGACCGCGAGCCGGCCTCCGTCGTCGCTCTGCCGATCAGCGCCACCGAGCAGGTCAGCTGGTCGCACACCACTACGGTGGTGTGGTTGCCGGTCCTCGGCGCGGTGCTGCTGGCCGGGGGTGTCGCGCTCACCGTCGCCCAGGCCGTCGGCGCCGGCGTCGCGTTGATCCTGATCGGCGCCCTGTTCCTGCTGCACGGCCGGGTTCGCGTCACCGCCGACCGCCGCGGTCTGACGGTGGCGCTCGGCCTCATGGGATTCCCTCGCGTCCACATCCCCGTCGAGGACATCGCCTCCGTCACCGCCGCCGACGTCTCCCCCGCGTCGTTCGGTGGCTGGGGCTACCGGTTCGTGCCCGGCGGCAGCGGGGTGATCCTCCGGTCCGGTCCGGCGCTGATCGTGACCCGCCGGTCCGGGCGCCGGTTCACCGTCTCCGTGGACGACGCGGCCACCGGGGCCGGGGTGCTCGCCGGGGTCACGGGGCGGACGTGCTGATCCGGGTCGACCCCACCCGGACCACACCGCTCGCCGACCAGATCGCCGCGTGCGTCCGCCGCGGCATCGCCGACGGCAGCGTGAACACCGGTGAGCGGCTCCCGGGGGCGCGCGACCTGGCCGCGTCGCTGGAGGTCAGCATCCACACCGTGCTCGCCGGCTACCAGCAGTTGCGTGCCGAGGGGCTGATCGAGCTGCGCCGCGGTCGGGGAGCCACCGTGCGTGGCGGCACACCCGCGGGCCGTGCCGAGGTCATCGAGCTGGCCCGTCGGCTCGTCGAGGCGGGGCGGCGGCTCGACCTGGACGACGAGGAGCTGGTGGCGCTGCTGAAAGAGGCGGCCGCACGAGCCGCAGGCGGTGCGGTGCCACCCCGACCGTGACGCGCTGCCCCCGCACCGCGATCAGCCGGTCGGCCTCGCCGCCGTCGGAGAACACGACGAGCTGGTCCGACGACACGGTCAGCTCCAGCCGCTGCGGGCCGTCGAGGCGGCCCGCGACGAAGGTCGCCCCCGTCGTCGGCGAGGGCCAGGCCTCCCGGACGAACCAGCACAGCGCCGGCTCGTCCGGGGTCGGCAACGGCGGGTGCGACGCCGTCCGGGCCAGCGCCGCGCACCACCCGGTGGCCCCGGTCCCCGTGCCGACCACCACCCCCGAGCTGCTCTGCCGCTCGTCCCGGCCGTCAGGCGTGCGGAGCAGGTAACGCGCCGACTGGTGCCCACGGTCGCCGACGAAGATCTCGTTGAGCCCGCGCAGCCGCTGCCCGTCGTCGAGCTCGGCCACCACGGTGGCGCGCTCGTCGAGCGCGGCGGACCCCTCGACCACCGCGCGCATCGCCGCCCCCACCTCGTCCGGGCGGTGCCGGGCCAGCACCCCGGGTCCGGCCGGGTCGACTCCGATCACCGGTTGGGCGTCGAGGTACTTGGCCACGTTCGCCACGAGGCCGTCGCGGCCGACGGCCACCACCACGTCCCCGGCCGCGAACGGAAACGCGGCCAGCTCGGAGCGGTCGGCCCGCCCGGTCCGCCACCCGACCGGCACTGCCGCCGTCACGGTGTCGAGCGCGGCCGCCTGGGCTGCGTCCCGGGCGCGCAGGGCATCGACCTCGCCGGGGTCGCGGTCGCGGAGGAAGAACGCGACCGCGCCCGGCGTTCCGTGCCGGTCGAGCAGCTCCCGGTAGGCGGTGGGCCGGGTGACGACGACGACCCGCGGCTCGAGCGCACTCACCGCTGCCTACCCGACTCAGTGAGCGCTGATCTTCCCTTCACCGGGCGCCGGCCAGTCGGGTGACCAGGCCCGTCAGGACGTCAGGGGTGATCGTCAGCTGGCCGATCTCGGGGAGGTGGCCGGCCAGTTCGCGGAGGGTGAGCGCGCCCAGGACCTCTTCGGGGAGGTCACGCAGGGTCGCGAGCTTGGCCTCCTCCGACTGGGCCTCGGCCAGCCCGATCAGGCGGATCCGCTCGGCCTGCGCGGCCGAGCCGGTGCGGATGCGGTCGGCCTCGGCCGTCGCCGCGAGCCCGGCCCGTTGCGCGTCGGCCTCGGCCGCCACCAGCGCGGCGGCCGCGTCCAGCTCGGCCTGGCGCCGGGCGTTGGCGCCGCGCTGGTCGACGAGCTGCTCCTCCCGACGTGCCAGCTCGATGCTGCTCTGCAGCTCGTTCTCGGCGATCGCCCGCTCCCGCTCGACCGCGTCGGCGCGGCGCTGGTAGGTGGCCCGATCGGCCCGGGCCTGGGCGGCCTCGCGGGTCGGCGTCTGCAGCGAGCGCTCCAGGTCGGGGTCGGCGCGCACCGCGAGCACCCGCACCCCGACGACGGCCACGCCCAGCTCGGCCAGCCGCTCGTCGCCGTCGAGGCGATCGGCGACAGCCCGCTGCACCGGGTCGGGCCCCGTCGCCAACGCCGCCTCCAGCGTCGAGCCGGCCAGCAGGGCGAGCACCGGCTGCTGGGCGAGCTCGCCCAGCAGGGTGGCCAGGGAGTCCAGCGGGGTACCGCGCCAGCGGCCGGTGCGCGGGTCGATCCCGAAGTCGAGACGGCGGGCGGCGAGCTTCGGCTCGGCGACCCGGTGGGTGATGCCGACGGGCACGCTCAGCTCGGCGTGGTCGACGGTGCGGGCGTGGCAGACCAGCGAGAGCTCGCGGTCGTCGAGCGGTACCTCCGAGAGCACGGCGGTGCGCGGCCGGAACCAGAACGCCAGGCCCACCCCCTCGCGGTCGCCGTGCCGGATCCAGCTGGTGGGCCCGCTGCGCAGGTGGTGCAGGAACGGGGCCCGGGTGATGTCGGCCATGATCGCCTCCTCGGCTATCGTCACCCTGACGATAAGCGCGTCGGCCAGTTCTCGTCAATGTGACATGAAAGGGGTTCCGTGCGGGGCAACCTGTTCGCCGTGGCCGTCGACCTGGTGATCCTCACCGTGCGGGAGGGTGTGCTGTCCACGCTGCTCGTGCGGCGCGGGGTGGCGCCGTTCCTCGGTGAGCTCGCGCTGCCGGGCGGGTTCGTGCTGCCCCACGAGGACCTCCTCGACTCCGCCGCGCGTGAGCTCGTCGAGGAGACGGGTCTGACGATCACCGGCCACCACCTGGAGCAGCTCGCCAGCTACGCCGCCCCCGATCGCGACCCGCGCGGGCGGGTGCTGTCGGTGGGCCACCTCGCGCTGGTGCCCGACCTGCCCGAACCCCAGGCCGGCTCCGATGCGGCGGCCAGCGCCTGGCACCCGGTGGCCGGGGTCGAGCATCTCGCGTTCGACCACGACCGGATCCTCGCCGCGGGCGTCGAGCGGGCGCGGGCGAAGTTGGAGTACACGACGCTCGCCGCCACGTTCTGCCCACCGGAGTTCACGGTGTCGCAGCTGCGCGGGATCTACGAGGCGGTCTGGGGCACGGAGCTCGACCCCCGCAACTTCCAGCGCAAGGTGACGAACACGCCCGGTTTCCTGGTGCCGACGGCGCAGAGGGTGAGCACCGGCCGCGGGAGGCCCGCGCAACTCTTCACCAGAGGAGAGGCGACGACCCTCCACCCCCCGATGCTCCGCGACTGACCGACCCCGCGAGTCGACGATTCCGACACGGCGGTTTCGCCGTTTAGCGCGGCGAGTTGGCCGTCTCACCCACCCGCCTCGCCGGGGGCCGCAACGCGCGGCCATCCGCGATCACGGCCGACCGGCCACCGGCCCAGGCCCACCATCGCCGCTCGACCCACCATCGGGCACGTGCCGGATCGGCAATCTCACCGTGCTGTGAAGGTCAACTCGCGGGCGGGTCAGAAGCGGGGGTGTTCGCCTTCGACCTTCACCCGGCTGCCGATCTCCCTCGACGGATCACCGCTGCGGCGGACCCCGCCCAGCACCCACGCCGGGACGTGGCGGGCCGTGAGCACCGCGAGGGCGCGGTCGACGTCGTCGGCGGGCAGGACCGCCACCATCCCGACGCCCATGTTGAACGTCTTCTCCATCTCGGGCCGCTCGACGCGGCCACGGGAGGCGATCAGCTTGAAGATCGGCGCGGGGGTCCAGGTGTTGCGCTCGACCACGGCCTCCAGCCCGGCAGGCAGGATGCGCTCGAGGTTGCGGGCCAGCCCGCCGCCGGTGATGTGCGCGAACGTGCGGACGCCGGTCTCGGCGGCCAGCGCCAGGCAGTCGCGGGCATAGATCGTGGTGGGGACGAGCAGCTCCTCCCCGAGGGTGTGCTCCAGCTCCTCGACGTGCCCCTCCAGCGGCAGGCGCGCGATGTCGAGCAGCACGTGGCGGGCCAGCGAGTAGCCGTTGGAGTGCAGGCCCGAGGAGCCCATCGCGACCAGGACGTCCCCGGGGCGGACGTGGTCGGGGCGCAGCATCGCGTCGGCCTCGACGATGCCGACACCGGTGGCCGAGATGTCGTAGCCGCCGTCCTCCATCATCCCGGGGTGCTCGGCGGTCTCGCCGCCCAGCAGCGCGCATCCGGCCAGCTGGCAGCCCTCGGCTATTCCCCGGACGACGGTCGCGACGTGTTCGGGCACGAGCTTGCCGACCGCGATGTAGTCCTGCAGGAACAGCGGTTCGGCCCCGCACACGACGAGGTCGTCGACGACCATCGCGACCAGGTCGAGACCGATGGTGTCGTGCTTGTCCATGGCCTGTGCGATGGCGACCTTGGTGCCGACCCCGTCCGTGGACGCCGCGAGCACGGGGTCGGAGTACTTGCCGATCTTCAGTGCGAACAGGCCGGCGAACCCGCCGATGCCGCCCATGACCTCGGGGCGGGAGGCCTTCTCGGCGAACGGCCGGAAAGCTTCGACGGCCCGCTCACCGGCCTCGATGTCCACTCCGGCGGAGGCGTAGCTGGCCCCGGCCCCGTCGGGACTCGCGGTCGTCGGCATGGTCGGTCTCGCTCCTAGCGGGAAAATCGGGTGATACGGACGGATCAGGGACGCGACAGCGCGTCCGCAGCACCGTAACCGGCGGCGAGCGGCCCGGCGTCGCCGGAGGCGGCACCGGACACGTCGCCGGCGATCAGGTCGGCTGCGATCAGGTCGGGGACCGGCTCGTCGAGCTTCTCCAGCAGATGCTTGCCGAGCCGTGCCTCCTCGGGCAGCGGGATCGGGTACTCGCCGTCGAAACAGGCCGAGCACAGGCGCGACTTCGGCTGCTCGCTGGCGGCGATGAGCCCCTCGAGCGAGACGTAGCCCAGGGTGTCGGAGCCGATGGAGCGACGCACACCCTCGTTGTCGACACCGCCGGCCACCAGCTCGGCGCGGGTGGCGAAGTCGATGCCGTAGAAGCACGGCCATTTGACGGGCGGCGACGCGATGCGCACGTGCACCTCGAGCGCGCCGGCCTCGCGGAGCATCCGCACCAGTGCGCGCTGGGTGTTGCCGCGGACGATCGAGTCGTCGACCACCACGAGCCGCTTGCCCCTGATGACGTCGCGCAGCGGGTTGAGCTTGAGCCGGATGCCGAGCTGGCGGATCGTCTGGCTGGGCTGGATGAACGTGCGACCGACGTACTGGTTCTTGACCAGGCCCTGGCCGTAGGGGATGCCGGAGCCCTGCGCGTAGCCGATGGCGGCGGGCGTGCCCGACTCCGGCACGGGGATCACGAGGTCGGCCTCGACGGGGTGCTCCGCGGCCAGGCGACGGCCGATCTCGACCCGCGCGGCGTGCACCGAGCGTCCGGAGATGGTGGTGTCGGGCCGGGCCAGGTAGACGTACTCGAAGACACAGCCCTTGGGCTCGGGCGCGGCGAACCGCGAGCTGCGCAGCCCGTCGGCATCGATGGCGAGCAGCTCGCCCGGCTCGACCTCGCGGACCATGGACGCGCCGACGATGTCGAGCGCCGCGGTCTCGCTGGCCACCACCCAGCCACGCTCGAGGCGGCCGAGCACCAGCGGGCGGACGCCGTGCGGGTCGCGGGCGGCGTAGAGCGTCTGCTCGTCCGCGAAGACCAGGGAGAACGCGCCGCGCACCCGCGGGAGCAGCCGCATCGCGGCCTCCTCCACGCCGATGTCGGCGGCGGTGGCGGCGAGCAGCTCGGTGATGAGGTCGGAGTCGGTGCTCGACGACATGCGCGCGCGACCGGTGACCTCGCTCGGGTGTACGAGCGCGGCGACCTCGTCGCGCAGCTCGGCGGTGTTGACGAGGTTGCCGTTGTGGCCCAGGGCGATGCCGCTGCCGGTGGCCGTCGTGCGGAACGTGGGCTGCGCGTTCTCCCACGTGACCGACCCGGTGGTGGAGTAGCGGCAGTGCCCGACGGCGATGTGGCCCTTCAGCGAGGACAGGATCTGCTCGTCGAACACCTGGCTGACCAGGCCGAGGTCCTTGAACACGACCATCCGGCGGCCGTCGGACACGGCGATGCCGGCGGCCTCCTGCCCGCGGTGCTGGAGGGCGTAGAGGCCGTAGTAGGTGAGGTTGGCGACGTCCTCACCGGGGGCCCAGACGCCGAACACCCCGCATTCCTCGCGGGGGCCGGGGTCTTCGTCGATGTCAGAGTCGATTTCAGGGGCGGGCTGGCTGTTCCGAGTGGAACTCGGGCGCACGACAGACTCCTTGAAACGCGGGGGGACTCAGCCGCCGATGCTACGCCGCCACAGCTCCGGAACCCACTCTCCGGGACCGGCGTCACCGAACCAGCGACCCTGGCCCGTGTCGCAGCCCATCGCGCGGAGCCGCTCGGCCTGCTCCGGCGTCTCCACCCACTCGGCCGTGACCTCCAGCCCGAGCGCGTGCGCCATGTCGATCAGGGCCCGCACGATCGCCGCGTCGACGGTGTCCATCGTGGGATTGCGCAGACCGTCGATGAACGAGCCGTCGATCTTCAGGGCGTGCACCGGCAGCCGACGCAGCCACGCCAGGCTGGAGTAACCGGTGCCGAAGTCGTCGAGCGCGAGCCGGACACCGGCCGCGCGCAGGGCCGCGAGCGCGTCCATGATCGAGGTGTCGTCGCCCAGCACCGCCTGCTCGGTGATCTCCAGCTGCAGCTTCGCCGGCGGCAGCCCGGTGGCGTCGAGCACGGCGGTGACCCCGCCCAGCCAGCCCGACTCGGCCAGTTGCACCGGCGAGACGTTGACGCTCACGTACGGCGCGTCGGGGCCGAGGTCGCGCCACCACTGCGCGGCCCGCTCGCACGCCGTCTCGAGCACCCAGCGACCGAGCGGCACGATGGCCCCGCTGAATTCGGCCAGCTCGATGAACCGACCGGGACCGATCAGCCCCTGCTCCGGGTGCTGCCAACGCACCAGCGCCTCGACGCCCGAGAGCGCGCCGTCGCCGAGACGGACCAGCGGCTGGTAGTCGAGCCGGAACTCGTTGCGCCCGATGCCCCCTCGCAGGCCGCGCAGCAGCGCGAACCGGGCGGCCTCGCCGGCGTCGCGGTGGTGGTCGAACACCACCCGCCTGCCGCCGCCCATGGCCTTCGCCCAGGAGCGCGCGACGTCGGCGGAGCGCAGCATCTCCGTGGCGCACGAGCGCACGGTGGAGCCCTCCGCGACCCCGATGCTGACGGTGACCGCGACGGCGTGGCCGGCGATCACGAACGGCGTGGCCAGGGCGGCCTGCAGCCGGTCGGCGAAGCGGCAGACGTCGGCCACGTTCTCGGGGTCGGCCACCAGGACGGTGAACTCGTCACTGCCGGTGCGCGCCACGAGGTTGTCGCCCGCCGCGAGCTGCAGACGGCCCACGACGCCGAGCAGCAGGCGGTCGCCGACCTCGTCGCCGAGCGCGTCGTTGACGGCCTGGAACCCGTCGAGGTCGAGCGCGCAGATCCCGACCCGGTCGGCGCCGTTCGGGGCGAAGGCCCGGTGCAGCCACTGGTCGACGAGCGCGGGGCCGGGGAGCCGGGTGAGCTGGTCGCGGGTCGACGCGTGCTGCAACCGGGTGAGCAGGCGCTGCCGCTCCGAGATGTCGTCGATGAACGTCACCAGGTGCGACGGGGTGCCGTCCGGGTGCAGCACGAGCGACGCGGTCAGATGGGCCCAGACGACGTCCGAGTCGGTCCGGACCAGCCGCACCTCGGTGCGCTGGAGCGGCGGCTCGGCCCGCACGATGCGCACGAAGCGCTCGATGAGGTCGGCCAGGTCGTCGGGGTGGACGAAGTCGGAGAACGTGGGCAGTTCCGCGGGGAGCTCGTCGAGGCCGAGCAGCCCCAGCAGCGACGGGTTCAGGTCGATGAGGCGGCCGTCGAGGCCCACCAGCGCGATGCCGAGGGCGCCCTGCTCGAAGACCGTGCGGTAGTGCGGGTCGGCCGTCGGGGTGGCGGACAGGGCCGCGAGCGGTGGGCGCCGCGGTGCGGTACGGGCGGCGGCGGCCAGTGCCCCGGCGAAGCCTGCCGCGATCTCGTCGAGCACCGCGGCCAGCCGCCGGCTCCCCGGGACGTCGACCACGCCCAGAGCCGATGCGCTCCCGCGCAGCAGCCCGAGGCTGGCAGGCAGGAGGTCCTCGCCCGCCAGACCCGGGCCCGCCAGACCCGGGCCCGCCAGACCCGCGGCCGCCAGACCCGTTGACGCCAGCGCCGCTCCGATCGGCCGTGCCACGACGGGCCGGAACGGGTCGGCGTGCACGACGGACACCAGCCGATGCAGCAGCAGAAGCAGCCGGCCCGCCACGGTGTCGTCGTCCGGATCGGGCGTGAGCTCACTCCAGCGGGCGGCCAGCACGGCCAGCGGTTCGCCCGGCGGGCTCTCCGCCAGGCCGGCCTGCCGCGGGAACAGCAGGGGTTTCGAGATGTCAACGGGCTCGGGAAGACTGCGGGGAGCAACCACGCCGTCACCTCCGTCGCCCGTTCGGTCAAGGCGCGCCCTGATCGGAGCAAGTTTCCGCCCAGGGCGCCGATTACGCCACCGTTCTGCGGAAGCGTTCACTCCTGAGGAACGCGCGGCAACCCGTTCGTCTCACCACAGCGGCAGGAGCCGGGCAACCTCACCCGTTCGGGTACCGGAAGCGCTCAGCCGTCCGGTGCGCAGCGCCTCGACCCAGTCGAGACGGCCGGTGGCGAGCGCCAGCCAGGTCCGCGGGTCGGTCTCGACGACGTTGGGCGGGTTGCCTCGACCGTGGGTCGGTCCGCTTACACACTGCACCGCACCGTAAGGCGGCACCCGTACCTCGACGCTGCGGCCAGGGGCGACGGAAGTCAGCGCGGCAAGGCTCTCCTTGACCGCGGCGCGCTGCACGGACCGGTCCGGTGGGGGCCCGCCGTCGATCCAGGCGAGCACCGTGTCCGTCTCCATGCCGTCCGGTTCCACAGCCACGCCGGGACGGTAACCCGCGACGGGACCGCCTGGCCGTTCGGATAGGTGCCTGACCTGTACCTCAGCCGAAGAGGGCCGGCAGCGTGCCCTCCCAGGCGGTGCGCAGCTCGTCGAGCGGCAGCGCCGGGATTCCCGCGACGTCGAGCTCGGTGCCGCCGGTGCTGCCGATGACCTGCGCCGAGACCCCGGCCGCTGCGGCAGCGGCGACGAGCTCGTCGACGCGGTCCGTCGCGGTGGTGACGAGCACGCGACCCGCGGACTCCGAGAACAGGGCGACGAACGGGTCGAGCGCCGGCAGCAGCGTCACGGTGGCCCCCCGGCCGCCGACCAGGCACGCCTCCACCAGGGCCTGGGCGAGCCCGCCGTCGGACAGGTCGTGGGTGCCGCTGACCAGGCCGTCCGCGGCCGCCGCCGCGAGCACGCCCGCGAGCCGCTGCTCACCCGCCAGGTCCACCGCGGGCGGGCGGCCGCCGAGGTGGCCGTGCACCACGTGCGCCCACTCGCTGCCGCCCAGCTCGTCGCGGGTGTCGCCGAGCAGCACCACCGCGTCGCCGTCGCGGGTGAAGCCGGACCGCACGCGCTTCGCGACGTCCTCGATCACGCCGAGGACACCGACCACCGGGGTGGGCAGGATCGGGCGGTCACCGGTCTGGTTGTAGAAGCTGACGTTGCCGCCGGTGACGGGGATGCCGAGCGTGACGCAGCCGTCGGCGAGGCCGTGGACGGCCTGCTGGAACTGCCACATCACGTGCGGGTCCTCGGGCGAGCCGAAGTTCAGGCAGTTCGTGACGGCCACCGGCGTGGCACCGGACGTCGCGACGTTGCGGTAGGCCTCGGCCAGCGCGAGCTGCACCCCGGCGTAGGGGTCGAGCGCCACGAACCGGGCGTTGCAGTCGGTGGAGACGGCGACGCCGCGGCCGGTCTCCTCGTCGACGCGCACCATGCCGGCGTCCGCGGGCTGCGCGGACGTGGTGTTGCCCCGGACGTAGCGGTCGTACTGGTCGGTGACCCACGCCTTGCTGCACAGGTTGGGGCTGGCCGCCATCCGCACGATCTCGTCGCGCAGCTCGCTGGGGGCGGCCGGGCGCGGCAGGTGGTCGGGCACGTCGGCGACCAGGGCGTCCTGGCGCTCAGCGCGCTGCACGGGCCGCTTGTAGACCGGGCCGTCGTGGGCGACGGTGCGCGGCGGCACGTCGACGACGGTCGCGCCGTGCCAGGTGATCACCAGGTTGTCGCCGTCGGTGACCTCACCGATGACCGACGCGAGGACGTCCCACTTGGCGCAGACGGCCATGAACGCCGTGACGTTCTCCGGCGCCACGACCGCGCACATGCGCTCCTGCGACTCGCTGGAGAGGATCTCCGCGGGTGTCATCCCGGTGGCCCGCAGCGGCACGGCGTCGAGGTCGATGTGCATGCCGCCGTCACCGGCGCTGGCGAGCTCGGACGTGGCGCACGACAGGCCGGCGCCGCCGAGGTCCTGGATGCCGACGACGATCCCGGAGCGGATCAGCTCGAGACAGCACTCGATGAGCACCTTCTCCGTGAACGGGTCGCCCACCTGCACGGCGGGGAGCTTCTTGTGGCCACCGCCGCCCTCGTCACCCGCGAAGGTCTCGCTGGCCAGCACGGACACCCCGCCGATGCCGTCGAGCCCGGTGCGGGCGCCGAACAGGATGATCTGGTTGCCCGTGCCGGACGCGAACGCCAGGTGCAGGTCCTCCACACGCATCGCGCCGACGCACATGGCGTTGAGCAGCGGGTTGCCGGCGTAGCTCGGATCGAACACGAGCTCGCCGCCGATGTTGGGCAGGCCCAGCGAGTTGCCGTAGCCACCCACGCCGGCGACGACGCCGGGCAGCACCCGTGCCGTGTCGGGGGCGTCCGCCGGGCCGAAGCGCAGCGGGTCGGCGACGGCGATCGGCCGGGCACCCATGGCCATGATGTCGCGGACGATCCCGCCGACACCCGTGGCCGCGCCCTGGTAGGGCTCCACGTAGGACGGGTGGTTGTGCGACTCGACCTTGAACGTGACGGCCCAGCCGCCCCCGATGTCGACGACACCGGCGTTCTCGCCGATGCCCGCGAGCATCGTCGAGCGCATCGCGGGCGTGGTGGTCTCACCGAAGTAACCCAGGTGCACCTTGGACGACTTGTAGGAGCAGTGCTCGCTCCACATCACCGAATACATCGCCAGCTCGGCGTCGGTGGGGCGACGGCCGAGGATCTCCCGGATGCGGGCGTACTCGTCGTCCTTGAGGCCCAGCTCGCGGTAGGGCTGCGGCTGGTCGGGGGTAGCGGTGGCGTTCTCGACGGTGTCGGCAGGCACAACGGTCGTCACGATCGTCCAGCGTACGGAGTTGCAGCAGCCGTCAGCCCGCCAGGTGGCCCCAGTCGGCGGCCAGGGTGCTCCACGGGCCCGTGGCCGCCACCTTCCCGTCCTCCAGCACCACCACGCGGTCGGCGCGGGCCAGAGCCGCGCGCTTCGAGCTGGCGCCCACCACCGTCACGCCCCGGCTGCGCAGCGCATCCCACAGCTCCAGCTCGGTACGGGCGTCCAGGGCGGAGGAGACGTCGTCCGCGAGCAGTAGTTCGGCGCCCGCCGCCAGTGCGCGGGCCAGCGCCACCCGTTGCACCTGGCCGCCCGAGAGCCGGACGCCGCGGTGGCCGACAAGCGTTCCGGGCCCGCCTGCTTCGTCGATGTCGGTCTGCAGGCGGGCGTCGGCGACCGCGCGGGAGAGCTCGCCGCGGTGGCCCAGGGCGATGTTGTCGGTGAAGCTGCCCGACAGCACCTTCGGCACCTGGCCCACGTAGGCGACCTGGCCGGGCCGCAGGAACCGCTGGGGGTCGTCGATCTCGCGGCCGTTCCAGCGGATGCTGCCCTCGTGGTCGACGAGCCCGGCCAGGCCGGCCAGCAGGCTGGACTTCCCGGACCCGACCCGGCCGGTGAGCAGCACCAGCGAGCCCGCGTCGACCTCCAGGTCGATCCCGGTCGCGCCGACCGTGCCGTCGTCGTGCACCGCCGTGACGTCGCGCAACGTGAGCCGGCGCAACGGCTCCCGCGCGGTCAGGGTAGGTGGCGGGGCCGTGCCGGCCACGAGATCGACCCCCGCCGGGACCGCGACCAGGTCGGTGCCACCGGAGAGCTCCGACGCCGCCTGCAGCCACCGGCGGGCGATCGGCGCCTCGGTGACCACCGATCCGCACTGCGACGCGTACCAGCTGCAGCCGCTGACGGTGGTGGTGACCAGCAGCGCCGTGGCCAGGTCCCACACCCCCGCGAGGTGCACCGCCCAGGCTGCCACGACCCCGACCTGCACCAGCGGTCCCCGCATCCCCTCCACCAACGCGAGCACGCGCTGCTCGCGCACCCCGGCCGTGACCCGCACCCGGTCGATCGTGTCGAGGTGCGCCTGCACCGCCGAGGTGGCCGCGGCGAGCTTGACGGTGCGTGCGGCGTCGAGGGCCGAGACCAGCGCGGCCCCGAAGCGGGCTCGCGCGTCACCTGCCCGCCGGCCCGACGCACCCGCCCCGGGCGCACCCAGCGCCGAGACGAGCATGGCCGCCACCAGCACCGCGCCGATCACGGCACCCGCGAGGACGCTCGGGCGACGACCGCCGTGGCGACCGCGATGGCCACGCCGCTGACCGCGTCCACCCAGCGGTCGACGTAGAGCACCAGCCGGTCCGAGTCCAGCGCACGGGCCACGACCTCGCCGGGCGGCGTGCGCTCCAGCCGGTGCTGCATGGTCTGCCCGCGCAGCACGGCGAGCCGCGCCCGCAAGCTCACCGACGTCCACCACATCGGGTAGGTGCGGAACGCCAGCGCGGTGGCGAACGGGCTGAGCAGCAGGCACACCGCGAGCCCGGTCGCGTCGAACCACGCGTCGGCGCCCGCCTGCAGCGCCGCGACGACCCGACCCCACAGCAGCCCCGCGACAACGCCGTACGAGCCCAGCAGCCCCGACACGACGAACGCCAGCCCGCCGACGAGGCCCCACTGCGGCATCGCCACCGCGATGCGCCACACCGTGCGGCCCAGCCGGACGGGGACGGAGGCGGCAGACGGCCGGGGCGGGCGGCTCACACCGCGTCCGTGCAGCACGGCCGAGGGCGCCGGCGCCGGTGCCTCGCCCGCCGCCACGAGAAGGTCGCGGAACCAGCCGGACTCCACGGACAGCGCGGCTCGGGCCCCGTGCTGCACGACCCGGCCGCGGTCGAACACGGCCACGGCGTCGCAGCGCGCGACGGTGGACAGGCGGTGGGCGATCACGATGCCGGTCCGGCCGGTGAGCAGGCGGTCGGCCGCGTCGGAGACGAGCCGTTCGGTCTGGGGGTCCATCCGGGCGGTGGCCTCGTCGAGCACGACGACCGCGACGTCACGCACCAGCAGCCGGGCGAACGCCACCAGCTGCTCCTCCCCCGCCGACAGCGTGGCGCCGCCGGGCCCGAGCTGGGTGTGCACCCCGTCGGGCAGGGCCGCGGCCCAGTGGCCGAGCCCCAGCGCGTCGATCGCCCCCTGCAGCACGGCGGGCGACACCTCGGCGAAGAGGGTGATGTTGTCGGCCAGCGAGGCCGCGAGGATCTCGGTGCGCTGGGTGACGACGCCGACCGCGCGGCGAAGGTCCTGCATGTCGGTGGCCGTCACGTCGCGGCCGCCGACGAAGACCGAGCCCGGGGGCGGTTCCACCGCGCGGGAGAGGAGCTTGGCCAGCGTGGACTTGCCCGCCCCCGTGCGCCCCACGAGTGCGCACGTCGTACCGGCCGGCACCACGAGATCGACGTCCCGGAGGGTGAACCCGCCCGGGTAGCCGGCGGTCAGCCCGCGGAACGCGACCTCGGCCGGCCCGGGCGGCACCGGCGCACCGCCGTCGGGCTCCTGCGGCATGGAGAGCAGCCCGCGGATGCGGGTGAGCGCACCCACGCCCTCCTGCACCTCCGGGAGCCGGTTGGTGATCTGTACGAGCTGCCCGGCGAACGCCGTGACCAGCAGCCACAGCGTGACGAGCCCGGCCACTCCCAGCTGCCCGGCCCCGACCAGGGCCGCCCCGCCGACGACCACCGCGGCCAGCATCGCGTGCAGCACGAGCCCCGTGCGCAGGGTGGCCGCGGTGCCCGCCGCCCGGGTGGCTGCCACGCGCCGCAACACATGGGCGGCGCGCTCGGCGTACTGGCGCACCACGTGGGGCTGGCCCAGCGAGGTGCGCACGTCGTCACGGGCGGCGACCGCCTCCTCGAGCTGTGCGGCATGCCCGGACCACGCCTCCTCCTCGGCGACCTTGCGCCGGGCCAGCACCGCGCCCAGCGGGCGCACGAGCCCGACGACGAGCACCCCGACCAGCGGGAACGCGATCCAGGCCGGCCACCAGGTGATCCCGGCGACGACCCAGGCCACCAGGGACCGCATCCCGGCGCCGCCCAGCGTCCAGCCGGTGTTGCGGACCAGCGCGGCGAGGGCGCGGGTGTCGTCGTCGATGCGGTCGAGCAGCTCACCGACGGCCTGTTCCTCCAGCACCGGCAGCGGCTGGTGCAGGGCGGCGTGCAGCAGGTCGGCCCGCAGGCGTCCCTCGGCCCGCCCGACCGCCCCGGCGATGGCGACGTTCCCCACGACGTCCAGCAACGCCGAGCCGATCAGCAGCACGCCGAGCACCCCGACCAGGGCCACGGTGGGCCCGGCGGCCACCCGGCCCGCGACCACGGTGGCGACCGTCTCGGTGACGGCGGCGACCGCGGCCACGACCGCCGCTGCGCCGCTCGTCCGCCCCGCCAGCCGTCGCCACGTCAGCGGCTGCATCTCCCCCCGCCTTCCCCGTTCCCGGGGTGCAGCCGATCAGCCCCCCGAGGGCAACTGCACCACACTGACGAAGAAGTGGTCGATCTGTTTGATGGCCTCGATGAAGCTGTCGAAGTCCACCGGCTTGGTGACGTAGGCGTTGGCGTGCAGCTGGTAGCTGCGCAGCACGTCCTCCTCCGCCTGTGACGTGGTGAGTACGACCACCGGGATGTGGGCCAGCTTCGGGTCGGCCTTGACCTCCTCCAGCACCTCGCGGCCGTCGCGGCGGGGCAGGTTGAGGTCGAGCAGGATCAGGTCCGGGCGCGGGGCGTCGGTGTAGGGCTCCTCGTGGCGGAGGTAGGCCAGTGCCGCCGCGCCGTCGGTGACCACGTCGAGCCGATTGTGCAGGTACTCGTCGAACGCCTCGCGGGTCATGAGGACGTCGCCGGGGTCGTCCTCCACCAGCAGCACGTTGACGATGCGCGGGGCGGGCTTGGTCATCACTTCTCCTCGGGGACGGTGGTGGGCAGGGTGAACCGGACGACCGTGCCCGGCCCGCCCGTGGTGGCGAGCCCGATGGCGCCGCCGTGGAACTCCACGATCTTCTTGGCCAGCGACAGACCGATGCCGGTGCCCGGGTAGAGATCACGGCCGTGGAGCCGCTGGAAGATCACGAAGACCTTGTCGGCGTACTCGGGCTCGATGCCGATGCCGTTGTCGGCCACCGCGATCTCCCAACCCCCGCTCGCCCCGGCACCGTCCACAGGTCGTGAGGAGACCCTGACCTCCGGGGCCACGCCGTCGCGGTGGAACTTCAGGCCGTTGCCGAGCAGGTTCACGAACAGCTGGCGCAGCAGCGTGGCGTCGCCGGTGACGGTGGGCAGCGCGCCGAGCGTGATCGTGCCGCCGACGTCCACCCGGGCCGCGTCCACCTGGGCCACCGCGGCCGCGGCCACCTCCCCGAGGTCCACCGGCGAGAACGCCTCGGTGGTGCGGCCCACCCGGGAGAACGCGAGCAGGTCGTTGATCAGCCGCTGCATCCGTGAGGCGCCGTCCACCGCGAACTCGATGTACTGGTCGGCCCGTTCGTCGAGCTGCCCGCCGTAACGGCGCTGCAGCAGCTGGCAGAAGCTCGACACCTTGCGCAGCGGTTCCTGCAGGTCGTGGCTGGCGACGTAGGCGAACTGCTCGAGATCGCGGTTGGAGCGCTCCAGGTCGCGGGTCTGGCGGTCGAGCCGGCGGTTGACCGCCTGGGCCTCGTCGAGGTCGCGGAGGATGTGCAGCCGCATGGCGTCGACGTCCTCACCCAGCTCGAAGAGCTCCCTCGGGCCGGCGCCGTGCACGGGCCGCTGGACCCCACCGGACACGACGTCGCGCACCTGGGCGGCAAGGTCCGACACCGGTCGGAGCACCGCCCGGCGCAGCCCCACAGCGGCCGCCACGAGGAACGCGATCATCACGACGGCGATCGCGATGCCCGTGGCGGTGACGTAGGCCGCGGCCGCGTTGAGCCGGTCGCGGCCGGCCAGCCGCTGCACGTCGATGTCGGCGGTGAGCGTCCTGGTCGCGGCCCGGACGCGGTCGAACAGCGTGCGGCCCGCACCGGCGTCGGTGCGGACACCGGCGAGCGTGGGGGCGGCGTAGGTGCCACGCCAGTCCGCGGCGGCCTGCTCGACGACGTCGATATCCCGGAGGACCTGGTCGAAGCCACCGGTGGCTGCGTAGCCGCGCAGCGCGGCCACCTCGGTCCGCTCGGCGTCGACCCCGGAGGTGTAGGGGTCCAGGAACTCCGGACGTCCGGTGAGCCCGAAGCCGCGCACGCCGGTCTCCTGGTCGACCAGCGATCCGGAGAGCTGCTGTGCCGCGATCACCGCCGGGCCCGCGACATCGAGCAGGGCGACGCGCGCCGTCGTCAGACGGGCCAGGGCCAGGCCGCCGAGCACGATGGTGGTGACGGCGAGGACCGCCGCCACCGCGGCGCCGAGCGTGAAGATCCGCGAGAGCGGCCACCGGCGCGCCCCCTCGTCGGACCGGCGCGCGCTGAGCACGCGGCGGGCCCGGGTCAGCTCGACGGTCATCCGGAGCCCGTTTCGGAGAGCACCAGTATCGCGACGTCGTCGGTGAGCGGCCCGCCGTTGAACCGCACGGCGTGGTCGACGAGCCGGGCAGGCAGGTCGTCGAGATCGGTGTCGCGTTCCTGGTGCAGCAGCTCGATCAGCCCCTCCGGCCAGAGCAGCCCGCCCGGCGTCGGTCCGCGGCCCTCCACCAGGCCGTCGGTGTGGAGCAACAGCGACCAGCCCGGTTCCAGCGGGATGCGCAGGGCCTCCCAGGTGGCGTCGGACCGGATCCCCAGCGGCAGCCCGACCTTCGGTACGACCGCCTCCGGTTCGGGGCGCAGCGACACCGGCGGCGGGTGTCCGGCCAGCCGCACCAGCGCTCCGTCACCCGGCGTGATGGCCACCGTGCAGACGGTGGTGAACAGGGTGCGCTCGTGGCGCTCGCTCTCCAGCACCTGCTGCAGCTTGGGCAGCACCTGCGGCTCGTCGACGCCCGCCAGCACCAGCGCCCGCCACGACACCCGCAGCAACGCCCCCAGTGCGGCCTCGTCGGGGCCGTGGCCGCAGACGTCGCCGATGATCGCGTGCACGGTGCCGTCGGGACCGAGCACGGCGTCGTAGAAGTCGCCGCCGAGCAGCGAGCGGCGCCGGCCGGAGCGGTAGAACGACCGCGCCCGCACGGCGCTGCCCGCGAGCAGCGGCGACGGCAGCAGCCCCCGCTCGAGACGCGCCGACTCCGCGGCGGCGAGCTCCTCCTCGCGCAGCCGCAGCATGCTCGTCTCGGCGCGGCGGCGCTCCACGGCGTAGCGCAGCGCGCGGATCAGTACCTCGCCGTCGGCCTTGCCTTTGACCAGGTAGTCCTGGGCCCCGGCGGCGACGGCGGCCATGCCGAGGTGCTCGTCGTCGAGACCGGTGAGGACGCACACCGCGGCGGTGTCGTCGGCCCGCAGCACGGCATGCAGGCTCTCCAGCCCGGCGGTGCCGGGCATGTTGAGGTCCAGCAGCACGCAGTCGCACCCGGCGAGCTGCTCGAGCGCCGACGCCATGGTGGTGGCCACCGCGACGGCGAGCTCCGGGTCGACCTCGGCGAGCACCTCCGTGACCAGGAACGCGTCGCCCGGATCGTCCTCGACCAGCAGCACGCGCCGGGCCGCGCCGCCCCGGCTCACGCGGTTGCGGTGGCCCGCAGGACGGACGTGAACAGGGCGAGCCCGTCCACCGAGGGGCCGGTCAGCGTGTCGACGGCGTGCTCGGGGTGCGGCATCAGACCCACCACGCGCCCGTCGGCGGAGCTGATGCCGGCGATGTCGGCGAGCGCCCCGTTGGGGTTGCCGCCGACGTAGCGGAAGACCACGCGACCGGTGTCCTCCAGCTCGGCGAGGGTGGCGGCGTCGGCCACGTAGCGGCCCTCGGCGTTCTTGACGGGCACGAGGATCTCGCTGCCCGCCTCGATGTCGCCGGTCCATGCGGTGTGGCTGGTCTCGACGCGCAGCCGCTGATCGCGGCACACGAAGTGCAGGCCGGCGTTGCGCACGAGCGCACCGGGGAGCAGCCCGGCCTCGCACAGGATCTGGAAGCCGTTGCAGATGCCCAGCACCGGCATCCCACGCCCGGCCGCGGCGACGACCTCGGTCATGATCGGGGCGATGCTCGCGATGGCGCCCGCGCGCAGGTAGTCGCCGTAGGAGAAGCCGCCGGGCACGACCACCGCGTCGACGCCCCTGAGGTCGCGGTCGGCGTGCCACAGCGCGACCGCCTCGGCCCCGGCGTAGCGGACGGCCCGGGCCGCGTCGACGTCGTCGAGGGTGCCGGGGAAGGTGATGACGCCGATCTTCATGGGGTGCCCAATGGAGGGCGACGCTGTACCACCCAGTCCTCGATCACGGGGTTCGCGAGCAGCT
This sequence comes from Mycobacteriales bacterium, assembly GCA_038231335.1. GTDB lineage: Bacteria > Actinomycetota > Actinomycetes > Mycobacteriales > Pseudonocardiaceae > Pseudonocardia. The sequence continues at coordinate 70,376 of JBBRLM010000020.1, forward strand.
CGCCGGCGATGCGGTGCAGCGTCTCGTCGTCCAGCGCGTCGTCGACCTCGAGCTCGAAGTGCTTGCCCTGCCGCACGTCGGCCACCCCGGCCACGCCCATGCGCACCAGCGCCCCCGCCACCGCCTGACCCTGGGGATCGAGGATCTCGGGCTTGGGCATCACGTCCACCACCACTCTGGCCACGGGCGAGAGCCTACGTTCTCAGTCGAGGAAGGCTTCCAGCGCGGGCAGCAAGAGGTCGGCCCGGCGCGTCGCCTGCATGTGCGTGGTGCCGGGCAGCACGAGCAGCTGCGACCCGGGGATGAGCTGCTCCATCAGTGCGGCGTGCTCGTTGAGGGTGAAGTCGTGGTCGCCCTGGACGATCAGGGTCGGCGCGGTGATACCGGCGAGCTGCTCGTCGGTCCAGCCGGTCCAGCCCTGCACCGTCGTCATGGTGCGTCCGGGCAGGGCCTCGAACTGCTCCGGGTGCGGGGAGAGCCGGGCGTAGGCCTCGGCCATGTCGGCGAAGTCCTGGGCGGTCGGCATGATCGGGGAGGTGGCGTAGGTGCTGGGGTCGGCCAGGTCGGGGTGGGCGCCGTCGGGTCGGACACTCGCCGAGACCGGCACCGCCGAGAGCAGCCGGTCGCCGTGGTGCACCGCGAGCTCCAGGGTCGTGCCGCCGCCCAAGCTGTGACCCAGTACGTGGGCGCGGTCGATGCCGAGGTGGTCGAGCAGGCCGACGACGTCGCCCGCCAGTGCCGCGTAGGTGATGTCGCGGTCGATGTCGGCGGTGCGGCCGTGGGCCTGGAACTCGACGCCGATCACCCGGTGCTTCTTCGCCAGCGTCGGGATCAGGCCGGCGAAGCTCAGATCGATGGTCATCACCCCGCCGTGCAGCAGCACCAGCGGCGTGCCCTCGTCGCCGTGGACCTCGTAGTACATGTGCAGGCCGTTCACGTCCGCGTATCCGGTGGTCGTCATGCCACTACGACCCGGGGGTGCCGACAGATTCATCGGTAGCGAACACCGTTGCTCCCGCGGCCCGCCCCCGGTGAACCTGGGCGCATGGGAAGTTGGCTGGTACTCGGAGGGACCCGGTTCCTGTCCGCCGCGGTGGCGCAGGCCGCGCTCGATCGGGGTCACGAGGTGGTGTGTGCGGCGCGCGGCGAATCGGGGCGAGTGCCCGACGACGCCACCTTGGTGCGGGTCGACCGCGACGAGCCAGGAGCGCTGGACCCGTTGCAGGGCAGGCACTTCGACGCCGTCGTGGACGTCGCGAGGATGTCGTCGCCATGGGTGCGCGCCGCCCTCGACGCCCTGGCGCCGACGGCGTCGCACTGGACGTTCGTGTCCTCGATGAGCGTCTACGCCGACCCCGCACCGCCCGGGCAGACCGTCGAGGCGCCCCTGCTGTCCCCCGACGATCCCGACGACTACGGGTCGGTCAAGGTCGCCTCCGAGAACGCCGTGCGCGAGGCGGTGGGCGACCGCGCTTTCGTCGTGCGGGCCGGGCTGATCTGCGGCCCCGGCGACACGAGCGACCGCTTCGGGTACTGGCCCCTGCGGTTCTCCCGCGGCGGCCGGGCCGTCGTCCCGGCCGCGGAGCAGGCGGCGCAGATCGTCGACGTCCGGGACCTGGCCGACTGGATCGTCCGCGCCGGCGAGGAGGGCCTGACCGGCACCTTCGACGCCAGCGGCCCGCGCTCCACGCTCGCGGCGGTCCTGGCCGAGGTCGCCGCAGCCGTCGGGGCCCCCGGTCTCGAACTCGTCCCGGTCGCCGACGACGACCTGGTCGCGGCGGGCGTCGAGCCGTGGGCGGGCCCGCGCTCCCTGCCGCTGTGGCTGCCGCCGTCGCACGCAGGCATGTCCGACCACGACCCGACCCCGGCCGCGAAGGCCGGTCTGGTCTGCCGCCCGGTGGCCGACACCGCCCGGGCGTCGCTCGCCCACGAGCTGACCCTCGACCCGTCCCGCACCCGCAGCGCCGGTCTGACCCCTGCCGACGAGCTCGCGGTGGCAGAGTCGGCCTCGTGCAGATCACCCACTACGGCCACGCCTGCGTCCTCCTCGACACCGGCGCCGCCCGCCTCCTGATCGACCCCGGCGCCTTCTCCACCGACTTCGAGACCCTCACCGGGCTGGACGCCGTGCTCGTCACCCACCAGCACTTCGACCACCTGGAGATGGACAAGCTGCAGGTCCTGCTGCGCGCCAACCCCGACGCGCGGCTGATCGTCGACGCCGGAACCGCGACGCAACTCTCGGCGTTCGAGCACGAGGTCGTCACGCCCGGCACGTCGTTCGAGGTGGCGGGCGCGCACGTCGACGTCCTCGGCGGGCAGCACGCCGTGATCCACCCCGACATCCCGGTGATCGTCAACAACTCCTACCTCGTCGACGGCTCGGTCCTGCACCCCGGCGACGCGTTCACCCCGCCTCCGGCGCCGGTCGACGTGCTGCTGCTGCCGACGGGCGCGCCGTGGCTCAAGCTCGCGGACGCGGTCGACTACCTGCGCGCGGTGGCCCCGCGCACGGCAGTGCCCATCCACGAGGCGGTGCTCGCGATGCCGCAGATGCACTACGGCATGTTCGAGAACCTGAAGCCCGAGGGCACGACGGTCCGGGTGCTGACCCGGGGCGACGCGACCGCCATCTGAGCCTCGTTGATGGCGGTACAGCAGGTATTCAGTGCCGACGAGGCCGTTTTCCTGCTGCACCGCCATCCGTGACGCCTCTAGCCTCCGACGATGGCCGATCTCTTCGACGCTGCGCCGATGTACGACGCCGACTACCTGCACTTCTGGGGATCGGGGCAGCGGCTGGACGACACGGCCCCGGCGGCGACACCCCGCGGCGACGCCGTCGCCGACCTGGACCTCGCCTGGCGACTGCTCGACCTGGCGCCGGGGATGCGGGTGCTGGACGTGTGCTGCGGGCACGGCGCGCTGGCCAACGGCCTCGCCGGACGCGGCTGCGAGGTGACCGGCCTGGACTTCTCGACCGTCTTCCTCGACCGCGCGCGCACCGATGCCGCCGCGCTCGGCGTCCAGGTCGAGTACGTCGAAGGCGACATGCGTGACCTGCCCTGGAGCGGCCGGTTCGACCGCGTCGTCAACTGGTCCACCGCCTTCGGCTACTTCGACGACGACACCAACCACCACGTGCTGGACGGGATCGCGCGCGTGCTGCGCCCCGGAGGGCGGCTGGCGATGGATCTCAACAACATGACGTCGCGGCTGACGTCGTTCCAGCCGTCGAGGATCGCGGAGCACCCCGACGGCAGCCAGCTGACCGATCGCTTCCGCCTCGATCCCCTGACGAGCCGCCTGCTGGTGACGCGGACGATCGTCCGGGACGGCCGGGTTCGGCAGGTGCCGTTCGTGGTGCGGCTGTTCGGCTTCCCCGAGCTGCGGGACTGGCTGCTCGGCGCGGGATTCACCGACGTCGGCGCGGTCGGCGAGGACGGGGAGCCGCTGCGTGCCGAGCACGATCGCATGATCGTCACTGGAGCGCTCGAGAACATCTCTTGACCGCTATAGAAGCGCCCCCACTGTAGCGCTATAGAAACCGCTACAGAGGAGTCCCGATGTACGCACAGACATCGCTCGCCGCCGATCTCGTCCGCCGCCAGTTCACCGAGACCGACGTCGCCGAGCCCACCCCCCGGGCCCCGCGCCTGCCCCGCACGCGCCTCGCCCTCGTGGGCGGCCTGCTCCGGGTGGCGCGCGCCGTCCATCCGGGGCCCGGCATCCGCCTACGATCGGGGGCGTGGCAAGGGTGACGCTCAAGACCGTGGCCGAGCGGGTCGGCGTCAGCTCGATGACGGTCTCGAACGCGTTCTCCCGGCCCGACCAGCTCTCCGCCGCCCTGCGGGAGAAGATCCTCGCGGTGGCGGCGGAGCTGGGCTACGCGGGGCCCGACCCGGCCGCCCGCACGCTCGCCCGGGGGGCCACCGGCACCGTCGGCATCCTGCTCAGCCCGTCGCTGCGCTACGCGTTCACCGACGAGTTCGCCGCGGTGTTCCTCATCGCGATCACGGAGGAGCTGGCCCGTTCGGGACTCGCGCTGACCTTGCTCCCGCCCGAGGGCACGGGCACGGTGGTGCCCACCCGGGACGTCGCCATGGACGGCGCGATCGTCTACTCCTGCCGGTTGGACGCGGACGGGCTGGAGCAGCTGCACCGCAGGCAGCTACCGCTCGTGCACGTCGACCAGCCCTACGACGCCGACGCGATCAGCGTCAACGTCGACGACGCCGCCGGGGCCCGGGCGGCCGCCCAGCACCTGGCCGACGTGGGCCACCGGCACGTCGGACTGCTCGTGGTCGGACACGACGACGATCCCGCGCGCGCCGAGCGGAGTACCCAGGCAGAACGCATCCGCGGGTGGCACGACGCCCTGGATCCGGCCGGGGTGCGGACGACGATCGTCGCGGCGTCCGCCTATGACGAGGACGACGGCGCCGACGCCGTCCGGGCGCTCTTGGCGGCGCCGGATCGCCCGACCGCGCTTCTCTGCTTCTCCGACGCCCGTGCTGCGGCAGCCATCCGGGTCGCGCAGGAGGCCGGGCTCTCCGTCCCGGACGATCTCTCGGTCGTCGGCTTCGACGACAGCCCACTGGCCCGACACACCGATCCGCCGCTGACCACCGTCCGTCAGGACGCCTCCGCCAAGGGGCGCCTCGCCGCCGCGGCACTGGTCGAGGCCATCGCCCGGCGGCGCACCGGGGCGACGCCGGAGGTCAGCCACGTCGTGCTGCCGACGGAGCTGGTCGTCCGGCAGAGCACCGCTAAGCCGCCCGCTGCGAAGCCGCCTGCCGGTAGGTGACCGGCTCCGCACCCAGCTCCAGTGCCGCGTCGACGGCGGCGAGCACCGCGTCGCGACGGGGGGTGCGCTTGAGGTCCTTCGCGCGCACGTTGATCCGGACGAGTCCACCGCGCCGTGCGGTGCGGGCCACCTCGGACTCCAGCACCCGGCAGCGCCACGACTCGGCCGCCTTCTGGTCGTCGGCCACGGGGCGGCGTTCCCCCGACACCCGGAACCCCAGCACCCGCGCCCGTTCGAACGACCCCTCGCCGAGCAGCCGCACGCCGGTCTCGTCGGCCAGCATCGTGAAGCCCTGCTCCGTGAGCGCCTCGGCGGTGCCCTCGGAGGCGAGCCAGCGCGGCGGGACGAACAGGTCGGTGCGCAGGCCGACGGCGGTGAGCACGCGGCGGGCGGCGGTCAGGCGCAGCCCGGCCTCGTGCCGGGGGAGGCTGGCGAACTCGGCCCGCCGGGCGAGCTTCCGGACAGCGGTCGGGTCGGGCGCGTGGTCGTAGCCGTGCAGCACGATCGCGTCGCCGGCCGCGCGCCGCTCCAGCATCCAGGCCACCAGCGGCGATCCGGGTTCCAGCGGGCCCGCCGGGCCGCGTGGGCGCAGCAGCTGCGACGTCGCGATCCCACGCGCGTCCAGCTCGGCGGTGAAGGCGGCGCTGCGGCGCAGCGACTCCGGGGAGTCGGCGGAGAGTCCGGAGAGCGAGACGATCAGTCGGGCGGCCACGAGGCCCATGAACTCACACCGACGTGAACGCCCAGCCGCTTCCGGTGATCCGTTCGTAGACCTCCACGTAGCGGGCACGTGTGACGTCGACGACCTCGGCGGGCACGTCGGGACCGGGAGCGGTGCGGTCCCAGTCGAGCGTGGCGGACCAGTCGCGCACGTACTGCTTGTCGAACGAGAACTGCGGGCCGCCGGGCTGCCACCGGTCCGCGGGCCAGAAGCGCGACGAGTCGGGGGTGAGCACCTCGTCGCCGAGCACGATCGTCTCGTCCGCGTCGAGGCCGAACTCGAGCTTGGTGTCGGCGACCAGGATCCCGTTGGCAGCGGCGGTCTCGGCGCCGCGCGTGTAGACGGCGAGGGTGAGCTCTTTCAGTCGCGACGCCCGATCCGCACCGATCAGCGTCGCCACCTCGTCGAACGTCATGAACTCGTCGTGCTCACCCACCGCCGCCTTCGTGGTGGGCGTGAAGATCGGCTCCGGCAGCTTCGAGCCCTCGACGAGCCCGGGCGGCAGCGCCACACCCGAGACCGTCCCCTGCTTCTCGTACTCCTTGAGCCCCAGGCCGGCGAGGTACCCGCGCGCGATGCACTCGACGGGCAGCATCTCCAGCTTCTTCACACGCACGGCCCGGCCGGCGAACTCGGCGGGCACGTCGGTGGCGGAGACGATGTGGTGCGGCACGAGGTCGGCGAGCCGGCCGAACCACCACAGCGACAGCTGCGTGAGCACCGCGCCCTTGTCCGGCACGGGCGTCGGCAGCACGACGTCGTAGATCGAGAGCCGGTCGGACGCCACGAGGATCAGGTCGCCCCGGTCCTCGTAGACGTCGCGGACCTTGCCCGAGTGCAGCAGCTTCACAGGATGGCTCCCGGTGTGTAGGTGGCGGCCGACGGATGGGCGTCGACGATCTCCTGGACGCGCGCGACGACCGTGGCGACCTGGGCGGTGGCCGCGCCGGTGAACATCAACGGGTCGGCCAGCAGCCCGTCGAGCAGGCCCACGGGCAGGCCGAGGCGCTCGTCGCCGGCGAGGCGGGCGATGAGGTCGTTCTTGACCTGGCCCTTCTCCCGCATGGCCAGCGCGACGCCGACGGCGTGCTCCTTGATCACCTCGTGGGCGGTCTCGCGGCCGACGCCCGCCCGGACGGCGGCCATGAGCACGGCGGTCGTCGCGAGGAAGGGGAGGTAGCGGTCGAGCTCGCGGGCGATCACGGCCGGGTAGGCGCCGAACTCGTCGAGCACGGTGAGCGTGGTCTCGAACAGCCCGTCGAGGGCGAAGAAGGCGTCGGGCAGCGCGACCCGCCGCACGACGGAGTCGGAGACGTCGCCCTCGTTCCACTGCGAGCCGGCCAACTCACCGGCCATCCCCGCGTAGCCGCGCAGCAGCACCATCATCCCGTTGACGCGCTCGGTGGAGCGCGAGTTCATCTTGTGCGGCATCGCCGAGGACCCGACCTGGCCGGGTTGGAAGCCCTCGGTGGCCAGCTCGATGCCGGCCATCAGCCGGATCGTGGTGGCCAGCGATGACGGGCCGGCCGCGAGCTGGACCAGCGCGGAGAGGACGTCGAAGTCGAGCGAGCGGGGGTAGATCTGACCGACACTCGTCAACGAGCCGGCGAAGCCCAGGTGCTCGGCCACGCGGGACTCCAGCGACTCCAGCTTCGCCGCGTCGCCGTCCAGCAGGTCGAGCATGTCCTGCGACGTGCCCATCGGACCCTTGATGCCGCGCAGCGGGTAGCGGGCCGACAGCTCCTCCAGGCGCGCGAACGCGACGAGCAGCTCGTCGGCGGCGGATGCGAAGCGCTTGCCCAGCGTGGTGGCCTGCGCGGCGACGTTGTGGCTGCGCCCGGCCATCGTCAGCTCGGCGTTCTCCGCGGCCCGGCGCGCCAGGCGGGCGAGGATCGCGACGGCCCGGTCGCGCACGTGCTCCAGCGAGAGGCGGATCTGCAGCTGCTCGACGTTCTCCGTCAGGTCGCGGCTGGTCATGCCCTTGTGGATGTGCTCGTGCCCGGCCAGCGCGCAGAACTCCTCGATGCGCGCCTTCACGTCGTGGCGCGTGACGCGCTCGCGGGCGGCGATGGAGGCGAGGTCGACGTTCTCGACGACGGCCTCGTACGCCTCGACGACGCCGCCGGGCACGTCGATGCCGAGGTCGCGCTGGGCGCGGAGCACCGCGATCCACAGCCGGCGCTCCAGCACGATCTTGTACTCGGGCGACCAGAGCCTGACCAGCTCCGGGCTCGCGTAGCGGGCGGCCAGCACGTTGGGGATCACGTCCACCAATGTTAGGCGCTGCACTCTCGTGCGTGGAAATCACTGTCGGGACGACGACATCCGCGCACGGGCGGCGGAGCCGCTCAGAGGTGGCGGAGCAGCACCTCGCGGGCGGCGGCACGCGGATCGGGGTCAGCCTCGATGAGCGCGCTGATCACGGCCCCGTCGACGAGCGAGACGAGGTCGCGCAGGGCCACCTCGTCGAGCGGGTGTCCGGCCCGGGCGAGGATGTCGGCGAGCAGGGCGTCCAGGTCCACGCGCAGCTCCCGCATGAGCGGCGCGAGGTAGGGGCGGCGCCCGGCGCCGACGAGCCGTTCGTAGCGCAGCAGCACTGCGTCGAGTCCGCCGCCGCGGGACTCGGGGCCGAGGAGGAGGTCGAGCACCAGCTCGGCCGCGTCCCCCGCCAGCTCGCGTCCCTCGGCCAGCTCGTCGCGGCTGGTGCGCTCGACGGCGGCGAGCACGAGGTCGTCGAGGGACTCGAAGTAGTAGGTGGTGGAGGCCAGCGGAAGGCCCGCCTTCTCCGCCACGGCCCGGTGGCGGACGGCGTCGAACCCGCCGGAGCGCAGCAACGCGGCGGCCGCCGTGATCAGCTCGTGCCGCCGCCGCTCACCCTTGGGAGTGCCCACGGGCCCAGTGTCCTCGCCGCCACCCCGGTGATCGTTTCGAGATGGGGTTCACCGTAGTTCGATCGACAACGGCGCCCGTTTCGGAACGATCTAGAGGCGCGGGGCCAGGTACGCGAGCACCGCCGGTAGCTTCGCCGCGAAGGGGGCGGCGCCCGGCCCCACCGCCTCGGACGACACCGTCACCGTCCCACCCGACGCCGTGGGCGCGCTGATCGCACCCGCAACCGAGCGGGGAGGCCGGCCCTGCGGCTCGTACGTGACGTTGAGCAGCCCCGACACCCCGGCGTCGGCCACCTCGACGTTCACCTGGCGCCCGCCACCCGGCTCGCATTCCAGCGTGATCGCCGCATCCGTGGCCCCGATGATCTCCGGCAGCACCTGCTCCACGAGCGTCCGCAGCTGCGGGTCGTGCTTGACCACGCACTCCGCGTTCGACGGGCCCAGCGGCGCACTCGCCGCCCCCGCCGCGTCGGATCTCCCCATCAGGGGGCTGTTGTTCTCCGGGGCCGCCGCCGGCGCGCTGGCCGCGCTGGTCGACGTCCCCTGGTCGCGCATGGCCGCCACCACGACGCCCGTGCCTCCCAGCGCCACGACCACCGCCGCGGCGCCGGCGAGCGCGACCCGCCGTCGTCGGGTGATCCGCTGGGACGCCCGCGTGACGTCGCCGTACGAGAACCCGGATTCGGGCGGTGTGCCGGCCGCGTCCTGGAAGAGGGCCTGCAGCCGATCGTCCTGATCACTCATGCCACTCCCTCCGCCAGGTCGTCCAACGCGTCGCCCAACGCCAGCCGCAGGGCCGCGAGACCGTGCGAGGTCTGGCTCTTCACCGTGCCCTCGGAACAGCCCAGGGCCGCCGCGGTGCCGGCGATGTCGAGGCCTTCGAGGTATCGCAGCACCAGCACCGCACGCTGCCGGGGCGGCACCGACCGCAGCCCGTCGACCAGCACGTGCCGGGTGGCGACGCCCTCCGCCGCCGCGGCCACACATTCGTCGCGGATCGGGTCGGCCGTGAACCGCTCCCGCCGCCACGGCCGTCGCGACTCGTCCACGACCGCGCGGGTCAGCGTGCGCCGCATCCACGCGTCGCGGGCGCCGGGCTCGCGGATCCGGCTCCAGTGCCGGTGCAGCGCGACGAACGAGGCCTGGGCGTGGTCGTCGGCCCGGTGCCAGTCGCCGCAGAGGAGGTAGGCCGTGCGACGGACAGTGTCGCGACGCGCGCGGAAGTACTCCGCGAACTCCTGCTCCGAGACGTCGTCCACCTATCCCCCTCCCTCGCACGCAAGACGGTCGAACCGCCCGACACGGTTGCACACGCGGCAGTCACTCACTCGAACGGCGTAAACGCCGTGACCGTTCCGTAACCCTGACGCGACCGATTCGACTCCTGCTGGTTGAATCAGAGGCCGTGCGACCCACATCACGAGCACGACGGGCGGCGGCCGACCCTGCCAAGTCCATCCGGGGCCCGATCGACCTCCGCTCCGACACCGTCACCCGCCCCACCAAGCAGATGCGCACCGCGATGGCGGAGGCCGAGGTCGGCGACGACGTCCTCGACCGGGATCCGACCATGCGCGCGCTGGAGGAACGGGTGGCGGGGCTGCTCGGTGCGGCCGACGCGCTGTGGACGCCGAGCGGCTCGATGGGCAACCTCATCGCGCTGATGAGCCACCTCCGCCGCGGCGACACCTTCCTCGCGCCCGTCGGGTCGCACGTCCTCGACGCGGAGCTCGGCACCGCGGCATGGCTGGCGGGCGGCATGCCGAAGCCCCTGGAGCACGATGCGGGCCCGGGCAAGGTCTCCCCCGACGCCGTGCGCCGCGCCGCGGGTTCGACCGGCCCCTACTACACCCTGCGCGCCACCCTGCTGTGTCTGGAGAACACCCACAACGCCGCGGGCGGCACCGTCACCGCACCCGACGAGCACGCCGCTGTCGTGGCGGCAGCGCGGCGCGCGAAGCTGAAGGTCCACCTCGACGGCGCCCGCCTCTGGCACGCGGCGGTGGCACTGGGCGTGCCGCCGGCGGCGCTGACGGTGGGCGCCGACACCGTGCAGGTCTGCCTGAGCAAGGGCCTCGGCGCCCCCGTCGGTTCGGTCGTCGCCGGGTCCACCGAGTTCGTCGAGGAGGCGCGGCGGCTGCGGAAGATGCTCGGCGGCGGCGTCCGGCAGGGCGGGGTGCTGGCCGCGGCCGGGCTCGTCGCGCTCGACCGCATCGACCGGCTCGCCGAGGACCACGCCCGCGCCACCACGCTGGCGGAGGGCCTGCAGGAACGCGGCTGGCGGGCGGCCACCCCGCAGACCAACATCGTGCTCATCGCCGTCGCCGATCTCGACGGCACGCTGCGCCGCTTCGAGGAGGCGGGCGTGCGGGCGTCGGCGATGTCGGGTCAGGTCCGGCTGATGACCCACGCCGACGTGGGCGACTCCGACATCGCGCTGGCGCTGGATCGGATCGGCCCCATCGAGCCGCCGCCGCGCAGCAACGGCGGTCCGGCCCCGGTCAGGGCGGGCGGTCGTGCTCCAGCAGGTCAAGCGGGGCACTGATCGTCCGCAGCTCGGCGCGGTCGGGCCGACGGCCCGGAGGGCTGGTTCGGCGCGTGAGATTGCGCTGAGCGTCGTTCCGGCGCGTCCCCAACCGCTCCACGTGTCATCTCACGGAGAGCGCTCGCCGATCCACCGCTCGAGCCGCCGCAGAGCCTCCTCCGTGTCCGCGGTAGCGCCGGCGCACGAGAGCCGGATCCAGCGCCCGCCGTCGACCGGATCGAAGTCCAGCCCGGGCGCCACGGCCAGCCCGATGCCGGCGAGCAGGCGGTAGGTCAGCTCCATCGAGTCGGCCGTGAGGTGTGAGACCTCCGCGTAGACGTAGAAGGCGCCGTCGGCGGGCGCGAGCCGGGTGATGCCCAGCCGAGCGAGTCCGTCGAGCAGCAGGCCGCGGTTCACCGCGTAGCGGGCCACGTGCGAGTCGGCCTCGGCGTAGCTCGACTCCTCGAACGCCCCGAGTGCCGCCTGCTGGGCCAGTGCAGGCGGGCACACGGTGAAGTTGCCGGCCAGGCAGTCGGCCGCGCGCAGCAGCCGCGGCGGCATCAGCAGCCAGCCCAGGCGCCAGCCCGTCATCGAGAAGTACTTGGAGAAGGAGTTGACGACGATCGCCTCGCGCGAGGTGCTCCACGCCGAGGACGTCGCGGGCGATCCGGCGTAGGAGATGCCGTGGTAGATCTCGTCGCTGACCAGCTGGACGCCGGCGCGCTCGCAGTAGGACGCGAGCGCGGCGAGGTCCCCGGGGGCCATCACCGTGCCCGTCGGGTTGGCCGGGCTGGCCACGATCAGGCCCTTCACCGGCTCGTCGAGGGCCTCCAGCATCGCCACGGTGGGCTGGTAGCGCGTCTCCGGCCCACACGGCAGCTCCACCACCTCGCAGCCCAGGGCCGCGAGGATGTTGCGGTAGCAGGGGTAGCCGGGGCGGGCCATCGCCACGCGGTCGCCGACATCGAACGCCCCGAGGACCGCGAGCAGGAACCCGCCCGACGAGCCGGTGGTCACCACGACCTGCTCGGCCGGCACGTCGAGGCCGTAGGTGCGGGCGTAGTGGCCCGCGATCGCAGCCCGCAGCTCGGGGATGCCCAGCGCCACGGTGTAGCCGAGCACCTCGTCGGCGATCGCCCGGGTCGCCGCCTCGCGCACCGCGACCGGCGCCGGTGTGGAGGGCTGGCCCGCGGAGAGGTTGACCAGATCGCCGTGGGTGCGCTGGCGCTCGCCCGCGGCCTGCCACACGTCCATGACGTGGAAGGGCGGGATCTGCGCCCGGCGGGCCACCGCGGGCATCGAGGAAGGAGCAGTCACGTCCGGAGCCTAGTAACGCGCGGCGGCCGGCCACGCCTGGTGGCGTGACCGGCCGGCTGGCCGGGAGGATCAGATGAGGCCGGTGATCAGCCCTGCGGTCGAGGCGACGGCGTCGGTCGACGGGAGCGAGTCCGCGCCGGGCAGCGACGGCAGGCTGTCGGCGCTCGGCAGGCTGTCTGCACCCGGCAGGCTCGGCAGCGACGGCAGGCTGTCCGCACTCGGCAGCGACGGCAGGCTGTTCGCACTCGGCAGGGCGTCGGCGCTCGGCAGGTTGACGTCGAGCGAGACGACGGGCGCGACGTGGTGCTTGCCGACCGACGGAGCCGCGGCCGCGCCGGGCAGGCTCGGCAGGCTGTCCGCACTCGGCAGCGACGGCAGGCTGTCCGCACTCGGCAGGCTGTCCGCACCGGGCAGGGACGGCAGCTGGAACCCGATGAGGTCCGGCAGCATGGTGGCGAGGTCGGGCAGGGCCGGCAGGGCGAGGGCGGACGGGCTCGCCGCCGACGCGGCGTCGGCGGCCGGCGCGTCCATCGTGTGCGGCACGGGAGCGGGCTCAGCGGCGTTGGCCGGGCCGGCGGCGGCGAACAGCGCCACCGGGGCACCGACCACGCCGAGCGCGATACGGCCGGCAACCTTCGCCGCGTGTCCGGGGGCAGCGTGACGTGCGTGGGTCATGGGGGTCCTCAGTCCTCGGGGGAACGAACGTTCCGGAGGTCCGCGTCGGATGTCACGGGGAGCGACGACGAGGTGGGCCTCCGGGTGCCCAGGACCATGCTCGGCCCCCGAAAGCAACGCAACTTGCGCAGCGTCACAGTAACCCGCCAGATACCGCCGTTCAGGCGCTCGGCCTCGACCTTTCGCAGTAAGCGATAGTGACCAATCGTTACGACCATCACCCGATCGAGTGACAACCACGGGTCACTCCGTGCGTCAGCTCAAGGACGGAGCGGCGATCTCGCCGCGGATCGCCTTCAGCGCGATGTCGGTGCGGTGGTGCGAACCCGCGAGGTGCACGCCCTCGAGCCGGCGGTAGGCGTCGTCGTGGGCCGCCTGGAGGTCGGCACCGGTCCCGACCACCGACAGCACGCGGCCACCCCCGGACACCACGGCGCCGTCGTCGCGGCGGCGCGTGCCCGCGTGCAGCACGCCGTCGGCCTCCGCACCGGAGATGACGTCACCGAGCCGCGGCGGGCCGGGGTACCCCTCGGCCGCGACGACGACCGTGACGGCCGCTCCGCCGGCCCACTGCAGCGGCGGTTCGGCGGCGAGCGCGCCCGTGGCCGTGGCGTGCAGTGCGTGGGCGAGCGACGAGCGCAGCAGCGCCAGCACGACCTGGGTCTCGGGGTCGCCGAAGCGGCAGTTGAACTCCACCACCGCCGGCCCCTGCGCCGTGAGCGCGAGACCGGCGTACAGCAGCCCGGAGAACGGCGTGCCCCGCCGCACCATCTCGGCCGCGACGGGCGCGACGACGTCGGTCACCAGCTCGTCGACGAGCCCCGGCGAGGCCCACGGCAGCGGCGCGTAGGCGCCCATGCCGCCGGTGTTGGGGCCGCTGTCGTCGTCGCCGACACGCTTGAAGTCCTGGGCGGGCAACAGCGGCACCACCGTCTCGCCGTCGACGAGGCAGAACAGCGACACCTCGGGCCCGTCGAGGAACGACTCGAGCAGCACCGGATGGCCGCCGTCGAGCAGCGTCATGGCGTGGGCGCGGGCGATGTCGAGATCGGAGCTGACGACCACACCCTTGCCCGCGGCCAGTCCGTCGTCCTTGACGACGTAGGGCGGGGTGAACCGGGCGAGCGCCGCGTCGAGGCGGGCGGGGTTGTCGACGATCTCCGCACCGGCGGTACGCACCCGCGCCGCGGCCATGACGTCCTTCGCGAAGGTCTTGGAGCCCTCGATGCGGGCGGCCTCCGCGCTGGGGCCGAAGCACGTCACCCCGGCGGCGCGGACGGCGTCGGCCACCCCGGCCACCAGGGGCGCCTCGGCGCCGATCACGACGAGGTCGGCCTTCCAGTCCAGCGCCAGCGCCGCGACGGCCGCCGGATCCGCGACGTCGACACCACGCTGCTCGGCCACCGCTGCCGTCCCGGCGTTGCCGGGTGCGCACGCGAGTGCCGTCACCTGCGGGTCCTGCGCCAAGGCCAGGACGATGGAGTGCTCTCGGGCACCGGATCCCACTACCAGGACGCGCACGACGGGAAAGCCTAGATCCCCGCTGATCAGCCCGAGCGCCCGCATCCGCTGTTCACCCCACCGATGCGGGTCCGACCCCGCGCGGTGACGTGCCCGCCGCACCGTCGGGGCACAATTCCCGCCGTGGATCCCAGACCCCGAGCCACTCGCGGTGCCGGAACGGCCCTGGCCGACCGCACCCCCGTGGTGATCGGTCACCGTGGCGCGCCCGGCTACCGGCCCGAGCACACCCTGGCCTCGTACGAGCTGGCCGCCTGGATGGGCGCCGACTACATCGAGCCCGATCTCGTCATCACCGCCGACGGGGCGCTCGTCACCCGGCACGAGCCGGAGATCGGTGGCACCACCGACGTCGCCTCCCGGCCGGAGTTCGCCGACCGACGCACCACGAGGACCGTCGACGGCGAGGTGCACACGGGCTGGTTCGTGAACGACTTCACCCTCGCCGAACTGCGCACGCTGCGTGCCGTCGAACGACTCCCCCACGTCCGGCGCAACAACACGATCTACGACGGCCACTACGGCATCGCCACGTTCGAGGAGGTCCTGGCGCTGAGCGCGCGGCTCTCGGCGCGGCTGGACCGCCGGATCGGGATCTACGCCGAGGTCAAGAACCCCACGTACTTCGCGGCCGCCGGGCTACCGCTGGAGCCCGCCGTGGTGCGCGCGCTGCGCGACGCGGGCGTGGACTCCCCCGACGGCTCCGTGGTCGTCGAGTCGTTCGAGACGGCGTTCCTGCGCGCCGTTCGAGACGAGCTCAGCGTGCCGATCACCCAGCTCGTCGAGAGCGGCACCGCCCCGGCCGACCTCGTGGCGGCCGGCGATCCGCGCACCACCGAGGACCTCGTCACCGCCGAGGGGCTCGCGGAGATCGCGACCTACGCGGACGGCCTCGGCCCCGACAAGGACCTCGTGATCCCCCGCGACGCCGACGGCAAGCTGGGCACCCCCACCGCGCTGGTCTCCGACGCCCACGCGGCCGGCCTGCTCGTGCATCCCTACACGTTCCGCAACGAGAACCACTTCCTGCCCGCCGACCTGCGCCGCGGCGACGACCCCACGAACTACGGCGATGTCTTCCGCGAGTACGCAGCGTTCCTGGCCGCGGGCGTCGACGGCATGTTCACCGACAATCCCGACACGGCTGTGGCGGCGCGCGCTCTGCGGTAGGGGAACCGCCGGGAAATCGTGGATGATGGCGGGGTGACCGACATCGACGACCGCACCCGCCGCGCCCGGTCGCACCAGTTCGCCGGTTCGGCCGCGCTCGTCCTTGCGGTCGGGGCCGCCTTGGTCTTCCTGTGGGTCGCCCCGCTGAGCATGGCCCTGATCGGCGGAGGCAACCTCCTCGCCGCCCGGGGCGTGAAGAAGGACGGCACGGTGCCACTGGCGGCCAAGGTGCTGATGATCGTCGGGGTCCTGGGGTTCCTCGGGTTCGTCGTCGCGCTGGTCGTCCGGGCGATCAACGCGTAGCCACGCGGCGCGGCGGCAGCTCCCACCCGGTCGCCGGCCAGCAAAGCGGTGCCGGTGGCCACCGCCCGCTGATATCCTCTCCGCCATGCGGACCGGAGCCCAGCTCGGTTGGTGGCGCACCTGACGGGCGGCACCACCTCTCCGCGTATCCCGAACCAACCCCACGCGGCCGCCCCCACCAGGGCGGCCGCGTTGTGGTTCCGGCAGGTCCTGTGGGCGGCTGTTCCGTCGCTCAAGGAGATCACCATGCCTCGCCGACTCACCGGCTTCACGCCGTCCGGCCACCTGCACCTCGGCAACTACCTCGGCGCCGTCCGGCCCATCGTCGCCGATCAGGCCCACACGGACACGATCGTGTTCGTCTCCGACCTGCACGCCCTGACCCTCGACCACGACCCCGCCGAGGTGCGCGCCCGCACGCTCGAGTTCGTGACGCTGCTGCTGGCCTCGGGCGCCGACCCCGACGCCTGCCTCGTCTTCGTCCAGTCGCACGTGCCCGAGCACACCGAGCTGCACTACCTGCTCGAGTGCACCACCGGGTACGGCGAGGCCGGACGCATGATCCAGTTCAAGGAGAAGTCCCGCCGCCAGGAGCACGTCCGGCTGTCCCTGCTGACCTACCCGGTCCTGATGGCCGCCGACATCCTGCTCCACGACACCGAGGAGGTACCCGTCGGCGCGGACCAGAGGCAACACGTCGAGCTCGCGCGCGACGTCGCCATCCGGTTCAACAGCCGCTACGGACCCACGTTCACAGTGCCTCGGGCGGTGAACCCGCTGGTGGCCGCACGGATCATGGACCTGGCCACGCCGACGTCGAAGATGAGCAAGTCGGCGTCGACCGTCGGCGCACTCCGGGTACTCGACGAGCCGGAGGCGCTGCGGCGCACCGTGACGCGCGCCGTCACCGACGCCGACGGCGAGGTCGCCTACGACCCCGCCCGCAAGCCGGGCGTCTCGAACCTGCTGGCCGTCCTCGCCGCCTGCACCGGCGACGAGCCGGCACAGCTGGCGGGGCAGTTCGACCGCTACGGGGAGCTGAAGTCCGCGGTCGCCGACGCCGTCGTGGACACGCTCGACCCGATCAGGAAGCGCTACCGGGACCTGGCGGAGAACCCCGCGCACATCCGGGCGGTGCTCCGCGACGGCGCGAGACGCGCACGCGAGCGGGCCCAGGGGAAGGTGGGCGCGGCCAGGACCGCGATCGGCCTGCTCGAGTTCTAGACGATCCGGTGGTCCACGAAGCACCAGCGCCACTGCTCGCCCGGCTCGTAGGAGCGCATCACCGGGTGAGCGGTGTCGTGGTGGTGCGCTGTGGCGTGGCGGTGCGGGCTGGAGTCGCAGCAGGCCACGTGCCCGCAGCTCAGGCACATGCGCAGGTGGGCCCAGACGTTCAGGCCGTCGGCGGCGCAGTCCTGGCACTCGTCGTCGGCGCCCGGGCGGGGCTCGCCCCAGGCAGGGGACTCGAACTCGGTGGTGTGATCGCAGCTCATCATGAGACATCCTGCTCCACGTGAGCATGAACATCGAGCTGACCCTCCTCCTGCTGGTCGTCGGGGCGCTGGCGGTCACCTGGCTGTGCCGACGGCTCGACGTCTCCGCGCCGCTCGTGCTGGTCGTCGTCGGCATTGCGGCGTCGTTCCTGCCGGGCGTCGAGGCGGTGGAGTTCGACCCCGACATCGTGCTTCTCGTCGTCCTGACACCACTGCTGTACTCGGCGGCGCTCGAGTCGTCCTACATGGGGATCCGGGCCAACGTCCGGCCGATCGGCCTGCTCGCGGTGGGGCTGCCGGTGTTCAGCGCGGCGGCCGTCGGGCTCGTGGCGTGGTGGGTGGTGCCGGGGCTGTCGCTGCCCGCAGCGCTGGTGCTCGGCGCCGTCGTCGCGCCCCCGGATGCCGTGTCGGCTCTCTCGATCGGGCGCCGGCTGGGGCTGCCGCGGCGGGTGATGACCATCCTGGGCGGCGAGAGCCTCGTCAACGACGCGACGGCGCTGACGCTGTTCCGCGTGTTCGTCGCCGTGGCCGCGGGCACCGGGATGACGCCGCTGTCGGGGATCGGGATGTTCCTGCTCGCCTCGGTGGGCGGCACCGTGATCGGGCTGGCCATCGGCTGGGTCGTGCACGCGGTCCGTCGCCGGCTCGACGACCCCAACATCGAGAGCGCCCTGGGGCTCGTGGTGCCGTTCGGGGTGTACCTGGTGGCCGAGGAGGCGCACACGTCCGGCGTGCTGGCCGTCGTCGTCGCGGGGCTGTACCTGGGCCACCACGCCCCGCAGAGCGGCTACGCCACGCGGCTGCAGGAGCAGGCGGTGTGGCGGGCGAGCGACACGATTCTCGAGTCGGTCGTGTTCGCGCTGATCGGCCTGCAGCTCACGGCCGTGCTGGCCCAGGCGGGTCCGATCGGACCGCTCCTGCTCACCGGGACGATCGTGACGGTGGCGGCTGTGCTCGCGCGCATCCTCTGGGTCTTCCCGGCCACCTATCTGCCGCGCCTCCTGTCCGCCCGGGTACGCCGCACCGATCCGCATCCGCCCTGGCAGGTGCCGGCGGTGATCTCGTGGTCCGGGATGCGCGGCGTGGTGACCCTGGCCGCGGCGTTCGCGATCCCGGCGCAGGTGCCGGGCCGCGAGACGATCGTGTTCCTGGCGTTCTTCGTCACGGTGGCCACCCTGCTGTTGCACGGCCTGACCCTGCCCACCGTGATCCACCGGCTCGGCGTGCGGGAGACCGGCTTCCAGGCCGACGTCCTCGCCGAGGCCCAGACGCAGTACGACGCCGTCCAGGCCGGGATCGGCCGCCTCGACGAGCTGACCGAGGGCACCGAGAGCACGCCGCACATGGTGCAGAAGCTGCGCTACCTGGCCCAGCAGAGCGCCAACTCTGTGTGGGAGCAGCTGGGCCGCCCCGACTCCGAGGCCGGCGAACCCCCGAGCGTCGCCTACCGGCGCCTGCGCCGCGAGATGCTCAACCAGGAACGTTCGACGTTCGTGGACCGCCGCGACTCCGGCGCCATCGACGACGAGGTGCTCCGCCGCGTCCTGCGCCGCCTCGACTTCGAGGAGGCCATGCTCAGCCGCGACGAGGCCTGACCTGCCCCCACCCGGCGAGTTGACCAATCCAACACGGCGAGTTGACGATCTCGACACGCCGTGTGTGCCGGACGGACACGGCGGCCCGTGCTCGAATGGCCAACTCGGCGTGCTCGATCGGTCAACTCGCGGGGGGGTGTGACTTCAGGGAAGCCGCCAGCAGCTCGTTGACCGCGAGCGGGTTCTCCTGGTGCGGGAAGTGACCCACGCCGGGCAGCACCTCGAGGCGGTACTCCGGCCCGGCCCACCGCCGCGAGGCCTCGACGCTCCGGACGAGCACGCACGGGTCGTCGGCGCCGTGGATCTGCAGCACCGGCACCGCAGCCGGACGGGCAACGGCGGCAGCGAACCGCCGTCCTTCGATCCGCACCTGCGACCGGAACGCCCAGCGGTAGTACTCCATCGCGCTGTGCACGACCCCGGGCACCCGGATCGCTTTCCGGTTCTGCTCGACAGCCGCCGTGAAGTCGTCCGAGTCCGCCCACTCCGAACCGGCCCAGGCTCGCATGATCGTCTCGACCCGCGTCCCGTTGTGGACCCGCAGGGAGCGCTCCGGCCATCGGGGCAGCTGGAAACCCAGTGCGTAGGCCGATGCGAGGCCCTGACCACGTGGATCACGCACCACCGACGACCGGAAGGCCAGCGGGTGCGGCACCGAGAGCACCGCGAGGGACTGCACGAGCCGCGGGTGCAACGCGGTGAGCGTCCAGCCGATGATCCCGCCCCAGTCGTGCCCGACGACGTGCGCACGCGGCTCGCCGAGCGCGCGGATCAGGCCCGCGACGTCCCCGGCGAGCGTCCACAGGTCGTAGCCGCGGGGCGGCTTGTCGGAGTCGCCGTAGCCGCGTAGGTCCACCGCGACGGCCCGGTAGCCGTGGTCGGCCAGGGCGGTGAGCTGGTGGCGCCACGACCACCAGAACTCGGGGAACCCGTGCAGCAGCACCACGAGCGGCCCCTCGCCGCACTCGGCGACGTGCAGGCGGATGCCGTTGGCCGAGATCTCGCGGTGGACCCAGGGCCCGGGCGGCCGCAGCACGTCAGTTGAGGCTGTGCCCGTTCAGGTCGGGCGCGCTGCCGCCGCGGCCGCGCTGCGACAGCACCTGCGCGGAGTCCTTCAGGCTGGAGATGGTGCGCTCGGGCTTGCGGATCTTGCGCACCCGCAGGTAGCCGAGGAACCCGAACAGCCCGGCTATGAGGAGCATCAGCGCGAACGTGATGCCGAAGGCCGCCGAGCGGGGCAGCCAGATGGCGAGCACCTCGGCGATCGTGAAGAACAGGTAGAACAGGCTGAACAGCGCGATCACCAGCGCGACGATGAAGAAGATGCTGCCCTGCAGGCCCTTCTTGACCTCGGCGGTGACCTCGGCGCGGGCGAGTTCGACCTCGGCGCGGACGAGCGTGGAGACGTGCGCTGTGGCCTCCTTCACGAGGCCGCCGATGGACTGCTCACCCACGGGGATGACCGGCTCCTTGGAGAGGGGGATCGAGGGCAGCACCGGAGGGACCTCCGCGCCGCCTGCGCTGGTCGGGGTGGCCACAGTGGTCCTCCTTCTCGCTGCTCAGGTGATCGCTACGCATCCTTCCACGGCCGTCCAGCAGATGCCCGGTCAGGCGGCGGCGCGCCCGGGTTCTTCCCCGGACGTGTCTCCTCCGGCCGCCGACGCGGCGTGCGCGCGGCCCCGGCGCACCAGCATGGCCGCCCCGAGCAGCGACGCCACCGCCGACGCGATCAGCACCGCGGCCTTCGCGGCATCCAGGACGGGCTCAGTGAGCGACAGCTCGGCGATGAGGAGGCTGACGGTGAACCCGACGCCGCCGAGCATCGACACGGCCGCCATGTCCCGCCAGCCCAGCCCGCGGGGCCGGCACGCGGGCGTCAGCCGGATCGCGAGCCAGGACGCCCCGAGGATGCCCATGACCTTGCCCAGCAGCAGCCCGGCGATCACGGCGAGGGGCACCGGGTCGCTGAACACCTCCCGCAGCGCCGACGGCCCGACCGGCACACCCGCGGCGAACAGAGCGAACACCGGCACACACACGCCCGCCGACCAGGGCTGCAGCCGGTGCTCCAGCCGCAGCGCGGGGGCGAATTCCTCGTCGTCGTCCGGCCGCACGCGGGTGAGCAGCCCGAGGAGTACCCCGGCGATGGTGGCGTGGATGCCGGCGTCGTGCACCGCGGCCCAGACCGCGACACCCAGTGGCACGTAGATCCACCACGCGCGCACGCGGCGCCGCTGCAACCACCAGAAGAGCAGCGCACCGGCGGCGGCCGCGGCGAGCGCGAGCAGGTTCAGTCCCGTGCTGAAGACGACGGCGATGACGGCGATGGCGCCCAGGTCGTCGGCGACGGCGAGCCCGAGCAGGAATACCCGCGCGGTGACCGGCAGCGCCGAACCGGCCAGTGCGAGGACACCGAGGGCGAACGCGATGTCGGTGGCCACGGGGATGGCCCAGGCCTGTCCCATGCCGGGCGCACCGCCCCCGACCAGCAGCGCGAGACCGGCCGGCACGATCATCCCGCCGAGCGCGGCCGCCACCGGGAGCAGCGCCTGGCGGGCGGAGGACAGCTCACCGGTGACGAGCTCGCGCTTGAGCTCCAACCCCACCACGAAGAAGAAGACCGCCAGCAGCCCGTCGGTGGCCCACTGCGCAAGCGTGAGATCCAGGTGCAGCGCCGCAGGACCCACCACGGTCTCGCGCATGATCCGGTAGGCGTCCGACCAGGGCGAGTTCGCCCAGAGCACGGCGATCGCGGCCGCCACGAGAAGGACGATTCCACCGACGGTCTCGGTGCGGAGATAGCGGGCGAACTCGCCGGAGGTGGCAACGATGCGGCGTGCGATCACGGGCGGCTCCAGGAAAGTGGGACGGCAACGACGCTGCCGACCAGACTTCCCGGCTCACCTTCACGAGATTCTAACGGACAATCACTCGTCCGGGCGTCCGCGCAACTTCTTGATCGCCCCGCGGCGGGTCTTCGCGTCCACCCGGCGGCGTCTCGCATTCTTCGACGGCTTGGTGGGGCGGCGCTTCGCAGGCTCGGGGGTGGTCGCGCCGCGCAGCGTCTCCGCCAGGCGGTCCCGCGCGGCGTCCCGGTTGCGGAGCTGGCTGCGGAACTCCTGGCCGGTGATCGTCAGAACGCCGTCGACGAGGCGCGGGCCGAGCCGGGCCAACGCCCGCTCACGCAGGTCCTCGGGCACCGACGGCGAACGCAGCAGGTCGAACGACAGCTCGACGCGGGAGTCGGTGGTGTTCACGCCCTGCCCACCCGGGCCCGAGGCACGCGAGAACCGCCAGTGCAGCTCGCTCGCGGGCAGCACCAGCGGTCCCCGTACGTGAAGATCGCCCTCGGCCATGCGTAGAGCATGCCCGAGGGCCCTTCGATCAGTCCTCCGACTTGCTGCTGTCCTTCACCCCGGAGGAGATCAGGTCCATCACGGTGGAGTCGGCCAGCGTCGAGACGTCGCCGACCTCCCGGTTCTCCGCGATGTCCTTCAGCAGCCGGCGCATGATCTTGCCGGACCTGGTCTTCGGCAGCTCTTCGACGACCAGGATCTTCTTCGGCTTCGCGATCGGCCCGATCTCCTTGGACACGTGGTCGCGCAGCGCCGTGATCGCCGCCTCGCCGCCGTCCTTGGCCGCGTTGCCACGCAGGATGACAAAGGCGACGATGCCCTGGCCGGTGGTCTCGTCCGCCGCCCCGACGACCGCGGCCTCGGCCACGGTCGGGTGGCTGACCAGCGCCGACTCCACCTCCGTGGTGGAGATGCGGTGCCCGGAGACGTTCATGACGTCGTCGACGCGGCCGAGCAGCCAGATCGCGCCGTCGTCGTCGTACTTCGCACCGTCACCGGCGAAGTAGTAGCCCTGGTCGGCGAAACGCGACCAGTACGTCTCCCGGTAGCGCTCCTCGTCACCCCAGATGCCGCGCAGCATCGACGGCCACGGCTGGTCGAGCACCAGGTAGCCGCCCTCGCCGTGCTTCACCGGCGTGCCGGACTCGTCGACGATCGTGGCGCCGATCCCGGGCAGCGGGCGCATCGCGGACCCGGGCTTCGTGGCGGTGACACCGGGCAGCGGGGCGATCATCATCGCGCCGGTCTCGGTCTGCCACCAGGTGTCGACGATCGGGCAGTTGTTGTGGCCGATGTTCTCCCGGTACCACATCCAGGCCTCGGGGTTGATCGACTCACCGACGCTGCCCAGCACCTTGAGCGAGGAGAGGTCGAACTTGTCCGGGATCTCCTTGCCCCACTTCATGAACGTGCGCACGAGCGTCGGCGCCGTGTAGTAGATGGTGACGCCGTACTTCTGGATGATCTCCCAGTGCCGGCCCTCGTGCGGGGTGTTGGGCGTGCCCTCGTACATCACCGACGTGGCGCCGTTGGACAGCGGCCCGTAGACGATGTAGCTGTGGCCGGTGACCCAGCCGACGTCGGCGGTGCACCAGTAGACGCTCTCACCCGGCTTGTGGTCGAACACCGCGTTGTGGGTGTAGGACGCCTGGGTGAGGTAGCCACCGGAGGTGTGCAGGATGCCCTTCGGCTTCCCGGTGGTGCCCGACGTGTAGAGGATGTAGAGCGGGTGCTCGGCGTCGAACGCCTCGGGGGTGTGCTCGGCGGACTGCTTGCCGACGGCGTCGTGCCACCAGACGTCGCGGCCCTCGGTCCACGGCACCTCGGTCTCGGTGCGCTTGACCACGAGCACGTGCTCGATCGACGGGGTGTCCTTGACCGCCTCGTCGGTGTTCTCCTTCATCGGCGCCGGCTTGCCCCGGCGGAACTGCCCGTCGGAGGTGATGAGCAGCTTGCACTCGGCGTCCTCGATGCGGGCCTTCAGCGCGCCCGGCGAGAATCCGCCGAACACCACGCTGTGCATGGCGCCGAGACGGGCGCAGGCCAGCATGGAGATGACGGCCTCGGGAATCATCGGGAGCTGGATGGCCACCCGGTCGCCCTTGCCGACGCCCAACTCGGTGAGCGCGTTGGCGGCCCTGCTCACCTCGTCCTTGAGGTCGGAGTAGGTGATGGTGCGGGTGTCTCCCGGCTCGCCCTCCCAGTGGAAGGCCACGCGGTCACCGTTGCCGGCCTCGACGTGCCGGTCGACGCAGTTGTAGGCGACGTTGAGCGTGCCGCCGACGAACCACTTCGCGAACGGCGGCTGCCAGTCGAGGACCGTGTCCCACTTCGTCGCCCAGCTGAGCCGATCGGCCTGCTCAGCCCAGAAGGCCTCGCGGTCGGCGTCGGCCCGGTCGTACCAGTCAGCCGTGGCGTTGGCCTGCTTCGCGAACTCCTCGCTGGGCGGGAAGCTGCGACTCTCGGTGGACAGATTGCTCAGCGTCGCTCCGGACTCAGCCATGTTCTCTCGTGTCCTCCTGGTGCTGTACTGCACACCGGACGGCATCGACCGGTGTCTCTCGTCGTGGTCGAACGCTAGTGGCCGACGCCGTCGAGCGCACCGTCAGTACGGGCAGGGCGAGGGCACGACCAGCGAGTAGTCGTCAGCTGGCGGCCCAAACGGGCAGGACAGGACGCTTCCACGTCGCGTTCACGACGCCGGCGCACGAGGCGTACCAGGCCAGGACGGCAGTGACGAGGCCGAGAATTCCTCCGACGACCCCGATGCCGGACGCGCCCGCAAGCTCACCGATCGTCAGCAGCAGGAACGTCAGGAACAGGGCGACGAAGACGGCTGCGACCGCACCGCTGACCCGGATCGCGGCGATGGTCATGTACCCGGTGAAGATCGTCCAGGCCAGCAGGAACAGGCCCGTCGCGGCACCGGCCTGCGCCGCAGGCAGCGCGGGCGCCACGAACTGCACGTAGGCGGCGAAGGACAACCAGAATGCGCCGTAGGACGTGAACGCCACCGCCCCGAAAGTGTTGGCCTTGCGGAACTCCCACATTCCCGCGAGCAGCTGTGCCACCCCGCCGTAGAACAGCGCGATCGGCAGCACGACGCTTTCCAGCGTCTTCGGCATGATTCCCGCATTGAAGACGCTCAGCACGAAGGTCGTGGTCGCAAAGGCGGCCAGTCCGAGCGGACCCGGATCCGCTATCCCGTCGGTCACCTGTGGTTTTTCGTCGAGCGGCTTCGACATGGGACCCTCCAGCCTCGTCGACGCACCGGCCCCGATGCCGGACGTCACCGTCCGACGTTATAGGCGCCGGGACCGGCCTCCGCAATTCGTGGACGACATCGTCGTGATATGGATCACATGTCCAGTCGAACAATTCCGACACAAGGCCCGCACTCGATGGAAGACGACATTCCGTGGGCCGATACCGGGGCCCGGCCACCCCGGTGACACGATGGCCCGATGGCCGTGCACGTCTCCGATCCCCTCGCGCCGCTGGTCGAGCTGCCGGGCGTGGCCGACGCCGTCGCCCGTGCCCGGGACGCACTCGTCGCGGTCCACAACCACCCGGTCAACCGGCGGGGCTGGGCGGCCACCGCCGCCGAGGCGAGCCTGCGGGCGGCCCGGGCGTCGGCCGCCCTGGAGGGTGTCCGGATCGGGCCCGACAGCGAGGACGGCACCGTCGAGGACCCCGTGCTCGCCGGCGCGGTGCGGGTGGCCGAGGAGTCGGGTCGGATGCTCGGCGTCTGGCGCACCTCGCCGTTGCAGGCCCTGGCCCGGCTGCACGTCGTCGCCGCCACGGACCTGGTGCCCGACGAGCGTCGCGACGCCGAGCTCGGACGCCCGGAGAACAGCGCCGGGGTCTCCGCCCGGCTGTCGCTGCTGGCCGACCTGGTCACGGGCGCCACGAAGGTACCGGCCCCCGTTCTGGTCGCGGTGGTGCACGGCGAACTGCTCGCGCTCTCCCCGTTCCCGTCGGCGAACGGGGTGGTGGCCCGCGCCGCCGCCCGGTTGACGGCAATCGCCGCTGGCCTCGACCCGAAAGGCCTCGCCGTGCCGGAGGTCGGGCACCTGCGCCACGCTCAGGAGTACCGCAGCGCCGCAGCCGGGTTCGCGGCCGGCACCACCGCCGGTCTCGCGGCGTGGATCCTGCACTGCTGCGCGCAGTGGGAGGCCGGGGCGACCGAGGGACTCTCGATCGCCGACGCGAGGACGTGAGACGGGTGACGGGCGGCGCCCCCGTGAGGGAGCACCGCCCGCCGACGCGAAACCCGGGATCCAGCGTGCACTACGTGTCGTGGTCGGTGGCCTCGGCGTCCGGCGTCCCGGTACGCAGGCCCCACGACGACATGCCTCCCGCGGCGTGCTGTGCGTGGAGTGCCCGTCCTTCGCGTACGAAACCCTGACCAGGGAGGACGGGTGCTTCTCTGCCGCACCGCCCCTGGCCGGCCAGGAGTTCGTGGTTCCGTTTGTAGTCGGTGACCGGGGCCACATCAAGGGGCCGATCGCGGTGCACCGGTTCAGGCACGGAGCGTGTCGATCACGGACCGGGCGGTCACTCACAGGTCGGCTACGTGCGCGTGAGCAGGCGATGGCCGAACCAGCCCGCACCCACGAGGGCGGCGGCCGCGCCCCCGGCGACGGCCATCGTTGCGCCGGACGGTCGGAACCGGGACCGCAGCGCCACCGGATCGGCGAAGGTCAGGATCGGCCAGCCCCGCGCGACGGCCTCCCGGCGCAGCGCCCGGTCGGGGTTGACGGCCGTGGGGTGCCCGACCGCCTCCAGCAGCGGTAGATCGGTGATCGAGTCGGAGTAGGCACGACAGTCGGCGAGCGGGTAGCCGCGCTCGGCGGCGATGGACCGAGCCGCGGCCGCCTTGGCTTCGCCGTAGCAGTAGTACTCGATCACCCCGGTGTACCGGCCGTCCGCCACCCCCATCCGGGTGGCCAGGCACCGATCCGCCCCCACGAGCGCGGCGATGGGCTCGACCACCTCCATCCCCGACGCCGACAGTACGACGATCTCGTCCCCCTCGGCCCGGTGCTCCGCGATCAACGCCGTCGCCTCCGCGTAGACGAGCGGCTCGACGATCTCGTGCAGGGTCTCGGCCACGATTGCCCGGATCTGGGCGACCTCCCATCCCGTGCACAGCGCGGTGATGCGCCGGCGCAGCAGATCCATCGTGTCGGCGTCAGCACCCGAGAGGACGAGCAGCAGCTGCGCGTAGATGCTGCGCAGCGCGGCCCGCCTGCTGATCAGCCCACGTCGGCGGAACGGCCGGCTGAACGCCAGCGCACTCGATCCCGCGATGATCGTCTTGTCGAGATCGAAGAATGCCGCCGCCGACGACGGCGCCGGAACGGACCCACCGGGGACACTGGACACGTCGCGCGAGCTTGCCAGAGCACCGGGTCCCCCGGACGGCCGACCGGCACGGGAGGAGATGCTCCGTCCAGGGGCGCGCATTGCGGCCCGTGAACGGCTACAGTTGTGGCGTCCGGACTGTGTCCGGGCGTGGTTCAGCTCGACCCCCCGGAGCTGAACCGACGACGACCCCCGCCAATCCCCCCTGGCGGGGGTCGTCCCATGTCCGGGGTACCCCCGGAATCCATTCTCCCCGGAGTCACCGACAGAACCGGTGTGCAGCAGGCCGCCGACGTCGAGTTGTCCACATCGCACCCCGGCCGTCCACAGTTTCGAGATCGTTCCGCCACGCCTCCCCGCACCACCCCACGCTGGTCGGTGTCGCTCCACCCGGAGCGCGGAGGAGGCGGATGTGCACCCCGACGACAGCCACGCGAGCGGGCCCCCGGTGCGCGGGCTCGTGATGATGTCCGATCCCGAGCTGCTCGACGCCGTGCTGCGCCTCGCCGCAGCGGCCGGCTGCGAGCTGCATCGCGTCCTCGACGCCGCACAGGCCCGCCCGCACTGGGCGGCCGGCCCACTGGTTCTGCTCGACGCAGCCGCGGCGCAGCACTGCGCCGCGGCCGGGCTCCCCCGCCGGGCCGGGGTGGTGGTGGCCGCCCGGGGTGCGCCACCGTCGGAGATCTGGCGCCACGCTGTGGCCGTCGGCGCCGAGCACGTCGTGTCGCTCCCCGACGCCGAGTCCTGGCTCATCGCCGCGTTCACCGAAGCCTCCGAGGGGCACCACCGCGGTGGAGGGGTGATCGCCGTGGTCGGCGGCCGGGGTGGGGCGGGTGCGTCGGTGTTCGCGGCTGCCGTCGCCGTCACGGCGGTGCGGGAGGGCCGGCGGGCGCTCCTGGTCGACTGCGATCCGCTCGGTGGCGGCCTCGATCTCGTGCTCGGGGCGGAGGATCTGGGCGGGCTGCGCTGGCCCGACATCGGTGTCGGCGGCGGCCGGGTGCCGGCCACGGCACTGCACGCCGCCCTGCCGGCCCCGCCCGTGGGGCGGCAGGGCGGGGGCGAGCTGGGCGTGCTGTCGTGCGACCGGTCGGTCCACGGTCCCACACCGGCCGCGGTCACCTCCGTGCTCGACGCCGGTCGCCGGGGCGGCGACACCGTCGTCTGCGACCTGCCCCGCTACCCCACCGACGCCGCGGTCGCCGCGCTCACCGCGGCCGACCTCACGCTGCTGGTCGTCCCGGCCGATGTCCGGTCCTCCGCCGCCGCCGCCCGCGTCGCGGCAGTGCTCGCCGAACACGCCGGGGCCGTCCGGCTGGTGGTGCGCGGACCGTCACCGGGCGGGGTGGAGGCGCAGGAGATCGCCCGCGCACTCGACCTGCCGTTGCTCGTCGCGATGCGCCCCGAGCCCGGGATCGCCAGGGCTCTCGAACGCGGTACCGCACCCGGTCGGCCCCGCGGGCCGCTCGCCGGCGCCGCCCAGGTCGTGCTCGCCGAGCTGCGCACCGTCACCGGCAACCGGGTGGGGAGCGCGCCATGAGCGTCCTCGACGCCCGGCCTGCGCTGGTCGACCGCGTGCGGTCCCGGCTGGCCGCCTCCGGTGCCGGCACCAGCCCGGAGGCGGTCGCCGCGGCCGTCCGGGCCGAGGCCGGTGGAGTCGCCAGCGACCTCGACGTGCTGGCCGCGCTGCGCAGCCTGCGCCAGGAGTTCGTCGGCGCCGGGCCGCTCGACGAGCTCCTGCGCGATCCCCGCACCACCGACGTGCTCGTCTGCGGCCCCGACGCGGTCTGGGTCGATCGCGGCACCGGTCTGGAGCGCTGCACCGTCCGCTTCCCCGACGAGGCCGCGGTGCGCCGCCTCGCGCAGCGGCTCGCGCTCGCCGCCGGGCGCCGCCTCGACGACGCGAGCCCGTACGTCGACGGCTGGCTGTCCGACGTCGGGGTGCGGCTGCACGCGGTGCTCCCGCCCGTGGCGGCCGACGGCACCTGCCTGTCGTTGCGCGTCCTGCGTCCCGCCGCCCACGACCTCGCGGCGTTGCGCACTCTGGGCACGGTCGACGCCGAGGGCGAGGCCGTCCTGCGCGCGGTGCTGGCCGCCCGGCTCGCTTTCCTCGTCTCCGGCGGCACGGGCACGGGCAAGACCACGATCCTCGGCGCACTGCTCAGCGCGGTCGATCCCCACGAACGCATCATCTGTGTGGAGGACGCGGAGGAGTTGCGGCCCCGCCATCCCCACGTGGTCCGGCTCGTGTCGCGGCCCGCCAACATCGAGGGGGCGGGCGGCGTCGTCCTGCGCGATCTCGTGCGGCAGGCCCTGCGGATGCGACCCGACCGACTCGTCGTCGGGGAGGTCCGCGGCGCGGAGGTGTGCGATCTCCTCGCCGCGTTGAACACCGGTCACGACGGCGGGGCGGGCACGGTCCACGCCAACTCGGCGCGGGAGGTCCCGGCCCGGATGGAGGCGCTCGCCGCGTCCGGGGGCCTGCCGCGCGCCGCACTGCACAGCCAACTGGCCGCGGCGGTCCAGGTGGTGCTGCACATGCGGCGGCTCCGCACGGGCGCCCGCGTCCTCGACGTCGTCGGTCTGCTGCGGCTGGACGGCGACGTCGTGGTCGTGCACCCGGTGTGGGCGCGCAGCTCGGGCTGGACCAGCCACCGCGACGGGTTCGCCGCGCTGCTCGCCGAACGGGAGGTGCGGACGCCGTGGTGACATCGCTGGTTCTCGCCCTGCTGGCCGCGGCCCTGTTGTGCGCGCCCGGGCCCTGCGCCGCTGCTCGGCTCGCCGGTCTGCACCCGGCTCCGGCCCCCACGCGGCGGCTGCCGCTCGGCACTGCGGCTCCTGTCGTGCTCGCCGGTGTGCTGGGGTTGCTCGTCGCCGGTCCGGCGGGAGCGGGCACCGGCGCGCTGCTGGCCGCGGTCGTGCGCCACAAGCGGCGCCGCGCCCGGGCGGCCCGGGCCACCACCGCCGCGGCCGAGCAGCTCGCCGATGCCCTGCGCCGGATCACCGACGAACTCCGCGCGGGCAGCCACCCCACCGCCGCGCTCACCGGCGTCGATGCCGACGGGCCGCTCGCCCGGGAGATCCTCGCCCCGGCCGCCGCGGCGGCCCGGCTCGGCGACGACGTGCCGGCCGCCCTGCGCCGGGCCGCCGCCGAACGGCCGGACGTGGCCGCCGACGTCGAACGGGTGGCCGGGGCCTGGGCCCTGGCCGAACGCCACGGCGTCCCGCTGGCCGACCTGCTGGCCGGCGCCCAGGAGGACATCCGCTGGGGTTTCCGCTTCGGCAACACCGTCCGCGCCCAGCTCGCCGGGCCACGCGCCACGGCCACCGTGCTCACCGTGCTCCCGGTCGTCGGGATCGTCCTGGGCCAGATGCTGGGCGCCGACCCGGTCGCCGTGCTCCGAGGTGGAGTGCTGGGCCAGGCCCTGCTGGTGGTCGGGGTCGCGCTGGCGGCCGCGGGCAGCACCTGGACCGATCACATCCTGCGCTCGGCGGTGCCCCGGTGACCGCCCTGTCGACGGCCGGCGCGGCGACGCTGCTCGCCGTCGCGCTGCTGGTGACCGGTCCCCCGGCCGGGCGGCTGCGCCTGCGGTCGCTGTCGGTGCCCCCGCCGGTGGCCCAGGCACCCGTCGCGGTACTGCGACCCGCATGGGTCGCCGTCGGCGCCACGGCTCTCGGCGCGCTGGCGTTCGCCGTGTCGGGTGCGGTGGCCGGGGTCGTCGTCGCCGCGGTGGCCGCCGCGGTGGGGGTCGTCGCGATACGGCGGTCGGCGGCCGGTCCGTCCGGCCCCGGCGACGCAGCGGAGCTCGCCGGACGGTGGGAGCTGTTGGCGGTCTGTCTGGAGGCCGGCCTGCCGGTGGCGTCCGCCCTCTCGGCCACGGCCGCACCGCTGGCCGGGGCCACCGGCACCTTGCTGCGCCGGGTCACCGGGCTGTTGGAGCTGGGCGCTGATCCCGGCGACGCGTGGCGGGTCGCGGCCGACATGCCCTCTCTCGCCACGTTCGCGCGGGCCGCCGGCCGCTCGGCGGGCACCGGTTCCGCGCTCGCCCAGGTCGCCCGGGTCGAGGGCGCCCGCCTCCGCGCCGAGCTGATCGACACCGCTCAGGAGCGGGCCCAACGGGCCGCGGTCCTCATCACCGGGCCGCTGGGCCTGTGCTTCCTGCCCGCATTCCTGGTCCTCGGTATCGCCCCGGTCGTCGTCGGCCTGGCGGGCGAGGCCCTCGCACGGTGGTGACCACCGCCGTGCTCCCACGAAGGAGGAGTTCCATGATCCCGACCACCCCGCCCCGTTCCCCTCGGCCCGACAACGACGACGGCATGTCCACAGTGGAGTACGCGATCGGCACGATCGCGGCCGCCGCCTTCGCGGCGGTGCTCTACGCCGTCGTGACCAGTGATGACTGTACACTCTCAGGGTGCCCACCGGAAGCGACTCCTTGCGAGTGATCCTCTACGGCCGCGTCAGCCACGAACGCGACGCCCGCTCGAAGAGTGTCGACGACCAGCTCGCCGAGCTGCGGGCCTGGGCCGACCGCGAACACTGGCACGTCCTCGGCGAGCACCGCGACGATGGTGTCAGCGCCTCGAGGTTCGCCCATGGCCGTGCCCGCCCAGGTTGGCAGACCGCGCTGGAGCAGCTCACCACCGACCGCGCCGATGCGCTACTCCTATGGGAGATCTCCCGGGCTTCCAGAGACCGCCCAGCGTTCGCCGCGCTGTTCGCGGCCTGCGCTGACACCGGGGTGCGCATCGGCACCGGAGGGCGGCTCCACGACCTCGCCGACGGCGACGACGCGTTTGCCCTCGACCTGGGCGCCGCGCTCGCGGTCCGCGAGTCGAACGTGATCAGCAAACGAACTCGGCGAGCCGTGGAGTCCCGAGCCGCCGCGGGCCGACCGGCCGGGTCGGTCCCGTACGGGTACAGACGTGTGATCGACTCCGACACCGGGCGGACCACCGGGCGCGACCTGCACCCGCAGCAGGCCCCGATCGTCACCGAGGTTGTCGAGCGTCTCCTGAGCCACGAGTCCGCCGCCGCCATCGCCGCCGACCTCAACCGCCGGAAAGTGCCGACTGGTGTCGGGGACCGGTGGCTCGGCCGGCACCTCCGCGTCGTGATCAAGGAAGTTCCCGATCACCCCCTCAGCGTCGAGGTCGCGGCCCGCATCGAGGCGGGCGAGCTCCCGTCCACGATCGCCGCCGACCTCAACAGCCGGGGCCTGCCGAAACCACTGCCGTCCGAATGGACGAGCGGGAACCTGGCCCGGCTCGCGCTGCGACCGACCTACGCAGGTTTGCGGGTGCATCGCGGCGAGCTACTGGACGAGGTACGCGGAACCTGGCCGCCGATCATCACCGAAGAGCAGCACCAACAGCTCGTCGTCCTGTTCAGCGACCCCGCCCGGGACAAGTACCGCAACAGCACCCGGGTCAAGCACCTCGGGACGGGGATCTTCAGGTGCGGCAGGGAGGGCTGTACCGGGCGGATGCGGGTCTCGTACCAGAACGGGCGGGCGCCGTCCTACTCGTGCCGGAAGTGCTTCCGGCTGTCCCGCCACCAGGACGCCGTCGACGGCCCCGTCGAACTCCTGCTCGCCCGCCGGCTCGCTCAGCCCGACGTGGTGGCGAAGCTGGCAGAGCTGGGCGAGGACGCCGACACCAAGGCGGCGGCCGAGGAGGCCGCCACGCTGAGGGCGAAGCTGGCACAGGCGCGCGAGATGGTCGACACCGACAAGATGTCCCTCGAGGACTTCGCCCACTTCAAGACCGGGTGGGAGAAGCGCATCGGCGATGCCGAGCGGCGAGCACGCCCGCAATGGGTGCCAGACGTCGTCTATGCCGTTGCGGGA
>JBBRLM010000021.1:0-100827 GCA_038231335.1 Mycobacteriales bacterium
GGGTCCTTCTTGGCTGCCTTGCGGAAGGTGTAGTCGGTTCCGTACTTCATGTACGGCTCGTGGTACTGCGGCTCCCAGGAAAGTTCCTGGATCTTCTGATGAGCCTTGGCCAAACTCTGCCGACTCACGTCATCTCCTCACGTGGTGGTGGGCCGGGGTCCGATCGGCGCCGCGCGGTGGCGCCTCACATCTCCCGTGGTCTGCCCCCGTCCGCGGAGCCGGTTCCTAGCGCGGGTGGCGCCGGCAGCGGAGGTGGACCCGAAACTCGCCTCCCAGTTCCGGCACGCGGGGCCGGTGCTGTGGTGCTCGTCTCGTGCCGGGAATCACACCTCTCCGCCACCCGGGCCGAGGTCTCATTATGAGATTGTGGGCGATTGGACGTACCAGGTCAGCCCCGTGATCCCTGTGCGAAGCGTCCTTCAGGCGGTACCGTCGGCAACAGGTCAGCTCCGCACCGTCGCGGAGCAGGCACTGCGCCGAGGAGGGCAACCGGTTGGTCCGCCCGCACAACCAGCATTCCCCCGTCCGGACAGATCGGTCCGGGGAGGGGCTCGTCCGTGCGCGCACGTCGTTCCTCGTCGACGACAAGGTCGAGGCCGGCTCGGTCCGCGACACGATCCTGGCGTCGTGGACACGGTCGCGTGAGTGGGACGTCGACACCGACAGCGTCGAGATGTCGTGCGAGTACGACACCGACAGCGACTCGCCACTGTCCCGTGCCGCCGCCCCGATCCTGGCCGACGTCGCCGACGAGCTCGCCACGGAGCCGGTCAGCGTGATCCTCACCGACGCCGAGGGCGTGGTGCTGGAGCGCCGCACGGGCGACTCCGCGCTCAACCAGCACCTGGACAAGGTCTGGCTGGCCCCCGGCTTCAGCTACGCCGAGAAGTTCATCGGCACCAACGGCATCGGTACCGCCCTGGAGGGCCGCGGCCCGGTACAGGTGTTCGGCCACGAGCACTACGTGCCGCACCTGGCCGATCTCGCCTGTGCCGGAGCCCCCATCTGGCATCCTGTCAGCGGCAAGCTGATGGGCGTCATCGATCTCACCTGCTGGCGGCCCGACGCCGGCCGGTTCATGTCCACGGCCGTGGAACGCATAGCGCGCCAGATCGAGGGCGCCCTGCTCGACCAGTCCGGGCCGCGCGAGCTGGCCCTGCTGCACGACTACCTGGCTGCGTGCCGGCGCAACCGCGGTGCGGTGTTCGCCATCAGCCCCGACCTGGTGATGACGAACGACCGGGCCCGCGAGCTCATCGACCCCGCCGACCAGGACACCCTGGTCGCGGGCGCGTCCGAGGCCATGAACAACGGCCGCAGGCTGCTGATGGTCGACCTGCCCAGCGGCGCCGTCGCCCGCGTGCACGTGCGCCCGAGCTGGATCGAGCGGGGCGAGTCGGGCGGTGTCCTGCAGGTGCAACTCGCTGCGCCCGACATCGCGGCCAAGTCCACCCGCACCCCTGCCGTCGCTCCCGTCAACACGCTGCCCGCCGCCGTCGGGTCCGGATTGCTGTGGACCAAGTGCTGCCAGGCGGTCGACCGTCACTTCCACAGCCGCGAGTGGATCATCCTCGAGGGCGAGTCGGGCACGGGACGCACCACCATCGCCCGCGCCACCCACCAGATGCGCACCCCCGCAGCTCACCTGCGCCTGCTCGACGCCGACGACTACGGCCCCGAGTGGATCGCCGACATCGTCGAGGAGCTGGAGACCGGCGGAGGCACCCTCGTCATCAGCCACATCGACCGGCTCGACGAGGCCGCCCGGCAGGCGCTGGCCGACGCGCTGGAGCCACGCCGCGACACCACCGACCCCGACCGGCCCTGGGTCGTCGCCACCGCCGATCTCGGCGGGCTGTCCGGCGACGCAGGCGCCGACCTGCTGGAGTTCTTCCCGCGCACCGTCGAGGTTCCGCCGCTGCGCCACCACGTCGAGGACGTCGCCGAGCTGGTGCCGCACCTGATCGCGCGGCTCACCCGGGGCTCGGAGCTCACCTGCTCGCCCGAGGCCATGCGGGTGCTCATGCGCAACCGCTGGCCGGGCAACGTCGAGCAGCTCTACCAGGTGCTGCGCAAGACCGTCGCCCGTCGCCGGGCCGGCGTCCTGCAGCCATCGGACCTGCCGCCGGAGACCCGCGCCATCACCCGTCGGGTACTCACCCCGCTCGAGGCCATCGAGTGCGACGCGATCGTCGACGCGCTGCTGGACAACAACGGCAACAAGGCCGAAGCGGCCCGCCACCTGGGCATGTCGAGAGCCACTATCTACAGGAAGATCCGCGGCTACGGCATCTCCACACCCGAATCGGGTTCCTGACCACCCGCGAGTGGCTACAGCTGTCTCGTGCCCAACTGCGGTGTGGCGCCGACGGACTCCGCGGCGCGCCGGATCCGGTGCTCGATGGTGAACATCGGCAGGTAGCAGGCCGCCGTGAACGCGTAGACCACCAGGTTGAACGGGTCGGTCACGGCGCTCCCGGGACCGGCCACGGCGATCACGATCAGGCCGAACAGGCCGACGACCGCCGGGTACCACGGCTGGGTGCGCGACGAGTGGGCCACGGCCAGTGCGGCCGTGCGGTGCAGCTCCGGCGGCAGCGGCGTGCGCTCCTTCACCGCCAGCCGCATCCGGCCGTCGAGCTCCTCGCGCTCGCGCGCCCCCTCGGCGGGGTTGAGGGTGTCGGCGTCGGCCCGGCTCAGGCGGGGCTGGGCGGCGCGCCGCCAGACCAGGACCGAGGCGCGGGCGACGTACAGCGCGCCCGCCGCCACGAGCAGCCAGCCCCAGGCTGGGAGATCACCGAGCACGAGATGCCGCCCCACGATCACCAGCGCCGCGGCGACGGCCACCACGACGGCTGCCCGCCAGCTCCGGACCCAGCGCGGCGCCGGTGGGTGGAGGACCGGCCATGTCACGATCCGGACGATACCGTCGGCCCGTCACGGCGCAGCACGTCGATGAGCTCCTCGTACGGGCCCACGAGATAGGCCTCGTCGGCGGCGGCGAACCGGGTACCGCGCCGCGGCGGGTACTCCAGCTCGCCGTCGGCCGACCCCGCGCGGTGGATCGCCACCACGCGCGTGCGCTCCGAGAGCTCCCCCATCGCGAGCCCCTCCAGCCCCCCGCCCGCGGCCACCGACAGCCGTCCGACCAGGAACGGGACGCGGTCGACGTAGAACGTCGCCAGCACGTCGAGGCCCAGGGCCGCGCCGACGAACCAGGGCGCCGCGAGCGCCGCCGTGGACCGCACGTGGCGGAAGTCGAAGCCGTCCTCGACGCCGGCCGCGAGCTCGCGGTCGAACACCCGCAACACCACGGGCACCTGCTCCCAGCGCTCCCGCAGCTGGTCCCGTACGACGAGCCCGGTCTCGATGTTGACGAGATCGTCGCTGGTCAGCACGGCCACCGCGGTGGCCTCGTCGAGGTTCGCGGCGGCGAGCACCCCGGCGTCGGTGGCGTCGCCGACCACCACCGGCACGTCCAGGTCCCGGGCACGGCCGTGGTGGCGACCGGCGTCGTCCCGGTCGACGACGACCACCCGACGCCCCGCCGCGACGAGCCCCTCCACCACCTCCAGCGCCACCGACCCCAGCCCGACGACGATCACGTGCCCGCGCATCGACCCGACCCTGCGGCGCCCGAACGACTGCTCCAGGCGCCGGCTGACCAGCAGCTGTGTGACCAGCGAGAAGATGATCGCCGTGAGGATGGCGCCGCCACCCATCAGGCTGATCGCCCAGATCCGCAACCAGGTGGGCTGCAGCGCGAAGGAGAAGTCGCCGTAGCCGACGGTCGCGATCGTCTCCACGGTGAAGTAGACGGCGTCGACGACGCTCATGTGCGAACCGTCCCCCTTCACGTAGCCGATCCGCAGCACGATGATCGACACCACGATCGCGACGGCGAGCACCCCCAGCGTCACCCGCAACGGGCGGTCGGCCTCGGTGACGAGCGAGCGGAGCAGTGACCGCAACCCCGCCCGGCCGCCCTCCTCGGCCCGCTGTGCCGCGCGTTCCGCCCCCGCCGAGCGGGCCCCGGCGGCCCGGCGCGCGGGGGCCTGCGGGCGCAGGAGGTCCGCCACCCCGAGGGTCCCGAACTGCTCGGGGGTGCCCACGACCGTGACCCGGTCGCCCACCCGCACCCGGTGGTCGCGCCCCGGGCACACCACCGGTTCCTCCCCGCCCGCGACGGCGAGCGGAGCGAGCTCCCCGTAGAGCTCGCGCAGAGTCGCGTTGCTGCCGGCCACCAGCTCCGCGACGAGGAACGACCGGCCGGCCAGCTCGATGGCGTGCGTCCGCGTGCCCAGGCAGGCCTCCACGACCGACGGGGCGGCGAGCGCGGCGACGTCGAGCACGCTGCCCTCGCCCGTCACCTCGGCCAGGGCCCGTCCCACGCCGCCGTTGCCCATCCGGACGACGAGCCGCACGTCGGGTCGCAGTCGGCGCACCAGGAGCGCCGTCTCCATCGCGCGCAGGTCGTCGCCGAGCAGGCACACGACCGCGGCGGCCGTCCCCAGGTCGGCGTCGAGCAGCGCCTCCCGCACCCGCCCCTCGACGCGAGGCACCTTCCACTGCACCAGCAGCCGGTCGGCGGCCGAATCGGCGCGGCCGGAGGGATCGACCACCACCACCTCGGCCCCGGCGGCCCGCAGCTGCTCGACCGTGCGCAGGGCGGCCCCGTCCACCCCGCACACCACGACGTGCCCGAATCGTTCAGGGTTCACCCGCGCAGTGTCACGAGTCCGTGTCACGGTCCGGTGTCGGGATCGTGACGGGGGATCCCACTAGTGTCGTCCACATGTTGGACATCGGGGGGATTTCCAAGCGGTTCGGCACGCTCCAGGCACTCGACGCGGTCTCGTTCACCGTGCAGCCGGGCGAGGTCTTCGGGTTCGTCGGCAGCAACGGTGCGGGTAAGACCACCACCATGCGCATCGTGCTCGGCGTGCTCGCGGCCGACGGCGGCGAGGTGCGGTGGCACGACGAGCCGGTCGACGCCGAGCTGCGCCGCCGCATCGGCTACATGCCGGAGGAGCGTGGCCTCTATCCGAAGATGAAGGTCGGCGACCAGCTCACCTACCTCGCCCGCCTGCACGGACTCGCCGAGACCGAGGCCGCGGCGTCCGTGGCGCGCTGGACCGAGCGCCTCGGCGTCGAGGCCCGGGTCCGCGACGAGGTGCAGAAGCTGTCGCTGGGCAACCAGCAGCGCGTGCAGCTGTGCGCAGCGCTGGTGCACGACCCGGAGGTGCTCGTGCTCGACGAGCCGTTCTCCGGGCTCGACCCCACGGCCGTCGAGGTGATGAGCGGGGTGCTGCGCGAGAAGGCGGCCGAGGGTGTGCCCGTGATCTTCTCGAGCCACCAGCTCGAGCTGGTCGAGCGCCTCTGCGACCGCATCGGCATCATCGCCGACGGCCGGATGGTGGCCGTCGGGACCGTGGAGGAGCTGCGCACCCGCGACACCGGGGTGGTCCTCGACGTGGACGGCCCACCCGCCGGCTGGGCGGACGACGTGCCCGGCGTCGAGGTGGTGTCGGCCGACGGGGCGCGCACCCGGTTGCGGCTCACCGACGGCGTCGACGACCAGGACGTGCTGAAGGCTGCGGTGGCCGCGGGTCCGGTGCACGAGTTCCGCAGGTTCCGGCCCCCGCTCACGGAGCTCTACCGCGACGTCGTGGCGAAGGAGAAGGTCGCATGAGTGCCCCGCTGACGTCCCGCCAGGCCGTGGTCCTCGTCGCCCGCCGCGAGTTCACCGCGCAGGTCCGGTCGCGCAGCTTCGTGATCGGGCTCGTCGTCACGATCGTGCTGATCGCGGGGATCGCGCTGCTGGGCGGGTTCATCGCGAGCCAGTCGTCGAACAAGACGCTCGGGCTCACCACCCAGACCACCTCCCTGCAGCCCGCGCTGGAGCAGGCGGCGAAGACCCAGGGCGTGGACCTGCGCATCACCACCGTCGACGAGGCGGCGGGCCGGGCCCGGGTGGGTGGCGACGACCTCGACGCACTGTTCACCGGCGTCCCCGGCGACTACCAGCTGCTCGGTCGTGACACGGTCGACTCCACGATCCAGTCGATCACCTCCACGGCGGTGCAGCAGCAACAACTCACGGCCGCACTCGCCGGCGCGGGCGTCGATCCGGTGACCCTGAGCCGGCAGTCGCAGGTGGCCACCACCACCCTGGAGCCGGCCGATCCCCACCGCGGTCAGCAGCTCGCGTTGGCGCTCGTCGGCTCGTTCCTGCTGTTCTTCTCCTTCAGTGCCTACGGGCAGCTCGTGGCCACCGGCGTGGTGGAGGAGAAGCAGAGCCGGGTGGTGGAGTTGCTGCTCGCCACGATGAAGCCCTGGCAGCTGCTGGCCGGGAAGATCCTCGGGCTCGGCACGGTGGGGCTGCTGCAGCTGGTGATCCTCGGCGTGATCGGGGTGGTGGGCGGAGGTGTCACCGGGCTGCTCACGGTGCCCGGAGCCGCCATCGGGATGTTCGTGATGGTGATCGTCTGGTACCTGCTGGGCTTCTTCCTCTTCGCCTCGCTCTACGCGGGCATCGGGTCCACGGTCTCGCGCCAGGAGGAGCTCGGCTCGGTGATCGCGCCGATGGTCTTCCTGATCATCATTCCGTTCGTGCTGACGGTGAACCTGCTGCCCAACGACCCGCGCAACGAGCTGGCCGCCGTGCTGTCGTTCGTCCCGTTCTTCGCCCAGACCGTGATGCCCGCGCGGTACGCGCTTGGCGTCGCCCCGCTCTGGGAGGTGGGTGTGTCGGCTCTGATCACCCTCGCCGCGATCGCGGTGGTGGTGCGGCTGGCCGGGCGGGTGTACCGGAACTCGATCCTGCGGACGGGCTCGCGGGTCAGCCTGCGCGAGGCCCTGCGGGGCTGAAACTCCGTCGGATCACGTCATGATCAGCGTTTCGGCACGTTTCCGGCCAGATCCAGCCGTTTCCGCACCGAGACGCTGACCATGGAGGGTGGTCGGACGCTCGCTACTGACTGGCCTTCTTCCGCGGAGCCCACTCGGTGAACCCCGCGGCGCGGGCCTCATCGGCATCGCGGAACCACACCTCGGCCTTGGTGCGCTTGAAGTAGGGGCTGTCGGGGGTGTGGAAGAGCATGGAGTCGGCGTTGCCCTTGATGGTGTACTCGGGGCCGGGCGCAGACCCGTCGGGCAGCGGCGTGGCCCCGCTCGTGGCCACCGAGTCCGACGGCGCGAACAGCGCCTGCCCCGACGGCATGGGCGCCGGGGCCGGGCTCGCCGGCTCGCTCGGGGGCGCCGCCCGGCGGACCGGCGAGGGCCGCGGCGACGGGGACGGGCGCGGGGCGGCAGGAGCCGACGCGACCCCGTTGACGGCCGACCGAGGGGCAGGCGCATTCGGCGCGGGCGCCGTGGCCGGGGCGGGAGTCGCCGGCCTCTCGGGAGCCGCGGCGGCAGGCTCGGTCGAGGCAGCGGGCTCAGCCGAGGCGGCGGCCCGGGCCGCGGCAGCAAGCTCGGCCGGCACAGCGGGCTCGGCCGGTGCGGCGGGCTCGGCCGGCACAGCGGGCTCGGCCGGCACAGTGGGCTCGGCCGGCACAGTGGCATCGGCCGAGGCGGCGAGCTTCGCCGGCGCAGGGGTCTCGGCTGGGGCGGCGGGCTTCGCCGGAGGCGCCGACGGAGCGCTGGCTGCGGCCGCCGCGGCCGGGATGGAGGGCGCAGAAGGGGCCGGAGCCGGCGTCGACGGGGCCGCCGGCACGGACGGCGCGACCGATGTCGCGGGCTGGGGCGGCGCGGCGGGCTCGACCTGTGCAGGCGGTGCCGCCGGTGTGGCGGGCTGGGCGGGCGCGGACGATGCAGCTGGAACGGCGGGAAGGGGGGCCGGGGCTGCCTGCCTGGCAGAGGGGGCCGGCTCCGTCCCGTTCCAGGAGGCCGCGGGATCCCCCGCGCCACCGGTCGCCGGAGCGGGGTCGGGCGGCAGCACCCGTACCGGGCCCGTGAGCTCCTTCGGGCCGGACATCTTCGAGCGCGCGACCCACGCACCGGCACCGGCCGCCACGGCCAGCACCAGCCACCGGCGCTTCGATCCTCCAGCCATCGGACCACCCCTCAGTCGTGCGGTTCGGCAATTATGGCGTACCCCCGTACGGGGGAATCACCCCCGTGCTGCCTTCACCTGCTCGTAGCGGGCAAGGGCCTCGAGCCGCTCCGCTTTGTGATCCACCATCGGCTCCGGGTAGCCGTCGGGCAGCGCCCACGGCTGGTGCACGGCCTTGCCCGGCACGGCGCGGAGCTCCGGCACGAACCGGCGGACGTAGTCGCCGTCGGGGTCGAACTTCTCCCCCTGCGTGATGGGGTTGAACACGCGGAAGTAGGGCGACGCGTCGGTGCCGCTGCCCGCGGTCCACTGCCATCCGTGCTGGTTGGATGCCAGGTCGCCGTCCACGAGCAGGCGCATGAAGTGCCGCGCGCCCCACCACCACGGCAGGTGCAGGTCCTTCACGAGGAAGCTCGCGACGATCATCCGCACCCGGTTGTGCATCCACGCCTGCTCACGCAGCTGGCGCATCCCGGCGTCGACGATCGGGAAGCCGGTGCGGCCCTCGCACCAGGCGTCGAACGCGATGCGGGCCGCCGCCCCGGACGCGAGGGGCAGGGCATCGAAGGAGCGGTCGTAGTTCTTCCGCGCCGAATCGGGGCGCTGGAACAGGATGTCGGCGTAGAACTCCCGCCACGCGATCTCGGTGGTATAGGTCTGCGCGGACTCCGACCGTTTCGGCGCGAGATCGGCGAGCATCGTCCGCGGGTGGATCTGCCCGTACTTGAGGTAGGGCGACATGCGCGAGGTGCCGGGCTTGTCGGGCCGGTCGCGGCCGTCCTTGTAGTCGCCGACAGCGGCATCGAGGAACTCCCGCCACCGCGCCAGCGCCGCGTCCTCGCTCGCCTCGGGCAGCTCGGCGTCGACCTCCACGTCGTCCGGGATGACACTCTCCTCGACCGGGTCCAGCCAGGTCACGGTGGAGGCGTCGGTGTCGGCCGGACTGCGCCAGCCATGCTCCGCCCACGCCCGGCGGAACGGGGTGAAGACCTTGTACGGGTCGCCGTCGGGCTTGCGGACACGGCCCGGGGCAACGGCGTAGGGCGAACCGGCGCGCACGAGCTGCCGCCCGTCCTCGACGAGCGCCTTCTCGACGGCCTCGTCGCGGGTGCGTCCGTAAGGGCCGTAGTCGGCGGCGACGTGCACCGCGTCAGCGTCCACGGCGGCGGCGATGCGGGGCACCACCTCCGCCGGATCGCCCGTCACGACCTGCAGCTTCCCGTTCAGCGACTCGTCCAGGG
Source organism: Mycobacteriales bacterium (assembly GCA_038231335.1). Lineage (GTDB taxonomy): Bacteria > Actinomycetota > Actinomycetes > Mycobacteriales > Pseudonocardiaceae > Pseudonocardia. The sequence goes on from JBBRLM010000021.1 coordinate 9,298, forward strand.
AGCGGAGGGAGCGGAACAGGAAGGTGCTGCGGGCCGCACCCGACGGTCCGAGCAGCGCCGGGTCGAGCACGAACAGCGCCAGCGCACGGGGTGCAGCGGCGAGGAAGGTGGGCTGGTCGCGGACCCGAAGATCCCGCCGGAACCAGACGACGGCGTTCTCGCTCATGGGGAACGACGCTAGCGGTGCGGACCGGAGCCTGCGCGGGGCAGCACCGCGAGGTTCAGGAAAGCCACTTTACAGCCGCCAGATGACATGAAAGTGGCTTTCCTGAACCTCAGCCGGGCACTACCGGTCCGTCATCGGGACGAACTTGCGCTCCGTCGGGCCCACGTAGAGCTGGCGGGGGCGGCCGATCTTCGTGGTCGGGTCCTCGATCATCTCGCGCCAGTGGGCGATCCAGCCGGGGAGGCGGCCGAGGGCGAACAGGACCGTGAACATCTTCGTCGGGAAGCCCATGGCCCGGTAGATCACGCCGGTGTAGAAATCGACGTTCGGGTAGAGCTTGCGCTCGATGAAGTAGTCGTCGGCGAGCGCCTTCTCCTCGAGCGCCATGGCGATGTCGAGCAGCGGGTCGGTGACGCCGAGGTCCTTGAGGATCTCGTCGGCCTTCTGCTTGACGATCTTCGCGCGCGGGTCGTAGTTCTTGTAGACGCGGTGGCCGAAGCCCATCAGGCGCGCCCCGCTGTCCTCCTTGTTCTTGACCCGGTTGACGTACGCCTCGACGTCGCCGTTCTCCTCCTTCTGGATCTTCTGCAGCATCTCGAGAACGGCCTGGTTGGCGCCGCCGTGCAGCGGGCCGAACAGGGCGTTGACGCCCGCGGAGATCGAGGCGAACAGGTTGGCGTGCGACGAGCCGACCATGCGCACGGTGGACGTGGAGCAGTTCTGCTCGTGGTCGGCGTGCAGGATCAGCAGCGTGTCGAGCGCCTTGACGAACTTGGGGTCGATCTCGTACGGCTCGGCCGGGAAGCCGAACGTCATGCGCAGGAAGTTCTCCACGAGCCCGAGCGAGTTGTCCGGGTAGAGGAACGGCTGGCCGATCGACTTCTTGTACGCGTACGCCGCGATCGTGGGCACCTTGGCCAGCAGCCGGACGGTGGACAGCTCGACGGCGTCGTGGTCGAACGGGTCGAGGCTGTCCTGGTAGAAGGTGGACAGCGCGCTGACCGCCGACGACAGCACCGGCATCGGGTGCGCATCTCGCGGGAAGCCCTCGAAGAACCGCTTGAGGTCCTCGTGCAGCAGCGTGTGGCGGCTGATCTTGGTGGTGAAGTCCTGCAGCTCGGCGGCGGTGGGCAGCTCGCCGTAGATCAGCAGGTAGCTCGTCTCGAGGAACGTGGAGCTCTCGGCGAGCTGGTCGATGGGGTACCCGCGGTAGCGCAGGATGCCCGCGTCACCGTCGATGTAGGTGATCTCCGACGTGCAGGCCGCGGTGTTGCCGAAGCCCGAGTCGAGCGTGACCAACCCGGTACCGGGGAGCAGCTTCCCGATGTCGAACGCGGAGGAGCCCTCGGTAGCGGGCTTGATCTCCATCTTCTGCTCACCGCCGGGGTACTGCAGTACAGCGGTGGACTTCTCGTCAGCCATGTGGAGGTTCCCTCACACTCAGATCTCTTCGTTGTTGAGCCCAACGCTAGTGCTACCGGCCGTAGTTGTGCCGTGCAGAGCGTGTGACGTAGGGCAGGAGAGGTCAGGAGCGCTCGTCGGCGACCGGTCCGCGGTAGCGCCAGAACTCCGGGAACCTGGCCACGACCAGCGCCCCGACGACGATCACGGCGATCCCGCCGACGGTGGCCGTGAGGCCGGGGCCGATCCACACCGACGCGCCGCCGTGCCACAGGTCCGCCATCCGCGGACCGCCCGCGACGACGACCATGAACACGCCCTGCATGCGTCCGCGCATCTCGTCGGTGGCGACGGTCTGCAGCATCGACGAGCGGTACACGGAGCTGACCAGGTCGCCCGCCCCCGCGACCGCCAGCGCCGCCACCGCGAGCCACAGCGACCCCGTCAGCCCGAACAGCGCGATGCCCAGCCCCCACACCCCGATCGCACACGCGACGGCGACGCCCTGGCGCCGCACCCGTTGCAGCCAGCCCGACAGCAGCCCCGCCACGACCATGCCGATCGGGATCGCGGCGTAGAGCAGCCCGATCGCGGGGCCGCCGCCGGGCGGGTCGCCGAAGGTCTTCTCCGCCATCTCCGGGAACAGCACCCGCGGCATCCCGAACCCCATCGCGACGACGTCGATCAGGAACGACACCAGCAGCACCTTGTGCAGGGCCACGTAGCGGAAGCCGTCGACGATCTCGCGGATCCCGGCCCTGCGTGCCACACCTGCCTCCGGGGGCATCACCGGCAGCCGCCACGTGGCCCACAGCGTCGCGAGCAGGAAGATCGCGTCGATCAGGTAGAGCGTCGACAGCCCGATGAACGGGATCAGCACCCCGGCGAGCAACGGCCCGGCGACCGCTCCGACCTGCGCGACGGTCATGTTGAGCGCGTTCGCGGCGGGGAGCTGCTCGGCGGGCAGCAGCCGCGGGATCACCGCGCTGCGGGTGGGCTGGTTGATCGCGAGGAGCGCCGTCTGCACCGCGAACAGGACGAGGATCACCCACACGTTGCCGGTGCCGCTCGCGGCCGTGACCCAGAGGGCCAGCGAGCTCGCCGCGATCGCTCCCCCGGTGACCAGCAGCAGCACCCGCCGGTCGACGGCGTCGGCGATCGCACCACCCCACAGCCCGAACACGATCAGCGGGACGAGCCCGAACAGCCCGGTCAGGCCGACATAGGCCGACGAGCCCGTGAGGTTGTAGATCTGCAGCGGAACGGCCACGACCGACAGCTGCGCACCGATCACCGTGACGACTCCGGCGAGCCACAGCCGGCGGTAGGCCGGGGTCTGCAGCGGCCGGGTGTCGGCCAGCGCGCCCCGCACCGCGCCGGAGAACCGACGCAGGCCCGGGATCGCCCGCGTCGGGGCGTCCGGGCCTGCGGCGATCGCGGCCGTGGGTTGTTGCTCCCGTTTCACCCGGTTCGGGCGGGTGGGTTGATCAGGGCCGGGCGTGGTCACCCATCAGAACTACCACCTCACGGGTCCCGACGGCCCGGCCGGGAGAGCTCAGTTGGCGAGCGTCACGCTCGGCCCGGCGCCGGCCGAGTCCCGCACGGTGGCCCCACCCGACAGGGCGTTCTTGTAGGGGGTCTGGATGTCGGAGTTCGCGCCGGCGACGGCGACCTGGGTCCCCGCCGACGGTGACGGACTTCCGAAGCAGCTCGCCGCGGCGTTGAAGTCCGCGCGGCTGAACGTCGCCGAGAGCTCCCCGCTCGCGCCGTCGACGACGACCGGCCCCTGCAGTGACGTCGATCCGCCACCGAAGTAGGCGACGCAGGCCGGTGTGGGGTCGGGGCCGCCTCCCTCGCCGTCCGCCGCGGCCGCGGCGAGGGTGACGGTCGTGTCGTGGAACGAGATGCCGATCGGCACGCCACCGCTGACATCGAGGGTGCTCGTGTAGTCGTAGCGCCCGCCGTAGGGCAGGCCCCTGGCCGCGGCGTCGGCCAGCTGGGCCTGGGTGGGGGCCGTCCCCAGGTCGAAGAAGACCGTGACCGTCGAGGAGCCGATCCGGGCCCCGGCGGCGAGCAGGTCGGCCGTCGGGAAGTTGTGCAGGTTGGCGCGGGCGTCCCCGGCCGGGTCGGTGGTCTGCACGACGGTCTGTCCGGTGTCGGCGAACGCCACGGCGGGGGTCAGGAACAGCCCCGCCCCGACGAGCCCGGCGGCCAGTGTCGTGGCGATGCGGCGGTGGGATGCGGTGGAGTGGATCATCATCGGTCCGTTCACTCGATCGGGTCTTCGTGGTGCTCCCGATCGTTCGCCCGCGGGCCGGAGAACGGTGTTACGCGGCCCTGACGCCGTTCTTACGGATCAGGGCGCGAGCCGGCGGACCGTCCAGCTGCGGTCGTGGACGTCGACGACGAAGCGCAGCCGGTCGTGCATGCGGTTGGTGCGGCCCTGCCAGAACTCCACCTCTTCGGGCACGATCCGCCAGCCGCCCCAGTGCTGGGGCACCGGCACGGTCTCGTCGTCGGCGAAGCGGTGGGTGACGCCGGCCAGCGCGTCGTCGAGCACGCGGCGGTTGCGCACCACCACAGACTGCGCCGACGCCCATGCACCCAGCTGGGACCCCCGCGGGCGCGAGTCCCAGTAGGCCTGCGTCTCCGCCGGGGACACCTCCTCGACAGTGCCGCGGACATGCACCTGACGGTGCTGCAGGTACCAGGGGAACGTGACCGACGCGTAGCGGGTGTGGCGCAGGTCGCGGCTCTTCGCCGAGGTGTAGTTCGTGTAGAACACCACGCCGCGCTCGTCGAGGCCCTTGCACAGGACGGTGCGCGACGACGGCCGCCCGTCCTGCGTGGCGGTGGCCAGCACCATCGCGTTCGCCTCGACCACACCGGCCGCCTCGGCCTCCGCGAGCCAGTTCGCCAGCTGCTCGTGCCAGGTGGGCGCGAGCGCGTCCACGTCGAGGCCCTCGGTGCGGTAGTCGACCCGCATCCCGGCCAGCTGCTGCTCCGCCACTGGAACCCCCTAGCCTGATGGTGGCCACGACCGTATGTCCCCTGTGTCCCTGCGGACAACGCCGGTGACCGATGCCACCCACCTGCCCCGTTGCAGCCAGCGGGCGGTCGGGGCATGGTGACGCCAACCACCGACCACGATGAGGAGGTCGCGGTGACCGCTGCGCCTACCGCCCCGTCCACTTCCGACGACGCGGTACCCCCGCCGCCACCCGGTTTCAAGTCGGGCCTCGAAGGTCATGTGGCCTTCCGGACCCAGATCGCCGAGCCCGACAAGGACGGTGGGGCGCTGCGCTACCGCGGCGTCGACATCGAGGACCTCGTCGGCAAGGTCACCTTCGGCAACGTCTGGGCCCTGCTCGTCGACGGCCGTTTCGGCCCCGGCCTGCCGCCGGCGGAGTCGTTCCCGATCCCGGTGCACACCGGTGACGTCCGCGTCGACGTGCAGGCCGCGCTGGCCATGCTCGCGCCGTACTGGGGCTACCGCCCGCTGCTCGACATCACCGACGACGACGCGCGCGACAACCTCGCCCGCGCCTCGGTGATGGCGCTGTCCTATGTGGCGCAGTCTGCGCGCGGCATCGGCGTGCCCGCGGTGCCGCAGGCCCGCATCGACGAGAGCACCACCATCACCGAGCGCTTCATGACGCGCTGGCGCGGCGAGCCCGACCCCGCCCACGTCAGGGCCGTGGACGCCTACTGGGTCTCCGCCGCCGAGCACGGCATGAACGCGTCCACCTTCACCGCGCGCGTCATCGCCTCCACCGGGGCCGACGTCGCGGCGTCGCTGTCGGGCGCCATCGGCGCGATGTCCGGCCCGCTGCACGGCGGCGCCCCGGCCCGCGTGCTGCCGATGCTGACCGAGACCGAGCGCACCGAGGACCCCACCGCACTGGTCAAGGGCATCCTCGACCGCAAGGAGAAGCTCATGGGCTTCGGGCACCGGGTCTACCGGGCCGAGGACCCCCGCGCCCGCGTCCTGCGCCGCACCTGCCAGGAGCTCAAGGCCCCGCGCTACGAGGTGGCGATCGCACTGGAGCAGGCGGCGCTGGCCGAGCTGCGCGAGCGGCGCCCCGACCACCCCATCGAGACCAACGTCGAGTTCTGGGCCGCGGTGATCCTCGACTTCGCCGAGGTCCCGCCGCACATGATGCCCGCGATGTTCACGAGTGCCCGTACGGCGGGATGGTCGGCGCACATCATGGAGCAGAAGCGCGAGAACAAGCTCGTGCGCCCGTCGGCCCAGTACATCGGCCCGGCGCCGCGCAAGCCCGAGGCCGTCGAGGGCTGGGGCGAGATCCAGCACGGGTAGAGCGCGGCTACGGCGCCCGTGCGCGGATATCAGTGCCGGAGCACTGCTATCCGCGCACGACCCCGACGGTCGGCTACCAGACCGTGCCGGGGCCCACCTGACCCTGGGCCCGGGCCGCCAGCTCCAGGTCGAAGCGCTCCCGGCGGATCCGCTGGTCGACGTAGAGCAGGCCGTTGATGCCCGTCGCGAACGGCGTGAAGAACGTGCCGGCGATGACGACGAAGATCGCCAGGGCGATCCCGCTGAGCACCGCGCCCGCCACGGAGAGCCCGGAGCCACCCTGCGCGAACGAGCCGAGGCTGACGCCGAACAGCGCACCCAGGATCAGGAAGATCACCAGGGCGATCACCCCCAGCACGAGGCCGGCCAGCAGCTGGATCCCGAAGATCCGCCACCAGCTCCCGCTGACCAGCGCCCGGGAACGTCCGATGGCCGTGGTCACGCCGATGTCCTCCATCATGTAGGCCGCGGACGTCATCGACAGCAGCACCGACACATAGAGCACGACGGCCAGTACCGCGAGCCCGACGATCACCGCCACGACGATGACGCCACCGGAGTTCCGGCCCGCGATCCCGATGATGAACGCCAGCAGGATCCCGACCGCCGCGATACCGCCGACGATCAGACCCACGAGCACGTTCGCCCCGACCAGGCCCCACACCCGCCTGGTCGCGCCCCGCCAGGCCTCGCCCAACGACGTGCGCCTACCCAGCAGGGCCCGCCGCAGCACCACCAGCAGAAGACCGGTGACCAGCGCGGAGGCCACGAGGCTGACGACGGCGCTGATCAGTGACGCGACCAGCGACAGGCCGAGCGCGCCGAACGCGGCCCCGGCGTTCCGGACCGGCCCGCCGAGGGCCACCGCCGGCACCACCTGCGCGATCCCCTGAACCAGGGCGGCCACGACGAAGATCAGGGCTGCCGCCACGAGCGTCGAGACGGGGTTCGCCCGGATGTAGCCGAAGGCGCCACTCAGGATCTGACCGATGCCCAACGGCGCCAGCGGCACGATCCCGCCCGGTGGCCGACCCGGCGGGGTGCCGTAGCCGGGCGGCGGGTAGCCGGGTTGCTGCCCGTATGCCGGTTGCCCGCCGTATGCCGGCTGCCCGCCGTAGCCGGGCTGGGCGCCGTAACCGGGCGGCCCGCCGTAGCCGGGCGGAGGCGGGTAGCCGGGCGCGCCGCCGTAACCCGGAGCCGGGCCGTACCCGGGAGGTGGGCCGTAGCCCGCCGGCGGCCCGTAGCCGGGTGGCGGACCGGACGGCGCAGGCGTCCCCGGCGCAGGCGTCTGCGGCGTCCCCGACGGCGGTGTGGCGGCCTCGTCGTCGCGGTCGGGCCCGCGCTCCGGGTCGGGTCGATCGGGTGTGTCGGTCATGGTCTGCCTGGCCCCCCTTGGCTTCAGCTCGTGATCACCGCATCCTTGCAGCCCGACGGGGCCCCAGGTCCACAATTCGCCTGAAACGCCGGCCGGTGGACGGGCACTCCCGCCGTGTGCGTTCTCACCCCGGTCGGTGGCCGCCCGGCTCGTCAGCCGCATGCGCGGGCCGAAGCCGGAGGCGCTCCCGCCGCGCGAGATCGAGGTGCTGACGCTCGTGGCGGTCGGGCACACCAACGCCGAGAGCGGCCGTGACCTGCACATCGCCGAGGCCACGGTGAAGACCCACCTGCCGCGCGCGTTCACCGAGCTCGACGTCTCCGACCGCATCGCCGCCGTCACGATCGCCCGGAATCGGGGCCTGTTGGAGTGACGACCCGCACCCGGTCGGGTGTTGCCGCGGTGCAACACTGAAGTACGTGACCGCTACCCCCGACCTGCAGATCCCCGCCGACCTCAAGCCCGCTGACGGGCGCTTCGGCTGTGGGCCGTCCAAGGTGCGTCCCGAGCAGCTGGCCGCGCTCGCGGCCGCCGGCGACGTCATGGGCACCTCCCACCGTCAGAAGCCGGTGAAGGCGTTGGTCGGACGCATCCGGGCCGGGCTGGGCGACCTGTTCTCCCTGCCCGCCGGCTACGAGGTGGTGCTGGGCAACGGCGGGTCCACCGCGTTCTGGGACGCCGCCGCGTTCGGGCTCGTCCGTGAGCGGGCGCTGCACCTGACCTACGGCGAGTTCTCCGCGAAGTTCGCCGAGTCCACGAGGGGCGCCCCGTTCCTGGCCGACCCGGTGGTCGTCTCGGCCGAGCCGGGCAGCGCGCCCGAGCCCCAGGCCGACCCGTCCTGCGACATCCTCGCCTGGGCCCACAACGAGACGTCCACGGGCGTGTCGGTGCCGGTCGTGCGCCCCGAGGCCGCGCTCGAGGGCCAGCTCGTGGTCATCGACGCCACGTCCGGAGCGGGCGGTCTGCCGGTCGACATCTCCCACGCCGACGTCTACTACTTCGCGCCGCAGAAGGGATTCGCCGCCGACGGCGGGCTCTACACCGCGATCTTCTCCCCGGCTGCGCTGGAGCGGGTCGCGGAGCTGGCGGCGTCCGACCGCTGGATCCCGCCGTTCCTGTCGCTGGCCACGGCCGTCGACAACTCGCTCAAGGACCAGACCTACAACACCCCCGCGGTCGCGACGCTGATCCTCATGGCCGAGCAGATCGACTGGATGAACGGCCTCGGCGGGCTCAAGGCGTGCGTCAAGCGAACGGCGGACTCCTCCGGGCGGCTCTACAACTGGGCCGAGAAATCGGACTACGCCACGCCGTTCGTCACCGACCCGGCCCACCGCTCGCAGGTGGTCGGCACGATCGACCTCGACGAGAAGATCGATGCCGCGGCGGTCGCGAAGGTCCTGCGGGCCAACGGCATCGTCGACACCGAGCCCTACCGCAAGCTGGGCCGCAACCAGCTGCGCATCGGCATGTTCCCCGCGGTCGACCCCGGGGACGTGGAGGCGCTGACGGCGTGCGTCGACTGGGTGGTCGACCACCAGAGCTGACCCCGCCCTACAGGTCAAGGGGACACGCTGTGGAGTCACACCAGTAACACCAGCCCCAGCTTTACCAAACGCGATCAACATGACACGCTGCGTGTGCGACGGGGACGGGTCTAGCACTTTTCCCTCGTCGGGGCGGGTTTTCCCGCCCCGGCGCGCCTCCGTCGCGGGTTGCGGTTCGACAACTACCGTCACCCGGACGGGGAAATGAGAGCGGGGAGGCCGCCGATGCGGGCGCTGCGGGTCGTCGGGATCACCGAGGGCGACGGGGAGATGTCCATCGTCCTCGAGGACCCGGGCCGACGCGAGCGCTTCACCGTCGCGGCCGACGAGCAGTTGCGCGCTGCCGCCCGGGGGGACCTGACCCGGCTCGGACAGATCGCGATCGAGTTGGAGAGCCAGTTGCGCCCACGTGAGATCCAGGCCCGTATCCGCGCCGGAGCGTCCGTGGAGCAGGTCGCCTCGGCGGCCGGTGTTCCGCAGCTGAAGATCGAACGCTTCGCCTACCCGGTTCTGCTCGAACGCTCGCGCACGGCGGAGGTCGCCCAGCGCGCCCACCCCGTCCGCGCCGACGGGCCCGACTCCCGCATGCTCGGCGACGTCGTCGCCCACACGTTCGGGCTGCGCGGCCAGGAGTACACGGACGCCGAGTGGGACTCGTGGAAGGGCGAGGACGGCCGCTGGGTCGTCGCGCTCTCCTGGCGCGCCGGTCGTTCGGACAACCGCGCGCACTGGACGTTCCAGCCCGGAGCCCACGGCGGTACCGTCACCGCCGTCGACGAGCATGCGTCCGACCTGGTCGAGGGCCTGCCGGCCCGCCCGCTGCGCACCGTCGGCCCCGTGATCGACATCGCGCGGCAGGACGAGGCCCCGGCCGATCCGAGCCCGGTCGAGGAGCTGCGCGCCACGGCCACGGACCCGGCCCGCGGCGTCCGCGTCGAGGGCTGGAGCGACGGCGCCCGCACCGCGGAGGTCCGTGCGCCCGAGGCCCGCACCGCCGAGACCCGCACGGCCGAGCCGCGCACCGCCGAGACCCGCAGCGCCGAGACCCGCAGCGCCGCGCCGGAAGCCCGGACGACGGTCGAGCCGCACCCGGCGCGCACGGCCCCCGAGCCCCGCCGTCCGGAGCCGCCCGCCCCGCGCCAGCCCGAACCGGTCCGCCAGTCGGAGCCCGTCCGCCGGTCCGAGCCTGCCCACCAGCCCGACCGGGACCGGCGCCCGGCCACCTCGCCCCCGGCAGCCCCGGCAGCCCAGACCCCCGGCACGCAGCCAGCCGCTCCGACGACCGAGCCCAGCCCGGAACCCGCAGCACCTGCTGCCGCGGACACACCGGCCGAGCCGGAGGCCGCCCCCGCGGCCCGTCGCACGAAGAAGGGCAAGCCCGTCATGCCCTCCTGGGACGAGGTCCTGCTGGGCGTCCGCGGCCAGCGCTGAGGCCCGCGCAACCTTGTCGCTGCGCGGGGTGCAGGTGACGTCGCCCGAGCGGCGCGTCATGACCTCCAGCATCGCGGTCTGACGGGAACGGCGCTGGGAGCGCGCGCGGACGCACATCTGGCGCGCACGCCGGGCACAAGGTGCTGCCCTCTCTGCGAATTGGCCACGATGCTTCCGCCAGGATGCGGGTCCTGCCTTGTCGTTCGCTGCCGCATCCAGGTCGCCGCTGGTCCGCAGGGCCGTGCCGGCGCCGACCTCCGACGCCGGCAGCTACCGGCCCAGCAAGCCGAGCAGCAGCACCACCCACGCCACGCCCAGGCCGACCGCGGCGCCGAGGGCCGGCCAGCGCCAGAACGGCGTGCGGCGCACCAGCCACAGCGACGGGGACAGCCCGAGTCCGACCAGCAGGTTCGCGGGCACCCACAACAGCCCGAACGCCTCGGCGAACGACCGGCTGAGCACCACGTCGGCGATCGCCACGAAGACCGCGAAGAAGGCCGCCACGGCGAGTCCCGTGGACCACGGCGTCGGCCCGGCCGGCTCCGGCGCCAGCCGCGGGATGGGCCCCGTGGCCGCGCCCACCCGCACCGACTCGACGGCGCCGGTCACCGGGTCGATCAGCTCGACCGGCCGGCCCAGCACGTCCGCCACCCGTGACGCGAGCTGCCGGCCACGGCGGCGCACGAGCTGGAGCTCCTCGGCCCGGCCCGACCGCGTGGCTGCCGTGGCGAACGTCGACCACTCCTGGAGTGCGGCCCGCAGTTCGCCGGGCAGCTGCGGATCACCTGGCTGCCGTTCCCCGAGCACGCCGGTCAGCCTACGGGCGACGTCACGGTGTGGAAGGCGACAGCCGCGGCCGTTGCCACATTGAGAGAGTCCACCCCCGAGGCCATGGGGATCCGGACGCGGACGTCCGCGGCCGCGAGGGCCTCGTCGGTCAGGCCGGGGCCCTCCGCGCCCAGCAGCAGCGCCACGCGCTGCCCGGCCAGGCCCGCCCGGGCCAGCGGTACGGCGTCCACTGAAGGCGTCAGAGCGACGACCGTCAGGCCCGCGGCCCGCAGGAGGTCCAGCGAGCCGGGCCACGGGCCCGTCAGCGTCGTGAACGGCACCCGCAGCACGTGGCCCATCGACACCCGCACGCTGCGCCGGTAGAGCGGGTCGGAGCACCTGGGGCCCAGCAGCACCCCGTCCACACCGAGCGCGGCCGCGTTGCGGAACAACGATCCCAGGTTCTCGTGGTCGCCGACACCCTCCAGCACCGCGAGCACCCTCGCCGTACGGAGCAGTTCGGCCAGGTCGGGGGCGGGCGCCCGGTCCGCGACGGCCAGCACGCCGCGGTTGAGGTGGAAGCCCACGACGGACGCCATCGTGTCGGCGTCCGTGGCGTAGGCGGGCACATCGTGGCCACCGAGATCGTCGGCCAGCTCGTCGATCCGCCGGGGCACCCCCAGCACCGACCGGATCGGGTACGGAGAGTGAAGGAGCCTGCGCACCACGACGACGCCCTCGGCGATCACGAGGCCGCGACCTCCGGGACGGTCGGGGCGCCGGTCGGCCTCGGTGAGGTCGCGGTAGTCGTCGACCCGGGGATCGGTCGCCTCGGCGACGGGAGTGATGGTGGCCACGGTTGCGCATCGTCCCAGGCCGGGTCGCGTGCGACACGGGTGCCGCTCGGCCCCGTCATCCGGACAGCCGTAGCGGCGGGATCACTCGTATGTCACGGTGGACAGCCCGCCCGATCGGGCGAACGTGCGCGGGGTCGGGAGGACACGATCGCCATGGCCCGGGGGCAAGGAGGCAGTACCTACATGGGCCAGGACGTCGACCGGACCACGTTCAGTCGACGCGATCGACAGCTCTACCGGGTGAAGGTCCAGCAGTGCCTCGACACCCTGGCCGTGATGCTCCGCGAGCACACCTTCGCGCGCGACGAGCCGATGACCGGCATCGAGGTGGAGCTCAACCTCGTCGGCGACGACCTCGCCCCGTCACTCTCCGGGGCCGACGTGCTGCACGCCATCGGCGCCGCGGAGTTCCAGTCCGAGCTGGGCCGCTGGAACCTCGAGCTGAACATGCCGCCCCGGCTGCTTCCCGGAGACGAGTGGCGGCACCTGGAGCTGCAGCTGCTCGAGGAGCTGGCCAAGGTCCGTAACTCGGCCCGGGAGTGCGGCTCGCAGCTGGCGGTGATCGGCATCCTGCCCACCCTGGAGCACCGCCACCTCGTCGTGGAGGCGCTGTCCACCGACCGCCGCTACGTCATGCTCAACGAGCAGATGCTCAGTGCCCGCGGTGAGCCGATCCGGCTCGACATCGCCGGCGACGACCCGTCCGGCCGCCACGCCGTCGCGCCGGACCACCTGCAGGCCGACTTCGACTCCATCGCCCCCGAAGCCGCCTGCACGTCGATGCAGCTGCACCTACAGCTGCACCCGGACTCCTTCGCGAGCTACTGGAACGCCGCGCAGTGCCTCGCGGGCGTCCAGCTGGCCGTCGGTGCGAACTCGCCGTTCCTGATGGGCTCGCGGCTCTGGGCGGAGACACGCATCCCGCTGTTCGAGCAGTCCTGCGACGTCCGCTCGGTGGAGCTGCGCAACCAGGGCGTGCGGCCGCGGGTGTGGTTCGGCGAACGGTGGATCACCTCGGTACTGGACCTGTTCACCGAGAACGGGCGGTACTTCCCCGGGCTCATGCCGGTCACCGAGGACACCGACCCGATGGCCGAGCTGGAGGCCGGCCGGGTCCCCGAGCTCGACGAGCTGCGCCTGCACAACGGCACGATCTGGCGCTGGAACCGGCCGGTGTACGACATCGCGGGCGGAGTGCCGCACGTGCGCGTGGAGAACCGCGTGCTGCCCGCGGGCCCCACGGCCGTCGACATGGTGGCCAACGCTCTGTTCTTCTACGGCCTGCTCCGCGTGCTGGTCGAGGCCGAGCGGCCGCTGTGGAGCTCGATGTCGTTCGAGGCCGTGGAGGAGAACTTCACCACCGCCGCCCGGCACGGCCTGGACGGCCCGCTCTACTGGCCGGGGTCGGGTTGGATCCGCCCCGACGAGCTGGTGCTGCGCAAGCTGCTCCCCCAGGCCGCCGACGGGCTGGCGCGCTGGGGGGTGGACCCCGACGTCATCGACCGCTACCTGTCGGTGATCGAGCGCCGCTGCGCCACCCGGCGCACGGGCGCGGCCTGGCAGGTGGACATGGTCGCCGCACTCGAGGAACGCGGCGCCGATCGCCCGGTCGCCCTGCGCGGCATGCTCGCCCGCTACCTGGAGCTCTCCGAGGCCAACGAGCCCGTCCACGACTGGCCGCTGACCTAGCGCCTGCCGATCATCCGTCGGCGACGTCGCGGTCGAACGGCACACCACGGGTCGCAGCGACCTACCGCACAGCGACGACGTGCCGTTCGGCCGGCGAACCGGCCCCGGCGAGCTGAACGACCGGGCCTCCTGGCCCGGTCCCCGCCCGATCGTTCGCGATCGCAAAGCGTTCTTCCGTTCCGCCACGGGACACCCCGGGCCGCTCCTACTGTCGGTCCCGATCCGCTCGACCCACCCCAGTGATCGCATCCGCGGCGCACGCCACGGATGTGGTTCCGCGTGCCCGCAGACGGGGGAACCATGCCTCGACGTCCCGCTCAGCCGCCCCGCCGGCCGGTACTCCGGTGACGGCCGTGGCCCGCTTCCGCCTGTTCGGCCGCCCGACCGCGGGCGCCCCGGTGCTTCCCGCCCCACAGGGCGCCGCACCCCGTGGTTGGGCGCCGACCGGATCCGCCCCACCCGGGTCTGCGCCACCCCGGCCGGGGTGGGGCGTCGCTCCTCCCGTCGGTGCGGGCGCGCCGTGGCCGGGGCCGGCGACCCGGTCCGCGCGGCCGGCCGGCCCCGGGGCGGCCTGGGATCCCCCTACCGACCCGCACGGCTTCCCCCCGATCCCGGCCGATGGTTCCTGGTCGGGTCCCACCCCCACCCGTACGCCCGACCCGGCCGAGGCCTCGGCGCTGGCGGCCGCGTTCGCCGTCGACTACCTGTCGTGGGACCAGGACGACCCGGCCCGCCGCGGCCGCGTCCTGCTCGACTACCTGTCCTCGGCGGGCAGCGACCCCGCCCGGCTCGGCTGGTCGGGAGTGGGCCGCCAACGGGCGGAGTTCGCGCTGCCCGGGCTCGTCCGACCCGACGGCGACGGGCGCGTGCTCGTCGACGTCCGGGTGCGCGTCACGCCCTACCGGTCGGTCGGCGACCACACACCCGAGACACCCGATCCCGCCGAGAACGATCCGCCGGTCGCAGGGGTCCCCGCAGCCGCGCCCGCACCCACCGGACGTGGCTGGCGCAGCCTCGCGTCCTGCTGGATCCGGCTGTCGGTGCCCGTCACGTTCAACGGCAGCAGGCTCGTCGTCGACGCCTGGGAGGAGACCCTGGGCGAGCACGCGCCGTCCCCGGCCGTGCCCGTTCCCCGGCCCCACGAACACGCCCTCGCCGACGACGACCCGCTCGCCGAGCCCGGAGCGGGGGGTGGCCGGTGAGCCCGCCGGCGACCCCACTGCGCGTCCCCGTGGTCGTCGGGCTCGGTCGCGGTGTGGGCACGAGCACCGTCGTGGCCGCGCTGCACGCCCACGAGGGCGAGGTCCGCGATGCCGTGGCCGACGTCGTCGTGTGCGCCGATCCGGAACGGGCCGCCGACGTCGTCACCGACCGGATGGGCCGGTTGCCGCTGCTCGCCGTCACGGGCGACGGGTACGCGCGGTCGCGGTCGGTGGAGTCCAGGTTCGCCGCCGTCGTACTGCTGCCGCGGGTCGAGCGTTGGGTGGGGCTCACCCGGCCGTCCGACGAGCTCACGACGCTGCTCGGCCAGCCGTCCGACCACCTGCCCCGACCCCTGCAGGACTACGCCGGAGCGTTGCGGCTGCTGGCGGCCGCACTCGTGCGGTCCGGCCAGCTCACCGACCCGGCCCCACCGCGTGCGCTGCGGCCTCGCGCGGTGGCGCTGTGGCGGGGGCTCGCGCCCGTCGAGCGCACCACCGCCGTCCCGCCTGTGCTGCTGTCGCAGCCGGTCGTCGCGCCCCGCCCCGAGGACGCCTGGGACGACGACACGCTCGAGGCCTCGGGCGCCGGGCGGGCGGGGTGAGCCGTGCCGCTGAGAATCGTCACCGCACGCCTGGTCACGCTCGGGCTCGCGGTAGCCGCTGGTGTCGCCCTGCTGGGCGCGCTGCCCGCGCAGGCCGCCGACCCGTCCCCGGCCACGTCCGGGGTGGACACCACGACGCTGCCCGCCCTGGCGCGCGAGTCGTTGCCGCTCATCGTCGACCTGACGTCCACGGGTTGTCCGGAGCTGCCGCCGGTGTGGGTCGTGGCGCAGGTGCAGGCCGAGTCCGGGTGGGACGCCGGGCTGCACTCCGACGAGCCGGGCGGCCCGGCCGGGCTCTACCAGTTCGGGCAGCGCAACTGGATCGCTGCGGGCGGGAAGGCGTGGGCGTCGGACCCACCGGGTCCGGACGCGGACGTCCTCACCGCTGCGGACCACCTGAAGATCGCGGTGCCGTGGGTCTGCGCGAACCTGCGGGCCGTCACCGCCCACCTCAAGGCCACGGGCAAGACCGCGGCCCCGCTCGACGCGATGCTGGTCTGCCACATCGCGGGCTGCGGCCGGGTCACGGGCAGCAGGACGGGGGTCCCGACCGCGGGCGAAGCCGGCTGCGCCGCACGCTGCGCGCAGGTGATCGGGCGCTACATCGACGCGGTACACGGCAACCTGAAACGGTTCGCGGCACCTCCGGTCGCACCGCCGGCCACCACGCCGCCACCCACGGGCGCTCCGAAACCCGCGGCACCCGCCCCGTGGACCGGGGGCTCCACGGGGTGCCAACCGGGTCAGGACCCCACACGCAAGGGCGGTTGCCTCACCGGGGCCACCCGCCACGGGCTCGACGCCGTGTCAGCGACGTTCGGCGGCTGGAAGGACGGCCCGCTGATCCACACCACCGGCTGCTGGGACGCCCACGCCTGGAACCCCACCAGCGACCACTCCAAGGGCAGGGCCTGCGACTTCATGGTCACCACGCCGGGCACGTTCGCGAAGGGCGCCGAGCTCGACCACGGCTGGACCATCGCGAACTGGTTGCGTGCCAACGCCGGCCCGCTGCAGGTCAAGTACCTGATCTGGCAGGGGCGCTACTGGGATCCGAGCGTCAAGGACCAGAGCGGCAACTGGGGCCGGGCCTACACCGGCGGCGGCGTCTACAACGTCCGCGACGCCACCGGCGGCCACTACGACCACGTCCACGCGAGCTTCCGGGAGTGACGCAGTGATACGCACCTTCCTGCGCCCGGTGGTCGCGGCCGGTGCCGCCGTCGTGGTCGCCGTACTCGCGCTCCTGCTGGTCGGCGCGGCCGGCGCCCTGAACGCTCCACCGTCCTCCGACCCGCCGATCGGAGCCGCGCTGAGCGACGAGGACCGCACCGCGCTCGGAGCGGTGCCCGTCGAGCGCGGAGCCCCGCCCGCCCCGGCGGACGCGAGTGTCGACCTCACCGATCCCGAGGCCGTCGCCCGCGCTTACCTGGCGGCCGCGCACTCCGTCGGACCCGCCGACGCCGGCCGCACCCAGCTGCGGGCGGCGGGCTACGCGGTGCCGGGCAGCTCGGCCGCGTCCGTCGGCGTCGTCGTGCTGGATCCGCCGCCCGCCGGCGCACTGCGCACCGCCACCGTCACGGCCCTGGAGCTGGTGGCGGCCAACGCGAGCGGCACCCGGCGCGGTTACCGCGCGGAGGTAGGTACGGCCACGGGCCGGCCCGGAGGCGCGCTGACCGTCGACCTCGTCACGAGCCGGATCGTGCTGGCCCGCCAGGCCGACGGCCGCTGGCTCGTGGCGGCCGAGACCCCCGACCTCCCCACAGGGGAGGACTGATGCGACAACCGGTTGAGGAGCACCCCACATGACCATCGCCGAGATCGAGGAGCTGATCCGGAAGTACCTCTCGACGGGGATCGCCGTGGTGGTGGTCCTCGTTGCTCCGGGCACCAGGATCGACGACACGACGCTGCCCCCCGGGTCGCAGGTGGTCACCGTGGAACCCACGAGGCCCGACCCGACCCCGAGCACCCGCCCGACGCCCGCACCCAGCAGCAGCGGGACCGACAGCGGC
Source organism: Mycobacteriales bacterium (assembly GCA_038231335.1). Taxonomy (GTDB): domain Bacteria; phylum Actinomycetota; class Actinomycetes; order Mycobacteriales; family Pseudonocardiaceae; genus Pseudonocardia. The sequence goes on from JBBRLM010000021.1 coordinate 26,672, forward strand.
TCCGGCGACCGGACGGGGGCGGGTGGATCCGATCCCGGGGCCGACACCCCGCCGTCGTCGGGGTCCGGGTCCGGTTCCGGTTCCGATCAGCAACCCGGGGCCACCAACGGCTCCGGCAGTGAACCCGACTCCGGGTCGACCCCGGGCTCGGACTCTTCCGGGGCCGCTTCCGGTTCCGGTTCCGGGTCCGGGTCCGGGTCCGACTCGAGTTCGGGCTCGGGCTCCGACTCCGGTACTGGTGGCGGTTCCGGGTCCGACTCGGCTACAGGATCCGGCGCGGACTCCGGCGGCTCCGGTTCCGGCCCAGGTACTGGTGGCGGTTCCGGGTCCCACTCGAATCCGGGGTCCGACGCGGGCTCCGATTCTGACTCCGACTCGTCAGGGTCCGGCTCCGATTCCGCTTCAGGCTCCGATGCGAGTTCGAACTCCGGAACCGCATCGGGCTCGGGCACCGAGTCCGGCACGGCCTCCGGATCGGGGTCGAACGGCGGGTCCGGTTCCGCAGGCAACTCGGCCGGGGCAGGCTCCGGCCAGGGATCCGGCTCGTCGTCGAGCTCCTCCGACGGCACCACCGCCGCCGCGACGCTCGGCTGGGGTACTCCCCACCGCGAGGACGACTTCAGCTCCGGGGCGGGGCAGTGGTCCATCTATGACGGAGCCGGGCACGGAGGACAGGGCAAACGGTCGCCCTCCGCCGTCTCCATCACGGGCGGCGTCATGACAGTCACCGGCGACTCGTCCGGCACCACCGCCGGCATGGCATGGAACCCCGGCCAGAAGTACGGACGCTGGGAGGGCCGGGTCAAGGCCCCGGCCAGCGACCCGTCCTACAACGCGCTGCTCCTGTTGTGGCCCGACGCGGAGAACTGGCCGTCGGGCGGCGAGGTCGACTTCATGGAGATGTCGGACCCCTCGCGGCAGGAGACCAGCATGTTCCTGCACTACGGGGCCGACAACCAGCAGCTCAACGGGAAGGTGCAGGTCGACGCGACCCAGTGGCACAACTGGGCGGTGGAGTGGACACCGGACGCGATCACGGCCTACGTGGACGGCAAGGAGTGGTACCGCACCACCGACAAGAGCACGTTCCCACCCGGCCCGATGCATCTGTGCATCCAGCTGGACTGGTTCCCCCAGGGCGGAGGTGCGAAGGAGTCGACCATGCAGGTGGACTGGGTTCGCCAGTACCCGGTCGACGGCAGCTCCGGCAGCAACTCCGGTGCCGGCAGCAGCGGCGGTGGATCCGGTCAGCAGTCGTCTCAGCAGTCGGGCAACGACTCCGACGGCTCCAAGGGCGCCGACCAGACCTCCGGAGTCCGCAACATTCTGCGACGCATGTTCTCCTGGGGATGAGCCATCCGGGGGATGCTCTCAGCGGGTGCACAGTGGCCACTCCCTAGGGTGACCACCGTGTCCGACACGCAGCAGCTCAGCACACCCGGTTCGCCCCCTCCCGGCCCTCCCCCCAACCGCCGGCGGGCCGTGATCATCGTGCTGGCCGTCGCGTCGGTCGTGGCCCTGATCGCGATCACGCTGACCGTCGTCCGCGACGGCACGCGCGAGGCCGGATCGGCCACCCACGGTTCGGGTGGACCGCAGAACCCTCAGCGCAGCACCACCCTGGCCCCCGACGCGAGCTCGGACACGCAGGCGGCCGTACGCGGCAACTGGCCGTTGAAGATGAGCGACGAGTTCAACGGCAACGCGCTGAACACCTCGACGTGGAGCCCCTACAGCGGCTACACCACCGACAAGGTCGGGCAGAACAAGCCCGAGAACCTCTCGGTGGGCGACGGCGTGTTGACGATCAACAGCCACGGCAACGATTCCGGCGGGCTGTCCTGGTACCCCGGCCAGAAGTACGGGCGCTGGGAGGTCCGGGCCCGCTCGGAGGCCGGCGCGGGCTACGGCCCGGTCATGCTGCTGTGGCCGGACGCGGAGGACTGGCCCGAGGGCGGGGAGATCGACTTCCTGGAGATGCCGAAGCCCGAGCGCAAGGTCGCCAAGTTCACGGTGCACTACGGCTCGGACAACAGCCAGAACGGCGTCGACGTGCCCGGGGACTTCACGCAGTGGCACAACTACGCGGTGGAGTGGACCCCCGACCACATCGCGGGCTTCATCGACGGCCAGGAGATCTTCCGCACCACCGACAAGAGCCAGATCCCACCGCGCCCGATGCATCTCGCGATCCAGCAGGACGTGGGTCCCTACGGCGACGACTGGATCCCGGCGCGCAACGCCCAGACCCCCGAGTCGGTCGGCTTCCAGGTCGACTGGGTGCGCATCTACGGACTCTGACTCCAGTGATCACGATCCACCGCACGTCTCGGCCGCGCCGGGGTCGTTAGGGCATGGCTCGCGCTGATCTTGTGAGGACCACGTCGCCTGTGGTCGCGACGCGTCGCACCTCAGCGCCCCCGACCGGGCGCCGGTCGATCGCGGCCACCGCCCGGCGGCAGGCCCATGATCACCGGCCGGGGATCCGGAACCGTGCCGGATCCGGTCGCGCGTCCCGAAACGTCGATCATGGACGTCCGAGCCGCTGCCGGAACGCGAATCGGGGTCCTGGCCGGCTGGCCAGGACCCCGATATCGTTTCCCGAACTGACGCGCCGCTCCCACCACGAAGCGACGTGTATGAGGTTAGCCTAACCTCTCCTATGAACGCAAGGGGCTCCGTGACCGAATCCACGCAGGCGAGCCCACCGCCGCTGCCGCCCCGGTTCAACCAGGTCACCACCCTGCTCGCGGTGGGCACGGCGCTGTGGCTCGTGGCAGCCGTCGTCGTGGCGCTGGTCCGGCCGCCCGACATCGTGCTGTTGACGTGCGTGGTCGGGGCGGTCCTCGGTGGCGTCGGCTACAGCGTCTTCGCCTGGCAGCGCTCGGCCGCGCGGCGCGGCTCCCGTACGGCGCAGCAGGGCCTGCAGTGACCAAGCAGCAGGGCCTGCAGTGACCGATTAGGGTCCGGGTCATGAGCGACCGACCCACCGCCGTCGTCACCGGGGCCAGCTCCGGCATCGGTGCAGCCACCGCCCGAGCACTGGCCACGTCCGGCTTCCACGTCGTACTGGGTGCCCGCCGCGTCGATCTCTGCGCGGAGATCGCGGCCGCGATCGACGGCACCGCCCTGCGACTCGACGTCACCGACGCCGAGTCCGTGGCCGCGTTCGCCGCCGCAGTGCCGCAGGCGTCGTTACTGGTCAACAACGCCGGTGGCGCTAAGGGCCTGGAGCCCGTCGCGGACGCCGACGAGGACGCCTGGCGCTGGATGTTCGAGACCAACGTGATCGGGACCCTGCGGGTGACCAAGGCCCTGCTGCCCGCGCTGATCGCATCCGGCGACGGGCACATCGTCACGGTCACGTCGATCGCGGCCCTCGAGCCCTACGACAACGGGGCCGGCTACACCGGCGCCAAGCACGCCCAGGCGATGCTGCACCGCACGCTGCGCGGCGAGCTGCTCGGGCAGCCGGTGCGGCTCACCGAGATCCTGCCCGGCATGGTCGAGACCGACTTCTCCCTGGTCCGCTTCGACGGCGACGCCGAGAAGGCCGCGAACGTCTACCAGGGCATCACGCCACTGACCGCCGACGACGTGGCCGACGTGATCGCGTTCGCCGCCACCCGCCCGAGCCATGTGAACCTGGACCAGATCGTGCTCAAGCCCCGCGCCCAGGCGAGCGCGATGCGCGCCTTCCGGGAGTCCTGAGCGGGCTCAGACGGTGTCCTCGCTGCGGCGGTGCTCGTCGGCACCGTCGGCGGGAGCGTCCCCGTCGACCGCGCCGCGGACACGTTCCTCGGACTCCCGCAGGATCGCGTCCGACTGGGCCTCCGGATCCTCGGCGCTGATCTCGGAACGGTCGTCGGGTGTCATGCCGCTCCGTACCCGAGGGGCCGGACCGCCAACCACTCCGCCGGTCAGAGCGCCGAGAGCGCCTTCCACTTGTCCCAGCTCATCGTCCAGTCCCAGATGTCGCCGTCGCGGGCCGAGAGCTGCACCGGGGTGTCGGTGACCTCCACCGGGTCGCCGTAGAGCGCGGTGTCGTAGTAGGCCTTGGCGTTGTCGATCGAGAGGTTGACGCAGCCGTGGGTGACGTTCGCCGAGCCCTGCGCCGACGCCGAGTTCGGGTTGGCGTGGATGAACTCGCCGTTGTTGCTCATCCGCACGGCCCACTTCTCGACGCTGTCGTAGCCGTACTGCTGGCTGACCATGCGCTTGTCGGTGAACTTCTCGCTGACCACGTGGACGCCGGAACGGGTGTTGCGCTGCGGGTCGGACGCCAGGCCGTAGCTGGCCGGGAAGTCGAAGACCTGCTGGCCGTCGCGGATGACGACCAAGCGGAAGCTCTTCGCGTCGGCCTTGACGATCTGGGAACGGCCGATCTGGAACGTCGAGGTGATGTTCGCGGACCCGACCGCGCCGCCGCCGTAGGGCACGTCACGCAGGTTCGCCGTGACGGCGACCGACGTGTTGGCGGGCCAGTAGACCTTCGGCCGCCAGTCGACGCGCGAGCCGCCGCCCTCGTCGGGCAGCCAGCCCCAGGCGCCCTCGACGGGCACGGACGTCTCGACCTTCAGCGCCCGTTCGGCGGCGGCGCGGTCGACGACGTGGTCGTTGAACTGGATGCGGATCGGGGCGGCGACGCCGACCGTGCGGCCGTCGCCGATGTTGATGGTGCCGCGGATGCGCTTGCTCGGCTGGGTGGTGGCGAAGGAGCCCGCCACGGGCACGGCCGCACCGTTGGCGCCGGTGGCGTCACCGCCCCACGTGTAGGACGCGCCGTAGGCCAGCGGCGCGGTGCTGGTCCACACCGTCCTACCCGCGTTCAGCTCCCCGACGACGGCCTTGCCGTCGTCGTCGGTGAGCGTCACGGCGTCGAATGTGCCGTCCTTGACCGTGGCGGTCGCCTTCGTGGCCGGCTGCACCCCGGCGGCCCCCGCGGCCGGGACGAAGCTGATGGTGGCCGGGACCGCGGCGGCGGCGGGCCGCGCGGCGGGCACGGCGATCGTGGTGCGCCCGCCCTGGGCCGTGGCCGCGGTGACCACGCCCAGCGAGCCGACCGCGATGACGGCCAGTACGAGCAGGATGCGTCGCATCGTCGAGTACTCCCCCTAGTGGAACCTGTCCCGTGGAGAGAAGACGCCTCGAACGCTCCCCGGTTGCCTCCGGGCGCCTCCACGGTACGGACAAAGGCTACGCGACCGTCACAGAACGCATCCGACCAGGACCGGCTCCGCGACGAGCTCGATGCCGAACGCGGCACGCACGGCGTCGCGCACCTCGCGGGCGAGAACCAGCAGCTCAGCGGTCGTTCCGCCACCCCGATGGGTCAGGGCGAGAACGTGTCGGCCCGACAGGGCGACGCGCCCACCGGGCCCGGCGTGACCACGCCCGAACCCCGCGTGTTCGATCAGCCATGCGGCCGGCACCTTCACCCGATCGGCCCCCACCGGCCACCGTGGGGCATCGGCGGGCGCGGCGGCCTCCGGTAGCACGGGATTGGTGAAGAACGAGCCCGCGCTCCAGGTGTCGTGGTCGTCGGCATCGAGCACCATGCCCTTGCCGCGCCGCAGCCCCAACACCGCGTCACGGGCGGCGGCCGCGGGCACCCGGTCCCCCGGCTCGACGCCCAGCGCCCGGGCCAGCTCCGGATAGCGGATCGGCGCGCTCGACCCGTCCCCGGGCAGCGCGTAGCGCACGCGGAGCACGACCGCGTCGTCGCGCCCCTTCAGGACGCTCGTGCGGTAGCCCAGGCCCAGCTGGGCGGCGGGCACATGTTCGCGGACCGTGCCGCTGCGCCGGTCGTAGAGGTCGACGTCCACGAGCAGGTCGCCGATCTCCACCCCGTACGCGCCGACGTTCTGCACAGGCGTGGCACCGACGCGGCCGGGGATGCCGGAGAGGCACTCCAGCCCGCCGAGACCGTCGGCGACGCAGGCGTCGACCACGCCGTCCCAGTCCTCCCCCGCCTCCGCGGTGAGGACGACGGTGCCGTCGGGCATCCGCTCGACGTGCCGCCCAGAACTCGCGACCCGCACGACCAGGCCCGGCCAGCCCTCGTCGGCGATGACGACGTTGGAGCCACCGCCCAGCAGGAGCACGGGTTCGTCGGCCGTGCGCAGCGCGTCGACGACGGCATCGGCGCTCGGGGCGTCGACGAAGCGGTGGGCGGGCCCGCCCAGGCGCAGGGTCGTCAGGGGGGCGAGGGGGGTGGCCACAGCGGGAACCAACACGAGGTCGAACGGTAGCCTCCCCTCATGTCACGGCAGAGCGAGTACCGGTCCACGTCGCGGTTCTCGGCGGACCAGGTCTACGCGGTGATGGTCGATCCCGACTACCTGCGCACCCGCCTCGCGACCATCGGGGGCAAGGATGCGGCGCTGCTGGAGCACACGGCCGACGCCGACGGAGCCCGTTTCCGTGTGAAGCAGGGTCTCGAGTCGAAGGACCTGCCGCCGATGGTCCGCAACTTCCTGAGCGGCGACATCGTCATCGAGCGCACCGAGACCTGGACGCGCAAGGAGCCCGGCCGCTACGACGGCGAGGCCCAGGTTCTGATCAAGGGCACCCCGGCCGGCGCGGTGGGCGGGATGCGGCTGCGCGACCTCGACCCGTCGCAGAGCGAGCTGGTGGTGCGCACCGACGTCACCGTCAAGGTGCCCATCATCGGCGGCAAGATCGAGAGCGTGGTGGCCGAGCAGGTGAAGGAGCTCCTGCGCGTCGAGACGGAGTTCACGCTCGACTGGCTGGCCACGCACTGATGTCGGACCGTCGTTTCGTCGTCACGCTCAGCTGCCCGGACACCACGGGCATCGTGGCCAGCATCTCCGGGTTCCTGGCCGACGCGGGCGGCTGGATCGTCGAGGCCGCGTACCACTCCGACCCCACCACCGGGTGGTTCTTCACCCGCCAGGTCGTGCGGGCCGACTCGCTGCCGTTCGACGCCGACGAGCTGCGCCGCCGGTTCGCCGACGTGGCGGCCGGCATCGGACCGGAGACGCGCTGGAACGTCACCGACACCGGGGTGCCGAAGCGGGCGGTGCTGCTGGTCAGCAAGGAGCCGCACTGCCTGCACGACCTGCTGGGCCGCATCACTGCGGGCGAGCTGCCGGTGCAGCTCGACGCCGTGATCGGCAACCACGAGACGCTCGGCGACATCGTCCGCGCCCACGGGGTGCCGTTCCACCACGTGCCGTTCCCCGCCGACGGCAAGGAGTCGGCGTTCGCGGAGCTGCGCAAGCGGGTGGAGGAGCACGAGCCGGACGCGATCGTGCTGGCCCGGTTCATGCAGATCCTCCCGGCGGAGCTGTGCGAGGCCTGGGCCGGGAAGGCCCTCAACATCCACCACAGCTTCCTGCCGTCGTTCGTCGGGGCACGGCCCTACCACCAGGCCCACGCCCGCGGCGTGAAACTGATCGGCGCCACCTGCCACTACGTCACGGCCGACCTGGACGCCGGCCCGATCGTCGAGCAGGACGTGATCCGCGTGGACCACGGCGACACCGCCGTCGACATGGTGCGCCGCGGCCGCGACATCGAACGCCTCGTGCTCTCCCGCGGGCTGCGCTGGCACCTCGAGGACCGGGTGCTGGTGCACGGCAACAAGACCGTCGTCTTCCGGTGACAGCGGCTCAGACAGGCTTGATGTTGGCGTTGAGATGGAAGACGTTGCCGGGGTCGTACTCGGTCTTGATCCTGGCCAGCCGGTCGTACTTCGCCCCGTAGGCCGCCCGCACGCGGTCGTCCTCGAACTCCGCCATGAAGTTGACGTAGCCACCGGAGTCGTTCGCGAAGGGCCGGAGGCCGTCCCAGAGCGACCGCACCCAGTCCCGATCGGGGGCCAGTTCCTCCGCGGTGAGTGCAGCGGCGTCCATGCTGACGTTGTAGCGGGCCGAGCGCGGACCGGCCAGCGCCGTCGCGTCGTCCGCCACATCGGCGTAGGCGCCCCCCACCGAGAGGATCGGCAGGAGGGTCATCGGCGAACTCTTGCGCGGGAGGTGCTCGGCGATCACGTCGATGGCGTCGTCGGTGAGGTCGTCGAGGAAGATCCCCTTCGTGTAGTACGACGCCCCCCACGGTGCGCTGCCGTCGAGCATCTGCTGGAGGGCGGGGTAGGGCATCGGCGTCACGAACTCGTACGCGGGCGGCAGCGAGGACCTGACCGGTTCGACGAGTGCGGCGTGCTCCTCGGCGGTGCCGAAGCCGACGACGACAAGCGCCACACCCGGGGTGAAGTGGTACTGCTCGGGGACGAAGGGAGCCGGTGCCGAGTTCAGGGCGGCGATCACGCCTCCGGCGTCGCGGGGCAGGGCGTCGCAGGTGTCCCTGGCCAGGCGCAGGGCCTCGACCCGCTGGTCGAGGGTCCAGAAGAACATCGCCATGTGCACGAGCGGGCCGATCTCGTGCAGCCGGAACTCGAACTCGGTGACGACCCCGAAGTTCCCGCCGCCGCCGCGGACCGCCCAGAACAGCTCGGCGTTCTCGTCCTCGGCGGCCCGCAGGATCCGCCCGTCGGCCACCACGATCTCGACCGATTCCAGGTTGTCGATGGTCAGACCCGCCTTGCGGCTGAGCCAGCCGTAGCCGCCGCCCAGCGTGAGGCCCGCGACACCGGTGTGGCTGATCGTCCCGCCGGTGACGGCGAGGCCGTGCTCCTGGGTCGCGGCGTCCAGGTCGGCGAGCGTGGTGCCGCCCCCGCACCGGACGCGACGGGCGGCCGGATCGACGGTCACCTGGTTCAGGTCACCGAGATGGATCATCAGGCCGTCATCACAGGCGGCCACGCCGGACGAGCTGTGGCCACCGCCGCGGACCGCCACCTCCAGCCCGCGCTCCGCCGCGAACCCGAGCGCAGCCGCCACGTCGGCAGCCGAACCGCACCGGGCGATGACGGCCGGCCTGCGGTCGTTGCTCCCGTTCCACAGGGAGCGGGCGTCGTCGTAGCCGTGCCCGCCGGGCTCGACGACGGTGCCGGTCATCGCGGTCCGGAGGACGTCGGTTCCGCTGCTGGCTGTCTGGCTCATGGTCTTCTCCGTTGACTCCCCGACGGCGCACACATGGATGTGTCGAGGAATGACCCGGAACCGCACACTCCTGATACCGGAAACAACCCTTCGGACGAAGAAGCGTCGCGAAGGGCTATTGGGGTGATGGATCACCCCGCCGGGGCGTAGTCCGTCCAGTCGGGCATCGGGTCTCCGCGCAGCGCGGCGCCGAAGCGGTCGAGATACCAGCGCCAGCCCGCTTCGACGTCCGCGAGGTCCAGCCCGACGGCCACGTCCTGCACGAACTCCAGGACCGTGCCGCTGCCGGACTCGGTCAGATCGACGGCCAGCCGCCACGTCCGCGTCGCACCCTCCGGGATGTCGACGACGAGCCGTCGCGGCGCGACGCACTCCACCACCGTGACAGTCGTGGGCGCCGCGACCTCGCCCCCCGCGTCCACCTCGCCGGTCATCGTGAGCTCGACCGTGCCCCCGGGACGGCCGCGGCCGGTGTAGGTGCCGTACCAGCGGCCCAGCCGGTCGGATTCGGTGAACGCCGCCCAGACGTCCTGGATCGGGTCGGGGTACTCGCGGTGCAGCGTGAGCCGCCGAGCGTCATCCGGCTGACCGGTCATCGGATTCCTCCACCTCGAGGGCGCGGCGGCGGCGGCCGCGGCGCAGTTCGGTGTCGAGCGCATTCAGCCGGGAGGCCGGCCCGCGTGGCAGCGGGCGGAAGCGCTCCAGCCACCGGTCCAGGTCGGCGAGCGCCGACCGCTCCAGCACGTACACGCGCTGCTGGCCCCGCACCTGCGAGCGGACGAGGCCGGCTTCGCGCAGCACACGCAGGTGCCGGCTGACCGCAGGTCGCGAAACCGGGAAGCGATCGGCGATGACACCCGCGGTGATCTCCCCGTCGGCGAGCATCTCGACGATCTCCCGGCGGACCGGGTCGGCGAGCGCGGCGAGGACGAGCACCCCTTATATGTAACAGATTACGTACTTAAGGGCAAGGTTACGCACGGGGCACGACGAACGGCACTCCCGTCGAAGAGGTTTCGACGAGAGTGCCGTTCGTCTGTGGGTCAGGCTGCGGCGTGCACCTCGGCCGGCTCCAGGGCCAGCTCCAGCACCTCGCTCACGTCCGCGACCGGGTGGATCCGCAGCTCACGGCGTACCGACTCCGGCAGGTCGTCGAGGTCGGGCTCGTTGCGCTTCGGGATGATCACGTCGGTGAGCCCCGCCCGGTGCGCGGCCAGCAGCTTCTGCTTGACCCCGCCGATCGGGAGCACCTTGCCCTGCAGCGTGACCTCGCCGGTCATGCCGACCGACGCCTTCACCGGGCGGCCACTGGCGAGCGACGCGAGTGCCGTCGTCATCGTGACGCCCGCGCTCGGCCCGTCCTTCGGGACCGCGCCGGCGGGGACGTGCACGTGCAGCTTGCGCGACGCGAGGTCGCCGGCCATTCCGCGGGACCGCAGGTAGGACAGCGCGATCGACACCGACTCCTTCATGACGTCGCCCAGCTGACCCGTGAGGATGAGACCCGGCTCGCCCTCCATCGAGGTGGCCTCGATGAAGAGCACGTCGCCACCGGCTCCGGTGACCGCGAGTCCCGTCGCCACGCCGGGCACCGAGGTGCGCTCGGCCGACTCCGGCGTGAACTTCGGCCGGCCCAGGTACTTCACCAGGGCGTCGGCGTCGACGTGGACGGGCGTCTCCGCCCCGGAGTCCAGCGCCACGGCCACCTTGCGCAGGGTCTTCGCGAGACCCCGCTCGAGCTGCCGCACGCCCGCCTCGCGGGTGTACTCGGCCGCGATCATGCCCAGTGCCACCTCGGAGAACTCGACGTCGGACGGCTCGAGTCCGGCCTTCTCGATCTGCCGGGGCAGCAGGTGGTCACGCGCGATGGCAACCTTCTCCGCCTCGGTGTAGCCGTCGAGCGTCACGATCTCCATGCGGTCCAGGAGCGGGCCGGGGATGGTGTCGAACGCGTTGGCGGTGGCCAGGAACAGCACGTTGGACAGGTCGAGGTCGACCTCGAGGTAGTGGTCGCGGAACGTGTGGTTCTGGGCCGGGTCGAGCACCTCGAGCAGGGCCGCGGTGGGGTCACCGCGGTAGTCGCTGCCGACCTTGTCGATCTCGTCGAGCAGCACGACCGGGTTCATCGAACCCGCCTCGCGGATGGCCCGCACGATCCGGCCGGGCAGCGCGCCGACGTAGGTGCGCCGGTGGCCGCGGATCTCGGCCTCGTCGCGGATGCCGCCCAGTGCGACCCGGACGAACTTGCGACCCATGGCCCGCGCCACGGACTCACCCAGCGACGTCTTGCCGACGCCGGGAGGACCGACGAGCGAGAGCACCGCGCCGGAGCCACGGCCGCCGACGGTGCCGAGGCCCTTGCGGTCACGGCGGGCCCGGACGGCCAGGAACTCGATCAGCCGCTCCTTGACGTCGTCGAGGCCGGCGTGGTCGGCGTCGAGGATGGCGCGGGCGGCGACCAGGTCGTTGTTGTCGGTCGTCGTCTCGTTCCAGGGGATGTCGAGGACCGTGTCGAGCCAGGTGCGGATCCAGCCCACCTCGGGGCTCTGGTCCGACGCGCGCTCCATCTTGCCGACCTCGGTCAGCGCAGCCTTGCGCACGTCCTCGGGCAGGTCGGCATTCTCGACGCGGGTGCGGTAGTCGTCGGCACCCTCGGGCTCGTCGTCGCCCAGTTCCTTGCGGATGGCGGCCAACTGCTGGCGCAGCAGGAACTCGCGCTGGGTCTTCTCCATGCCCTCGCGGACGTCGTGGGAGATCTTCTCGGTGACCTCCTGCTCGGCCACGTGGTCGCGCGTCCAGCTGATGAGCAGCTCGAGCCGCTTCACCACGTCGACCTCGGCGAGCAGCTGGAACTTGTGCTCCAGGTCGAGGTAGGACGCCCAGCCCGCGGTGTCGGCGAGCTGGCCGGGGTCGGTGATCTGCTGCACCGAGTCGACCACCTGCCAGGCCCCCCGCTGCTGCAGGATGCCGATGACCAGGGACTTGTACTCCTTGGCCAGCTCGGCGGCCTTGCCCGGGGCGGACACCGTCTCGTCGAGAGGCGTGACCTCCACCCACAGGGCCGAACCGGGACCGGTCACTCCGGACCCGATCTGCGCGCGACCCTCGCCGCGCACGACGGCCGCCTTCTCCCCGTTGGGGAGCCTGCCGACCTGCTCGAGGACGGCGATCGTGCCCACTGCGGCGTACTTGCCGTCGGGGCGGGGAACGATGATGACCTTGCGATCGGCGCTGTTGCCCGCGTCGACCGCTGCCTGGATCTCCGGCTCGTCGAGCCGGACGGGAACCACCATGCCGGGCAGCACCACCGAGTCGGCGAGCGGAAGCACCGGCAGCTTCAGCGTCTCTGTCATGCCCGGCACAACGCTTACACCGTTGACGTCATTCCAGCGCTCAAGTAAGTCCGCTGCGAGCGAACGCAGGAACTATGAGCGCAGCAGACTCAACTCACCGGGCGGGTGGGTGGGTCAACGGGCGAGACCCTCGGTGACCTCGGCATTCGCGAGCCTTGCCGCGAGGGCGCCGGGCAGGGCCAGTTTCGAGCCGCGGATGCCGCTGCCGATCACCACGGCGTCGGCGGCGGCTACGGCGGCATCGACCAGGAGGGGCCAGTCGTCGGGCAGGCCGATGGGGGTGATGCCGCCGTACTCCATGCCGGAGAGTGCGACCGCGTCGTCCATCGGCGCGAACGAGGCCTTGCGCGCGCCCAGACGCCTGCGGACCAGGCCGTTGACGTCGGCGCGGGTGGTGGCGAGCACCAGGCACGCCGCGTAGCTGGTGAGCTCGCCCCGGCGCCCGGCCACGACGACGCAGTTGGCCGAGCCGTCGAGCGGGGAACCGTAGGCTTCGCAGAACGCGGCGGTGTCGGCCAGGTCGGGATCGATCTCCGCAACGCCGACGAGGGCGCCGTCAGCAGGGTCGAGCGCCTCGAGGGCACGCAGGACGGGCTTGCCGAGCAGGTCGGGGCGCTCCAGCGCGGGCACCGCCGACAGCGTGCCGAGGACGGGCCAACTCACCAGCGCTGTCCGCCACCCTGGACGCCGACGATGGCCGGCTTCACGTCGACGATGTAGACGCTGACGGCGACGACACCGGCCAGCCAGAACAGCGTCATGCTGCTGCCGGGGCCCTGGAAGGCGCCGACCACGCCCCAGAACCCGGCGTAGGAGATGGACGAGAGCGCGCCGAAGACGGGGATCAGCAGCAGGAAGAACATCGAGGCACCGGTGATGCCCAGCCAGGCGTTCTTCGTCAGTTTGCCGACGGCGGTGAAGGCGTCGGACCGCTGCCGCAGGGCGTGCACGAACGCGTACCCCGCGACGGGTGCGGCCGCGAGACCGATCGCGAACAACACCAGCGCGTCGAGGTGTTCGAGGACGTTCACGCGCCCAGAGTACGTGCGGGGTGGGTCCAGCACATCCCCGCACCTGTGAACACCCGAACACGGCAGCACCCCCGAGGCGCGGGAGGCCTCGGGGGTGCGTGTCGCGCGAGGAGCGGTCAGGAACCGTTCGTCGCGGACCGGCGGGTGGCCGGCTTGCGGGCGGTGGTCTTCGGCGCCGCCTTCGGGGCGGTGCGGTTGGCCGCCCTGCGGGTGACGCTGCGGGTCTCGCTGGCCGCCTCGTCGCCGACCGTGTTGATCGTGGCGGCGGCGTCGTCACCGGCCTTGGCGACGGACTTGCCGGCGTCCTCGGCGACCTCGGACACGACCTCGGCCGCCTCGGCGGCGAAGTTCTGCGTGGAACGGGCGACCTTCTCGCCCGTGGAACGCGTCTGGCGCGTCACCGTGGTGAGGGCCTTCTCCGCGACGTCGTGGGCCTCGTCGACGAAGGTGTCGACGCGGGCGTCGAGCTTCTCGGTGTAGGTCTCGATCGTGGCGATGGCCTGCTTGACCTGCGGCTGCTTGCGGATCTTGCCCCAGGTCTTCTCGCCACGCTCGGCGAAGCCCTCGTAGGTGGCCTCGGCCTGCTCGCGCAGGTCGGCGACCAGCTTGCGCAGCTCGTCGGTGTTGAGGCGGCCCGGCAGCTCGGAGACCTGCGTCTGCACGAACTCGGCGCGCTCGGTGGCCCGGGTGCGGGCGTCGGTCACGGCCTTGGAGACCGTGGCGACGGCGTAGTCCCCGAGGCCGAGAACGGCCAGCAGCGGCGTGCGGGCCACCTCGGCCTGCTCGGCGACGTTGTGGGCAGCCTGCTCGCGGGCCTTGCGGACGTCCGCGGCGGTGGGCAGAGAAACAGCCATGTCGATCACTCCTGTTCGTGGCCGGCGGCGTTCTCGCGCCGGAAGGATTGGTAGATGTCGAGGAGCACCTGTTTCTGGCGCTCCGTCAGGGTCGGATCGGCGAACACGGCATCGGTGACGACGCTCGCCGGCTTCTCCTCCAGGATCCCGGCCTTCACGTACAGGGCCTCTGCGGAGATCCGCAGGCCCTTAGCGATCTGCTGGAGGATCTCGGCGGACGGTTTGCGCAACCCGCGCTCGATCTGGCTGAGATAGGGGTTGCTGACACCGGCGGTGCGCGCCAGCTGGCGCAGGGAGACCTGCGCGCCTTCGCGCTGGCTACGGATGTAGCTGCCGATGTCGTCCACGGCCTGGCCCACGACGTGACCGGCCTGTTCGACCAGCTCGACGGCCTGGCCGACCGGGTTCTCGTTCTTGCTGCCTGTCACGTTCGCTCACCTCCGTCTCGCTGACCCCTCCGAAGCTACCCGCGACTGCTAGCTACAGCAAGCACTCTGCTTGCGCAGGTGGGGTGGCATCCGTCACGCTGCGCGAAGGGTCGCAAGGGCCTGCGCCCACGCGACGACCTGGCCGAGCATCAGGTCCAGCTCCCGCTCGTGACGCGGCGACGCAACCACCTCCGTCTCCTCGAAGTCCGTGAAGATCGACAGGGCCACCTGCGTCTTGACGTCGGCCACCTGCAGCTCCGCCATGATCAGCCGCAGGTGCTCCACCGCGCGCAGGCCACCGTGGGTGCCGTACCCGACGAAGCCGGCCGACTTGTTCGCCCACTCCGCGTAGAGGTAGTCGATGGCGTTCTTGAGGACGCCCGTGGTCGAGTGGTTGTACTCGGGGGTGACGAACACGTAGCCGTCGAATCCCTCGATCACCTCGGCCCAGCGTCGGGTGTGCGGCTCGACGTAGTCCTGGCCGAGGGCGGCGGGTATCGGTTCGTCGAGGTGGGGCAGGTCGTGGTCGGCCAGGTCGACGAGTTCGTAGTCGGCGTCGCCGCGTTGCCCGGCGGCCTTCTCGACCCAGCGCGCGATGGACACGGACCTCCGCCCGGGGCGGGTGCTCCCGATGACGATGGCGATGCGGGTCATGACTTCTCCTCGACAGCGGCCCGACGCTGTTCGCGCACGAGCCATGTGGCGCCCACCAGTGCGGCGAGCGTGGCCGCGGTCAGCGACCAGAACGTGAGACGGAAGGCCGCGGCGACGCCGGCGGGGAGCGCGCCGGTCAGGATCACGACGAACACGGCACCGCCGATCGCCCCGCCGATGCGGGACAGGATGTTGATCTGCGACGTGGCGTCGGGCAGCTGCGGTGCACCCACGGTGGCGAAGGCCGCCGAGACCGCGGGCATGCCCGACAGTGCCAGGCCGACGCCCCGCACCACCATGAGCACCTCGACCGCCACGAGATCGACATCGGCGGGCAGTAGCGCGAGCGGGACCGTGCTCAGCGTGGTGACGACCAGTCCCGCGACCGTGACGATCCCGCCGCCGTAGCGGTCGGTGAGCCGTCCGGCGATCGGGAAGGTCGCGGCCGCACCGAGGCTGAACGCCGTCAGCAGCACACCGGTCTCGACGATGCCTGCGTGGCGCTGGAGCTGGAAGTACAGGGGCATGACGATCAGTCCGCCGAACAGCGCGGCCCCGTTGAACAGCACCTCGAACGACGCCGCCGCGTAGACGCGGTTGCGGAACAGGCGCAGGTCCAGCAGCGGGGCGACCGAGCGCAGCGAGCGTCGGGCGAACGCGACCAGCGCCACGAGCCCCGCCCCCAGCGGCAGCGCGACCGCAGGTGCGAGCAGCGTGCGGGCGCCGGCTGCCTCGGTGATCGCGTAGGTGAGCAGCGGGAGCCCGACGGCAACGAGCACGAGCGCCGCCACGTCGAGGCGGCCCGCGGCCGTCGAATCACCCCGCGGCACGGTGCGCAGCCCCACGAACAGGCCGAGCACCCCGATCGGCACGTTGATCAGGAACAGCCAGTGCCAGGACAGCTGGCTGATCAGCAGCGCGCCGACGACGGGCCCGACCGCGGGGGCGAGGATCGCCGGCACGCTCGTCGTGGCCATGACGCGCCCCATCCGGCCCGGCCCGGCCACCTGTCCGAGCACCGTCATCCCCGACGGCACGAGCAACCCGCCCGCGATGCCCTGCAGCACGCGGAACGCGATCAGCCAGCCGATGTCGGGCGCCAGAGCGCACAGCGCCGAGGTGCCGGTGAAGGCGGCCAGCGACCAGAGCCACAGGCGTCCGGCCCCGATCCGCCTGCTCACCCAGCCGCAGGCCGGCAGCGCCGCCGCCAGCGCCAGCAGGTATCCGCTCTGCACCCACTGCGCCGAGGCGAGCGAGGCATCGAGATCGCGGCCGATGACGTCGAGTCCGACGTTCACGACCGACGTGTCCAGCCCCGCCATCACACCGCCGAAGGCCAGCACGACGGCCAGCCGCCAGACCGTCACGGGTATCGCTTCTGTTCGGGTCATGCCCGCTCCCATCGTTGGAATCCCAACGCTAGACCGGGCACCGTTGGAAGTCCAACGATCAGCTAGGGTGGGCCCATGGACCACGACATGCGCGAGGTGATCCCCTCGAAGCGGATGTGGACGCTCCCGTCCTGGCTGCTCAACCAGGCGGCGAGCAGGGCGAACAAGCTGGTCGGAGAGGCCTTCGGGCGTCCCGGGGCCAAGCGGAACTACGGCGTGCTGGCGGGGATCGAGGAGTTCGGGCCGATCAGCCAGGCCGAACTGGGCCGCGTGCTCGGCATCGACCGCAGCGACATCGTGGGCACGCTCAACGAGCTGGAACGCGGGGGCCTGGCCGTCCGAACCCCCGACGAACGCGACCGCCGGCGCAACGCCATCCGGATCACACCGGCCGGGATCGAGGCCCTGCACGCGCTCGACGAGCAGGTCAACGCCGCGCAGGACGCACTGGTGGAGCCGCTGTCGGCGGCCGAACGTGCCCAGCTCAGCGACCTCCTGCACCGCCTCCTGGAGCACCATTATGGCTGGCGACCGGCCGGTGTGGATCTCCGCGGGTAGATTCCGGCCATGGCCGACGCCCTCCCCTCCAGCGGTGAGGACGACGTCTTCGTCCCGCCTCCACGACTGCTCGAACCCCTCGACGGGCAGGGCCGCACGTTCGCGGTGATCGCGGTCGGCGGCGCGATCGGGGCGCTGGCCCGCTACGCCGTCGGTCTCGCTCTGCCGCACGGCACCGGGGCGTTCCCCCTGGGGACGTTCCTGATCAACGTGGTGGGCTGTCTGCTGATCGGCGCGCTGATCGTGGTGGTCACCGAGTGGCGGCAGGCCCACCCCCTGGTGCGGCCGTTCGTCGTCACCGGGTTCCTGGGCGGGTTCACGACGTTCTCCACCTACGCGGTGGACGCAGAACAGCTCCTCGGGGCCGGCCGGGTCGGCACGGCTGCCGCCTACATCGTCGGCACGCTCGCCGCCGCGGTTCTCGCCACCTGGCTGGGCGTCCGGCTCGCCCGGGCGGTGCACCGGTGATCCCGCTGCTGGTGGTGCTCGGGGCTGCCGTCGGCGCGCCGCTCCGCTACGCCACGGACAGGCTCGTGCAGTCACGCCACGACACCGGCTTCCCGTGGGGCACGTTCACCGTCAACATCGTCGGCTCGTTCGTGCTGGGCGTGGTGTTCGGCGCGACGAGCTCGCCCGCCGTGATCGCGCTGGTGGGCACCGGATTCTGCGGCGCGCTCACCACCTACTCGACGTTCGGCTACGAGACGGTGCAGCTCGCGTCGGGCCGAGGCCCGCTGCTGGCGGCGTTCAACGCGGTGGGCTCCGTGGTGGCCGGCCTCGGCGCGGCCGGCCTCGGCCTGGCCGTGGGCGCAGCCCTGTCATGATCGACGGAGTGGGCGGGGGCGGCCAGGAACGGCCGCCGGTGCCCACTTCTGACGATCACGGCGGGCCGGAGCCGAGGTAGCGGCCCGGCGCCATCCCGACCGTGCGCCGGAAGGCGGCGACGAACGCGCTCGGCGTCGCGTACCCGACGCGGCGGGCCACGCGTCGCACCGGCTGGCCCTCGGCGAGCAGCGGCAGCGCGGCCTGCATCCGCACGCGGGTGCGCCAGCGGTCGAGGCTCAGGCCTGTCTGCGCCGCGAACAGGCGGCTCAAGGTACGGGGGCTGATGCCGGCGAGCAGCGCGAACGCATCGAGCCCGCGGTCGTCGGCGGGGTCCGCGCACAGGGCCTGCGCCACCCGCAGGGCGCGTTCGTCGGTGGGCATCGTGACCGCGACGGCGGTGGTCGGGAGCGGTTCCAGCAGGTCGAGCACCACACGCTCGGTGTGCTCCCGCTCCGTCGCACCGAGGTCGGGCCGTTCCAGGTGGACGATCAGCTCGCCCAGCAGCCGCCCGACCGACACGGCGGTGGGTGCCGTCCAGTCCACCGGACACCGGAGGGGGGCGAGGTAGAGGCTGCGCATCACCGCCTGGCGGGTGGCCCCGGTGCGGTGGGCGACGCCGGCCGGGATCCACAACGCCCGGGTCGGCGGCAGCACCCAGTGGTCGTCACCGATCACTACCGCGACGACGCCGCTCGGTGTCCACAGCAGCTGGTGGTGGAGGTGGACGTGTTCGCCGAACCACCAGCCTGCGTCCATGGGGAAGGCGGTGACGGAAAGCGTGTGCTCCCCGACCACCGGGGCGGCCGGTACCCACGGCCCGATGGGGGCAGGCGGGAAGAACTGGCTGTCAGACGACATGATTCGTCCTCCGCGCGTGAAGCAGCCACCCTACCGTCGACGCATGCCGATGAACCTCATGCACCGCCGGATCTGCAGCTCGCCGAAGTGGGCCGCCGCCGTGCGGGAACGGATGCCCGCCTTCCTCGACCGGCTGGACCTCGGTGACGACGTGCTGGAGATCGGCCCGGGTTTCGGCGCCACCACCCGGGCGATGGTGGACCATCTGCCCGCCCTCACCTGCGTGGAGATCGACCCGGCCTCGGTGGAGCGGCTGCGGGCCGAGTTCAGCCCGCGGGTGGACGTGGTGCTGGGCGACGGCGCCGAGCTGCCGTTCCCGGACGGGCGGTTCTCCGCGGTGGTCTGCTTCACGATGCTGCACCACGTGCCGTCGATGCAGCAGCAGGACGCGCTGTTCGCCGAGGCGGCCCGCGTGCTGCGGCCGGGCGGGGTGTTCGCGGGCCTCGACAGCCAGTCGAGCCTGCGGTTCCGGTTCCTGCACATCGGCGACACCATGGTGGTGGTGGACCCCGCCACGCTGCCCGGCCGGCTCGAACGCGCCGGGCTGGCGGAGGCGACCGTGACACGTGCGCCCGGTCAGGTGCTGTTCAGCGGCCGCCGACCGGCCTGAGGCGTTGCCCGCGCGGACCCGGCCCCGGCCGCGGCCGGGTGGGGCCGTGCGGCCGGGGCGGTGGCCGCTGCCCGATCCGTCCCACCGTCCTTGCGCTCATGACGGCAACGTAGACGGGACCCCCGACAGTTCGCACCCGGTACATCAACCGCCGCCGAACGCCACCTGCCCCACCGTGTAGATCACGAGCCCGGCCAACGCGCCCACCACCGTGCCGTTGATCCGGATGAACTGCAGGTCGCGACCCACCTGGAGCTCCACCTTGCGGGAGGTCTCCTCGGCGTCCCAGCGCGAGACGGTGTCGGTGATCAGCGTCGTGATCTCGCCGCGGTAGTGGCGCACGACGTAGCCGGCGGCGTCGGCGAGCCAGCCGTCGAGCTTGCCGCGCAGCTCGGCGTCGGTACTCAGGCGCGTGCCGAACGACACCAGGCCGTCGCGCACCCGGGTGCGAAGGGCGCTGGACGGGTCGGCCGCCGCGTCGAGGATGAGGCCCTTGACCGTGCCCCACGCCTGCCCGATGAACTTCTGGACATCCGGGTGGGCCACGATCTGCTGCTTGATCCGCTCGGCGCGCTCGATGGTGTCGGGGTCCCGCTGCAGGTCGGTGGCGAAGTCGCTGAGGAACGTGTCGACGGCCTTGCGCAGCGGGTGCTCGGGGTCGGTCTTCACCGCCCACGCGAAGTTCTGGACCTCGAGGAACAGCTTGTCGGCGATCAGGTCGTCGACGAACCGCGGCGACCACGACGGTGCCCGCTCGTGCACGATGCGCAGCACCATCTCCTGGTTGCCCACCACCCAGTCGTAGGCGCGGTCGCACACGAGGTCGACCATGCGGTGATGCGAGCCGTCGGCCAGCACGCCCTCGAGCACGGTGCCCAGCGGTGGCCCGATCGGCTTCTCCATCAGCTTGCGCAGCAGCACCTGCTCGATGACGTCCTGGACGTCCTCGTCGCGCAGCACGGTGACGACGCCGCGAGCGGCTGTGGCGAGCTCGGCGGTGATGCGGTCGGCATTGCTCTCCTGGCCGATCCACGCCCCCACCCGCGACGACACCTCGACGCGGGCGAGCTTGTCGCGCACCACGTCCTCGGAGAGGAAGTTCTCCCCGACGAAGTCGCCGAGGCTGTCGCCGATCATGTCCTTCTTCGTGGGGATGATCGCCGTATGCGGGATCGGGATCCCCAGCGGATGCCGGAAGAGCGCGGTGACGGCGAACCAGTCGGCGAGCGCGCCCACCATCCCGGCCTCGGCCATGGCCCGGACGTACCCGATCCAGGTGGGGCCGTCGTTGACCTCCCACCAACGCGACAGCAGGAAGATGACGGTGGCCACGAGGAGCAGCCCGGTGGCGAGCCGCTTCATCTTCCGGAGGTCGTTGGCCCGGGTGGTGGAGTCGACGTGACCGAACCCGAGCCCGACCTCCACGACCGGACGAGTGCGGGGTGGAACGACACCGATCGGCCCTGTGTCCGCGTCACCGGACGCGTCCGATCGGGGGGACTGCGAAGTCTGCACGAACCCATAGTGCCCGTCTCAGCGAAGGCAGGGTGTTCGGATCGCATGTTCGGCTCCTCCACCGCTGCCCCGCGGCGGAGGGGACGGGCAGCCCGGACCACGGTGCCCGGCTGCCGGTGGACGAGTTCTTCGGATCCACTCCGGTCGGGGGCAGTGCCTCCCGACGTCGTGATTGCCCCCACGACATCGGGAGGTACTCGGCTCCCGCGGTGCCGTCGTGTGTTCTGGCCGGGGTCGGTGGTTCTTCACCGACCCCGGCCATGTTCGGTGGTGCGGCCCGAGGCCACACCACCGGGCACCCGGGGTCCTCGGCGCAGCGCGACGGCTGCGTCAGCGAGGACCGGACCGGAGCCCGGGTCGCGATCCGCTAGGACCGCATCGCCGCCACCGTCGCGCCGGCGGGCCGCTGGGCGCCCGGGTGCGAGTTGTGGGCGGAGTGCTGTCGAACGGCGTCGACAGCGGCATGGAAGACGACATCAGCGGGCGGCACGCGGTAGCCGACCAGTGCGGGCGAGACCCGCCAGTGGACCCAACCGTCGGGCACCTGCGACGGAGGCGCGAGCACCGCGTCGCCGGCGCCGTGCAGCACGACGCCCTCGGCGGCGGCGAGCTCGGCGGGCAGCTCCGCACCGGCGCTCATCGGGAACCACCAGGTGCCGGAGTCGGTGGCGGCCACAGGGACGACGCGGCCCGCGTCGCGCAGGTGGGCACACACCTCCCGGCCGGTGGCGGCGGGGACCTCGAGGATGTCGAGGGCCCGGCCGGTGATCAGCAGCAGCGTGGTGGCGGTCTGCTCGGCCACGGACCAGCCGTGGTCATCGAACTCGTGTGCCGCCGCGCGAAGCTCCGCGCCGTACACCGCGCGGTAGCTGTCCCAGCCCGACATCCAACAACCTCCAGTGCGTATCTCTTCGACCTGCTGTGTTCTTCAACACTGACAGTGCCCCCTCGGGTACTGGCGGACCAGAGGCACGCGGCGACCGCACGCGACGCCGAGACGAGCGGGTTCGGAGCCCTTGAGGGTCTCCCGGTCGGGCGGCCGCCGAAGCACGTGCAGCGGGTGACCGGAGCATGACGGTGGGTCGGCGGCTGCTCCATCCGTGACGACGACCGGTCGTCGCGGACCCCGTCCACGCCCAGCGGCTGGCAGGATCCAGCGGATGCTGATGACCACCGGCGCCACCGGCTACCTGGGCAGTGCGCTCGTGCACCTGCTCGTCCGCGAGGGACACGAGGTGCGGGCGGTGGTGCGCGACCCGGCCCGGGCCGCCGCGCTGCTGCCGTTCGGCGTCGAGCTCGTGGTCGCCGATCTGGATGATGCGGAGGGACTCCGCCGGGCCGCGGACGGTGCAACCGCGGTGCTCCATCTGGCGGGCACCGTCGGCGGGACGCCGGAGGAGATCCGGCGGGTCAACGTCGAGGGCACCCTGGCGGTGCTGGCCGCGGCCCGCGCGACGGGCGTGCCGCGATTCGTCCACACCGGCACGGGCGCGGCGCTGATGGACGCCACCGGCCTCATGGCCGAGGAGCCGGTCGCACCGCGCGCCCTCGCCGACCCCTACTCCGCATCGAAGGCCGCAGCCGACGAACTCGTGCTGGCGGCCGACGACCTCGACGTGCGGATCGTCAGCCCGGGCTGTGTCTACGGGCCCAGTCCGCTCGGACCCCGCTCCTACACCGGGCTGCTGCTCGCCGCCGCGAGCGGCGAGGTGGCCGAGGTGGTGGACGCGACGGTCTCGTGGGTGCTCGCCGAGGACGTCGCCGCCGGCACGCTGCTCGCGCTCGAGCACGGCGAGGCCGGGCATCGCTACCTCTTGTGCGGGGAGACGGCGTCCTACAGCCGGGTGCTGCACGCGTTCGCCGACCTGACGGGCGGGAAGAAGGTGCGGGCCCTGCCGCCGGGATCCGCACTGGGCCCGGACGCCGGCACGTTCGCCCGGCGCTCGGAGGTGTACGGCGGATTCCCGCCGGTGCGCGTCGACGACGCAGGCGCCCGGGCGCTGGGGTACCGGCCAGCCGGGATCGACGAGGGGCTGGCCCGCACGGTGGCGTGGTTGTCGGACGGTGCCTGAAGGGGCAGAACACCGCAGCCGGCGACCCCCGAAGGGATCGCCGGTTGCGGTGAAGCTCAGCTCTGAGTCAACCTCGGTGGGTGGAACTCAGATGGGGCGGACCGTGTCGGCCTGCGGGCCCTTGGCGCCCTGGCTCGACTCGAACTCGACCCGCTGGTTCTCGTCGAGGCTACGGAAGCCGTCCGACTGGATGGCCGAGTAGTGGACGAAGACGTCCGGACCGTTGTCGTCGGTGGCGATGAAGCCGAAGCCCTTTTCGGCGTTGAACCACTTGACGGTGCCCTGCGGCATACCTGTTCTCCATACACGTGAAGCGGACCCTGGCCGGCACCGTGCCGACCGGGGGCTGCACGGGAACACCGACGCACGCAGAGACGAACTCCCCGACGCCTGTGAAGCCCACCGTCACTCTCCACGGACGCTTCACAACGATCGAGGAACACGACTGCAACCGCGGCGAACCTATCACGGGCCCACGCCGAGCTGCAGGCGCGGCGCGACGAGCGGCACGCCCCCGCAGGTCTGCTACCGACGGTGAGAAATCACGGCTCCGAGCAGCACAGACGGTGAGATGAGTCCCCGACCGGGTGGGGACCGCCAAGTCCCACGCCGTCGGGTGACGCCGCTCCGAAGCCGGATCCCCCGCCCGAGCGCGTCGCGGCGCGCCTGGGTGACGGTGTCGGCCGACCACCGTCCCGGGTGACACCCGTTCCGCGTACGAGACAGGGAGTGGTCACCGTTCGTCGCATTCCCGGGGCATCGCCCGCAGCGCACGGCACTTGTGGAACCTGGTGCCGAAAATGGGCGCGCCGCATCATTCTCCCGACATCATCCACACCGATCCAGGGAGGCTCCGATGCGGGGTCGCAAAATGACTCTGTCGATTGCCGCAGTGACGACCGGAGCAGTGGTCACCCTCTGCGGCGCCACTGTCGCCAATGCCGCAGAACTGCCGGTCTCGCACGCGGCGGCGGGGGCGCTTCCGGGCCAGCTGCCCGTTCCGCTCCCGGTTCCCGGGGTGCCGGCGTTGCCCGGAGTGCCGACCACACTGCTCGGGGGGCTCCTCAACAGCGTGCTGGTGACCGTCCAGGGTCTCGCACCATCGTTGCTGGGCGGTCTCGTGCCGCTGCCCGTGGTACCCGTCGTTCCCGCGGTGCCGGTCGTGCCCGCGGTACCGGCCGTTCCCGCGGTGCCGGTCGTGCCCGCGGTACCGGCCGTTCCCGCGCTCCCGACCAGCGCCGTGGGCACGGAAGCTGTTCCGCCCACTCCGGACCCCGGCGTCCCGGTACCCGGGGTGACGCTGCCCGGCCCCGGCTCGCTGGTGCCGACCCCGGCCGTCCCCGACCCGGGAGCAGCCGTTCCGGCCCCCGCTGTGCCGTGCCCGGCTGTGCCTGCGGTGCCGGACCCGGCCGCCGCGGCGCCGGCCGTCCCGACTCCGGACGCGCCTGCTGTGCCCGACCCCGCCGCCACCGCCCCGGCCACGGGCGCCCCGGCGACCACACTCCCGTGTGTGCCGGCCGATCCGGCGGCGCCGGGTGCAGGCACGTTGCCCGGTGCTCCGGCGGTTCCGGCACCGGCAGTGCCCGCCCTTCCTGCGCCCGCCCTTCCCGGAGTGGGCGCGGCGGCTCCGGGGACCGGGGGCGTGGCCGTACCGGGCGTGGGGCTGCCGACTCCGTAGGAAAAGCAGGAAAGGGGCCGGCGGATTTGTTTTCGCCGGCCCCTTCCCGCACCTTGTGGTCACGATGCGTCGAGGCCCCGCTCGAGAGCGCAGAAGACAGTTTCGAGCAGATCCCGCAGTTCTCCTGATTCCGCGCGCAGCCACCTCTCGTAGGCGGCGAGGGCCACTCCGAGACTCGCGTGACCGATGGTCTGGGGCACCAGCTCGTCAGGGGGAAGACCCAGGCGTGTCCCGGCGTAGTCGGCCACCACCTGCCGCCACGCGGCGTAACGCAGCGTGGAATGGGCCTGGAGGGCGGGCGTGTCGAGGATCAGCCGAAGCCTCCTGCGGTGCCACGGCTGTTCCTCGGGGGCCACGTCGTTGAACTCCAGCACCGCTACGCGGACGGCCGCCATCACCGGCAGGTCACCGGACAGCCCCGCGAACGTGGCCCGCATCCGGTCGAGCTGTTCGTCGAACGCCCCCCACGGGATGTCGTTCTTCGAGGCGTAGTAGCGGAACACGGTGCGCCGACCGATGCCGGCCGCGGCCGCGATGTCGTCCACCGTGGTGGTGTCGAAGCCGTTGTGGGTGAAGAGGTCCAGCGCGATGTGCTCGATCTCCGACCGCGACGTGACCGGACGACGGCCGACGCGGCGGGTGGCAGGGATGGCAGGGGTCACGGACATCGTCCCCTCCTGGGCACACGACGGACGGAACGATCGTGCCACGCCGTGGGGCGGCGGACGAACGCAGTCAGCCCTCGCCCGCGGAGCGTCCGCTGCCCACACCCATCCGGATCCGGTTGCGCCCGGCGTGTTTCGCGTCGTACATCGCCGCGTCGGCCACCTCGAGCAGCTTTCCCAGTTCGATACCGTCGAGCGGGAGCGTGGCGCCGCCGATGGAGACGGTGAGCCCCTCGACGACGACCGAGTCGCGCGACCCGGGGACGGCCACCCGCAGGGCGGCCACCCGCAGGCGGATCCGTTCGGCGACGACCTCCGCCGCCTCCCGCGCACCACCCGCGGCGCCGTCGGCCCCGCGCAGCAGCACGACGAACTCCTCACCTCCGAAGCGGCCGACGATGTCGTCGTCGCGGACCTCCGCCCGGACGGCGGCGGCGACGGCGGCGAGCACCTGGTCACCGACGAGGTGCCCGTAGCGGTCGTTGATGAGCTTGAAGTGGTCGAGATCGAGCACCAGGACGGTGGCCTGGGTGTGGCCGCGCTCGGCCCGGCGCATCTCCCGGCCGGCCTGGACGTGCCAGGTGGCGGCGTTGAGCAGGCCGGTCTTGCTGTCGGTGCTGGCCGCCTCCTCGAACTGCCGCACGAGCACCGTGCGGTGCAGCACGATGAGTGGCGGCAGCACGAGCACCGCGTAGGGGGCCCCGAACGAGGCCGTGGCGCCTGCGACGAGCACACCCATCGACAGCGTGGCGAACTCGAGCACGGCCTCGTCGCCATGGGAGACGACCTGGAAGAAGGTGCTGAGGTTGCGGGTCGGACCGCTCAGGACGATCACGGCGGCGATCAGGGCCATGTTGACCACTGCGTAGGCGATCAGCGCGAGCACGACCGCGAGCAGCCCGGAGCCACTGCGGAACGGATCGCCCCCGGCCAGGCCTTGGACCACGGCGGACGCGGCCTGCACGGCGAGCACGACGGTGGCCACGCTGAACAGGAACCGGTAGGGCGGCACGCCGGAACGTCGCCAGATCCTCAGGTAGATGTGCACGTAGAGGACCGCGACGAGAGCGCTGGCCACGAGTCCGGGCAACAGGATCGCCGCGGCGAGCGCCCACACCGAGCTGAGATCGATGTGCGGGGTCTCGTCGGTACGGCGGCGCAACCGCTCGACGCCCAGCGAGGCCTCCGTACTGGCAGCCCCGCAGGCGAGCAGGACCACGACGATCCAGAGCCACTGGGCGGGCAGGGACCGGACGACCGCACCCGCGCCGGCCGCGAGGGCGGTGGCGGCGAGGAGCTCCACGACCACGACGACGAGCAGCACGCTCCGGGGCAACGACCAAACAGCCCACCGGCGTGAGCCGATCGGCCTAGTTCGCCGCCCCCGTGTCCCCCTGAACCGTTTCAATCTGGATGTTCCTCCGCGCACGTGTCCCCCAACCGGGTGGATCGTAACCGGAGGGCGACCGAAACGAACGCTCTGCGCAACGCCGGAGCGGTGAACAGCCGCGTTGACGCGAGCAGCGGCGAATGGTTCAACGGTCGAGTAGTTCGGCCACAGAGAAGGCTGAACGAGCCGGGGACGAGATTGTGGCCAGGGGCGGGGTCGAACCGCCGACCTACCGCTTTTCAGGCGGTCGCTCGTACCAACTGAGCTACCTGGCCGGGCCGACAGAAGCCGGACACCTGGTGGAGCGACCCAGACGGGACTCGAACCCGCGACCTTCGCCGTGACAGGGCGACGCGCTAACCAACTGCGCCACTGGGCCTTGCTTGGTGGAACCTACCGTGCTGGTGGAGCGTACCCCCAACGGGATTCGAACCCGCGTTGCCGCCTTGAAAGGGCGGAGTCCTAGGCCACTAGACGATGGGGACTTGGACTGCCGGGACCGTCCTCGCCAGCAACGACTGTCCGTTGGGAGCTCCGTAAGACTACGACAGGCCGGATCAGGGACCCACACCCGGGGCCCCCGATCGACATGGTCGCAGGTCAGCGCGTGACGGGCGGGGGCTGGTCCGGGCTGGCGGAGATCAGCCCGAGCATGTCGAGCAGCTGCCGGAGATCCTCGGAACCGGCCGAGTTCTTCGCCACCACCAGACGGGCCCGGTTCAGCTGGTCGTCCGACACCCGGTAGGCGTCCGAGGCGGTTCTCTGCGCCGGGATGGACCCGGTCGTGGTCACCCTCTCGTCCCCAACTTGACGACGCACACTCCCGACACCGTTCACTGACGCCTCCCGTCCGGCCGTCACCCGCCCGGGACAGTCATCCCGGCTGGCACGACCCGCAACGACCCCCGTGGCCGTGACCGAGACGTTACCTAGCCGGGCCCCTCGATGCACCCCTCTTGAGGGGTGAGGGCGGTCCATCCCGGTCACTCTCCGCACATGCCGGGCCGCTGTAGGGCCAAGGGCCGACAGCTGCCACGATGTGAGGCACGCGACGCAGGAGGACCCATGTCTGTCGAGGCACCGTTCCGCACCGAGGTCACCGTCACCGGCATGACCTGCCGGCACTGTGCGATGTCGGTCAGCGAGGAGGTCCGCGAGATCGACGGTGTCAGCGCCGTCGACGTGCGGCTGGAGACCGGTGCCGTCACGGTGCTCGCCGACCGCGAGGTCGACCGCTCGGAGATCGCCAGCGCCCTGGACGCGGCGGGCTTCGGGCTCGCGGGCTGAGCTCGGTCGTACCCTGGGCCGATGGCCCTCCCCCCCGAGCCGCGACGCTCCCGCCACCGCTCGCCCGCGGCGCCGCCACCCGGCCCGCCCGGGGTCGGGTTCACGGATGCGGCGCTCGACGAGGACACCCACCTCGACTCCTACCTGGCCGCCCTCGCCCCCGGCGGTGAGGAGCACCCCACCGAGCTGACCGGTCGTTTCGGGTCGGCGCAGGTCTTCCAGTTGCGTCTGCCGGCCCTGCGCATCGAGCAACTGCGCCGGATCGCGCAGGAACGCGGGATCTCGCCGGGCGCGCTCGCCGTGGACTGGGTGATCGACCGGCTCGACCGCGAGGACACCCCCACCGGCCCGCTTCCCGTGGTCGAGGACGACGAGCCGCGCCGCCGCGGCCTGCGCCGGCTCGGCCGCCGCTAGGAGCATCGCGCCCTTCACTGCCACGTGGCTCCGTGTGGCAGTCCGAGAGCCGCGGCTGACAGCCACAGGACGCCATGGGGCGGGCGCGGGGGTGTTGGCCGGGAGACCGGATCAGGCCATGTCCCGCCGGCGCAGGCCGGTCAGGCCCACAGCGGCCAGCGCCGCGGCCACCGCGGCCATGCCGACGAGCGCGACCGTCAGGCCCGACCCGGCCGTCAGCGGCGTCAACGTCCGGACGAACGGCGAGAGCGCCAGCACCGCCCGACCGACCACCCGGAACTCCCCGAGCAGGTCCAGCACCAGAGCCGCGCCCAGGAGCGTCCAGGCCACCGGTGCGGCGAGCCGCGGCGCCCAGCCGTACAGCGCCACGGCCACGGCCGCGAACAGCAGGCACGCGGGCAGGTACGCGAGCGTCGAGCCGACCACGGAGAGTGGTGTGCCGTACGCCACACCCGCGCCGAGTCCGAGCCCGGCCACCGCGAGAACGACACCGGCAGCCGTCACCGCCAGGTGGCCGAGCGCCCACCGCACCCGGGCCACGGGTCCGGCGAGCACGACGTCGGCGAGCCCTGCGGTCTCCTGCTGGCGCATCCGCAGCACCGCCGCGATCGCAGCGGCTGCCACGACCTGGGCCAGCACGTAGAGGACGAATCGGAAGAACACCTCCGCCGGGTCGCCACCGCCGAGCGCGGCGCCAAGCGCCCGGAACGCCGGCGTGTCGAGCTGGGTACCCAGCGACCGCATCGCCGATCCGAGCAGCAGCCCGAGCGCCGTCAGACCCGCGGCCCACCCCCACAGGGCGCCGTGGTGCAGGCGCCACGCCAACGCGAGCGGGCTGCGCAACCGCGGGCCCGCGACAGCCGGTCCCGAACGGGCGGGGACCAGCCCGGCCCCGACGTCGCGACGGGCCGAGAGCGCGAACGCCCCGACCGCCAGCACCGCCGCGGGAACGACGAACAGCAGCAGCACCCACCACCGCTCCCCCGCGAACGCCTGCACCCGCCGCGCCCAGCCGAACGGCGTGGCCCAGACCAGCCAGGTGCGGCCCACCTCGCCCACCGCGGAGACCGCGAACGCGGCGCCGAGCACCACCAGCGCGATCGCCCGCGCCCCGCCCGCGGACTCGACGACCTGCGCCGCCACCGCCCCGACCGTCGCGAACAGCACGCCGGCCACGACGTAGACGAGCCCGAGCGCGACCGACCCGACCACGGGAAGCCCGTAGGCGATCAGGAGCACCGCCACCAGCACCCCGATGGCCAGGTTCGCGCCGACGGCCACCACCAGCGCCGACGCGAGGGGTACCTGCCGCCCGAGCATGGTGGAGCCCAGCAGCTCGCGGCGCCCGGCCTGCTCCTCCGACCGGGTCCAGCGCACGATGAACAGCACGCTCACCAGCCCTCCGACGATCACGGCACCGGACGCGGCCACCGTCCACGCCGTGAGGCCGCCGACCGTGGCCGCGAACACCGGCCCGCGGGTGGCGAGCTCGGCGGGGTTCGAGGCGACCCCCGCTGCGAACGCGTCGCGCGTGGCCTGGTCGGGGTAGGCCCCGGCCGATCCGGCGGCCACCCCGACCGGGAGCAACGCCGAGAGCACGATCCACACGAGCAGCGACACGCGGTCGCGGCGCAGGTACAGCCAGATCACTTCCCTCACACCGTCACCTCCTCGCGGTAGTGCGCCAGGAACAGCTCCTCCAGCGACGGCGGCCGGCTGGTCAGGCTGCGGACGCCGGACGCGGTGAGCGCGTGCAGCACGGCGTCGAGACCCCCGGGATCGACCCGGCAGGTCACGGTCGTGCCGTGGACCTCCAGGTCGTGCACGCCGTCGAGCCTCTCCAGGCCCAGCGGCGGGGAGGCCAGCTCCGCGGTGACCACCGTGCGCCGGGAGCGTCGCAGCTCCGGCAGCGTTGCCGACTCGACGGTGCGGCCGGCGCGGATGATGCTGACGCGGTCGCACAGCGTCTCCACCTCGGAGAGGATGTGGCTCGA
Organism: Mycobacteriales bacterium; assembly: GCA_038231335.1. Taxonomy (GTDB): domain Bacteria; phylum Actinomycetota; class Actinomycetes; order Mycobacteriales; family Pseudonocardiaceae; genus Pseudonocardia. The sequence goes on from JBBRLM010000021.1 coordinate 57,275, forward strand.
CAGCAGCACGGTGCGCCCGCGGTCGCGCTCCTGGGCCACGGCCCGCCCGAACTCCGCCTCCATCAACGGGTCCAGGCCCGACGTCGGCTCGTCGAGCACGAGCAGGTCGGCGTCCGAGGCGAGGGCGGCCACCAGCGCCACCTTCTGCCGGTTGCCCTTGGAGTAGGTGCGGCAGCGCTTGCGCGGGTCCAGCTCGAAGCGCTCCAGCAGTTCGGCCCGGCGGGCGGGATCGGCCCCACCCCGTAGCCGTCCGAGCAGGTCGATCACCTCGCCCCCGGTGAGTGACGGCCACAGCGTGACGTCCCCGGGCACGTAGGCCAGGCGCCGGTGCAGGGCCGTCGCGTCGGCCCAGGGGTCGCCGCCGAACAGCTCGATCCGGCCCGATGTGGCCCGCAGCAGGCCGAGCAGGATCCGGATGGCAGTGGTCTTGCCGGCGCCGTTGGGGCCGAGGAAGCCGTGCACCTCGCCGGCGTGGACCTCGAGGTCGAGGCCGTCCAGGGCGCGGACGTGCCCGAACGTCTTCACCAGGCCCCGGGCGACGACAGGTGCGGTCATGTCTCTTCTCCTTCGAAGAGGTCCAGCCCCGCGCGGGCCCGCTCGGCGAGGCCGTCGGGCAGCAGGTCGGGGGCGGTGATGTCGAGCGTCGCCCGGCCGACGCGCGGTGCGGCGGACGCGCCGAACACGTCCTCGCCCAGGGCCCGGGACACGTGCGAGTGCAGCACCGTGACGCCCAGGCGCATGGCCGTGTAGACGACGGCACGGGTGTGGGGGTCGGAGTGGCCGGGCCGGTCGGCGAGGTGGGCCTCGGTGAGGCCGACCATCTCGTCGAACACCGTGGTCGCGGCGGGCGAGCCGTCGACCAGGGCCCGGGCGAGGTAGCGCATCAGCGGCGGCGCCGATGCGTAGACCTGCGCGACGTAGCCGGGCTCGCCGATCCGCCCGTCGTCGAGACCGGCTTTCGTCTCGCCGCGCAGGTAGTCCAGGACGTGGGCGTCGCAGGCCGCGCGGAGGCCGTCCTTCGTGCCGAAGTGGTGCTGTACCAGCGCGGGCGAGACACCCGCCCGGTCGGCGATGCCGCGGATCGTGGCGCCGGCGACCCCGCGCTCGGCGAACACGGCCATGGCGGCATCGCGGATCCGGGCACGTGCGGTCAGGTCGTCAGGGGGCACGACGACAGGCTATACGTCTGTACAGCTAACTGTACAGACGTATAGCCTCAGTTTCCGCTGACGACCACCCGGGCGGGCGAGGTGTCGGCCAGGCAGGGACTTCCAGTCAGCCCCGGGAGATCCACCACCCCGGCCAGAGCGCGGTACCCGGCGGGTGAGAGGTGCAGGCCGTCGCCCGAGTCGAACGCGCGAGCCAGGCGGGTCGGGCGCACCGGGTCGGCGACGGCGGAGGCGAAGTCGAACACGCCGTCGGCGTAGTCCCGGCCGTGGGCCAGCACCCAGGTGTTCACCGCGTCCCGGACCGCGGTGGCGGCGGGCGTGCCGTGCGCGCCGTTCGTGGACGGCGTGATCGTCGTGAGGAAGATCCGCCGGCCCGCCGCGTGCGTGCGCTCGGCGAACTGCTTCAGCCCGCCGATGATCGCTTCGGCCCCCTGACCGGCGGCGATGTCGTTCGTGCCGATGTGCAGCACGACGTCGGTGGCGCCCGCGGCGGCGGCGACGTCCCGGTCGAAGCGCTGCAGCGGGGTGTCGCCGTCCTCCGCGCTGCCGGCCAGCAACTCGTTGCGGGAGATACCGGCGTTCAGCACGGCCATGTCGGCCGCACCCCCCGCCGCCGTCAGGCGCGCGGCCAGTGCATCGGACCAGCGCTCGTTCGTGTCCTCGCCGCTGCCGACGCCGTCGGTGATCGAGTCACCGACCGCGACGACGGCGTTCTCGGGCCGGGGCGCGAGCACCTCGACGCCGGTGAGGAAGAGCCAGGACGCCACGGGGACCTGCCCGACGTAGGAGGTCTGCAGCGCCACGGTGTGCTGGGTGGCCACCTGCGGCGCGGCCGTGACGACCAGGCTGACGGCCAGCGGCACCCCGACCTCCGCCACCACCGGAACGGGGTCGCTCAGCACCTGCCCACCCGGCGGCACGACGACCCCCGCGAGGCCGTGGAACGCGACCGGCTGCGATGCGCCCGGCACCGGCGCCGCACCGTCGGAGCGCGCCGCTGACGCCGAGGCCACCACCAGGGGCGTGGCCCCGTAGGCGTTGGACAGGCGCACGCGCACCTGCGAGCCCGTCACCTGCGGGTGGACGATCATCCGCAGCGTCGATCCGGCCAGACCGGCGGGTGCGGGGGCCGGCTGCGCCGCGGCCTGCCAGCCCGTGACCCAGCTCGGCGCGCAGGCGTCGACGGATGCGGCCGCGGGCGGCGTCGGAACGCGGACCGGCCCCCCGCGCAGCCCGACCATCAGACCCAGTACCGCGATGAGCGCCGCCGCCGCCGCCAGAACCGGGGTGTGCCGGCGGAGTCCGGGGGGCGCGGGCGGGACCGGAACCGTGCGCGTCCACGGCGCGTACCCGACCCCCGATGTCCACACCGCCACCGCTGCTGTCCCCTCGTCCGCGCGGGCGCCGATCGCCCGTGCCCTCCCATCGCCGGCCCGGCCGCGAACGTGACTGCGGTCATTCACGAACAGGCAGTAGGCGAATCACTACAGTGAGTGGAACGACGGACATGCCCCCATCGTGAGTGCGCCGATCGGGTGGTGACGCTACGTTGCGTCTACCGAACACGCTCCGTACACACGGACGAGGAGGGCCTGACCACCCAGGCAGGTGGGTGTGGAAGAAACCCTGCACGGCCGGACCGATCGGCCCTAAAGTCGCCCGGTGAGCGCCTACGAGGACGTCTTCCAGGCCAGCGTCGACAACCCGGAGGTCTTCTGGCTGAAGGCCGCGGAGTCCATCGACTGGCACGTGGCTCCGACCCGGGCGCTCGACGCGTCGAACCCGCCGTTCTACCGGTGGTTCCCGGACGGCGAGCTGAACGTCTGCCACAACGCCCTGGACCGCCACGTCGACGCCGGCCGCGGCGAGCAGGCCGCGCTGGTCTACGACTCCCCCGTCACCGACACGCAGCGCACCTACTCCTACACGCAGCTGCGCGACGAGGTCGCCGCGTTCGCCGGGGTGCTGGCGAGCCAGGGCGTGGGCCGCGGCGACCGCGTGGTCGTCTACATGCCGATGGTGCCCGAGGCCGTCGTCGCGATGCTCGCGTGCGCGCGGATCGGGGCCGTGCACTCGGTGGTGTTCGGCGGGTTCGCCCCGAAGGAGCTGGCCGTCCGCATCGACGACGCCGCCCCGACGGTGATCGTGTCGGCGTCCTGCGGCATCGAGGGCCAGCGGGTGATCGCCTACAAGCCGTTGCTGGACAAGGCCATCGAGCTCGCCGAGCACAAGCCGGCGGCGAGCGTGATCCTGCAGCGGCCCCAGGCCGTGGCCGAGATGGGGCCGAACGACATCGACTGGGCGTCGGCCGCCGCGGACGCGACCCCGGCCGACTGCGTGCCCGTGAAGGCCACCGACCCGCTCTACATCCTCTACACCTCCGGCACCACCGGTAAGCCCAAGGGCGTCGTGCGCGACGGCGGCGGCTACGCGGTGGCGCTGAACTGGTCGATGCCCTCGGTCTACGACGTGGGCCCCGGTGAGACGATCTTCACTGCGTCCGACGTCGGGTGGGTCGTCGGCCACTCCTACATCGTCTACGCGCCGCTGCTGGCCGGCGCCACGACGGTGCTCTACGAGGGCAAGCCGGTAGGCACCCCGGACGCCGGGCAGTTCTGGCGGGTCGTGCAGGAGCACAAGGTCAAGAGCCTGTTCACCGCGCCGACGGCGTTCCGGGCGATCAAGAAGGAGGACCCGCGCGGGGAGTACGCCGCGAAGTACGACCTCTCCTGCATGAAGTACCTGTTCCTCGCCGGCGAGCGCCTCGATCCCGAGACGCTGCGCTGGGCCACGGAACTGCTCGACATCCCCGTGATCGACCACTGGTGGCAGACCGAGACGGGCTGGCCGATCGTCGCCAACCCGGCCGGCATCGAGCTGCTGCCGGTGAAGCCCGGCTCGCCGACGGTGCCGCTGCCCGGCTGGGACGTGCAGGTGCTCGACGCGTCGGGGAAGGCCGTGGAGGCGGGCACCGACGGCGCGATCGTCGTGAAGCTGCCGATGCCGCCCGGCGCCCTGCCCACGCTCTGGAACGACGACGAGCGGTTCGTCAGCTCCTACATGTCGGCCTTCCCCGGCTACTACCTCACCGGCGACGGCGGGCGCATCGACTCCGACGGCTACGTCTACGTCATGGGCCGCACCGACGACGTGATCAACGTGGCCGGGCACCGCCTCTCGACGGGCGGGATGGAGGAGGTCCTCGCCTCGCATCCCGACGTGGCCGAGTGCGCCGTGATCGGCGTGGCGGACCCGATGAAGGGCCAGATCCCGCGCGGGTTCGTGGTGCTCAAGTCCGGCGTCGAACGCGACGGCGACGAGCTGCGGGCCGAGCTGGTGCAACTCGTCCGCGATCAGATCGGGGCGGTCGCGTCCCTCAAGGACGTGGCCGTCGTGGCGGCGCTGCCCAAGACCCGCAGCGGCAAGATCCTGCGCAAGACCATGCGTGGCATCGCCGACGGCCTCGACGAGCCGGTGCCCGGCACCATCGAGAACGCGGCCGTGCTGGACGACCTACGGCCGGTGCTGCGCAAGAGCTGATCGTCCTACGGTGGGGCCATGACGCTCCAGCTCGACAGCGACTTCCTGGCCGACCCGCACGCCCTCTACCGGGTGCTCCGCGAGGAGCGCCCCGTCGCCCGAGCGGTGACGCCGCTGGGCATGAGCGTCTGGCTGGTCACGCGCTACGCCGACGCGCGGGAGGCACTGAACGACGCCCGGCTGTCGAAGGACGGCGGGCGGTTCGGGGAGCTGCTGGAACGCCACCTCGTCGTCGCGCCGGAGAACCGCGGGCAGTTCGCGGAATCGCTGGCCGGGCACATGCTCAACACCGACCAGCCGGACCACACGCGGTTGCGCAAGCTCGTGAACAGGGCGTTCACCGGGCGGGCCATCGCGCGGATGCGCCCGCGGATCGAGGAGATCGCGAGCGAGCTCGCCGACGGGATGGCCGCCCGCGCCGCGGCGGGCGACGGCACGGTGGACCTGCTCGACACGTTCGCGTTCCCGCTGCCGATGACCGTGATCTGCGAGCTGCTCGGTGTGCCCGAGGGGCAGCGCGACGCGTTCCGCGAGTGGTCCAACACGCTGCTCTCGTCCGGCCCTCAGGAGCAGCGGACCGCGGCCGGCGCCGCGATGGCGCAGTTCCTGACCGCGCTGGTGGCCGACAAGGCGGCGCACCCGGGCGACGACATGCTGTCCGCCATCGTCCAGGCCACCGACGGCGCCGACCGGTTGTCGGCGCGCGAGGCCACCTCGACGGCGTTCCTGCTGCTCGTCGCGGGCCACGAGACCACCGTGAACCTGATCGGGAACGGCGCGCTCGCCCTGCTGAACCGCCCGGAGACCCGAGCCGAGCTGCTGGCCGACCCGGCGCTCACGCCCGCCGCCGTGGAGGAGTTCCTGCGGTTCGACGGCCCCGTCAACCTCGCGACGCTGCGCTTCACCACCGAGCCCGTGACGATCGCGGGCACGGAGATCCCGGAGGGCGAGATCGACCTGGTGTCGCTGACCGCGGCCAACCGCGACGAGCGCCGCTACCCGGATCCCGACGAGCTGGACCTGCACCGCGACACATCGCAGCACGTGGCGTTCGGCTACGGGATCCACCACTGCCTCGGTGCGCCGCTCGCCCGGCTGGAAGGCGAGATCGCGTTCCGGACCCTGCTGAGCCGCTTCCCCGGGATGGCGCTGGCGGCGGAGCCCGCGCAGTTGGCGTGGCGCTCCAGCACGCTGATCAGGGGCCTGACCCGCCTGCCGGTGCGGCTCTGAGCCGAACGGCCCAACTTGTGACAGAAGGGTAACGACGACCGACGGGCCCGAGATGAGGAGGGCAGGCCGACGCTCCCCCTCGGCGGCCGCTCCACGAGAGGACCCCCGCTCTCATGTCCGTCACCCGACCCACCCTGCTGGCGGCCGCCGCCGCCGCGATCAGCGCCGCCTGTGTCGTCGCGATGGCCGGCACGGCGCTGGCCGTCGACGTCCACCACCCCGCCGACCCGGCCGCGAGCACGACGACGGCCACGCCGGCTGCGCCGACCCGCGCGGTGGCCACCACACCGGCGGTCTCCCTGCCGGGTTAGGCCGACCTGGCTTTCGGGCGCCGGAGAAGCCGTGCACGATGGGACCATGAAGGTCACGGTCGACTTCGACCTCTGCGAGTCCAACGCCATCTGCATGGGAATCGTCCCCGAGGTGTTCGAGGTGAGGGACGACGACTTCCTCTACATCCTCGACGAGAACCCCGCGGAATCGCTGCGCCCCAAGCTGGAGGAGGCCGTCGCGTCCTGCCCGCGCGCGGCCATCAAGCTCGTCGAGGACTGAGCGCCGTTCGGCGCTTGCCCGCCCCGGGCGCAGCGTTCAGGATCCACTCATGCCGCTGTCGGTCTGGAACACGCAACTCACCCCGCTCGCCTTCCTGCGCCGCTCCGCCGACGTGTACCCGGACAAGATCGCCATCGTCTACGGCGAGCGCCGGCACACCTACGCCGAGTTCGCGTCGGAGGCCACCCGCGTCGCTCACGCGCTGCACGGATCGGGCGTCGAGCCGGGCGACCGCGTCGCCTACCTGCTGCCCAACGTGCCCGAGATGCTGGTGGCGCACTTCGCCGTGCCGCTGGCTGGCGCCGTGCTCGTCGCGATCAACACACGCCTGTCCACCGACGAGGTGCGCTACATCCTCGACCACTCCGGTTCCAAGGTGCTGGTCATCGACGCGGCGCTCTACCCGGTGGTCGCGCCCGTCGCGGGCGAGCTGAAGACCGTCGAGGAGATCATCACGGTGGTCGACCCGGCCAATCCGGGCGACGGCATCGGCAGCGGCGTCCGCTACGACGACCTGCTCGCCCGCGGCAACGACGAGCCGCTGCCGTGGACCGTCGAGGACGAGAGCTCGACCCTGTCGATCAACTACACGTCCGGCACCACGGGCAAGCCCAAGGGCGTGATGTACCACCACCGCGGCGCCCACCTGAACTCGTTCGGCGAGATCATCCACTCCGCGCACACGCCCGACAGCGTCTACCTGTGGACGCTGCCGATGTTCCACTGCAACGGCTGGTGCACCCCGTGGGCGCTCACGGCCATCGGCGGCACCCACGTGTGTCTGCGCGAGGTGCGCGGCGACGCGATCTGGGCGTTGATCAAGGAGCACCGGGTGACGCACCTCAACGGCGCCCCGACGGTGGTCACCACGATCCTGCGGGCCCCCGAGGCCGAGCCGCTCGACTACCAGCTCGTGATCACCACCGCGGGCGCGCCGCCGTCACCCACCACGATCCTGGCGATGGAGCAGAAGGGCTTCCGGATCGTCCACGTGTACGGGCTCACGGAGACCTACGGGCCGTACTCGGTGAACCAGTACCAGCGCGCGTGGGACGGCCTCGAGCCCGAGGAACGGGCCGCGCTGCAGGCCCGTCAGGGGGTCGGGATGGTGTGCGCCGACCGTGTGCGGATCGTTGACGAGAACATGCAGGACGTGGCGGCGGACGGCGTCGCGATGGGCGAGATCGTCATGCGCGGCAACAACGTCATGAAGGGCTACTACGAGGACGTGGACGGCACCGAGAAGGCGTTCGCGGGCGGCTGGTTCCACTCCGGCGACCTCGGCGTCATGTACCCCGACGGCTACGTGGAGCTGCGGGACCGGGCCAAGGACGTCGTGATCTCCGGCGGGGAGAACATCTCGACGATCGAGGTGGAGCAGGCCATCGTCTCGCACCCGGCGGTGCTGGAAGCGGCCGTCATCGGTGTACCCGACGAGAAGTGGGGCGAGGTGCCCAAGGGTTTCGTGGTGCTGGCCGACGGCGAGAGCGCCACGCCGGAGGAGATCATCGAGCACGTGAAGGTGAAGATCGCCCGCTACAAGGCACCCAAGACCGTCGAGATCGTGGCGGAGCTGCCGAAGACCTCCACGGGCAAGGTGCAGAAGTTCGAGCTGCGGGAGAAGGAGTGGAGCGGGGAGACCAACCGCATCCGCGGCTGAGCCATTCTGTCGGGGTCCGTCCGTACTGTCCGTTTCATGCCCCGACCCGGCCCCGTCTACGACGACGCGATGAAGATCCTCGCCGACGACGATCTGAACGCATTGCTGTCGATCGTCGGCGTGTGCGGTGGGGCCGAACCGCTCACGATCGAGCTGCCGGGTTCGACGACCCGGGCCGATCTGCTGGCCCGAACGCCGAGCGGAATCGTCCACGTGGAGTTCGTCAAGGATCCGACGCCCGATCTCGACCTGCGGATGGTCGACTACCGCCTGCGACTGCGACGCCGCGACCGGGAGGTCGCGCTGGCCCAGTACGTGCTGGTGCTGCAGGACATCGCGCTGCCCGAACGCTACGTCGACGCCGGTCCGGACCGGCTGGACGCGACCTGGACGGTGGTCCGCTTGCCGAACCTCGATCCCGGCCCGTTGCTGGCAGGGCCGACGACGGCGGCCGTCGCGGCCCTCGCCGCGGGCTCACCGGCCGAACGGGCGGCCGCACTCACGGCCGCGGTTGAGCTGATCGCCGCGTGCACCACCCCTGACCGGCGCAAGCTGCTCCTGGGGGTCGCAACGACGCTGGCCTCGATCACCCTGCCGGCGGCTACCATCGACTCAGCGCTCAAGGAGGCCCACATGCCCGTTCCCGTTCGTGACACCCCACTGGGACGGCTCCTGCTCGACGAGGGCCGGCAGGAGGGCCGGCGAGAGGGGATACAGGCGGGTGAGCGGGCGGCCGTCGTGCGGCTGACCCGCCTCATGCTCCGGCAGCGTTTCGGCGACGACCCGCGCATCGACGCCGTGGCGGATTCCCTGGCCGACCTCCCCGACGTCGAACGGCTGGCTCGTCTCGCCGACACCGTCGACCTGGATTCCTTCATCGGCTGAGCGTGCCCTCCGCAGCCGTTCGTCGTGCTCGTTCCCGACGGCGTGGCTGGTGGACGCCCGGCCGCTACCCCGGCGTGAGCCGCCCGGCCAGGGCGATCGCGTCGTAGGGCGCGTGCACCTTGGCGTCGTTGTCGAAGTAGACGTGGACGTCGAGACCGCGTTCCTGCCACGCACGCACCCGGGCGGCCCATCCGTCGAGCGCGTCGGCCGTGTACCCGCCGGCGTACAGCTCGTCCTGACCGTGCAGACGGACGTAGACGTGATCGGCCGTGACCTCGTCGAACACCGGCCAGGTGCCCGCGGAGTCGGCCAGCACCAGCGCGACGTCGTGCTCGCGCAGCAGGGCGGGGAACGCGGGGTCCCGGAAGCTCTCGTGCCGCACCTCGAGCGCGTGTCGCAGCGGCCGGTCGGCGTCGGTCGCGGTGAGCGCGCGCCCCTCCAGCCGCTCGTCGTGCTGCGTGGCGAGCACCGCCGCCTCCGACGTCGTGTGTGGCAGCAGCGCCAGGAACGTGGCGATGCGCGCGGCGTCGAACCGCAGGCGGGGCGGGAGCTGCCACAGCACCGGTCCGAGCTTCGGGCCGAGACCGAGCACCCCCGAGGCCAGGAAGTTCGCCACCGGCACGGCGACGTCGCGCAACTGCTTGAGGTGGGTGACGAACCGCGGGCCCTTGACGGCGAACAGGAAGTCGTCGGGCGTCTCGGAGGCCCACGCGCGGTAGTGCTCGGGGCGCTGCAGGGCGTAGAAGGAGCCGTTGATCTCGATCGTGTCCACCCGCCGGGAGAGGTGTTCCAGCTCGCGGCGCTGGGGCAGCCCCTCCGGGTAGAACGTGCGGCGCCACGGCGGGTAGCGCCACCCCGAGGTCCCGATCCGCACCCGTGCCACGTCGGCGAGCATCCCACCCGCCGACGCGCTTGCTCCCGCGGAGGCGGCATCGGGCCACTGAGGCACGATGTCCCCGTGAACGACCTGCACGCCGCCGTCGACGCGGTGCTCGACTGGCCCGTCGACCACGTCGCGGCGGCGATCGTCACCGCGGACGGCGGCGTCCTCGCCACGGCGGGCGAGCAGGACCGGCCGTTCCGCCTCGCGTCGGTCACCAAGCTGCTCACGGCCTACGCCACGCTGATCGCCGTCGAAGAGGGCGCCGTCGAGTGGGACACGCCCGCCGGCCCGGAGGGCTCCACCGTGCGCCACCTCGCCGCGCACGTCTCCGGCCTCCCCTTCACCGGTGACACCGTGCAGGCCGCCGTCGCGACCAGGCGGATCTACTCCAACACCGGCTTCGAGGTGCTCGGCGCCACCATCGCCGACGCTGCGGGCATCCCGTTCGCCGAGTACCTGCACCAGGCCGTGTGCGAGCCGCTGGGCATGACGGCCACCCGGCTGGAGGGCTCCCCCGCCGCCGACGGGGTGTCGACGGCGGCCGACCTCGCCCGCTTCGCCGCGGAGCTGCAGGCCCCGACGCTCACCCACACCCTGGCCGAGGCCACCACCGTCGCGTTCCCCGGCCTGGACGGGATCCTGCCCGGCTACGGGCGGCAGAAGCCCAACGACTGGGGGCTCGGGTTCGAGATCCGCGACGGCAAGTCCCCGCACTGGACCGGCGCGAACAGCTCGCCGCGGACGTTCGGCCACTTCGGCCAGTCCGGCACGTTCCTGTGGGTCGACCCCGACGCCCACGCCGCAGGCGTGGTGCTGACCGACCGCGACTTCGGCCCGTGGGCGATCGAGGCCTGGACCCCGTTCACCGACCGCGTCCTGGCGGGAATCAATTCGGGGGGCGGCCCGTTGTAGGCCCTGTTCGGGTCGAGCGATCCGAGCCCCGGGTCTCACCATTTTGCCACCCCACGGGGTGTGCCATCCGCCGAGAGGCGCCCGGCGCTCGGCTCGGACACCTACCCGGTCACGGGAACATTTCCCTGGTCGGAGTGGTTGTAGTGGCTGTCTGAGCTGCTACAACCGCCGAAGGATGGCCAGCCATGAAGGGCGACCGCGTAGAGATCGTGATCGACGCCGGCAGCGGCACCACCCGCACCTACGACATCACCGCCACCCGCGCAGGCCGCAAGGTCTCCATCACGCATGGCCGCGGCTTCGTCGAGGTCAGCGAGAGTACGCGCGGCGGCTCCACCATCCGCACCGCCCGCTTCCTCGCCAACCGTGTGCTGGCGCTGGTCGAGCACCCGGCGGCCGACAATCCCGTCGACGACGAGATCACACCGGGCCTACGCTCGGCGTGATCCCGCCTCAGTCACACTGAAAGAGTCATGTCCTCTCCCGCGGCCCGAGCCGAAGACGCGCGCCCCGCGCAGGACGCCCCACCCGCTGACGCCCTCCCCTCCCGCGAGGGCGTCATGCCCGCCGGTGGAGGCGCCCGCGACGGCGCCGACCGGCCGGGCCGCGGGACTCCCGACGGCGCCGACGCCCGGCCTTCCCGCAGGCCGCGCCGGCGCCGTCCTCGTTCCACCCGGAGCGCACATGGCGAGGAGGCCGCTCCCACCACGGCAGAGGACAGGACCCAAGAAGACAGGCCCGCGCAGCCGGACCGTCGCAACGGCGATCGACCCGCGGCCGCCGGCTCCCGTCGTCGACGGTCGTCACCCCCGGAGCCCGACTCGCGCGCACCGACGCCCCGACTCACGCAGGACGGGCCCGAGTTCTCCGACGCGGATCTCGACGCGCTCGCCGAGCGCCTGCCCGCGCTGAGCCTGCGCGACGAGCACCGCCTCGCCCGCCGGCTCGACACCGCCCGCCGCACCCGCGACCATTCCGCCCGCAACCGGAACGTCGCCGGGATCGCCACCGCTGTCGCCGAGTCCGAGCAGCTGATCGCCGCCCGCCGAGCCGCGCTCCCGACCATCAGCTATCCCGAGACGCTCCCGGTCAGCGCGCGCCGCGAGGACATCGCCGCCGCCATCCGCGACCACCAGGTGGTGATCGTCGCCGGTGAGACCGGCTCCGGGAAGACCACCCAGATCCCGAAGATCTGTCTCGAGCTGGGCCGCGGCGTCCGCGGGCTCATCGGCCACACCCAGCCCCGCCGCCTCGCCGCCCGCACGGTCGCCGCCCGCATCGCGGAGGAGCTGCACACCGAGATCGGTGACGCAGTGGGCTGGAAGGTGCGCTTCACCGACCAGGTCGGCGAGAACACGCTGGTCAAGCTCATGACCGATGGCATCCTGCTCGCCGAGCTCACCGGTGACCGGATGCTGTGGCAGTACGACACGCTGATCATCGACGAGGCCCACGAGCGCAGCCTCAACATCGACTTCATCCTGGGCTACCTCGCCCAGCTGCTCCCCCGGCGTCCCGACCTCAAGGTGATCATCACCTCGGCCACGATCGACCCCGAGCGCTTCTCCCGCCATTTCGGGGGCGCCCCCATCGTCGAGGTGTCCGGCCGCAGCTACCCCGTCGAGATGCGGTACCGGCCCGTCGTCGATCCCGACGATCCGGATGCCGATCCCGACCGCGACCAGCTCGCCGCCATCGCCGACGCCGTCACCGAGCTGCGCCGCGAGGGTCCTGGCGACATCCTCGTGTTCCTGCCCGGCGAGCGGGAGATCCGCGACGCGGCCGACGCCCTCGCCAAGCGAGATTTCCCGGGCATCGAGATCCTGCCGCTCTTCGCCCGCCAGACGACGGCCGAGCAGCAGCGCGTGTTCGCCCCGAAGCAGAGCTCGCTGGGCCGCCGGGTCGTGCTCGCCACGAACGTCGCCGAGACGTCGCTGACCGTGCCGGGCATCCGCTACGTCATCGACCCCGGCCTCGCGCGCATATCCCGCTACTCGCGCCGGCTCAAGGTGCAGCGGCTGCCGATCGAGAAGGTCAGCCAGGCCAGCGCCAACCAGCGCGCCGGCCGCTGCGGCCGCGTCGCCGACGGCATCTGCGTCCGCCTCTACGCCGAAGACGACTTCGACGCACGGCCGCTGTTCACCGACCCCGAGATCCTGCGCACCAACCTCGCGTCGGTGGTGCTGCAGATGATCTCGCTGGAGCTCGGCGAGATCACCGAGTTCCCGTTCGTCGAGCCCCCGGACGTGCGCAGCGTCAACGACGGCATCGCGCTGCTGCAGGAGCTCGGCGCACTCGATGGCCGCAGCGAGCTCACTCCCGTGGGCCGCCAGCTCGCCGCGCTGCCCGTCGACCCACGGCTGGGCCGCATGCTCGTCGAGGCCGACCGCAACGGCTGCCTGCGGGAGGTGCTCGTGATCGCCGCCGCGCTGTCGGTGCAGGACCCCCGCGAGCGCCCTACCGAGCAGCGCCAGGCCGCGGACGAGAAGCACGCCCGCTTCGCCGAGGAGGGCTCGGATTTTCTGGCCTTCCGCAACCTGTGGACCTACGTCGCCGATCTGCGCAAGGAGCTCGGCGGCAGCCGGTTCCGGAAGACGTTGCGCGAGGAGTTCCTGCACTACCTGCGCATCCGCGAGTGGCAGGACCTGCACGCGCAGCTCCGCTCGGCCGCCCGCAACGCCGGCCTGACTCCGAACGAGGACGACGCCGACGCCGACGCGATCCACATCTCCGTGCTGGCCGGTCTGCTGAGCCAGGTGGGGTTGAAGGAGGGCGAGTCGCGGGAGTATCTCGGGGCCCGCGGCGCCAAGTTCATGATCTTCCCCGGCTCCACGCTGGCCAGGAAGCAGCCGCGCTGGGTGATGGCCGCCGAGCTTGTGGAGACCTCCGCGCTGTTCGCCCGCACCGTGGCCCGTATCAAGCCGGAGTGGATCGAGCCGCTCGCCGGGCACCTCGTCAGACGGACGTACTCGGAGCCGCACTGGTCGCGCAAGCGTGCCGCCGCCGTCGCGACGGAACGCGTGACCCTGTACGGCGTCCCGATCGTCGTGGGCCGCACCGTCGACTTCGGCCGCATCGATCCCGAGGAGTCACGCGAGCTGTTCATCCGCCACGCGCTGGTCGAGGGCGACTGGGACACCCGCCACCGCTTCTTCCACGCCAACCGTGCTCTGCTCGACAGCGCGGAGGAGCTGGAGCAGCGGGCGCGGCGGCGCGACCTCGTGGTGGACGAGGAGACGCTCGTGGAGTTCTACGAGCAGCGGATCCCGGCCCACGTCGTGTCGGGGCGGCACTTCGATTCGTGGTGGAAGAAGAACCGTGCGGCCGATCTGCTCGACTTCACCGAGGAGATGGTGCGCACGGCACAGGCCGCGGGCGTCGACGCGTCGGCCTACCCCGACCACGTCGAGGCCGGCGGGCTCACACTGCCGCTGTCGTACGCGTTCGAGCCCGGCAGGCGCGACGACGGCGTCACCGTCGACGTGCCCGTGGCGGCACTGCACCAGATCGACCCCACGCCGTTCACCTGGCAGGTGCCCGGCCTGCGCGAGGACCTGGTCACGGCGTTGATCAAGACGCTGCCCAAGAACCTGCGCCGCAACTTCGCGCCCGCCCCCGACCACGCCCGCGCCGTGCTGGCCCGACTCCAGGTCGGGGACGAGCCGCTGCTCGACGGGCTGGAACGCGAGCTCGGCCGCATGAAGAACGTCGACATCCCGCGCGAGGCCTGGGAGCTGAACCGGCTGCCCGAGCACCTGACGGTGACGTTCCGCGTGGTCGACGAGGCCGGCCGGGAGGTCACCCGCGGCACCGACCTGGAGGCATTGCGGCACGAGCTGGCGCCGAAGGTCCGGGCCGAGCTCGCCGCCGCCGGCAGCGACCTGGAGCGCCGCGGCCTCACCACCTGGACCATCGGCGCTCTCCCCCGCGAGCACGCCATCCGCCGCGGCTCGCACGTCGTCACCGGGTTCCCCGGCCTGGTCGACCGCGGCAGTTCCGCCGACGTCCGGGTCTTCCCGACCGCGGCCGAGCGCGACCCCGCCACCTGGCGCGGGGTCCGGCGGCTGCTGCTGCTCGACACCCCGTCGCCGGCCAAGCAGGTGACGCGCGGGCTCGACAACGCGGCCAAGCTCGCGCTGTCGCGCAACCCGCACGGTTCCGTCGCCGCGCTGGTCGACGACTGCGTCACGGCCGCGGCCGACGGGCTGATCAAGGCGGCGGGCGGCCCGGCCTGGGACGAGCGCGGCTACCTGCGGTTGCAGAAGCTGTTCCGGGAGCGCCTGGCCACCACCTCTCTTCAGGTGCTGCTCGCCGTACGCGGGGTGCTCGACGTCTGGCACCGGGTCCAGTCGGCTTCAGGCGACCTGCGCGCCCCACTGCTGAAGGCGGGCCTCGCCGACATCACCGGCCAGCTCCACGCCCTGACCGGCCCCGGTTTCGTCACGGCCGCGGGCGCCTCCCGCCTCGGCGACCTGGCCCGCTACCTGGAGGCGATCGAGCGGCGGATCGAGAAGCTGCGGGTCGACCCCGCCCGCGACGCCGAATGGACCGCCCAGGTCCGCGTCGTGGCCGACGAGTACGCCGCGGAGCTCGCGGCGCTGCCGTCCGGCGTCGAGCCGTCGGACGCCCTGCGCGAGATCCGCTGGATGATCGAGGAGCTGCGCGTCGGCCTCTACGCCCATCCGATGCGCACGCGGTACCCGGTGTCGATCAAGCGGATCCAGCAGGCGATCGACGCCCTCCCGCGCTGACCCGGACGTCGGGCAGATCGTCGGCGGCCTGCCGCGGTCGCGGCACGTCCACCACGGTCGGCGACGCGCGCCAGGGCCGTGTCAGCCAGGCGGCCACCTGGTCCGGGAACGGGCTGTGCTTGCGGGCCAGCGCCGGCTTCTCCACCAGGAACCATGAGGCGAGCGCAACGGGCACCGTCGCGAAGATCGCGACGGGCGCGAACGACCAGTCCGGCAGCCATCGCAACGACGTCAACGTGAGCAGCTGGATCACCGGCCAGTGGTAGATGTAG
Source organism: Mycobacteriales bacterium (assembly GCA_038231335.1). GTDB lineage: Bacteria > Actinomycetota > Actinomycetes > Mycobacteriales > Pseudonocardiaceae > Pseudonocardia. The sequence goes on from JBBRLM010000021.1 coordinate 73,129, forward strand.
ATCCCGTACGACACATCGACCCGCAGCGACACGAACCGGGTACCGGTAGTGGCCAGCCAGAACACCAGGTAGGCCATCGGCACGGCGCCCAGCAGCCGGTAGTTGTGCGGGAACGCCGCCGCCGAGTACACCACCAGCGCCAGCGCGAGCACCCCGCACCAGGTGATCATCGGGATGCGGTCGGCGTAGAGGTGGGCCAGCGCGCCGAGCGCGAACATCAGCGTGAGCCGCAGCGTCTGGTCGCGCAGAGGCACCGCCACGCCGTTCTCCTGCAGCACCGTCAGAGCGACCAGCACGGCGGCCAGCGCGAGCACCATCCAGCGCCGCCGCCGCAGCAGTCCGACCACGCCGAGCGCGGCCACCATCAGGTAGCAGAACGCCTCGAACGTCAACGTCCACAACGCCCCGTCGAACGACGGCTCGTGCGGAGCCGCGTCGAGCACCCCGCCGATGTCGTACTGCTGGATCACCAGGAACCAGTCGCCGGCCAGGAAGTGCCAGGCGGACGGGGTGCCGGTGAGGCCCGTCGTGGCGGGCATCCCTCGAATGACCGCCGCGACGGGCGCCACGACGAACGCGCAGACCAGCAGGCACACCCAGAACCCGGGCATGATCCGCAGGAACCGGTGCCAGGCGAACCGCGGGAGCGAGTCGAGCCGCAGGTAGCTGCGGGTGACCAGGAACCCGCTCAGCACGAAGAACCCGTCGACCCCGAGCTCCCCCGTGGTGCCCGACCGGCCCCAGAAGTCCCCGGCGCGGCCCTGGAGGATCACCGCGTGCTCGACCACGACCATCGCGGCGAAGAGCAGCCGCAGCAGGTCGAAGTTGTTCCGGCCGGTCCCGAACCGCTCATCGAGCGTCGATGCCACGTGCCCTCCAGGTCGTCGTTGACTCGGGAGGCATCGATCGGGTGAATTCGCTTGTTACGCATTGCGACGAACCTGAGTAAAACTGCGGTGAAGGGTAGGAATCTGACGGTGACCGTCAACCGACTCCCAGGTTGAGATTCATCGGCAGTGACACGATGCGGCTGGCCTGGAGGCCGCCGAGGTCACGCTGGCGGAGCTCCGCGAACGGCACGGCGAGCTGCGCGGCCGGGAAGTCGGAGCGGAGCACGTCCACCACCGCGCACAGCTCGAGATGGGCGAGCTGCGCCCCCGTGCAGAAGTGCGGACCGGCGCCGTAGGTGAGGTCGGGACCGCGACGGGCGTTGATGCCCGCGATGTCGACCAGCACCGGCGAGCGGGCCGGCAAGCTCTGCCCGGCCAGCTCGACCTCCGCGGTGGTGAAGCGCCACAGCGTGTGCGGCGCCGACAGGTGGCGCCGCACCACGTCCCGGACGAACTCGTCGGTGGGACCGGCCGGCTCCGGGCCCAACAGGTGTGCGACGACGAAGCCCAACGCGGTGTCGGTCGTCAGCTGCCCCGCGAAGATCAGCGTGAAGACGAAGTACCGCAGATCGGCCTCGCTGGTGTCGTCGGGCAGCCGGTCGCGCAGCTCGGCGGCGAGTCCGTCGCGACCCTCGGCCAGTGCGGCGGCCGCCAGCTGCGCGAACCCACCCATCGCCATCCCGACCTCCGCCAGGTCGTCGCTGAACATCCGCCGGCACGCCACGATCGCGTCGTCGACGCGCTCGGCCGGCACCCCGAGCAGGTCGCACAGCACCGCGAGCGGGTAGCGGATCGTGAAGTCCGCCATCAGATCGGTCCCGTCGGCGGCGGCCAGCAGCTCACGCGCCACCTCCCGGATCCGCCCGGCGTGCTCGTGGCACCGCCGGGCGGTGAACAGTGGCCTGTGGGCCTGGCGTAGCCGCGCGTGCTCGGGGCCGTCGAGCGTCGTGAGCGACGCCTGCTCGGCCGCGGTCGGCTCCAGCCCTGCCGCCCGGGGGTCCCAGTCCGCCGGCGCGAGCGCAGGGTCCTTCGCGATGTGGGGGTGGGCGAACACCTGACGGGCCAGCGCCAGCTGACCCAGTTCGGGCACGCGGCGACCGCGAGCACCGACGCCGCGATCCGGCAGCTCCCTACATGATCGTTCCGAGATGTGCCGCAAGCGTTGATCGATCAGCAACGAGCCCCATTTCGGAACGATCACGACTCGCATCACGCCCAGCGCAGCGACCCAGTACCTCGTGCGTGGGCGGTCATGTCGCGACGTCATCGACCTCGCGACCGCCGCCCGGCTGTGGGCCCGCTGCGCTCGCCGTCGGATGTGCACGATGCCCGTCGCGGCCGGGGCCTGGAGCGCAACACCGGGGCGAGCCGGGCCGTCCTGGCTCAGTAACCGGCCAGGAGCCGGCGGAGTCCGGTCGCCTCGGCCGTGTCACCTCCGAGGCGGAACGCGGGCTGCGGGGCCCGGCCCCACAGCATCAGCAGTCGGGCGGCCGGATCGGTGGTGATCGTGGCGGCGCCCACCGGTTCGACGACGGAGAGCCCGGCCGAGCCCGATGCGGTGTGCACCAGCAGGTCGGGCTGCCCCGGCGCCCTGATCCGCCCGGTGAACGGTTCGCCGTCGGCGGCCCCGGCGGCCACTCCCCGGGCGAGCAGCGGCCCGGAACCGATCGCGATCACGGCGTGCTCCAGCAGATCCCACTGCGCGAGCGAATCGGTGCCGTCCTCGCCCGCGATGTCCCACCGGTGCAACGCGCACTCGCTCCGCAGGTGGCCGGCGAACGACGCCACCCGCATGCGCCGCCCCGTCCAGGCCAGGTCGGCGTCGGGCTCGCCCGCCAGCACCGTGTCGATCTCCCGTCGCATGGACTCCTCGCCGTCCTCCACCGCGGCGAGCAACCGGGACGGCGTCATCGCCCGGAACGGGGCCTCCCGCTCGGCGAAGCCGCGGGTGACGGTCAAGGGGCTTCCCGCGGAGTAGGCGCGGACGTGGCGTACGACCTCCTCGTAGACACCGGCGACGTGCGCCCCGACGTCGTGCGCCGACCAGTCCGGGCAGGCCGTCGGCGCGTCCGGAGCCGTGTCGTGCAGAACCGCCAGGAACTCCTCGGCCTCTCGGGGCCGCCTGCTCTGCGGAGTACTCGTCATGGACCCGACGCTAGGTCCAGGTCGCTTCGGCCGGCGTCGAAGCGAATCGCTCCTACGATCGGACCATGCCAGGAGATGCCGACCTCGCCACCGTCGGCGCGCTGCTCGCCGATCCGGGCCGCGCGCGGGTGCTGCTCGCGCTGGGCGACGGGCGGGCCCTGCCGGCCAGCACCCTCGCCGCCGAGGCCGGTGTCTCGGCATCGACGGCCAGCTCGCACCTCGCGAAGCTCGTCGCGGGCGGACTGCTGGTGGTCACCCCGCGCGGACGGTTCCGCTACTACGCGCTGGCCGGGCCCGCGGTGAGTGACCTGATCGAGGCGGTCGCCCGGCTCGCCCCGTCGCTGCAGATCAGCTCACTGCGGGAGGGCACCCACGCGCACGCGCTCCGGCTGGCCCGCCGCTGCTACGACCACCTCGCCGGGCGGCTCGGGGTGGCCGTGACCGAGGCACTGATCGAGCAGGGTTGCCTCGGCGGTCACGACGGCGGCGTCGACCTGGACCGGATGACCGGGGCGCGCCCGGCCGGTGGAGTGCTCGACCCCGCCGGCTACGTGCTCTCCGACCGGGGACGGGCCACGCTGGGCGAGCTCGGGGTCCACGTCCCGGGCGCGGCCGCCGTCCGGTGCTGCGTCGACTGGAGCGAGCAGCGCCACCACGTCGCGGGGCCGCTCGGCCGCGCCCTGCTCGACCGTTTCGTCGAGCTCGGCTGGGTGCGCCCGGGCCCGCGCGGCCGGGCGCTGCGGCTGACCGACGCCGGCCAGTCCGGCTTCACCGGCCTGGGCGTGCGCCTGCCGGAACCCGGGTGAAGATCTCGGTGCGCAGCCGCTCCAGGGCGTCCTCGCGCTGGGAGCCCGTGCCCAGCAGGAAGTCGGGCACCAGGAACTCGTGGATCCCCGCGGCCGGGTAGGCGGACACCGTGTCGAGCACCTCCTCCGTGGAACCCATGATCACGGGTCGGCCGGCCTTCTCGAGCCGTGCCTTCCGTGTCTGTGCTGCGGCGTCGCCCGGCTCGATGATCTCGACCATTGCCTGTGCGGACCGGCGGACGCTGGCGGGATCGCGGTCGATCCGGGCGCAGTGCTCGGCGAAGACCCGACCTTTGGCCTCCGCGAGCTCGGTCAGGCCCCAGTGGTTCCACTCGTCGGCGTAGCGGGCGACGATCCGCAGGGCCACCTTCTCGCCCGCGGCGCCGATCAGGATCGGCAGCTTCTTCGGCTTCGGCTCCAGCGGTGCGTCGGACATCTGGTAGTACGAGCCGTCGAACGTCGTGCGCTCCTGACCGAGCAGGCCGGTGACCATCTGGCAGGCCTCCTCGAACCGGGCCAGCCGCTCGCGCACCGGCGGCAGTTCGATGCCGTAGGCCTCGTGCTCGTTGACCTGCCAGCCCGCGCCGATGCCGAGCACGAACCGGCCGCCGCTCATCTGGTCCAGGGTGGCCGCCTGCTTCGCCACCACTGCCGGGTGCCGGTAGGTGTTGCCCAGCACCATCGAGCCGATCCGTACCCGGGAGGTGGCCACCGCAAGGCCGGAGAGTACCGCGAGGCACTCGTTCATCGGGCCGGACCGGTCGTCGCCGTTGGGCATGAAGTGGTCGGCGACCCAGACGCCGTGCCAGCCGGTGCGCTCGGCGTACGAGGCGGCGTCGAGCATGTCGGTCCACGACTGGGAGGCGTTCGGCCAGAGGGAGTAGTCCACGTGCCGACCCTACGGACGTCGCAGCCCGTGGGGTGTCCTCGCAGCGCGCCGGCGTGCTGCGAGGAGGCTCACGGGCTGCGAGGTCGTCCACCGGCCAGGGGCTGCCCCGCCGCATGAGCCGTGTCACCATCGGCTCATGGTTGAGTACGCGCACCTCGGTGAGGCTCTGGGCACGGACTTCTTCTCCGTCCGCGACCAGTTCACGGGCGAGCAGTGGGACAGGTTCATCGCGGTGCGCAAGTTCGTCGACGACGAGGTGCTGCCCGACATCGGCGACTTCTGGGAGAAGGCCGAGCTCCCCTGGCATCTGTTCCGCCGCCTGCCCGAGCTGAAGATCGTCGGCGAGGACATCCAGGGACACGGCGCCGCCGGCATGAGCCCGATGGCCTGCGGGCTGGTGCACATGGAGCTGCACCGCGGCGACGGCTCGCTGGGCACGTTCCTCGGCGTGCACGCCGGGCTGGCGATGCAGTCGGTGGCCATGTGCGGCTCCGACGAGCAGAAGGAGCGCTGGCTGCCGGCGATGTCGTCGCTGGAGAAGGTCGGCGCGTTCGCGCTCACCGAGCCGAACCACGGCTCCGACTCGATCGCGCTGGAGACCACCGCACGCCGGGACGGCGACCACTGGGTCCTCGACGGCGCCAAGCGCTGGATCGGCAACGGCACCATCGCCGACCTCGTCGTGGTGTGGGCCCGCGACACCGACTCCGGCGAGGTCAAGGGCTTCGTCGTCGAGACCCCGGCCGAGGGCTACGAGGCCAGCGTGATCACCGGGAAGATGTCGCTGCGCTCGGTGTGGCAGGCCGACATCGAGCTCAAGGGCGTCCGCGTCCCGGACGAGAACCGGCTCGCGAACGCCGCATCGTTCAAGGACTGCGCCAAGGTGCTGGCCAACACCCGCGGGATCTGCGCGTGGATGGCACTGGGCCACGCCACCGCCGGCTACGACGCCGCCATGCGCTACGCGATGAGCCGCGAGCAGTTCGGAAAGCCGCTCGCGTCGTTCCAGATCGTGCAGCAGCGGCTCGTGCACATGCTGGCCGACCTGACGTCGATGCAGCTCTACTGCATGCAGCTCGGCCGCCTCGCCGACGCCGGACGCCTGTCCCCCACCGTCGCCGGGCTGGCCAAGATGCACAACACCCGCACGGCCCGGAAGGTCCTCTCCGAGGCCCGGGACCTGCTGGGCGGCAACGGGATCCTGCTCGAACACCACGTGGTGCGGCACTGGGCCGACATCGAGGCGATCCACACGTTCGAGGGCACCGAAACGATGCAGACCCTGATCGTCGGCCGCGACATCACGGGAATCGGCGCGTTCGCCTGACCGCGGTCGTCTGACCGCGCTCGTCTGACTGGGGGGGTCGTGCGCGGAAATCAGTGTGGGAACACTGTTATCCGCGCACGGGGCCGAAGGTCCGCTTCCAGGCCTGGTAGCCGCCGTCGAGGTCGGTGGCGTTGTGCAGGCCCAGGTCCTGGAGAGACGCGGCGGCGAGGCTGGAGCTGTAGCCCTCGGAGCAGAACAGGATCCAGATGACGTCGTGGTCGACGGCCTGCTCGATCTTCGCGTCGGACGTCGGGTCCAGCCGCCACTCGAGGTGGTTGCGCTCGATCACCAGGGCGCCCGGGAGCTCGCCCTCGTCAGCGCGCTGCCAGCCGGGACGGGTGTCGACGAGGATCGCGCCGCGCTCCACCAGCTCCGCGGCGCGTCGCGGGTCCGGCCGGTCCAGCCGGGCGCGGGCGGCGGCGAGCAGGTCCTTGACCGTCGTCATCCCACGCCCTTCGACGACCCGGACCCGGTCAGCTCCGAGCGGGTGCGGCGCAGGCCCCGGACCGGGTCGATGTCGTAGTAGGACATCGCCGTGAGCGGCGGCGAGTACGCGTGGACGCTGACGGCGGGCGTCGGCTGGTGGTTGCCCACGTCGTGGACGTGGCCGAGCGGGAAACCGGCGCTACCCCCCGCGCGCAGCCGGCGGGTACGCAGGCCCTCGCCCGCCCAGCGGTGCTCCACGAGCTCGCCGGACACCACGGTGAGCGCGCCGAGGGAGCCGGCGTGGTCGTGCAGCTCGGCGGCCTGCTCGGTGGCCCAGCTGATCAGCCAGACGTCCACGTAGTCGTCGGTGCGCAGGAGTCGGTACCAGCGACGCTCGGGATCGACCTGGACCGGATGGACCCCGGCGAGCACCTCGTCGGCGATCTCGCGGGTGAGGTCGGTCAGGTCGGTCAGCGCAAGGGGAGTGGGGGCGTGCAGCAACACGGGGGTGCTCCGGTGATGGTGGGACGGACGGACGAGAACGTCAGTGCCGTCAACACCACTGGTCGAAGCAGTCCGCACGGCGTCCGCCCCAGATCTCTCCGAGGACGGCGGCCGGTGGCATGAGCTCATACCAACACATGGTCGGCCCGCAGTGCCACCACTTCCCACCTCCCGGGAGGAGCCACAGGAAGTCCACAGCGGACGCCCGGCAAATGTCCGGCAATGACCGGTCGGGAAGACTGGGCCCATGGCGACGCAACTCGAGGACGGCACCTGGGAGATCCAGGGACGGCGGCTCACGTTCCCGGTCCGCATCACCGATGCGACCGCGGCCTGCGTGACGTACCTCGTGCGCGCCGACCGGGCGCGGCGGCTCGTCGCAGGCACGGGGCTGGAGCTGGTGTCGTTCGCCGGGCGCACCCCGCTGTTCCTCGTGCTCGTCGACTACCGGGTGAACGACCTCGGCGACTACGACGAGGCCGGCGTCGCGTTCCTCGCCCGGCACCAGGGCCGCACGGGCCCCTACATCCACCAGCTCCCGGTGACGCAGACGTTCACGATGGAGGCCGGACGCGCGCTGTGGGGCCTGCCGAAGTGGCTGGGCCGGGCGGAGCTCTCGATCAGCGGCCGCGACGCCACGTGTCATCTCGCCGACGACGCGGGCCGGCACGTGCTCACCACGGCGCTGCGCACGCTGCCCGGTCGCCTGCCGCTGCCCGTGCGCGGCGCGATCTCGGCGTTGGCCCCGCGCGGTGACGAGGTGCTCGTCAGCCCCGTCCGCGCCCGGTTGAGCGGGATACGGATCGGCCGCAGCGGCACCGTCGTGCTCGGCGAGGGCCACCCGATGGCCGACGAGCTGCGTGCCCTCCGGCTGCCCCGGCGGCCGCTGCTGACCACGATCGTCGACCACGTGGCGTTCGAGATGGACCCGGCAGCCACGGTGTCCCGCTGATTCAGCGGTGCGCCGCCAGCCACTCCCGCAGGTCGGCGAGCGGCGCCTCGCGCTCGGGCTCGTTGTAGATCTCGTGCCACAGGCCCTCGTACCAGCGCACCGTCTGGTCCGGGGACCCGCTCGTGGACTCCAGCAGCCGCGTGCCCGCAGGCTCGGCGAGCACGTCGTCCGTGCCGTGCTGGAGCAGCAGCGGCAGCGTCAACCCGCGGGCCCGCTCGGGCAACACGTCGAACTGGGCGAAGAGCCGCGCCGAGAGCCCGAGCGTCGGATTGCCCTGGTGCACCAGCGGATCGGCCTGGTAGGCGGCCACGACGGCCGGGTCCTTGCTGACCTTCGTGCCGTCGATGCCGGCCGGGCGCAGGGTGGGCGCCACCTTGGAGAGCAGCGTCAGCACCGGCACCGCGAACTTCGGAACGGCGTTGCTGGCCAGCGCGGGTGCCGAGAGCACCAGACCCTTCAGGTCGGCCTGGTGGTCCAGAGCGTACGCGAGCGCGATCTGCCCGCCCATGCTGTGGCCCAGCAGGAACACCGGCAGGCCGGGGTGCCGGCCGGCGACGTGGCGGCGGAACGTGTCGAAGTCGGCCAGCCAGTCGGCGTAGTCGTCGAGGTGGGCCCGGCGGCCGCCGGAACGGCCGTGGCCGCGGTGGTCGAGCGCGTAGACCGCCCACCCGTCGGGCGTGACGGCGTCGACGACGTTGCGGTAGCGACCGGAATGCTCGCCCAGGCCGTGGCAGATGAGCAGCACGCCGGTGGGCTCCCCGGTTTCCGGGAGCCACCCCTGCCAGTACAGCTCGACGTCTCGGACGCCGTCGAGCGTGCCCTCCACGTGGGTGTCGGCCATCAGAGCTGGCCGATCATGACGTCGTCATCGGCGTCGGTGGCGGTGGCCGGGGGAAGGCCGACCGGTAGGAGCTCGACGTCGTGGCGCAGGTCGGTCTCGTCCGGCACGGTCAGCAGGAGCGCCACCGGCTCGCAGTCGTGGGCACTGATCGAGAGGCCGTAGTCGCCCGCGGCCAGGTCGGAGAGCCAGTACTCACCGTCCGGGCCGGTGCCGGTGGTGTCGACGATCTCACCCTCCTGCACCAGAGTCAGGCGCGCCCCGACGATCGGGCCGTCCTCCCCGAACACGGCGCCGGCCACCGACGCCGACCGCGCGAGCAGCACCTCGGCCTCGACGGGCTCGGCCGCCACCGTGACGGCGACGGCGCCGGGCTGGTGCCCGGAAGCGGCGCTCACGAGCACGTAGCCGCCCGGGTGCGGGGCGCGGACCTCGCCGCGGCCCTTGGCGGCGGCGACGGCGGCGGTGGTCTCCCGGCCGCGGTCGTCGAGCAGCGTGACGCCCGCGCCGTCGATGCCGTCACCGTCGCGGCCGACCACCCGGAACGCGACGGTCTGGGCCGCGCCCGTCGACGGTGCGGGGGCCGCGGGGGCGACCGCGGGCGACATCGGGGCGTCGTCCTCGTCGTCGAGGTCGGAGGAGGCAGGTGTGCAGCCGAACGTGCGGAGCAGGGCGAGATCGGCCGCGGCCTGCTCGGCGGCGGTCTCGGCGGCGGTGCGGCGGCGGACGGCGAGCTCCTCGGGGGTGGCGTCGGGCTCCGACGCGGTGTCGGATTCGTGGGTGGCGGCGGCCACCACGGGGTCGATCGGCTCGGTTCCGGCGGGCTCGTCCACGACCAGCGCGAGGACCGGCCGGGCCGGCACCGCGGCGGCGGGCCGCACCTCGGCGACGGCCGGAACGGGCCCGGCCGGCGCGGGGACCGGGCGCGGACCGAACAGCTCCGGACTCACCGCGGGCAGGACGACGGGCCGCAGCTGCGGCGCCGACCGCTCCGGGACACCGGACGCGGTCTCGTCCACGTCGGCCCAGTCGGCCCATTCCGACCAGTCGTGGTCGCCCTCGCCGGTGGCCCACACGGCGCCGTCGCCCTCGGTCATCCGGACGGCCCGGCTCCACGGGGTGTCGGAGGCCGCGAGCTGCGCAACGGCGGGTGTCCCGACGCGACCGGGTTCCGGGTCGGCGGCCGGCTCGGACGGCGGCTCGGCCACGGGCACCGCCGGCGACGTGACGGCGGCCTCGCCCTCGGCTGTATCGGCAGGCTCCGGGTCGCCAGGCTTCGGGTCGCCAGGCTTCGGGGCCACCGCTTCCGCGGCAACGGGTTCCGCCACAACAGGCTCGGCGGCTACCGGACCGGTCTCGACCGGCTCGACGAGGGCGGGCGGCGCCTCCGCGGCCTGCTCGGCCCGCATCCGGACCAGGTCGGCCACGGTACGCGGGCTGCCCGGCGCCACGCCGGGGCTCCGGCGCACCACCCGGTAGAGGATGACGACCGCTGCGACGACCAGCGCGGCGAGCACCAGCGCGACCACTCCCAGCGTGCTCATCAGCGGCGCTCCCCGATCCGTGCGAACTTCGCCAGAACCTAGCATCCCGGCCACTCCCGACGAGGTAGGTGGCCACGGAGTGTTACCGCAGCTCATCGGCATGATCTCCGGCTGTGGACACCGAACTGAGCGAGCTCGCGGCAGCGCACGGGGTGGCGACGGAGTACCGGGACGGCGAACGGCGGCTGATCATCGTCGACGAGGACGTCGTGGTGCGGGTGCTGGGCCTGCTCGACGTCGACGCGAGCACGCCGGGGTCGCGACGCGCGGCGGTCGAGGCCGCTCGGGCCGGCTCCACCCGCACGCCGGGCACGATCGCCGCACGCACCGATCGGGCCCGTTCGCTGCCCGCGCCGGGCGTGCTCGTCGACTCCGGCGGCGGGCGCCGCGACGTCACCGAGATCCCCGCGGGTCTCGAGCCGGGCTGGTACCGGCTGGAGACCGCCGACCAGGTCGTGACGGTGGTCGTCGCCCCGCCCGCGCTGCCCGAACCGCGCCGCGCGTGGGGCTGGATGCTGCAGCTCTACGCCCTGCACTCGGCGGGGTCGTGGGGCATCGGCGACCTCGGCGACCTCGGCGCGTTCACCACCTGGACAGGTCGAGAGCACGGCGCCGGTGCGGTGCTGCTCAACCCGCTGCACGCGATCACGCCCGTGCCGCCGGTGCAGCCGTCGCCGTACACACCGTCGAGTCGCCGGTTCGGCACGCCGCTGGCCTTGCGGATCACCGACCTCGACGCCTACGCCCGCGCCGACCCCGCCACCCGCGCCGAGGTGGACGCGCTGCGCCCCGAGCAGGCCGGCGGGCGGATCGAGCACGACCGCGTCTGGGCGGCCAAGCGCTCGGCGGCCGAGCTGCTGTGGCGCGCCGACGGGCGCCCCGAGCCCACGGACGCGCCCGCAGACCTGTGGGAGTTCGCCCGGTTCTGCGCGCTTGCCGAGCGGTTCGGCGGCCGCTGGAGCCGCTGGCCAGCGGACCTGCAGCACCCCGACGCCCCCGGAGTGGCGGCGGCGTGCGCCGAGCTTGCCCCGAGGGTCGCGTTCCACGCCTGGCTGCAGCAGCAGGTGCAGCTCCAGCTCGCCGGGGTACTGACGGCGGCACGGGCGGTGGACGTACAGGTGGTGCACGACCTCGCCGTCGGCTGCGACCCCGAGGGCGCCGACGGCTGGGCGCTGCAGGACGTGCTCGCGCTGGGCGTGCGCGTGGGTGCCCCGCCGGACGCGTTCAGCCAGCAGGGCCAGGACTGGGGGCTGCCGCCGTGGCGCCCCGACCGCCTCGACGCCACCGGCTACGCCGCCTACCGCGACCTGCTCCGGGCGCTGCTGCGCCAGGCCGACGGGCTGCGCATCGACCACGTCGCCGGGCTGTTCCGGCTGTGGTGGGTGCCGCCGGGCCAGTCGGCCGACCGCGGCACCTACGTCCACTACGACGCCGACGTGATGCTCGCCGTGCTCACGCTGGAGGCCCACCGCGCGGGCGCGCTGGTGATCGGCGAGGACCTCGGCACGGTCGAGCCCGCGGTCACCGAAGCCCTGGCGGAGCGGAAGATGCTGGGCTCGTCGGTGCTGTGGTTCACCCGCGACCTCGACGCCCCCGGCGAGCCCCTGCTCCCGCCCGGGCGCTGGAACGAGGAGTCGGTGGCCACGGTCTCCACCCACGACCTGCCGACGGCCGCAGGGTTCCTGCGGGGCGAGCACGTCCGGGTCCGGGCCGAGCTGGGGCTGCTCGACGACGTGCCCGCCGAGGAGGCCAAGGCCGCGAGGGAGCGTGCGGAACTGCTGGACCTGCTGCGGGCCGAGGGACTGATCACCGGCGAGCCGGACGAGGCCGCGCTGATCGTCGCGATCCACGCGCTGCTGGCGCGCAGCCGCTCCCGCCTGGTGCTGATCTCGCCGTACGACGTGGTGGGCGAGGTCCGCCAGCCCAACCTGCCCGGCACCGTCGACCAGTACCCGAACTGGCGGCTGCCGCTACCGGTCTCGCTCGAGGAGCTGTACGTCCACCCCGGGGTGCGGGCGGTGGTGGATCAGCTCAGGCAATCCCGTGCGTGATCCGAGCCGGCGGGCCATCATCGACGGATGGACTCGACGCGGCTGGACCGCTGGCTGTGGGCGGTGCGCCTGACCAAGACCCGGCCCGATGCCGCGGCCGCGTGCCGGGGCGGGCACGTGCGCGTCAACGACAAGCCCGCGAAACCGGCCACGCCCGTCCAGCCCGGCGACCGGATCCGGGCGCGGGTCAACGACGTCACCCGCACCGTCGAGGTGGTGCGGGTGATCCCGCGGCGGGTGGGTGCGGTCGACGCCGCCACGTGCTTCATCGACCACACCCCCGCGCCGTCGCCGGAGTCCACCATCCCGGTGGCCCACCGCGACCGCGGCGCCGGGCGCCCCACGAAGCGGGAACGCCGGGTCCTCGACGATTTCCGCGCCGGCCTGCTCTGAGGCCCCGCTCGAACAGCCACAAGTGACCATGAGGCGGGTGGGTGGGGTCAGACCGTCACGACGGGGCGGTCCGTGCGCTCGCGCAGGCCCAGGCCGGCCACCGAGGCGATCACCACGACCAGACCCACCCACTGCGTCATGCTCAGCTGCGTGCCCAACACCCCGACACCCAACAGAGCGGCGGTGACCGGGAACGCCATCTCCGCGAGGGTCGCGCGGGAGGCGGCCGTGGTGCGCAGGCCGATGTAGTAGAGGGCCAGGGACAGCAGGCCCGGGATCAGCGCGAGCAGGACCAGCGGGCCGAGCTGCGCCACCGTGACGCCGACCGGACCACCCTGCAGCGCCAGCACCACGGCACTGGCCGGCAGGCCGATCGCGAACCGCAGCACCGTGACGTCGCGGCTGGAGATCGTGGCGCTGACCATCCGCCCGAGCACCGTGCCGATCGCCCACAGCACCGCCGCGCCGACCGCCAGCAGCGCCGCGGTCAGGGCACGGGGTGCGACGGAGAAGGGGTCGGCGAAGGCCATCAGCCACGCCCCGGCCAGCGCCGGCACCGCGAACATCCAGTACCCGCGGCCGACCCGCTCGCCCAGCAGCAGCGCCGCAGCCACCACGGCGATCACCGGCTGCAGCTTCTGCAGCACCAGTGGGGTGACCGGGTCGCCGTACTGGAACGCCATGGTGAACAGCACCGTGGCCAGCACCGAGGCTCCCGCCCCGATCAGCACCAGAGCCCACCGTTCGCCGGCGGTGGCCCGGCGGAACGCCCGCAGCGCCGACGGCAGGAACGGCATCAGCACCACGACGGCGAGCAGGTGTTCCCAGAAGACGATCGTGGCCGCCGGCAGCTGGTTCGCGAGCGGTTGCCGCAGCAGCCCGTCGGTGCCCCACAGAGCGGCAGCGAGAGCGATCAGCCAGGTCCGGTCGGGACGTTCCGCGACAGGCCACAACGCGTTGCTGACGCGATCCATACCGCAGCCGGGGTTGGACCCGCCCGACTCCGGGTAGCCCGTCGACATCGACACTCACCGACAGGCCATGGGCGCAGGGACGCCGGACCGGCTGAGGCTACGCCTCTCCGGCCCGTCGTTGCGCGGCCAGCTGCGCTGGGTGCGGCTGCGGCTGGCCGAATGGGCAGCCGGTGTCGGCATGGAACGGGACGCCGTGGACGACCTGGTCCTGGCCGCCTACGAGGCGCTGGCCAACGTGGCCGACCACGCCTACCCCGACGGTCCGGGAGACGCGTGGGTCGACGCCGACCGCTACCCGCCGGACGAGCTCGTGGTCGTCGTCAGCGACCGGGGCCGGTGGCGGCCTCCGCCGTCGGATCCGGGGCTCCGTGGACGTGGCATGACATTGATCTCCGCGCTGGCCGAGAAAGTGGCCGTGCAGCGGGGCGATGCCGGCACCCGCGTCGTGATGCACTGGCGGGTGTGATCGGTGAACGAGAACGCGCCCAGGTAGTCCACACCTGCCGCACACTGCGTGGCGAGGGCCTCGTCGTGGGCACCGCGGGCAACGTGTCGGTGCGGGTGGGGGACCTCGTGGCCGTCTCACCCAGCGGCCTCGACTACGACGATCTGACGCCCGATCTGGTGGGCGTGCACCGGCTCGACGGCACACCGGTGGACGCGCCGCTCGAACCGTCGAGCGAGCTGCCGCTGCATCTGGCGATCTACGCGCGCACGACGGCGGAGGCGGTGGTGCACACCCACGCGGTGGCGTCCACGGCGCTGTCCTGCGTGGTGAGCGAGGTGCCGGCGTCGCACTACTACACGGCGATGTTCGGCGGGCCGGTCCGCGTGGCCCCGTACGCGACGTTCGGCAGCGATGAGCTGGCCCACGACGTCGCGGCGGCGCTGGAGGGGCGCAGCGCCGCCCTGATGGGCAACCACGGCGCCGTGGTGGTGGCCGGGAGCCTCGTGAAGGCGCTGAACCTGGTGCGCTACCTGGAATACGTCTGCGACGTGCACCTGCGTGCCCTGTCCACCGGGCTCCCGGTGCGCACGCTGGAACCCGCGGAGATCGACCGGGTGGCCGCGCTGCTCGGCGGCTACGGCCAGTCGATCCCCGCGGGACCGGTCGGCGGCGTCAGCCCGTGACGGGAAGGTTCGCCTGGACGACCTCGGGCTTCGGGGCCTCGTCGGACGCCGGGGCGCTGGGCTCGTTCGAGGCGTGGTCGCCGGGGGTCGGCTCCGCGGAGCCCTGCCCGCCGTCGTGCCAGGCGCCACAGGTGGCGGACCCGATCGTGATCTTCTGCAGGGTGTTGTCCCCGACGAGGGCACCGGTCAGCGAGTCGAGGACGTCACCGACGACGGCGGGGGCCGGCGGCAGCTGGACGCCGAGCAGGTTCGCGAGGCCCGGCAGGGCCTTCTTCTGCTCGTCGGTCAGCTTCGCGTTGCGGTCGGTGTTGCCCGAGAGCACCTTCACCTCGATGCCGGTGACGGTGATCGAGTCGTCGGCGTTGCGGGTCTCGTCGCCCAGGGTGAGGCTCAGCAGCGGCGCCAGGTCGATCGACTGCCCGCTGATGGGGTGCTCGGGCAGCTTCTGGCCCAGCACCGAACCGTTGATGATCTCCAGCGCACCCTTGCCGTCCTGGCAGGAGGTGGAGATGAGGTCGGCCTTGAGCAGACCGAGGACGTTCACCTCGGCCACGGAGGTGCGCGCGGCGCCGCCGAGGGCGTCCACCGTCAGCACGCCGACCGAGAGGTCCTTGTTCGGCTCGAGCTTCAGCAGCTCGCTGTGCGCCGGCTCGCCGTCCTTCGACTCCACGTAGGGCGTCGGGGCGATCTTCAGCAGACCCGACGCCGCGATCCCGTAGGCCGACGAGGCCGGCCCCGACTCGTCGGCCACCGCCACCGTGGAGCCGATCAGCAGAGCGGTCACCGCGGTGGCCGCCCCGATGGCGACCGCACCGGCACCGGCGAGCTTCTTCCTGTTCACGTACTGAGTCCCCTCATCGTTCGTCGATCAACACGAGGGTGCCAAGCGGCACCTCCGTGAGCTTCTCGAGCGCGTCGGCCGGCACGCGGATGCAGCCGTCGCTGGTGGCGGTGCCGAAGACGTCCGAGCTCGGCCAGGTGTGGATGGCGACGGTCCCCGGACCGCCGCCGAACGAGTCGTGGGTGGGACTGTGGGTGCCCAGCGGCAGGATCACCGGGGAGTACTTCTGCTTCGAGTCGCTGAACGCGCCGAGCAGGAAGGTGCGGCCCGCGGGCGTCGGGGCGGACGGCTTGCCGGTGCCGACGGTCCAGGTGTCGGTGACCGTGCCGTTCTTCACCAGCTCCAGGCGCTTCGAGTCGAGATGCACCGTGATCACGTAGGGGGTGGTGGCCCGCTTGACGTCGGCGGCGAGGATCCAGCCGGTGGAGCGCGCCGGCTTGGACGGCAGCAGCACGTGCAGCCAGCCGCCCTGCTCGCCGATCACGGGGAGCCACGTGTCGCCGAACTGCTCGGACCCCATGCGGGCGATCGCGGTGCCGTCCGGCGCGTCCCGGACGGGGGTCTCGCGGAGCGGGTGCACCACGGTGCCGTCGGTGGTACCGGTGCCGACGTCGGTCGGGGCCTCCTCGACGGTGGTGTAGGTGCTGCTGAGCGGCAGCTCGTCCGCGGCCGGGACGACGCCGGGCACCGGGGGTGCGGCCGTATCGTTCCGGGTTCCCGTCAGCGACGAGGATCCGCCGCTCGGGCCGCCGAGCCCGAGGAACGCGGCCACCGCGAGGAGCAGCGCGGCGACACCGACCGCCACCTAGAGATACAGCCGGCGTCGCGACGAAAGGCCACCCTGATCGCGGGGCGGCTTCGGTGCGGTGTGGAGGGCCACGTGAAACCCATCGGCAGTGCGGACATGTCCGGCACCACGTTCGGGTCACACGTCCGGGTTGCTCTGTGCCGTCGTCCGTACGCGGTGCGCATACCGTGCAACGACCGCGACACCGACGGGTTACTGACGAGTTATCCGATTTCCCGACCGAGTGGCCCTCGTCACACACTGCAGATCCTCCGATCGTCGGCTCCCCGGAAACGCAGGGCGTCGTCGGTGAGCGGGGTGTCCACGGCCCCACCCTCCCATCCGGCCAGACTGGCGCCATGCAGGTCGGTTTCACGGGGCAGAGCACCCGTCGGTGGGTTCGCCGGTTCGCCGGGTCGGAGTCCGCGGGTGCGGTGGTGCTGCTCGTCGGCGCGGCCGCCGCGCTGCTGTGGGTGAACCTGGACGCCGCGTCCTACGACGGGTTCTGGGAGACCCCGCTCGCGATCCGCCTCGGCGACCACGACCTGACGCTGAGCCTGCGCGAGTGGGTCAACAGCGGCCTGATGTCGTTCTTCTTCTTCGTGGTCGGGCTCGAGGCACGGCGGGAGTTCGACCTGGGGGAGCTGCGCGAACGTCGGCGTCTCGTGCTGCCGCTGCTCGCCGGGCTCGCCGGGATGGCCGTGCCCGCCGCGATCTACCTGGCCGTCACCGGCGGCACCCCGGCGGCCCACGGTTGGGGCGCCGCCATCTCCACCGACACGGCGCTCGCCCTCGGCCTGCTCGCGCTGGCCGGCGTCCGCTCCCCCGCGGTGCGGGCGTTCCTGCTGACGGTGCTCGTGGTCGACGACCTCGTCGCGCTGACGATCATCGCGGTGGTCTACACCGACGAGGTCTCGCTTCCCGCGCTGCTCGTGGCCGTCGCGCTGCTCGGGGTGGTGCTGCTGGCGCGGACCGTCCGCATCCGGGCAGGCGGCGTCTACGCGGTGCTCGGGGTGGCCACCTGGGTGGCGCTGCACGCCTCCGGGGTGGACGCGGTGACGGCCGGGCTGGCCCTCGGCCTGCTGACCTGGGCCTACCCGGCCAACCGCGGGGACCTCGTGGCGGCCACCGACCTCGTCCGCGCGTTCCGGGAGCAGCCGACGGCCGCGCTGGCCAGCTCCGCCCGCGCCGGACTCGGGGCGGCGATCTCCCCCAACGACCGGTTCACGCAGCTGTACTCGACCACCGTCGCACTGGTGATCGTCCCGGTCTTCGCGCTGGCCAACATCGGCATCCCGCTCAGCGGCGAGGTGATCGCCCGCGCCGCGACCTCCCCGATCACGCTCGGCGTCGTGGCCGCCTACGTCCTGGGCAAGCCCGTCGGGATCGCGGGCATGTCGTGGCTGGTCACGACCCTGTCGGGGGGCCGGCTGCGCGCGCCGGTGGGCTGGGCCGCCGTGCTGGGCGGGGGCACGATCGCCGGCGTCGGGTTCACCGTGTCGCTGCTGATCTCGACGCTCGCGTTCACCGGCGACGACCTGGAGGCGGCCAAGCTGGGCGTGCTCGCCGCCGCCGTCCTCGCCTATGTCCTGTCCTGGCTGGTGTTCCGCGGGGCCGCGGCGCTGCCCGAGAGCGCGATGCTCGGCTCGTCCACGGTGATCGTGGACCTCGTCGACCCGGTGGACCCGGCGCTCGACCACCTGCGTGGACCGGCCGACGCCCCCGTCACCGTGGTGGAGTACGGCGACTTCGAGTGCCCCTACTGCGGGCAGGCCGAGCCCGTGGTGCGCGAGCTGCTCCTCGAGCGCGGCGACGTCCGCTACGTCTGGCGGCACCTGCCGCTGACCGACGTGCACCCGCACGCGGAGCTGGCGGCCGAGGCGGCGGAGGCGGCCGCGCTGCAGGACGCGTTCTGGGAGATGCACGACCGGCTGCTCGATCACCAGGGCGAGCTGCGGCCCGTGGAACTGGTCGCGCACGCAGCAGCGCTCGGGCTCGACGTCGAGCGCTTCCGGGCGGACATGCGCGCCCGCACCGGGCGGGACCGCGTGTCAGCCGACGCCGAGTCGGCCGACCGCAGCGGCGTGTCGGGCACGCCCACGTTCTTCGTCAACGGCCGCCGACATCAGGGTGCCTACGACATCGGTTCCCTGACCGCCGACGTGACGGCGGCGCGCGCCCGGGCCTGAGGCTGGTCCTCCGCCAGCTCGGTGGTGAGCACCCCGGCCAGCCGGGTCAGATCCGAACGCACGCCGCCCAGCACTCCGGTGAGGCGGTCGACCTCCTGCTCGGTCTCGTCCTGACGCCTGCGGACCTCGGCCTCGGTGCGTTTCAGCGTCTCGGCGGCCGCGACGTCGGCCTCGAACCGGATGCGGTCGGCGGCGCGGGCCGCGTCGGTCTGGATCCGGGCGGCCTCCTCCCGGGCGGCGACCAGGTGGTCGGCGGCCCGTTGCTCCTGCTCCTCGATCTTCGCGATGCGTTCCGCGACCTGGCTCTCGAACTGCACCTCGCGGGCGATCAGCGCCTGCTCGACGTCGTGCCGGTGGGTCTCGGCATCCGTGCGGACCTTCTCCAGCATCGCCGCGGCGTCGCTGTCCGCGTTTCCGCGCACCTCGGCGGCCTCCTGCTCGGCCAGCCGGATGATCTTCTCGGCGCGCACGCCGAATCCGTCGCTCACCGGCCGCACCTCGCTGCGGGCGGCGCGCACCTCCTGCTCGAGCTCCTCGGCGCGCCGGACCGCATGCAGGCGCAGCCGCCGCGCGTCGGCGAGCTCCGTCTCGAGCCGGTCGAGCCTCCCGGCGTTGCCCGCGACGAAGCCGTCGACCTGCGTCCTGTCGTAGCCCCGCATCACCGTGGCGAACGGTTGCTCTCCCGATACCGGGTCGGTGCTGCTCACCCGGCTCTCCCCGGCAGGCCCATGATCTCGACCAGCGCCTCGGTCAGCCCGATCAGGTTCAGCTCCATGTCGGCCGCCCGGAGCGTCGCGTTGGCGTCCGCCAGCAGCGGGAACAGCGCGCTGGGGCACCCGGTCATACCTCGGAAGTCGATGGACAGCGTCCTCGCAGCCGTCACCGGAACGCGTTGGCAGAGGGCACGCAGCCGGTCCAGACCCGCCCGGTCGAGGTCACCGGTGACCGTGATCACGTCGAGCTGCTCCACCGACGGCGCTGGGCGTCGGTGTCCGGTCCCGAGCATCGGCCCTCCTCCGCATCCGGTCATCCGAGACTGTGCTCGGAGGCCCGCCGCGGCGCAAGCGCATGTGCACGTGCAGATGCACATGCGGAGAGTCGTCATCACCTGGTCGGCGTAGTTCCCGCCCGAGTTCGTCCGCGCGGACCAACCGGCATCTCACGGTCTATCTCGTGATCGTGGTGATCCGCGCCCGGTCGGCGTTGTCCGGACTGCCGGGCGGGCTCGGCGGCTGACCCACCGCCGCACCGGGACCGGACACGACGGTCACCTTCGTGACCGGGAGCTTCGTGGTCGCCTCGGGGCCGCCGCCCGCCGGCTGCGGCCGGGGATGCGGGATCGCGACGACGGGTTCGCGACGACGGCGACGCATCCGCAGCCGGAACGCCAGCGGCACGAGCAGGATCAACGCCCACAGCAGGACCAGGGGGTGCTCGGTGACGTAACGCGTCGCGATCGCGACGTAGTCGGGACGCCACCCCGAGTCGTCGACACCCGTCACCGTCGGCAGGGCGCCGACGGCGGGGTGGCGCAGGGCCACGGCGGCGGGCCCGCCGCCACCCAGCACGTCGTCCGCCACGGTGGTGGTGCCGACGTCGCCCACCATCAGCACCCCGTAGCGCGACGCGGCGGTGACGGTGTTGCGGTCCACGTGCGCCGTCGCGTCGCGGACGAGAACGCCGATCCGGGCGGCCCCGATCCGGTTCCCCGTGATCGTGGCGTCGACCGTCCCGCCCCGGACGGCCACCGCGACCCCCGGGGTGTCGATCACGTCGTCGGTGATCGCGGGAGAACGCGCGGGGCCGTCGAGTGTGATGCCGTCGCCGTTGCCGTGCAGGGTGTCGCCCCGTACGACGAGGCCGTCGGTGCGGATGGCGAGGACGCCGGCCGCCCGGTTGTCACTGATCGTGGAGCCGGTCACGGCGTACCCCGTGCCGTTGGGCCCGGTGCCCTTGGCCGTCGGCCCGCCGTCGAGGCGGATGCCGGCCACCGCGTTCCCCGACGCCGTGACCCGGTCCAGCGTGACGCCCTGCGCACCGTCCTCCACCGCGATCCCGCTGCCCCCGTTCGCCGACGTGGTCACGGTGCGGGCCACCAGCCCGCGGGAGTCGCGGCGCACCAGGAGACCGTCGACGTCGTTGCGGTAGAGCCCGACCGTGTCCAGCGCCAGGCCGGTGGCGCGGCTGCAGAAGAGGCCGTAGTGGTCGCGCTCGACGCTGGTCCCCGACGCCGTGCCGGTGGCCGCCGCGGTGGCGCTGCCGGTCCACGCGAGGCCGCCGGTGCGGCCGCTCCAGAAGCCGAGGTCCGACATCCGCACCTGCGCCAGGTCCATCCGGGCCCCGAACGCGCGGACGTACGCACGGCCGTCCCCGAGCGCCGTGTCGGGGTGTGACGTGGACGGGTCCCAGCTCGTGACCGACAGCGGTGCGCCGGGTGCGCCGCTGAGCGCGAGCCCGCCCTCGAACGCGACGATCGAGGCGAACCCACCGGAGGAGCTGGTGATCCGCAGCGTCGCGCCCGGCGCGGCGACGGCCAGCCGGGCACCGCGGCCGACGAGCACCGAGCGGATCAGCAACCGGGCGCCGTCAGGCATCCGGCGGACGGCACCGAGGGCCTCGAGGGAGGGCAGGTCGTAGGGCGCGGCACGTGCGGTGAGGACCTCGGTGGGCAGGGAGCGTCCGGCGGCCGGGACCAGGTAGGGCTCGCGGTGGTGGAGGACGTCACCGACCAGGTGGGAGAGCCGGTCGTCCTCGGCCTTCACCAGCGCCGCCTGGTCGCCGGTGTCGACGACGACGGGCGCGGACACCGGCGCGGCCACAGGATGTGCGGACGGCAGCGCGGTGAGCATCGCGGCGGCCACGACGGCACCCACCACGGCACCGATCGCCATCACACCGGGCCACCGCACCGGAGGAAGCTAGCAGCGTCACGAACGGTGTTCGTTCAGTTACGGCCCGCTCCAGTTCCGCCCGGAACTCCTTCCGGTCGACCGCCACCGGCGCGGTCGCGGGGTGCTGGCACCGCCCGCAAGTCAGTTCTCCTGAAGCACCCAGCGGAGGGACTGGAGGCGGCTCACGGGGCTCGCCGCGCCTCATCGAGCGCGTCCACAGCCTGCCGGTCGACGTGAGCACGTGCCATCGTCTCGCGATATGTGGAGCCGGCGGCAGCGTGGCGTCGTCGGCGAGCCCCACCCAGGGAAATCGTTCCCGCAGTGCCTCGTAGTCGATCGGCTCGTCGGACATGGCGCCAAAGACAGCCCGTCCGCGGGTACCACAAGCCGTATTGGCTGCCGTGACCAGCGCAGACGAGCGGCCCGCCACCCACGTGGGCGACGGGCCGCTCGGCGTCGGGTCAGAGGATGTAGAGCATCTCCTGGTACGACGGCAGCGGCCACAGGTCGTCGGCGACGATGCCCTCGAGCACGTCCGCCGCCTCCCGGATGGCCTCCATCGCGGGCAGCAGCGTGTCGCGCGCGTGCTCGGCCTCTGCCAGCGCCGTCTCACCCGCGTCGGCCGCGAGGCCCGCCTTGAGCTTCGCCAGCCCCGCCCGCAGAGCCGTGAGCGGAGTGGTGACCTCCATGAGGATCTCGGTGTCCGCCTCGACACCCGCCGCCTTCAGCGCACCGAGGTTGGCCGCCATCTCGGTCTGGTGGCGGACGGCCGCCGGGAGGATCGACGTGGACCCGATCTCCAGCGTCAACCGGGCCTCGACGCCGATGGTGAGCGCGTACTGCTCGAGGCCGATCTCGTAGCGGCTGTGCATCTCGCGGTGGTTGAACACCTTGTACTTCTCGAAGAGCTCCATCGCCGGGTCCGTGATGAGCTCGGGCAGGGCGTCGAGGGTGGTACGCAGGTTCAACAGGCCGCGCTCAGCCGCCTCGATCTGCCACTTGTCCGAGTAGCCGTCGCCGTTGAAGACCACGGCGCCGTGGTGGGTGATGATGTCGGTGAGCAGGTTCTGCACGGCCGTGTCGAACTCGGTGCCGTCGGCCACCGCGGCCTCGAGCTGGTTCGCGCAGAAGTCGAGAGCCTCGGCCATGATCGTGTTGATCGTGACCATCGGTGCGGCCACGGTCTGCAGCGAGCCCGGCGCACGGAACTCGAACCGGTTGCCGGTGAAGGCGAACGGGCTGGTGCGGTTGCGGTCGCCCGGGTCGGTGGGCAGCACCGGGAGGGTGTCGACCCCGATGTGCATCACGCCCTTGCCCTTGGACGACGTGGCCGCGCCCTTGGCGATCTGCTCGAACACGTCGGCGAGCTGGTCGCCGAGGAAGATCGAGATGATGGCCGGCGGGGCCTCGTTGGCGCCGAGGCGGTGGTCGTTGGTGGCCGAGGCCACCGACGCGCGGAGCAGGCCGCCGTAGAGGTGCACCGCACGGATCACAGCGGCACAGAACACGAGGAACTGCGCGTTCTCGTGCGGGGTGTCGCCGGGGACGAAGAGGCTGCCCAGGTCGGCGTTGCCGAGGGAGAAGTTGCAGTGCTTGCCCGATCCGTTGACGCCGGCGAACGGCTTCTCGTGGAACAGACACTCCATGCCGTGCTTCTTGGCGATGGTCTTGAAGGTGGTCATCAGCAGCTGCTGGTGGTCGGACGCGACGTTGGCGCGCTCGAACATCGGGGCGATCTCGAACTGGCCGGGCGCGACCTCGTTGTGCCGGGTCTTGGCGGGGATGCCCAGCTTGAACAGCTCACGCTCGGTGTCCATCATGAAGCCGAGGACGCGCTCCGGGATGGCACCGAAGTAGTGGTCGTCGAACTCCTGACCCTTCGGCGGCTTCGCGCCGAACAGCGTGCGACCGGCGTTGATGAGGTCCGGCCGCGCCAGGAAGAAGTGCCGGTCGACCAGGAAGTACTCCTGCTCGGGGCCGCAGAACGACACGATGTGGTCGAGGTCCTTGTGGCCGAACAGCGACAGGATGCGCTCGGCCTGCGCTCCCATCGCCTGCTGCGAACGCAGCAGC
Source organism: Mycobacteriales bacterium (assembly GCA_038231335.1). GTDB lineage: Bacteria > Actinomycetota > Actinomycetes > Mycobacteriales > Pseudonocardiaceae > Pseudonocardia. The sequence goes on from JBBRLM010000021.1 coordinate 96,780, forward strand.
GGCGTCTTGTGGTCGAGCGCCTCACCGGTCATCGACACGAACACGGTCGGGATGCAGAGCGTGTTGCCGTTCGGGTTCTCGAGCACGTAGGCGGGGCTCGTCACGTCCCAGCCGGTGTAGCCACGGGCCTCGAACGTGTTGCGCAGCCCGCCGCTCGGGAAGCTGGACGCGTCCGGCTCGCCCTGGATGAGCGTCTTGCCCGCGAACTCGGCCAGCGCCGAGCCGTCGGAGACCGGCTCCAGGAAGCTGTCGTGCTTCTCCGCCGTCAGGCCCGTCAGGGGGTAGAAGACGTGCGCGTAGTGGGTGGCGCCCTTCTCCAGCGCCCAGTCCTTCATGGCCGACGCCACGGCGTCGGCCACCATCGGGTCGAGCTTGGCCCCGTGTTCGATGGTGGCCATGACGGACTTGTAGACGGCCTTCGGCAGGCGCTTCTGCATCACGGTCTTGGTGAACACGTTCTCGCCGAAGACCTCGCCGGGCATCTCGGCCTCGGTGTAACTGACCGCAGGGGGAACGTAGGCCTCGACGTCCTTGATCGCCTGCAGCCGGACGGCATTTCCACTCATTTTCGCGCACCTTTCAACCCGGCAGCTCCGCTGGTCCGGGGAGCCCAGGAACCGTACGAAGCGGCTGTGGCCACGGTGTTTCGTTCCCGTGTCCGGTGGGCGCGGATCAGGCCGCGTCCACAGCTCGGCGGACGATATGGAGCAACCGGTTGAGCTCTTCGGCCTCCGCCGCGGTGAGCCCGAGCGCCTCCGGGGCGTTGACGGCGAGCACCCCCGGGGTGGCCCTCTCCAGTGCCTCCCGGCCGGCCGTGGTCAGCTCCACGGGCCGGCGCCGGCCCCGGCCCGGGTGGGGCGGGCGCGCCACGAGGCCGCGTTCCTCGAGCGAGCCGATCAACTCACCGACGCTCTGGGCGGTGACCAGTACCCGGCGGGCGATCTCGCCCTGGCTGAGTCCGGGGTGGGCGGCGAGCTGCGCGAGCACGCCGAACTGGGTCGAGCTGAGGCCCACCTCGGCGAAGGCCGCGCCGAAGCGCCGCGCGACCCCGTGGAAGGCCTGCACCAGGGTCCAGGCGGGCAGCGCGGCGATCGCGTCGTCGGTGAGCACCTCCGGAAAGTATCAGTTACCTTCTAGTCGTGAGGAAACGAACCCGCCAGTTGCTCGTCTTCCTGCACGTGGCGGTGTCGGTCGGCTGGATGGGTGCGGGCGCCGCCAACGTCGTGCTCGCCGCCACGGCCGCGTCCACGGGGAGCGCCGAGGTGAGCCGCGTCTGCTACTTCATGATCGACCGGATCGACACGTACCTGGTGATACCGCTGGCGTTCGCGGCCCTGGCCAGCGGCGTGCTGCTGTCGCTCGTCACCCCGTGGGGCCTCACCCGGTACTGGTGGGTGCTGGTCAAGCTCACGCTGACCGTGGGCGTGATCGTCTACAGCACGTTCGGCGTGGGGGTGTGGGTCGAGCGGAGCGTCGAGGCCACCGCGGGCGGCGGGTCCAGCGACGTCGCGGGCGTGCTGGCCTGCGGCGCGACGGTCAACATCGCCCTCTTCCTGCTGATGACCTGGGCCTCGGTGGCCAAGCCGTGGGGCACGACACCGTGGACGGTCCGACGCCCACGCCGGACCAGGGTTCAGACCGGCGGGCACAGCCCGTGATCGAGGGCGTGGCGGTAGAGGGTCTCCTCGATCCACCGGTCGGCCGGCTGCCGCTGGGCCGGGCCCGGCTCCGGCACGAGCACCCCGTCGGCGTCGGGATCCGACGGCACGAGGCCGATGCCGTACAGCGCGAACTCGAGGCGGCACTCCTCGTCGTCGAAGGCCGCGGGCGGGACGAGTACCCCCGCGGGCCCGAAGCCCCGCATGCTCCGCGCCTGCCGCAGCGCCCGGCGCCACCCCCTGCGGGCCACGACCAGTACCCCGGTCAGATGCAGGGCCGTGGGTGGCGAGTGCGCGGCCATCTGCAGCCACTCCCAGGTCACAAGCACGTCGGCGTCGAGATTCGGGCCGTCCCCGCTGTGCTCGCGGGCGCGGTGGGCGGCGTGGTCGATGTCGACGACCGGGATCATCCGGCAGCCGACCAGCATGATCTCCGGCAACGCCACGCCGGACCAGCCGAACACCCGGACCGCCCGCACCACCGCCACCTCCGACGGCGTCGTGCTCGTGGGTGACGCGCCCACCATCTGCTCACCCCCGTCGCCTGCCCGGCCGTTCGGCCGCGTCTCACGCAACCAACGTCCGCTGCCGTCGACGGGGTTCGCTACCGAACGGGGGACCGACCGTGCTCACTCAGCGTGATGGCACGGGTCCGACGATCACTGCGAGGCCCGGGTACCTGATCGCGAACCCCACTGCGGCGGGCGCTCCCGGCGGCGCCTGCGGCCGGGTCCAGAACCCGGGCGAGTGCCGAGGTCCGGAACGCTCCAGGCATGGATCTGCGAGAGCTGACGACACAGGTGGAGCAGGTGTCCCGCGGGTACGCGGCCGCGTTCGGGATCGACCGGAGTAGTGACTGGCTGATCTTGAAGCTCCACGAGGACGTCGGCGAGCTCACCCAGGCGCATCTGATGCGGGAAGGCCAGGCACGCACAAAGGGCCTTGGTGTCGCGGAGTTGGAGGCGAGCTTCGCCGCCGAGCTCGCCGACGTCATCTGCCAGGCCCTGCTCATCGGCAGCCATCACGGCGTGGATGTTCAGGCTGCGATCGACGAGAAGTGGCTGTCACGGCTGCCGGAGCGGTGACAGTTGATCAACTTGCCGCGGCGGCCGACACACCTCTGTCCGACCTGATCCCTATCCTCCGGTGGGTGAGTGAGAACGAGGCGTTGGACCGGACCCGCCGCGACTACGACGCGGTCGCCGATTTGTACGACGACCTGGTGCGACGGGGCGACGAGGTCACCGATGCGCTGCCAGTAGCGATGATCAACGCCTTCGCCGACCTGGTGCGCGCCGGCGGGTCCGCGGGCGCGGTGATCGATGCGGGTTGCGGCCCCGGACAGTGGACCGATCACCTGGACCGGGCCGGGATCCGGGCCCACGGGATCGATCTGTCGCCGGCCATGGTCACGATCGCCCGCCGGTATCGTCCCGACCTGCGCTACGAGATCGGTTCGATGCTCCACCTCGACGCACGGGACGAGTCGGTCGCGGGCGTCCTGGCTCACTTCTCGTTGATCCACACTCCGCCTGACCTCCTTCCACGCGTGTTGACCGAGTTCGCCCGCGTGGTGGCGCCGGGCGGTCCCCTCCTGGTCGGTGTGCAGATCACCGACACCGCAGGCGCCGGCGGTTGGGTCCCGTACGACCACCGAGCCTCACCGGCGTACCTGTGGACCCTCGACGCGCTCGCCGACCGTCTGCGCGAGCACGACTTCGCCGAACTCGGCCGGCTGCGAATCGTTCCGCCGGCCCCTGGCAAGCCCCCCGCCGGATACCTGCTGGCCCGCCGTGCCGCCCGAAGCGACAACTGACGGCGTCCCGTTTCATGGACCCGAGGCAGGTCACTAGGCAAACACCGACCAGCAGATATCGTCACGCCGGGCTTGATCTTCGAGCACGAGGTCCCGAACCTGGCACGGAAGCTGTTGACGCTGCCACTCGCGCTCGATCCGGCCGGCTTCAGCGTTGCCCGGATCGGCATCCTGGGCGGCCTTGATCGCGTAAGCGGCTGCGCCGAGGTCGTGCTCGGGAACATGTCCGACACAGGCGGCCTGACCCGCGGCACAGGCCGCGAAACGCGGAGCTCCCCGAAGGGGTCGCGCCGCCGCCATGGCGTGCCCGCCCAGCGCCCGGGCTTGCATCATTGTCATCCGACCACCGGCCCATGCTCGGGCCGCCTCGATCGCTTGGCGCGGGCGAGGGTCTGCCGACACTTCTTCCTCGAAGAGACGCAGCACATGCTCAGCGGAGCAATGCTTGAAACCTGTGGATGACAGGGAGGGGTCGTACCCTCCCGGTGATCTCTCAGCCATCAAGCAAGATCGGCGCGCCAACGCCGGTCGGGAAGGTACGACCCATGCTCAGCGTAGTTCCCGAGGAGTCCGA
>JBBRLM010000022.1:0-97241 GCA_038231335.1 Mycobacteriales bacterium
GGCGGTCATGATTCCGCCTCCGCGGGAAGAAGTACGTCGGCGGTCATGATTCCGCCTCCGCGGGAAGAAGTACGTCGGCGGTCATGATTCCGCCTCCGCGGGAAGAAGTACGTCGGCGGTCATGTGCCGCTCTCCTGCTCTGGTTCGTCCACCGGCATCCGGAGCTGGACCTCGGTGCCCTCGCCCGGCGTACTGCGCAGCCGCACGGTGCCGCCGTGCCGGGTCATCCTGCCGTGCACCGAGTCGGCGAGGCCGTGCCGGTCGTCGGGCACGTCGTCGGCGTCGAAGCCGATGCCCCGGTCGCGCACGAACACGTGCACTTCCGCTGGTTCCACCTCCACATACACGCTCACCTCGGTGACCTTCGCGTGCTTGGCGGCGTTGACCATGGCCTCGCGGGCGGCCAGGACCAGGGCGCGCAGGTCGTCGTCGAGGGGATGGTCGCCGACCACGACGGGCCGGACGTCGATGGCGTAGGTGTCCTCCACCTCCGCGGCGGCGGTGGTGATCGCGGCGGCCAGCCCGGTGTCGAGCCCCGGCTCGCCCTGCCCCGGTCTGCCGTATCCCGTCGGCCCGTAGAGCCAGTGGCGCAGCTCGCGTTCCTGGCCGCGGGCGAGCCGCAGCACCTCGCGGGGCTGGTCGGACTGCCGCTGGATCAGCGCGAGCGTCTGCAGGACCGAGTCGTGCAGGTGGGCGGCGATCTCGGCGCGCTCGGCCTCGACGATGCGCTCGCGGCGCTCCTCACCGAGGTCACGCACCAGCTTGAGCCACCACGGCACGGTGATCACGGCGACGCCGACGAGCGTGGCCAGCACGGCCAGCAGGGCGAACTGGACCTGGCCGAGCTGGAGCTGCCCCAGCAGGAACACCCCGATCCCGGCCGCCACGAAGACGGCACCCGCCACCACCCGCAGGAGGGCGGTGCGGCCACTGCCCGACATCCCGGTGATCCCCGACCGCGCGCCCTCGGTCCAGCGGCGGCGCTGGGCCTCGTCGGCCTCGCGCCAGACCAACGCGGCACCGGCCGCGGCCACCCCGAGCGGGCCCACCACCCAGCCGACCACGGAGTTCCCCAGGGCGTTGGCGGCCAGCCCGGCCCCGACGCCCAGCGCGGCGAGCCCGAACGCCTGCTGGCGCTCGGCCCGGCCTGCGGTGCGGGCCACGTCGCCCTGCTCCTGCTTCACGAACACCCAGAGCAGGCCGTAGGCGATGGCCCCGGATCCACTGGCGAGCACGGTGAGCACGACGAACCCGACGCGCACCCAGAGGACGTCGACGCCGAGGTGGTCGGCCACACCGCCGGCGACTCCCGCGAGGAAGCGGCCGTTGCGCCGCCGGGCGAGCGGCGGCCGGGCCCGGGTGGGCGCGACGGGTGCGGAGCTGGTCACGCCGTCCATGGTCACACGCGTGGGAAGGCCCCGGCATCGGGGAAAGGTCGGGGGCGTCTCGGGGCCATCCCTGATGGTCCGGGGGTCACCCTCCCGGCAGAGTCGTCGTCATGAACAGGACCGACGTGCACGGCACGCTCCGTGAGATGTGGGAGACGCGGCCCGCACGGCCGCGCGAGGACCGGCAGGTGGCCGGCGTGGCATCGGCGATCGCCCGCCGCTACGACATCGATCCGGTGCTCGTCCGGATCGGGTTCGTGGCCGCGGCGTTCACCGGTATCGGCGCGGCGCTCTACCTGGCGGGCTGGATCGCACTGCCCGAGACACCCGAGGATCCCACCGCCCCGACCCAGCGGCCCCGCCCGGTCCTCGTGGTCGGGCTGGCCGTCGCCGCCGCCGTGAGCATCGGCTTCCTGTTCAGCGACCGCGGAGGGGTGGTGGTCCCGGCGCTGGCGGTGCTCGCCCTGCTGTTCCTGCTGCACCGCAGCCGGGGCGACCGGGTGGCCCGGCCGGTCGCCGCCACCCCGCCGTCCGAGGCACCGACGGTCGCCGCGGGCCCGTTGCTGGTGAAGGAGGTCCCGGAGCCCACACCTCCGGCGTGGGACCCGCTCGGTGCCGCCCCGTTCGCGTGGGACCTGCCCGAACCCGGACCGGCACAGCCGCCGGCCCCACCGGCCCGGCCGCACCGGTTCCCCGTCACCTCGGTGACACTCGGGCTCGCGCTGCTGGCCGGCTCGGCCACCGCCGTGCTGCTCCTGCTGATGGGCGCGCTCGTCGCATCGAACGTGCCGCTGGTGCTCGGCGTGGTGCTCGGGGTGATCGGCGCGGGGCTCGTGGTGGGCGCGTTCGTCCGCAGCGGCCGGGGCCTGATCCCGATCGCGCTGATCCTCAGCGCGCTGACCTGGGCCGCCGTCGCTGCTCCTCTGCACCGGTGGGAGGCCGGTGGGTTCGGCGACCTGAACGCCACCCCGACCACGCTCGCCCAGCTGCAGCCCGTCTACCAGCGCTCCGCGGGTGACATCACCCTGGACCTCCGGCAGCTTCCCCTGACCGGTACCGGCCAGGTGCCCACCACGGCGACGCTCGGCGCCGGTGACGTCACGGTCCTCGTCCCCGCGAACACCGACGTGAAGCTGGACGGCTCGGCCGGCCTCGGCGACGTCACGTTGGGCGGGCAGAAGGTGTCGGGGCCCGGCGCGAAACTCGACGTCGAGGACCTCGGCGCCGACAACGTCCGGTCCGGTCAGGAACTGGTCCTCACCCTGTCGACGGGTGCGGGAAATGTGGAGGTGCGTCGTGGATGACGGCAACGAGGCCACCATGAGCCGCCGGCGTGGACCGGACGTGGTGATGCTGCTGGTGGGGCTGCTGGCCCTGGGGATGTCGGTGTCGGCGTTCGTCGGGGAGGTGCCGAACCTCGGGGGGTTCGACCCCCGCTGGCTGCTCGCGGTCGGCGCCGCCGTCGTCGGGCTGTTGCTGCTGGTGGGGAGCCTGAAGGGGAAACGCGGCACCTGAGGCGAGCGGGCTGCGAGCTGGGGAGCGGAGCAGCCCGCGGGGGAGACGGGAGCGGTACCGGGCGGGGCCTGGTACCGCTCCCGTCTATGTCCGGGCGGGTCCTATGTCCGGGTGGGTCCGAGCCCGGCGGCCGCCAGGATGTCGGGCACCCCGCGCTCGAAGCCGACCGCCATGACGTGCACCCCGGCCACCCCGGGCACCTCCCGCAGCGCGGCCACCGTCTCGGCGCAGACGGCCATGCCCTCGGCGGCGACGCGGTCGGCGGGGACACCGCGCAGGCGCCGTTCCAGGGTCTCCGGGATCGCGACGCCGGGAATGGACGCCATGAACTCGAGGGCCCGCAGTGACCGGATCGGCCCGACCCCGGCGAGGATGCCGCAGCGGGTGTCGAGCCCGCGGTCGCGGACCCGCGCCATCCAGGCGGCGAACGCCCCGACGTCGAACACGAACTGCGTCTGCACGAACTCGGCGCCGCCGTCGATCTTCTGCAGTAACCGGTCGGGGACGCCCGCCCCCGCGTCGACGGCGCCGAGCAGGTAGCGCGGGGCGGGGGTGATCTCCCGGCCCGACAGGAGCCGGCCCTCGTCACGGAGCTGACGGGCGGCGGCCATCAGCGACTCGGAGCCGAGGTCGAACACGGCCGTGGCCTCGGGGTGGTCACCGCGTTCGGGCCGGTCCCCGGTCATCAGCACCAGGTTGGGGATGCCCAGCGCGCCCGCCGAGAGCAGGTCGGACTGCAATGCGATCCGATTGCGGTCCCGGCACGTCATCTGCATGACCGGTTCGAGCCCCTCGGCCAGCGCAACGACGCTGCCCGCGAAGCTCGACACCCGCACCTGCGCGCCCTGGTTGTCGGTGACGTTGGCGGCGTCCACCCAGTCGCGCAGCAGCGCCGCCGATTCCCGGATCGGGGCGACGTCGGCACCGCGGGGCGGCCCGATCTCGGCCGTGACGGCGAACCGTCCGGTACGCAGGGCGTCGGCCAGCCGGCCAGGCAGATCTGCGGGAAGTGCAACGGACATCGGCCCGCCTCCTACGTCGGTTCGTGCGCGGAAATCAGGGTCGGGGCACTGTTTTCCGCGCACGGGCGGCCAAGCCGCACATCACTCCCACTCGATGGTCCCCGGAGGCTTCGACGTGACGTCGAGAACGACGCGGTTGACGGAAGACACCTCGTTGGTGATGCGCGTGGAGATGCGTTCGAGCACCTCGTAGGGCAGGCGCGTCCAGTCGGCCGTCATCGCGTCCTCGGAGCTGACCGGGCGCAGGACGATCGGGTGACCGTAGGTGCGGCCGTCGCCCTGGACGCCGACGCTGCGGACGTCGGCCAGCAGCACCACCGGGCACTGCCAGATGGTGGTGTCCAGCCCGGCCGCGGTGAGCTCCTCGCGGGCGATCGCGTCGGCGGCCCGCAGGGTCTCCAGCCGGTCGAAGGTGACCTCGCCGATGATGCGGATGCCCAGACCGGGGCCGGGGAACGGCTGGCGCCCCACGATGGTCTCGGGCAGGCCCAGCTCGGCACCGACCCGGCGCACTTCGTCCTTGAACAGCGCCCGCAGCGGCTCCACCAGCGCGAACTCGATGTCGTCGGGTAGGCCGCCGACGTTGTGGTGGCTCTTGATGGTGGCGGTGCCCGAGCCCCCACCCGACTCGACGACGTCGGGGTAGAGGGTGCCCTGGACGAGGAAGCCCGCGGTCGTAGCGTCAGCGGAGCTGCCATCGGCCCAGTGTTCGTCGGCCGCCACCTCGGCGGTGGCCGCCTCGAACACCCGGATGAACTCGCGTCCGATGATCTTGCGCTTGGTCTCCGGGTCGGTGACGCCGGCCAGCGCCGCGAGAAACCGGTCGGCCACGTCCACGGTGTGCAGCTTCGCGCCGGTGGCGGCCACGAAGTCACGCTCCACCTGCTCGCGCTCACCGCTGCGCAGCAGGCCGTGGTCGACGAACACGCAGGTCAGCCGGTCACCGATGGCGCGCTGGACGAGCGCGGCGGCCACGGCCGAGTCGACGCCGCCCGACAGGCCGCAGATCGCCCGGCCCCCGCCCACCTGCTCGCGGACGGCGGCGATCGTGTCGTCGATGATCGAGGAGGTGTTCCAGCCGGTGCCGATCTTCGCGACCTCGTGCAGGAAGCGGCGCAGCACCTCCTGGCCGTGCGGGGAGTGGCCCACCTCGGGGTGGTACTGCACGCCCGCCAGCCGCCGGTCGGTGTCCTCGAACGCCGCGACGGCCGCGCGCTCCGACGACGCGGTGACGGTGAACCCGGGCGGCGCGCTGACCACGGAGTCGCCGTGGCTCATCCACACCGGGTGCTTCCCGGGCAGGCCGTCGTGCAGCGTGCCGGGGTGGTCGGTGAGCGTCAGCTCGGTGCGGCCGTACTCGCGCGTGCCGTCGGGAGCGACCTCGCCACCGAGCGCTCGGGCCATCGCCTGGAAGCCGTAGCAGAGCCCGAGCACCGGGATGCCGGCCTCGAACAGCGCGGGGTCGATGGCGGGGGCGCCGTCGGCGTACACACTGGCCGGGCCGCCGGAGAGGATCACGGCGGCCGGCTTGCGCGCGACGATGTCCGCGACGGGCGTGTCGCCCGGGACGATCTCCGAGTAGACCTGCGCCTCACGGACGCGGCGGGCGATCAGCTGGGCGTACTGGGCGCCGTAGTCGACGACGAGGACGGTGGGCGGCTGCACGCCCCCAGGGTAGTCGGCGCGACGGGCGCTTCCGTGACGCCGCCCAGCCGGGTCGCCCCGCGGCGACCGTGAAACCGCTACCGGCAGTTGACCGGCGTCCCCGGGCGAAGTGATCGGCGCCGGTGCAACGGCGCGCAGGTTGGATCTGCGTGGTGTTGCGTGCCGCGTCTTGACGACGGGCCGTCCTCGGGTGAGCGTGGGGTCACCTTGCCCCCGGTCACCGCCCGGACCATCCTTCACATAGTGGAAACACACCCCTGTCGGTCGCCCCTGACGATGGAGCCGACCCACAAGGAGGGCCAATGATGATCATGCTGACCGAGAATCCCGCGGCGCCGGCCGAGGAGCAGAAGGCATGACCACTCGCGTCTCCGTCGAACACCGCACCGCCTACCACTTCGACCGCCCGGTGGGGATCGGCGCGCACACCGTGCGCCTGCGCCCCGCCCCGCACTGCCGCACGCCGATCACCGGTTACTCGTTGCAGGTCGAGCCCGCGAACCACTTCGTCAACTGGCAGCAGGACGCGCACGGCAACCATGTCGCCCGGCTGGTGTTCCCCGAACCCGCCACCGACCTGACGATCACCGTGAGCCTGGTCGCCGAGATGACGGTGATCAACCCGTTCGACTTCTTCGTGGAGGAGTACGCCGAGCGCTCCGGATTCGCCTACCCGCCCGAGCTCGCGCAGGACCTGGAGCCCTACCTCCGACCGATCGGGGACAACCCGCTGCTCACCGCCTGGCTCGGTGACCACCCGGAGCTCACCGCGGCGGGCCAGCCGATCGTCGGCTTCCTCATCGGGCTCAACCGGCAGATCGCGGGCGACGTCGCGTACTCGGTGCGGATGGAGCCCGGCGTCCAGAGCCCCGACACCACCCTGCAGCGCGCCATCGGATCCTGCCGCGACAGCGCGTGGATGCTCGTGGCGGCGATGCGCGAGCTGGGGATGGCCGCGCGGTTCGTCTCCGGGTACCTGGTGCAGCTCGCGCCCGACACCGTCCCTGGGGTCACCCCGCCCACGTTCGACAGCGATTTCACCGACCTGCACGCCTGGGCCGAGGTCTACATCCCCGGCGCCGGCTGGGTCGGCCTCGACGCCACGTCCGGGCTGCTCGCCGGCGAGGGCCACATCCCGCTCGCGGCGACGCCGAGCCCGGGCCACGCCGCCCCGATCAGCGGCACCACGGATCCGTGCACCACCACGATGCAGTTCTCCAACGTCGTGCGTCGGATCCACGAGGACCCCCGCGTCACCCGCCCGTACTCCGACGACCAGCGGGAGAAGATCAACGCCCTCGGCCACGCCGTAGACGGCCTGCTCACCGCGGGCGACGTCCGGCTGACGATGGGCGGCGAGCCCACGTTCGTCGCGAAGGACGACATGTCCTCGCCGCAGTGGACGATCGCCGCCGACGGCCCCGAGAAGCGCGAGCGCGCCGACCAGCTGGCCGCGAAGCTGTTCGACCACTTCGCCCGCGGCGGCGTCGTGCACCGCGGCCAGGGCAAGTGGTATCCCGGCGAGCCGCTGCCGCGCTGGCAGACCGCGCTGATCTGGCGCACCGACGGTGCCCCGCTCTGGCGCGACCCCTCCCTGCTCGACGTGCCGTCCGGGCCCCCCGTCGTGACGCCCGGGTCGGCCGCCGCGCGCGAGGACGTCGAGCACGTCATGCGGGCCGTCGCCGAAGGCCTGGGCGTCGACGCCTCCTACGCCCGCGCGGTCTTCGAGGACCCGCTCCCCCGCCTCGCCGCCGAGGCCCGGCTGCCCGACGGCGACCCGCCCGCTGTGGACGTCGAGGGCCCTCTCGCCGATCGGGACGCCCGGGCCAAGGTCGTGGACCAGCTCGACGCCGAGCAGGGCGAACCGGTCGCCTGGGTACTCCCCCTGCACCGCACCGAGGACGGCACGGGCTGGGCCACCGCCGACTGGACCACCCGCCGCGGCCGGATCGTGCTGGTGGACGGCACGTCACCGGCGGGGCTGCGGCTGCCCCTGTCGTCGATCTCGTGGACGCCGCCGCCGGGCACCCCGGAGTCCTCGCGGTTCCGGGAGCTCGCCCCGCTGCCCGCGCCCACCGCGCTCGACTCCGAGGGCCTACCCGTCCTCGACCCGCCGCCCGCCGCCGTCACACCCGTCGACAAGGCGCCCACCACCGCGCTGTGCGTGCAGGAGCGCGACGGGCACCTGTACGTGTTCCTGCCGCCGCTGGAGGAGGCCACGGACGCCGTCGACCTGCTCGGCGTCGTGGAGCGGGCCGCGACCGGGGTCGGCGTGCCGGTGGTGCTGGAGGGCTACGCGCCGCCCGGCGACCCGCGCACCCGCACGCTGACCGTCACCCCGGACCCGGGCGTCATCGAGGTCAACGTGCACCCGGCCACGTCCTGGGACGAGCTGGTGGAGATCACCGAGACGCTGCACAGCTGCGCGCAGGAGGTGCAGCTGGGAGCCGAGACGTTCACCCTCGACGGCACCCACACCGGCACCGGCGGCGGCAACCACATCACCCTCGGTGGCATCACCCCGAAGGACTCCCCGCTGCTGCGGCGGCCGGACCTGCTCGTGTCGATGCTGACGTTCTGGCAGCATCACCCGTCGCTGTCGTACCTGTTCAGCGGCCGGTTCATCGGCCCGACGAGCCAGGCGCCGCGCGTCGACGAGGGCCGCCACGAGACGCTCTACGAGCTGGAGATCGCGTTCGCCGAGCTCGCGAGGCTGGGCGAGGGTGAGGGGGCCGGCTCCTGGCACGTCGACCGCGCGCTGCGCCACCTGCTCACCGACATCACCGGCAACACCCACCGGTCGGAGTTCTGCATCGACAAGCTGTTCAGCCCCGACTCCGAGCGCGGCCGCCTGGGCCTGCTGGAGCTGCGCGGGTTCGAGCAGCCGCCGCACCCGGACATGTCGCTGGTGCAGGCGCTGCTGGTGCGCGCGCTCGTCGCCCGGTTCTGGGAGACGCCGTATGCCGGCAAGCTCGTGCGTTGGGGCACCCGGCTGCACGACTCCTTCCTGCTGCCCGCGTTCGTCGCCGCCGACATCGCCGAGGTGGCCGCCGATCTCCGCGAGCACGGCATCAACTTCGACACGGCCTGGCTGGACCCGTTCCTGGAGTTCCGGTTCCCGCGGCTGGGCACCGTCGACGTCCACGGCATCACCATCGAGCTGCGCGGCGCCATCGAGCCCTGGCACGTGCTGGGCGAGGAGATGGCCAGCGGCGGCGTCGCGCGCTACGTCGACTCGTCGGTGGAGCGCGTGCAGGTGCGCGTCACCGGCGCGCTGGACGACCGCTACGCCGTCACCTGCAACGGCGTTCCCGTGCCCCTGCACCCAGCTGGTTCGGGCGACGGGCTGGTGGCCGGCGTCCGCTTCCGCGCCTGGGCGCCGCCGTCGGCGCTGCACCCGACGATCGGCGTCCACTCGCCGCTGACGTTCGACCTCGTCGACCGCTGGAACGGCCGCTCGATCGGCGGCTGCACCTACCACGTGGTGCACCCGGGCGGGCGCAACTACGACACGTTCCCGGTCAACGCGAAGGAGGCCGAGGCCCGGCGCGGCGCCCGGTTCACGCCGTACGGCCACAGCCCAGGCCCCGTGGACCTCCCGGCTCCGGTGACGGACGGCGAGTACCCCCGCACGCTGGACCTGCGACGGGTGCGGGTCACCACGTGACCTCACCCGCGACCGCCGGTCGCCGCTACACCGCTCCCGGCGGTCACGACGAGATGCTCGACGCCGACGGGGGCGTGCGCGGCGCCTGGACCGACATCGCCGCACTGCTGGAGAACGGCAGCACTGGACGGCTCGCCGCCGACACCCGCCGGTTGATCACCGAGGGCGGCATCGGCTACCACCCGCCCGGCAGCGAGGTGGAGCAGCCGTGGGCGCTGGACCCGCTGCCGCTCATGCTCGACGCCGCCGAGTGGGCCGTCCTGGAACGCGGGGTGGCCCAGCGGGCCGAGCTGCTCGACCGGCTGCTCTCGGACCTCTACGGGCCGCGGTTGACGTTGCGCACCGGGGTGCTGCCCGTCGAGCTGGTGCTCGGCCACGAGGGCTACGTCCGGGGCTGGATGCGCGGCGCCGGCACCCCGCCCCGGCGTGAGCTGTTCCTGGCCGGCGCCGACCTGGCCCGCACCCCGCACGGCTGGCACGTGGTGGGCGACCGTGTGCAGTCCCCGTCGGGTGCCGGGTACGCGCTGGCCAACCGTCGGGTGGCCGCGCGCGTGCTCGCGCCCGTGCACCGCCGCTCCCGTATCCACCGCCTCGGCCCGTTCTTCGACGCGGTGCGCAGCGGTCTGGAGGAGCTCTCCCCGGATTCCGCACGCATCGTGCTGCTCACCCCCGGCCCGCAGAGCGAGACCGCGTTCGAGCAGGCACTCCTCGCGTCGACACTCGGGTTCCCGCTGGTCCAGGGCTCGGAGCTGGCCGTGCGCGACGGCCGGGTGTGGCGGCGCACGCTGGGCCGCAAGGAACCGGTGGACGTGATCCTGCGCCGTGTCGACGCCGCGTGGTGCGACCCGCTCGACCTGCAGGCGGGCTCCCATCTCGGCGTGCCCGGGCTGCTGGAGGCCGCCCGGCTGGGCGCGGTCACCGTCGTCAACGGGATCGGCAGCGGCGTGGCCGGGAACCCGGGGCTGGTGCCGTTCCTACCCGCACTGTCCGAGGCCCTGCTCGACGAGCCGCTGGCGCTGCCCGCCGCCCCGACCTGGTGGTGCGGTGACCCCGCGGGCCGGTCGCACGTGCTCGCCCACATGACCGACATGCTGATCAAGCCGATCGCGCGGTCCGAGGGGCGGTCCACGGTGGTCGGGGCCGAGCTCAGCGCGTCCGAACGCGCCGACCTGGCGTCCCGGATCGCGGCCGAGCCGCACGCCTGGGTCGGGCAGGAGCACGTCGTGCCCAGCACCGTCCCGGTGATCGGCGCGGACGGCAGCGTCGACGCCCGGCCGATGTCGCTGCGCACGTTCGCCGTGGCCGAGGGCGGCCGCTTCCGGGTGATGTCCGGCGGTCTCGCCCAGGCTGCGGACGAGCCCGCCCGGCGACTGATCCGGATGGGCGCGGGCACCGTGGCGAAGGACGTCTGGGTGCTCGGACCGGTGGCCGTGCCGGCGGCACCGGTGCTGGAGATCGTGCGCGCCCCCGCGGACATGCTCAGCCCCCGCGTCGCCGCGGACCTGTTCTGGCTCGGCCGCTACGCCGAGCGCGCCGAGGGCACCGCGCGGCTGCTCCGCGCCGTCGCCGACCGCTGGGCCGACTTCCGGACCACCCCGGAGGACGCGGGCGGCCGCGCCCTGGAGGTGCTGCTGCGCGCCACCTCGGCCGTCACGGCCACCGGCCCCGCGTTCGGTGGACCCGACCCCGGACCCGAGCTGCTCGCGCTGCTGACCGACCGTGACCGGCCGGGCACTCTGGCCCACGCCGTGCACCGGCTGGTCGGCGCCGCACAGGCCGTCCGTGAGCAGCTGTCGGGCGACACCTGGTTCGTGTTGGGCCGGTTGGAGGAGGTGCTGGGCGGGCTCACGTCGTCCGCACCGGAGGCCGCCGACATCTCCGGCGCCCTGACCCGGGTGCTGGAGGGACTGCTGGCGCTGTCCGGGATCGCCGCCGAGAGCCTCGTCCGCGACACCGGCTGGTACCTCCTCGACGCCGGCCGCCGCGTCGAGCGGGCCCAGCACGTCACCGCGCTGCTGGCCGCCACGCTGTGCGGCAACGAGCTGGGCGACGCGCCCGTCCCGGCCGCCGACGACCTCGTGCTGGAGTCCGTGCTGATCACCGCCGAGAGCATCATCACCCACCGCCGACGCCAGCGCACGGGCGTCGACTCCGTGCTGGAGCTGCTGCTCACCGACCCGGCCAACCCGCGCGCCGTCGGCCACCAGCTCGACCGCCTGCGCGCCGACACGGCCGCCGTCCCCGGCCCCGACGGCGGAGTGGACGCCGCGCTGGAGACCGTCGAGCGTCGGCTGGCCGCGATCGATCCCGCAGAGCTGGCCCGCCGCGGCCCCGACGGCGCCCGCGCGGCCCTGCGGGCCCAGCTCACCGGCCTCAGCGAGGACCTGTGGGGGTTCGCCGAGGTGCTCGAACGCGGCCGGTTCGCCCCGGGCCTGCCGCCCCGCCCGCTCGGACCACTGCAGGCGATGGGATGAAGGCCGACCACCATCACGACTCCCGCCCCGGCCGCCCCACCGTTCAGGAGCACTCGGCAGGAGCGCGAGCATGACCACCTTCCGCGTCACCCACCGCACCACCTACCGCTACGACGGCGACGTCGGAACCAGCTTCGGGCGCGCCCACCTGCTGCCCCGTGAGGGCCCGCGCCAGACCATCCGCGAAGCGCGGGTCATCGTGGATCCGGAGCCCGCCGAGCTTCGCGACCACACCGACGCGTTCGGCAACACCTCCACGTACTTCTGTGTGACCTCCGCCCACCGCGAGCTGGTTGTGCTGGCCGAGAGCCTGGTGGAGGTCGCTGTGGTGCCCCCGCCCACGTCACCCACGCCGTGGGAGGTGGTGCGCGACGGGCTGTACACGACATCGGCCCCCGAGCTGCTCGACGCCCGCGGCTACGTCCTGCCCTCCCCCCGGCTTCCCCCGCACCCGGCCGTCACCGCGTACGCGCAGCCGTCTTTCGTACCGGGGCGGCCGCTCGTGGAGGCGGCGATCGACCTGTCCACCCGCATCCACCGCGACTTCCAGTACGTCTCGGGAAGCTCCAGCGTCGGCAGCACCGTGCCGGAGCTGCTGGAGCGCGGCGAGGGCGTCTGCCAGGACTTCGCCCACCTCGGCGTGACCGCGCTGCGCTCGGTGGGCCTGCCGGCCCGCTACGTCAGCGGCTACCTGCGCACCACCCCGCCTCCCGGACGCGAGCGCGTGCTGGGCGCCGACGCGTCGCACGCCTGGATGTCGGTGTTCACCGGCGCCGCCTGGCTCGACCTCGACCCCACCAACGACCGTCTCGTCGACGACTCGTTCGTGGAGCTCGCCCACGGCCGCGACTACTCCGACGTGCCGCCGCTCAAGGGTGTGATCTTCAGCGACTCCGCCGAGAGTGTGATGCAGGTGGCCGTGGACATGATCCCGGTCGAGGGCGGGTAAGGGGAGCGGATGCGGTCCTTCACCTGCCCCACCTGCTCCCACCTGGTGTTCTTCGAGAACTTCAGCTGCCTCAACTGCGGCACTGAGCTCGGCTTCGCCCGCGTCGACCGCGGCATCGTGGCCGTCGGCGCGCTGGTGCGGTGCGCGAACGCGCAGGTGGCCGGCTGCAACTGGGTGGTCGCCCCCGGCGAGGGGCTCTGCGGCAGCTGCGTGCTGACCCGCACCCGCCCGGCCGACGACGACGCCGACGGCATGGCGTCGTTCGTCCGGGCCGAGGCGGCCAAGCGCCGGCTCGTCTACCAGCTCGACGACCTCGGGCTGTCCACAGTGGGCGTGCTGTTCGACCTGCTCTCGTCGACGAACGGCCCCGTGATCACCGGCCACGAGGACGGCATCGTCACCATCGACATGGCCGAGGGCGACGACGGGCACCGCGAGGCCCTGCGCGTCCAGCTCGCCGAGCCCTACCGCACCCTGCTCGGTCACTTCCGGCACGAGACCGGCCACTACTACTGGACGGTGCTGGTCGAGCCCGATCCCGAGGCCTTCCGCGCCCTGTTCGGCGACGAGCGCGCCGACTACGCGGAGGCCCTGCAGAAGCACTACGCGGGCAGCCCCGCGCCGGGCTGGGAGGAGTCGTACGTCAGCACCTACGCCACCGCCCACCCGTGGGAGGACTGGGCCGAGTCCTTCGCCCACTACCTGCACATCCGCGACACCCTGCAGACCGCCGCCTCCTACGGCCTGGTCGTCGGCGGACCGGACGCCGTCACCACCCCCGACGCCCCGCTGGAGGCCACGCCGACGGAGGACCCGTCCGGTTTCGCGGAGATCGAGCGCACCTGGCTCCCCCTGACCTACGCCCTCAACGCCATCAACCGCTCGATGGGCAAGGACGACCTCTACCCCTTCTACCTGTCGGAGACGGTGCTGGAGAAGCTGCGCTTCGTCCACCGCCTGGTGGGCGACGCTCCGTAACTCTGGTGCTGCACAGCGCGACGGCCGAGTCGTCGACCAGTCAGGTTCCGCACGACCGGCGCTCGCCCGTGGGCTGCTCACACCCGCCGTCCTCTACGGCCCGCGCTACAAGCGGCTGTACCCCGACATCCACGTCGCCGCCGACGCGGAGGTGAACCTCGCGCTGCTCTCCACAGGGGCGCACGAGCTCGTCGCCCCGCACGGCGTGCTGGCCGGGTACTCCGCGGCCGAGATCCTGGGGGCCTCGTGCGCCCCGCTCGGTGCGCCTGCCGAGGTGATCATGATCGACGGTCATCGTCGCCACTCGTCCCAGGATCTGAAGGTCCGCCGGGACCACGTCGCGCCCCACGACCTGACCAGCGTGCGGGGCATGCGGCTCACCACACCGAGCTGTACGGCCGCCCATCTCGCGCGATGGGCTCCCACGCTCACCGAGGCCGTCGCGGCGGTGGACGCGCTGTCCTGTCGCTACGGACTGGATCCGGCGGCCGTCGTGACCGGGGCACCGGGTGCCCGCCACGTGGGCCGTCTCCCCGACGTCCTCCGACTGCCGGAGCCTCCGTCGGAGTCGCCGATGGAGACCCGGATCCGGCTCGCGATCGTGTTGGCCGGCCTCCCGCTGCCGGTCTCGCAGCATCCCGTGGTGGTGGGGGGCAGATCGTTCCGGCTCGACCTCGCCTACCCCGAGCTGATGCTGGCCATCGAGTACAACGGCCGCGAACACCTCACCCCCGAACGCGCGGACGAGGATCTCGTGCGCGAGCAACCCATCGTCGCGGCGGGCTGGCGGGTGATCCGCTTCCGCTCCGGTGATCAGCGCTCACTGGTTCCGGCCCGGACCGGAACCAGTGAGCGCTCGTCAGCCGCGGACCGTCAGGCCCACGCGCTGGAACTCCTTCAGGTCGCTGTAGCCGGTCTTCGCCATCGCCCGGCGCAGTGCGCCGAACAGGTTCACCGTGCCGTACGGGCTGCTGGAGGGGCCGAAGAGCACCTGCTCCAGGTCGCGCTCGCCAGGGGCGAAGCCCGTCACCTCCGAGCGCGGCAGGCTCGGGTGCGCCACCGACGACGTCCAGTACAGGCCCTGCCCGGGCGCCTCGGTGGCCTCCGCGAGCTGCTCACCCAGCATCACCGCGTCCGCGCCGCAGGCGATGGCCTTCGCGATGTCACCGGACGCGCCCATGCCGCCGTCGGCGATGACGTGGACGTAGCGGCCGCCCGTCTCGTCGAGGTAGTCGCGGCGCGCCGCTGCGGCGTCGACGATCGCGGTGGCCATCGGGACGCCGATGCCCAGCACGTCGTCGGTGGTGGTGGCCGACGACTCCCCGTACCCGACGATGACGCCGGCCGCGCCGGTGCGCATGAGGTGCATCGCGGTGCGGTAGTCGCCCACGCCGCCCGCGACGACGGGCACGTCCAGGGAGGCGATGAAGTCCTTGAGGTTGAGAGGCTCCCCGTCGGAGACGTGCTCGGCGGAGATGATGGTGCCCTGCACGACGAGGATCTCGACACCGGCGGCGAGCAGGTCGGGGGTGAGCTCGCGGGCGCGCTGCGGGCTCACCCGCGCGGCGACGGTGACCCCGGCGTCCCGGACGGTCCTGAGCGCCTCCTTGAGCAGCGCCGGGTCGATCGGCGCGGCGTGCAGCTCCTGGAGCATCCGGACGGCGGCGGTGGGATCGTCGGACGCCGCGGCCTCCAGGACCTGCGTGAGAGCCCCGTCGGCGTCGGCGTGGCGGGCCCAGAGGCCCTCCGCGTTGAGCACGGCGAGCCCGCCGAGCTGCCCGATCCGCACCGCGCTGGCCGGGGACACCACCGCGTCGGTGGGGTGGGTCACGAGCGGGATGCCGAACCCGTACGCGTCGAGCTTCCAGGCGGTGGAGACCTCCTTCGAGCTCCGCGTCCGCCGCGACGGCACGATCTCGACCTGGCTCAGGTCGTAGCTCCGACGGGCCTCTCGGCCCATCCCGATCTCCACGAGGTCACGCACGGGTCGTCAGCCTAAGCCACCCCGCCACGTGGTCACATGTGGCTGTCCCTGCGGCCCCGGAACCGCCACGAGTGACCATGTGGCGGAAGGGGGCTAGCGGGTTGCGTAGTTGGGCGCCTCGACCGTCATCTGGATGTCGTGGGGGTGGCTCTCCTTCAGCCCCGCCGCGGTGATCCGGACGAGCTGCGCCTGCTGGAGCTGCGGGATGGTCTGCGCCCCCGCGTAGCCCATGCCCGACCGCAGGCCGCCGATGAGCTGGTGCACCACCTGCGACAGCGGGCCCCGGAACGGGATGCGTCCCTCGATGCCCTCGGGCACCAGCTTGTCCTCGCTGAGCACGTCGTCCTGGGCGTAGCGGTCCTTGGAGTAGGACTTCGCGTCCCCGCGCGACTGCATCGCCCCGAGGGAGCCCATGCCGCGGTAGGTCTTGAACTGTTTGCCGCCCACCAGCACGATCTGCCCCGGCGACTCGGCCGTGCCGGCCAGCAGGCTGCCCAGCATCACGGTGGACGCGCCGGCCGCGATGGCCTTGGAGATGTCGCCGGAGTACTGGATGCCACCGTCCCCGATGACGGGCACACCGGCCACAGCGCACGCCTGCGCGGCCTCGTAGATCGCCGTGATCTGCGGCGCCCCCACCCCCGCGACGACGCGCGTGGTGCAGATGGAGCCCGGCCCGACGCCGACCTTGACCGCGTCGGCCCCGGCCTCGACGAGCGCCGCCGCCCCCGCACGGGTGGCGACGTTGCCGCCGACGACGTCGACGGAGTGGCCCACCTCGGCCCGCAGCTTCGCCACGGTCTCCAGCACGCGCCGGGAGTGCCCGTGGGCCGTGTCGACCATCAGGACGTCGACACCGGCCTCGACGAGCTGCATCGCCCGTGAGTAGCCCTCCTCGCCCACGCCGACCGCCGCGGCGACGACGAGCCGCCCGTCGGGGTCCTTCGTGGCCAACGGGTACTTCTCGGTCTTGTTGAAGTCCTTGATCGTGATCAGGCCGCGCAGGATGCCGTCGCCGTCGATGATCGGCAACTTCTCCAGCTTGTGGCGGCGCAGCAGCCCCAGCGCGGCCTCGGCCGAGACGCCGACGCGCGCGGTGATCAGTGGCGCGTGGGTCATCACCTCGAGCACCGGACGGGCGTGGTCCATCTCGAACCGCATGTCCCGGTTGGTGATGATCCCGACCAGCCGGCCGCCCGCGTCGGTGACGGGCACACCGGAGATGCGGAACTTGGCGCACAGCGCGTCGACGTCGGCCAGCGTGGCGTCGGGCGAGCACGTGACCGGGTCGGTGACCATGCCCGCCTCGGAGCGCTTCACCACCTCGACCTGGGCGGCCTGCTGCTCGGGCGACAGGTTGCGGTGCAGCGTGCCC
This sequence comes from Mycobacteriales bacterium, assembly GCA_038231335.1. Taxonomy (GTDB): domain Bacteria; phylum Actinomycetota; class Actinomycetes; order Mycobacteriales; family Pseudonocardiaceae; genus Pseudonocardia. The sequence goes on from JBBRLM010000022.1 coordinate 17,018, forward strand.
AGCCCGCCCGCGCGCGCCATGGCGATGGCCATCCGGGCCTCGGTGACGGTGTCCATCGGTGACGACACGATCGGCACCTTCAGCCGCACCCGGCGGGTGACCTTCGTGCCCGTGTCGACAGCGCTGGGCACCACATCGGACTCGGCCGGCAGCAGCAGCACGTCGTCGAATGTCAGGCCCAGCATCGCGAACTTCGCCGGCAGTCCTGCGGTCTCGCTCGTCATGTCTTGCGTATCCCATCGTCCGACCGCGTGGACCCCCTAAAGAGACCATCGTATCCGCGCGTCGAACGCGTGGCGCGCGGGTCGCGGTGTGACGCCCGAGCGGCGGAGTATCGTTGACAGCGTGTCGCCAGATGCCCTTCCGCCGGACCCGTTCGCCGGAGATCCGCATGATCCTGCGCTGTCCCTGGACGGCGAGGAGGACGAGGAGCAGGACGCGTTGAGCGACGAGGAGCGTGACGAGGTCGTCGCGGACCTCGCCGATCTGGCCGTCTACCAGGCCCTTCTCGAAGGTCGCGGGGTACGCGGCATCGTGGTCGACTGCGGTGACTGCGGCGAGCAGCACTACCACGAGTGGAGTCTGCTGCGCGCGAGCCTGCAGCAGCTGCTCGAGGAGGGCCAGATGCGCCCGCACGAGCCCGCCTTCGATCCCGACCCCGCGAGCTACGTCACGTGGGAGTACTGCCGCGGCTACGCCGACGCGGTGCTGTCGGACTCCTGACCCACCCGACCACGGCGGCAGGGTTCAGCTGGTGCCCGGGGCCGGAATCGCGGTGCCGGTTCCGGAGGCCGTGGTGCTCGAGGACGGGGTGCCCTCCGCACCGCCCATGCCCTGTGGCTTGGACGTGGTGGTGGCGGGGCCACCCTCCGTGATGGACGTGGGCGGCGGGGACGGGTCCTTGCTGCCCTCCCCGGTGCCGGTGCCGGTAGCCGGCGACGACGTGGGAGCCGGGCTTCCGCCGACGCCGGAGACCGCGCGCGGATCGGTCGATCCAGTGGTGCCGCCCGACGACGGATCCAGTGGTGCCGGCGAATTCGTGACCGTGGCCGGGCTCGGGTCCGACGGCCTCGGCGACTGGCTCAGCTCGGCGCCCTTCGGCACCTTCCGCGCACGGTCCTTCTTCAACGGGGCACCGGGGTCGGTCGGCTGGCCCGGAGGTGTCTCCGCGGCCTTGGCCACCAGGAAGTTCTGGACGTCGGCCAGTTCGGCCTTGCCCTCCTGCGGACGGACCGCCGCCAGATCGGTCTGCGCCGCCTGCAGCTGCTGGGCCGCGACCTCGGGCTGCCCGTCGGCGAGCGCCTGCTTGGCCGAGGTGATGTGACTCTCCGCGCTCACCGCGGCCTCGACGGACTGGGCGCGCTCGCTGTAGAGCACCTTGGACACGCCCCACAGCGCGTCACCGGGTTCGGAGCTGGCCGATCCGATCGACACGCCACCGATCGCGAGCACGACGAACGCCGCGGCCGCGGCCACCGGGGCGAGGTGCCGGCCGGCCTTGCGGGCGGTGGACGGCCGCCCGGCCTGGATCGCGGCCATCGCGGCGTCGATGTCGACGAGCTCGGGGATCGGCTCGGCGTCCACCTCCGCCTTCCACGCGGCCAGGATGGCGGCCACGTGGTCCTCGGCGTCGTAGCCGTGCACGCCGGGGGCGGACACGGACATGCCGCTACGCAGCGCGTTGATGAGCTCGTCGTCGGCCTGCACCGCCACGAGGTCGACGGTCTCTCCGTCCATGGGGACGGAACGGGTCTTCATCCCCTCGGGATGCACGCCGTTCGTGCCGTTGGTTCTGTGGCGTCCACCCCCGAAGGGGTATTCCGAGCCTCGCGGGGTGGTGTCGTCACCGTCACCGCTACGCACTCAGACCACCTCCTCTTCGGGCATCGACTTGCGCAATCGTGCCAGGGCACGGTGCTGGGCCACCCGGACCGCGCCGGGTGTGGAGCCGACCGCCTCGGCCGTCTCCTCGGCGGACAGTCCGACGACCACGCGTAACACCAGAATCTCTCGTTGCTTGTCGGGGAGCGTCTCAAGCAGGGTTGCCATCTCGCCGGACAGCTCGACGCGCAGGGCGCGCTGTTCCGGTCCATCTCCGGTCTCCACCGAGTCCGGCACGTCCGCGACCGGTTCCGACCGGTTGCGGGTGGCCGCCCGGTGCGCGTCGATCACCTTGTGCGATGCGATGCCATAGACGAACGCCAGGAACGGGCGGCCCTGGACGCGATATCCGGGCAAGGCCGTCAACACGGCCAAACACACCTCCTGCGCGACGTCGTCGGCGGAGACCGACGAACGGTCCAACCGACCGAGGCGCGCACGGCAGTACCGCACGACCATAGGCCGGATGATGGCGAGCACGCGCCCTACCGCTCCGCGGTCCCCCGCCATCGCGAGGGCCACCAGCTCGTCGGGAACGTCTGTCGTCTCACTCATCGCACGCTGTCGTCCGGGTGTTACGCAACATGTTCGTCATCATCCGTTCGTGAGGGCGACCACGGAGAGTGTTCAACCGTGTCCTCAATGACGCCCACCGTAGCGAACCGGCCGGGCGATCCGGGAGGGACTCCTCGTCCGCAGATGATGACGTCCGGAACGGGGTCCGCGTTGCGGACCGGGCGAGAGCCCACCCGATCGGGCGCAGAGGCGTCACCGGATGCGCAGCGCGCGCCACGGGCGCGAACACCGTGGCGGTGGGCGTGACCGGCCGGAGACCGGGCGGGCCACGTCGCCGTGTGGATCGTCCACCGGGCCGCGCGCACGTGGGGCGCGGCCCGGGTCGAACAGTTGCCTACGGACGGATCAGGAGACCAGGCCGCGACGGAAGCCGTGGGCCACGGCCTGCGCGCGGTCGCGCACGCCGAGCTTGCGGAACAGCCGGCGGGCGTGGGTCTTGACGGTGTCCTCGGACAGGTAGAGCTCGCGACCGATCTGGCCGTTGCTCTTGCCCTGGCTCATCCCCCGCAGCACCTGGAGCTCGCGCTCCGTGAGCTGGACGCCGGGGTCGGTGGGCGCCCGTGGCGTGGGCACCGCCGTACTGGCGAGGGTGTGGGCGAGTGCGGCCACCAACTCGGGGCGCGAGGCGTCCCAGCGGAGATAGCCGCGGGCGCCCCCCGCGATGGCCGCGGCGATGCTGCCCGCGTCGTCGGGAGCCCCGAACACGATGACGTTGGCCTGGGGGTGGGCCGCGACGAGGCGACGGGTCGCCTCCACCCCGGTGGGCACCGCACGTTGCGTGCCGACCAGGACGACGTCGACCGGCTGGCGCGAGAACCGCGCCAACAGCTCGTCCCCGTGGGCGACGCAATCGATCCGGTGCACCCCCGGCACCGCGGACATCACGCGGGTGAGGCCTTCGCGGACGCTGCGACGATCGTCGCAGATGAGTACCGTCGTCACGACGGCTCCTTCCTGCAGCTTCCTGCAGCCGGGTGATGTGTCACCCCCCGCATCGGCGAGTGACAGGCCCACCTTGACACGATCAGGGCGAACTTGTGGCCTCCATTCGGGACCGTTGCGCCGAGTGGCACTCGTCATGTGGGTGACGTTGTTCCGAATGGAGTAATTACACTAGCGGTATCCGCCTCGGACGTCACATCGACACCCCCAAAAGGCGCTTGCCACGAGGCTCGGTTCGACCACCTATGACACTCATCGTGAGGGCCGCGGCGTGTCGTCGGCGCGTCGCGCCGCCCGACCGGTCATCCGGCGATCGTTGCGCCGTTCGGGCGACAGAATCGTTTGCGAACGCCACATGATCATCCGGCACCTGCTCCAGGAGGTCCGCCGCCGCCAGTGCACAGGGCCACCGGAGGGGTAGCAGTCCCATCCGGTCACACCCGTCGCCGATCGCGTCGAGCTCTGCGACCGCATCGGCCGGCTCGATGTCGCCCGCGGCGCCACGGGCCACCACGAGGATGATCCGGGACTTGAGCACGTGTCGGGCCGACCCCGCGGCGGTCGCGAGCGCGACGGCCGAGCCGGCCGGGACGATGGCGGCGCCGGCCCGTCCGGTCAGCAGGGCCAGCTCGGCGCGCACCCACCCCATACGGACCGCGGGGCGCCAGGAGGGGTGGCCCTCCGCAGCCCGCTCCGCGAGGTCGAGCAGCCGTGTGGCCGCAGCGGGATCGCCGAGCCCGACGGCGTTGGCCGCGAGCCCCACGAGTGCGTCGATCCGTGCCGCGGACGCGTCGGTTCCGGCGGAATCGGGATCGCCGGGCGGGCCCGCCGCGGCCAACCTCAGGCCCAGGGCGTCGTCCGGACGCGCAGCGGCGTGCCCGCCCTGCTGACGGCGGTGGGCCGCCCGCGTGACGGCGGCATGCGCAGCCACGGCACGCGGGACGGCGGGATCGGCCAGCAACCGGCCCAGCTCGGTGGCCGCCGCCGCGTAGCGTCCCTGCCCACCCAGCGCCACGGCCACCAGCCACCGGTCGAGGGCCGACATGCCAGGCTCGATCCGCACGGCGAGGTCCGGACGGTCCCCGAACGCTGCATCGCGCAGACCGTTCACACGGCGGCGGCGTCGCTGATCACGCGGGTGGCGTCGGCGAGCGAGCCCAGCCGGACCACACGCGCCGGCAGCTCCACCTCCGCCCACCCCGGGCCCGCGACGAACATGCGTGCCGCAGGCCGGGTGCGGGGCAGGGCCCGCACCACCTCGGGATCGGCGGTGGGAGGCAGCTGCGACCACAGGACGACGGCGACCGGAGCGGTGCGTCGGATCGCGGCCACGAGCGCGTCGACCGGCAGGTCCGAGCCCAGGGAGCGGCACATCACCCCACGATCGCCCAGCGTCGCCGCGAGCACCGCCATCGGCAGTGTGTGCTGCTCGCCGGGCATCCCGGCCAACAGCACCGGTCGTGCACCGGAGTCCGCGCGCCCGGCCGTGGCGGCCCCGAAGGCGCCGATGACGCACTCGCTGAGGAGGTGCTCGATCTCGACCCCCGCCCCGGTGGCCGCCCAGCGCTCGCCGACGGCCGTCAACACGGGCATGGCGACGTCGTTCCAGGTGGCCTCGACTCCCGCGGCGGCGATGGAGTCGGTCAGCACCGCACGAGCGGCCGCGGCGTCGAGCGCGAGCGCCGCGCGCCCCAGCCCGCGGGCGCGCCGTCCTGCGCCCGGAAGGCGCAGGACCCCCCCGCCGACCCGGACCCGGGCACCCGCCTCTCCCGGACCGTCCATGTCGGCCAGGACCGGGTCACCCAGCTCGTCGGGCTCCTCGCCCGCGCCGGGGCCCGGCGGTGGTGGAACCGCGGTGGGCCGATCGGTATCGGGTCGGGGCAGCCGGGCGGCGAGCGCGAAGGCGGCCGCCTCGGCCGGGCCGGCCCCACGCACGAGCGCGTGCTGCATGAGTTCCAGCCTCGCGACGTCGTCCGGGGAGTAGCGACGGTGCCGGCCGGGGGTGTGGTCGGACGGGCCGATCCCGTAGCGGCGGTCCCAGGTGCGGAGCGTGGCCGGGGCGATACCCAGCCGGCGGGCAGCGGCGGCCACGCTGAGCTGCAGCGTAGCCGCGGGCGACCCGGGCGGATGCGGATCGGACGGCTCCGCGACCGGTTCGGGTTGCATCGGTCCATCGTGCGTGTCCCGAGCGTCACCGGCAACCTGCCACGCCCACGGCGGAGTGTTTTACGACTCCCTACTTGAACAACGTTTGAAGCGGTTCTATGGTGGGGTACCTCGTCGCTGGTTCACAGCGGAGAAAAGGTGGGTGATGAACGTGGCGGATACGCGAAGGCTCCCGGTCCCGGTCACAGAGATCTACGACTGGCAGATGCAGGGTGCCTGCCGGGGCATGGACAGTGCGTTCTTCTTCCACCCGGAGGGCGAGCGCGGGCCGGCCCGCGCCAGTCGTGAGACCCGGGCCAAGCAGGTGTGCGGAGGCTGCCCGGTTCTCGAGCAGTGCCGCCGGCACGCCCTGACCGTGCACGAGCCCTACGGCGTCTGGGGCGGGCTGTCGGAGTCCGAACGCGACGACCTCATCCGCGACCGCGATCGCACCCTGCGGGTACAGGGCCGGCCCTCGGCACTCCCGCGCGTCTAAGAGTGCTCGGCTGACGAGGGCCGCGAGCCGAGCCCATCGTCAGCCGGGCACTCTCAAAGCACCGGGCCCGGGGCGGAGCACACGACCCGGGCCCGTGAACACCGAAGGCGGGCCGACCCCACATGGGGTCGGCCTGCCTTCGCCTTGCGTGGTGCTGAACTCAGTGGCCGTGCCCGTGGCCGTGACCACCCGCGGCGGCGGGCGGAGCGTCGGCGGGCTTGTCGACGATGGCGCTCTCGGTGGTGAGCACCATGCGTGCGATCGACGCGGCGTTGATCACCGCGGAGCGGGTGACCTTGACCGGGTCGATGACGCCGTCGGCCAGGAGGTCGCCGTAGGTCAGGGTGGCGGCGTTGAAGCCACTGCCCCACTCCATGTCGGCCACCTTGCCGACCACGACCGCGCCCTCGAGGCCGCCGTTCGCGGCGATCCAGAACAGCGGTGCGGACAGCGCCTTGCGGACGACCGCCACGCCGGTGGCCTCGTCACCGGAGAGGCCGAGGCCGTCTTCCAGCGCCTTGGCCGCCTGCACGAGAGCCGAACCGCCGCCGGGCACGATGCCCTCCTCGACCGCGGCCCGGGTCGCCGACACCGCGTCCTCGATGCGGTGCTTGCGCTCCTTGAGTGCGGTCTCGGTGGCGGCACCGACCTTGATGACCGCGACGCCACCGGAGAGCTTGGCCAGACGCTCGCCGAGCTTCTCCTTGTCCCAGTCGGAGTCGGCGGCCGCGATCTCGGCGCGCAGCTGTACGACGCGCGCGTCGGTGGCCTCCTTGGTACCGGCACCCTCGACGAGGGTGGTGGTGTCCTTGGTGATCACCGCGCGACGGACCGTGCCCAGCAGGTCCAGCCCGGCCTCGGACAGCTTGAGCCCGACCTCCGGGTTGATGACCGTGCCGCCGGTGGCGATGGCGAGGTCGTCCATGAAGTTCTTGCGGCGGTCGCCGAAGAACGGCGACTTGACCGCAGCGACCTTCACGGTCTTGCGGATCGAGTTGACCACCAGCGTGGACAGTGCCTCGCCCTCGAGGTCCTCGGCGATGATCAACAGAGGCCTGCCGTCGGCGAGCACCTTCTCCAGCAGTGGCAGCAGGTCGGCGATGGCGCCGATCTTGTCGCGGTGCAGCAGGACGTAGGCGTTCTCGAGCACGGCCTCCATCGACTCGGAGTCGGTGACGAAGTACGGCGAGAGGTAGCCCTTGTCGAACTGCAGGCCCTCGGTGATCTCCAGGTCGGTGGAGAGCGTGGAGCCCTCCTCGATGGTGATCACGCCGTCCTTGCCGACGGCCTTGAGGGCCTCGCTGATCAGCTGGCCGATCTCCTCCTCGCGGGAGGCGATCGTGCCGACCTGGGCGATGTGCTCCTTGTCGTTGACCGGGACCGACTTCTCCTTCAGCACCTCCGCCACCTTGTCGGCGGCCTTGGAGATGCCGATGCCCAGAGCCATCGGGTTGGCACCGGCCGCCACGTTGCGCAGGCCGGCGGCGACCATGGCCTGGGCGAGCACGGTGGCGGTGGTGGTGCCGTCGCCCGCGACGTCGTTGGTCTTGGTGGCGACGGTCTTGGCCAGCTGCGCGCCGAGGTTCTCGAAGGGGTCCTCGAGGTCGATCTCACGAGCGATGGTGACGCCGTCGTTGGTGACGGTCGGCCCACCGAACTTCTTGTCCAGCACGACGTGGCGGCCGCGCGGGCCGAGGGTCACCTTGACCGCGTCGGCCAGCTGGTTCACCCCGCGCTCCAGTGCGCGACGAGTCTCCTCGTCGAAGCTGATCTGCTTCGGCATCTGTGCCTCTCTGAGGGGTACGAAACAACGACACCGCCCCGGTGGCCCGTGGTCACGGACCACCGGGGCGGCGGTTAGAGGAAAACTGTGTACAGCGTCAGTTGACGACCGCGAGCACGTCGCGCGCGGAGAGGATGAGGTACTCCTCGCCGTTGTACTTCACCTCGGTGCCGCCGTACTTCGAGTAGATGACGACGTCGCCGACGGCCACGTCGACCGGGACGCGGTTGCCCTTGTCGTCGATGCGACCCGGGCCCACGGCCAGGACCTTGCCCTCCTGGGGCTTCTCCTTGGCGGTGTCCGGGATGACGATGCCCGACGCGGTGGTGGTCTCCGCCTCGCTCGCCTGGACGACAATCTTGTCCTCGAGCGGCTTGATGTTCGCCACTTGATGACCTCCCCTTCCTGGGGTGCTTCATGGCTGGCGTGTTCTTGGGGTCGTACGGCCCTCGGGCGCACCGTCGTCGCGGGTGCCGGAGCGTCCGGTCTCAGGCCGTGCGATTGGCACTCTACCCATGAGAGTGCCAACTCCTCAACGGTGGTCTCGCACAGCGTCAGGCGGGGAGCAGGAGGAACAGCCCCACGCTGCCCACGAGGTTGAACGCGCAGTGCAGGACGACGCCGGGCCAGACCGATCCACTGCGTCGACGCAGTTCGCCGGCCGCCAACCCCACGATCAGCGCGTCCAGGATGAGGATGGGGTAACCGTGCAGCACGGCGAAGACGACGGCACTGCCGACGACACCCGCGATCGGGCCGTAGCGCAGGAGGGCGGTGGCGACGACGCCACGGAAGAGGAGTTCCTCGCAGACGGGGGTGGCGACGGCGAGCATCACGAACGACAGGATCACCGCCCCGACGCCTCCGCCCGCAGCTGCGGACCACCCTCCCTGGGGGATCGTCGTGTCACCGGTCAGGGCGACGTAGGCCTGGTTGACGAGCACCTTCAGCGGCGTCGCGAGCACTCCGCCGGCCAGGCCGACGAGCAACCAACCCCAGGTCGTCCGGCGCACCCCGAAGGCGCCCCAGGAGCGGATCCGCACGACGGCGGCCGCGGCGAACCCGCCACCCGCGACGATCGCGGACAGCGCCGTCATGAACATGGCTAGGAACACCGGGTCCGGTGCCGTGGCCACGACCATGCGGTACACGGCGACTTCGAGGGCCAGCACTACGACCACCCCGACGACGAGCTCCGTCCAGCCGGGACGGAGCCCGTCACGCGCCGGGGGAGACGACGACGTGGCGTGGGACGGCGGGGGGTCAGCGGAGGCGGGCAGCATCGGGTGCTCCTGGATTCATCGGGGAAGTCGGTGCCCGGTGGGGCCCCCCGATCGTGCGGCCTGCCGCCGAGGCCGGGCTCGTGGGTTTCCCACCGACGGTCCGTGAAGGATTTCAGGGGTTCAGGAGGATGGCGCGTGCTGGACTGCGACCCATGCCGCGTTCCGATCGCCCGGCCTGCCGCGCCCCGCACGTCGCACCTAGGCTGATCGGCGTGCCCATCGGGGAACCGGAGGAGTTCTCCGTCCGGCAGTGGCCGGACTGGGGCTTCTGGCGGAGCGGGCACCTGAGTCGTGGGCGCATCGGTCGGGGTCGGATCCTCGGTGTCGTCGTCACGAGAGTCGCGCTGCTCGGCCTGCTTCCGCGCGCCACCGAGATCGCGGACGCCGGGTACGGCTCGACGTTCACGGGAGTCCTGCTCGTGACGATGGCCGGCTACGGCGTCGGCTATCCCCTCGCCGTGTGGTTCGGACCGATGGCGGTTCCCCGGAGACGGGTCGTGATCGTGGCCGTGCTGGTCGTGCTCGGGCTCGCACCGGCCGTCCTGCTCGGCGCCCCCGGCTACCTCACCGACCTGACCTTCGCCGTCGCGGTCGGTTTCATGCTGCTGCCGCTGCGCTACTCGCTGGTGCTCGGCGTCGCCACCGCGGCCGGTCAGATCGCCTGGATGTGGCTCGGCTCCGGCACGGTCGTCTGGGGTGCGGTGGTGACGTTCGTCGGCGCCACCGCCGTCGTGGGCGCGGTCTTCGCGCTGATGTTCACGATCGGGCACCTGCGGGCCGCTCGCGAGCAGGTCCGGTTCATGGCCGTGACACAGGAGCGGGAACGGGTGGCCCGGGACCTGCACGACGTCCTCGGCCACAGCCTGTCGACCATGTCGGTCAAGCTCGGCCTGGCCCGGCGGGTCCTCGAGACCTCCGGAGACGTCGAGCGGGCCACGGCCGAGATCCGCGACCTGGAGATCCTCTCGCGGGAGGCGCTCTCCGACATCCGGGCCACCGTGTCGGACTACCGCGCGGTGACGCTCGCCGCGGAGCTCGCCGGAGCACGGGTGGCGCTGTCCGCCGCGGGAGTGCAGGCCGAGATGCCTGCCGCGGTGGACGACCTGCCGGCCGAACTGCAACGTGCGTTCGGCTTCGTGGTGCGCGAAGCGGTCACCAACGTGCTGCGCCACTCCGATGCCACGCACTGCCGCATCCGGCTCGGCCGCCACTGGGTGGAGATCACCGACAACGGCAGTGCCGCACCCGAGCCGGGCGCCGCAGGCGGGCACGGATTGACCGGACTCGCCGAGCGCATGCTCACCGTCTCGGGAACTCTGGAACACGGCAGGCGACCCACCGGCGGGTTCCGGGTCCTCGCCCACGCGTCGACGCCGTCGACCGATGCCGGCCCGGCATGATCCGCGTGCTGATCGCCGACGACGAGGCCCTCGTGCGCGGGGCGATCGCGTCGATGCTCCGGCTCGAGTCGGACATCGACGTGGTCGCCGAGATCGGTTCGGGTCCCGAGGTTCTGGCGGCGGTTAGGCGGACCACTCCCGACATCGCACTGCTGGACGTGCAGATGCCCGGCCGGGACGGCCTCACCGTTGCGGCCGACCTCCGTGCGGTGCTGCCGAGTTGCCGGATGATCATCTGTACGACCTTCGGCCGGCCCGGATACCTCGCGCGCGCCATGGCCGCGGGAGCGTCGGGGTTCATCGTCAAGAACGCCTCGCCGGAGGCGCTCATCGACGCCATCCGCCGGGTGCACGCCGGGCTTCGGGTGGTCGACCCGGCCCTCGCGGCGGAGTCGCTCTCCGCCGTCGACCCGCTCACCGAGCGCGAACGCGACGTGCTCCGCGCCGCGGCCGACGGGGGCACGATCGCCGACATCGCGAGATCGCTGCACCTGTCCGCGGGCACCGTCGGCAACCACCTGTCCGCCGCGATCGGCAAGACCCGGGCTCGCACCCGCGCCGAAGCGGTCCGACTCGCCGAAACCAACGGCTGGCTCTGACCGCCACCGCCACGCTCGTCACGCGCCGTTCACCCCAGGGGGGACTGAATGCCACATGTGACTCGTCTGGGTGACGAAAGGTGCAAACGGTGATTCCTGACGTCGCCACCACCACGTACGACCGGCGCACCGTGCTGCGCGCCGGCCTCACCGCGTCGGCGCTGCTCGCCGTGCCCGGTTCCGCGCTGCCGGGCCTGACCGGCTCGGCCTCCGCGGCCACACCCAAGGGCACCCCGTTCACCCTCGGCGTCGCCTCCGGCGAGCCCTCCCCCGACGGCATGGTCCTGTGGACGCGACTGGCCCACGACCCCCTCGCCGACGACGGTCTCGGCGGCATGGGCACCACACACACCGAGGTGGAGTGGGAGCTGGCCTCCGACGAGAGGTTCCGGAAGATCGTGCGCCGGGGCCGCGAGACCACCGGGCCCGAGCTGGGCCACAGCGTGCACGTCGAGCTCGCCGGGCTGTCCGCGGGCCGCGAGTACTTCTACCGGTTCAAGGTCGGCAGCCAGGTCTCCCCCGCCGGACGCACCCGCACCACACCGGGCGGCTCGTCCATGGCGCCGTTCACGATGCTGTTCACCTCCTGCTCGCAGTACGAGCACGGCTACTTCACGGCGTATCGGCGGATGGCCGAGGAGGAGCCCGACCTGATGCTGCACGTCGGCGACTACCAGTACGAGTACGCGGCGGGGAAGTACGTGGCGCCGGGTGGCAACGTGCGCGACCACGTCGGCCCCGAGACGACGACGCTGGCGAACTACCGGCAGCGCTACGCCCAGTACAAGACCGACGCCGACCTGCAGGCGGCGCACGCCGCCGCGCCCTGGCTGGTGGTGTTCGACGACCACGAGATCGAGAACAACTGGGCCGACGACGTGCGCGAGCTGCCGCTCGACCCGCCCGGCGACTTCCCCACCCGCCGCGCCGCCGGGCTGCGGGCGTACTGGGAGAACATGCCGCTGCGCCAGGCCCAGCGCCCGAAGGGCCAGGACATGCAGCTCTACCGGCGCGTCGGCTGGGGTGGGCTCACCACGTTCCACATGCTCGACACCCGCCAGTACCGCGGCGACCAGCCCTGCGGCGACACGTTCGGCACCGACTGCGCGGCCCGCACGGACGACGCCCGCTCGCTGCCGGGCTCGCCGCAGGAGCGCTGGATCGCCGACGGCTTCCGCCGCTCCCGTGCCCGCTGGGACGTCCTGGGCCAGCAGGTGTTCTTCTCCCAGGTCGACTTCACCCCCGGCCCGGGCCGCGGCTTCAACCCCGACGCGTGGGACGGCTACCCCGGCTCGCGCAACCGCGTCGTCGACTCGTGGGTGAACGGAGGAGCCCGCAACCTCGTCGTCCTCACCGGCGACATCCACTCGCACTGGGCCGCCGACATCAAGCAGCGCTTCGACGACCCGGCGTCGCCCGTGATCGGGTCGGAGCTGGTATCGAGCTCGATCACCTCGGGCGGCGACGGGTCGGAGACGAGCTCCTACATCCCCGGGGTGCTCGCCGAGAACCCGCACATCCGCTTCTACAACAACCGCCGCGGCTACGTCCGCACGCGGTTCTCGGCGTCGGAGGTCAGGGCCGACTTCCGCGTGGTGCCCTACGTCCGGAAGCCCGGCGCGCCCGGCGAGACGCGCGAGAGCTTCGTGATCGAGGACCGGAAGGCGGGGCTGCAGCAGGCCTGAGTGGCGCATCGCATAACCCGATCCGGCCTCCCGAGGGGGAGGGTACAGGGATGGATCTGCTCGAGGCTGCGCTGATCCTGGTGGCCGGCACCGCGGCGGGGACGATCAACGCCGCGGTCGGCTCCGGGTCGCTCATCACGTTCCCGACGCTGCTGGCGTTCGGGATCCCGCCGGTGACGGCGAATGTCTCCAACAACATCGGGCTGGTGCCCGGGGGTCTGGCCAGCGTCTGGGGCTACCGCCGGGAGCTCGCCGACCAGCGGCGACGGCTGCTGGTGCTCGGCTCGATGTCCGTGCTGGGCGGGATCGTCGGCGCGGTGCTGCTGCTGGTCCTGCCCGCGTCGGCGTTCCGGTCGGTGGTACCCGTACTGATCGGGGTGGCCGTCGTGCTGGTGGCCGTCCAGCCGTGGATCGCGCGGAGACTCGCCCGGCGGCAGGCCGAGCGGGCCGATATCGGTCCCGCCTCGATGGCCGCGACGGCGCTGGTGGGCGTCTACGGCGGCTACTTCGGTGGCGCACAGGGGATCCTGCTGGTCGGGGCGCTCGGGACCCTGATGACCGAGACGCTGCAACGGCTCAACGCGCTCAAGAACGGGCTCACGACGGCGGTCAACACCGTGGCGGCCGTGACGTTCCTGGTGGTGGCGCCGAGTCAGGTGGACTGGCGGGTGGTGGCGCTGATCGCCGTGGGTTCGACCGTGGGCGGGCTGATCGGATCGAAGATCGGCCGGAAGCTCCCTCAGCCGGTGCTGCGCGCGATCATCGTGGTCGTGGGCATCGTCGCGATCGTGAACCTGCTGCGCCCGGCGTAGCTTCGAGCGCATGAGCAAGATTGGCGATCTCGACGTCTCACGGCTCTGCCTGGGCGCCAACGTGTTCGGCTGGACCGCCGACCGCGACACCTCGTTCGCGATCCTCGACGGCTACGTCGCCGCGGGCGGGAACTTCCTGGACACCGCCGACTCGTACATGTGGCGCGCGCCGGGCAACTCGGGCGGGGAGTCCGAGGCGATCATCGGCGAGTGGATGGAGTCGCGCGGCAACCGCGACGACGTCGTCGTGGCCACGAAGGTCGGCTCGCTCCCCACCCGGCCCGGGCTGTCGGCCGCGAACATCGCCGCGGCCTGCGACGACTCGCTGCGCCGGCTGCGCACCGACCGGATCGACCTGTACTGGGCGCACAAGGACGACCCCGACACCGCGCAGGACGAGACCGGCGCGGCGTTCGCGGAGCTGGTGCGGGCCGGCAAGGTGCGCGAGCTCGGCGCGTCGAACTTCTCGGCCGCACGGCTCACCTCGGCGCTGGCCACCACCCCCTACGTGGCACTGCAGCCGCACTACAACCTCATGGAGCGCGGGGAGTTCGAGTCCACGCTCGCGCCGCTGCTGTCCGAGCGGGGCATCGCCTGCGTGCCCTACTACGGGCTGGCCAAGGGCTTCCTCACCGGCAAGTACCGGCCGGGCGGCGTCGCGGTCGAGAGCGTCCGGGCCGAGGGTGCCCGCGCCTACCTCGACGAACGGGGCGAGCGGGTGCTGGCCGTGCTCGACCGCATCTCGGCCGACCGCACGGTGCCGCTGGGCGCCGTCGCGCTGGCCTGGCTCGCCGAGCAGTCGACGGTGGCCGCGCCGATCGCGTCCGCCCGCACCGCCGAGCAGCTCGACGGGCTGCTGCCGGTGCTCGACCTGGAACTGGGCGCCGACGAGCTGGCGTCCCTGACCACCGCGAGTGACTGACCCGGCCCGCATGATCACCGTTCGCGGGGCAGGGGCTGCACGGGTGCAGGTTCCGCACCGAGGTGCTGGTCTACGGGCCGACCAGCACCTCGGTGACCGGCATCGACGAGTTCGCCGGCAGGTCCAGCGGGGAGGCGGGGGCACCGCCGGCCAGCAGGTGAGCGCCGAGCGCCGCCACCATCGCGCCGTTGTCTGTGCACAGGCCGGGCCGGGGCACGCGCAGGGCGATGCCCGCCGCGTCACAGCGTTCCTGGGCCAGCGCGCGGAGCCGTGAGTTCGCGGCCACGCCGCCGCCGAGGACCAGCGTCTCCATGCCCCGCTCGCGCGCAGCGCGGACGGCCTTCGCGGTCAGGACGTCGACCACCGCCTCCTGGAAGCTGGCAGCCACGTCCGCCACCGGCACCGGGGTGCCGGCCCGCTCCAGCGCCTCGACGTACCGCGCGACGGCGGTCTTGAGCCCGGAGAAGGAGAAGTCGAACGCCGCATCGCGGGGGCCGGTCAGCCCGCGGGGGAACGCGACGGCCCGCGGATCGCCCTCGCGGGCCATCCGGTCGATGTGCGGCCCGCCGGGGAACGGCAGCCCGAGCAGCCGCGCGACCTTGTCGAAGGCCTCGCCGGCGGCGTCGTCGATGGTGGCGCCCAGCGGCGTGACGGGGCCGGCGAGGTCGGGCACGTCGAGCAGGCTGGAGTGCCCGCCGGAGACCAGCAGCGCCAGGCACGGGGGCAGCGGGCCGTGCTGCAGCGTGTCGACGGCGACGTGGGCGGCCAGGTGGTTGACGCCGTAGAGCGGCACCTCCCATGCGGCGGCGTAGGCCTTGGCCGCGGCGACGCCCACCAGGAGCGCCCCGGTGAGACCGGGGCCGGCGGTGACCGCGACGGCGTCGACGTCGCGGGCGGTGACCCCGGCCGTCGCCAGCGCCCGGTGCACGGCCGGGACCATCGCCTGCAGGTGCGCGCGCGACGCCACCTCGGGCACGACGCCGCCGAAGCGGGCGTGCTGCTCGACGCTGGAGGCGATCTCGTCGGCGAGCAGCGTCACGGTGCCGTTCCCAGGGCCGCTCCCGGTGCGGACGATGCCGACGCCGGTCTCGTCACAGGAGGTCTCGATACCGAGAACGATCATCGAGGATCCCTCCGCATGGTGTGGGCATCCGCGCCGCTGGGCCGGTAGTAGCGACGGCGCAGCCCCACCACGGTGAACCCCTCCGACTCGTAGAGCGCCTTGGCGGCGTCGTTGTCCGTCCGGACCTCCAGGTACACCGTGGCCGACACCTCGTCGGCCGCCCCGAGCAGGCCGTGGAGCAGGGACCGTCCGATGCCGCGGTGCTGGTGCGCGGGATCGACGCCGATCGTGTGCACCTCGGCCTCGGCGTGCGGCGGGGATGCGACGAACGCCAGCCCCGCGTAGCCCACGAGCCGCTCGTCCACCCGTGCGGCGAGGTAATGGTGGCCGATGCGGATCTCGTCGCGGAAGGCCTGCGCACTCCACGGGTCGTCGCCGGGGAAGAGGGCCCGTTCGAGCTCGGCGCAGCGGGCGGCGTCGCCGACGGTCAGCGGCTCGATCGAGACGGTGGCTGTCACGACACCAACTCCGCGCACAACGACGTCGCCTCCGCGGGAACAAGCACGTCGGCGGTCACGCACTCACCCGCTTGCGGGCTCCGGGCTCCACCGCGTCGGGTCGGCGCAGGTAGAGCGGCTCCAGCGGGCCGGGGACCACACCATCGCGCAGCGCGTCGGCCGCGACGGTGACGAGCGCGGCGGGCGACGGCGACTCCGGGCCGACGACGGGCAGGCCCGACGCGGCCGCCGAGCCCCCGGCTGCCCGGACCGCCGCAGGCGCGACGACATCGGCGGGCGCGGTCACGTGCGGCCCGTCGACGCGCCTGCCGTCGGCGTCGTAGACGGCCCAGTAGACCTCTCGGCGACGGGCGTCGGTGACCACGAGCAGCGCCTCCCCACCGGCGTCGGCCGCGATGGCGTCGTGGGTGCACACGCCGTGGACGGGGATCCCGAGCGCGTCGCCGAGCGCGGCGGCGGTGACCATCCCGACCCGCAGCCCCGTGAACGGCCCGGGCCCGGTGCCGGTGACGACCGCGTCGAGATCGCGCAGGGAGATCCCGGCCTCGGCACACGCGGCGAGCACGCCGGGCATGAGCAGCTCGGCGTGCTTGCGGGCGTCGTGGGTGACGCGCACCGACCTCTGGACGACCTCGGTGTCCATCAGCTCGACGACACCCGCGGTGACCGCGGGCGTCGCGGTGTCCAGAGCCAGCACGAGCATGCCCGACAGCGTAGCCACCGGCCGGCCGGCGACCTCAGGGAGTGACGGCGACCCCTGTCACCGCGCATCTGCAGATCATCCACAGGGCACGCGGACCTGTGGACAACTCCCGCCCGTCGCCCCGGTCGTGTCGGTGTCCGCCCGCACGCTGGCGCCATGACGAAGCAGAAGAAGTACCCGCTGACCGAACTCTCCGACGCCGTCGCCCCGGCCCGGGAGCGCCACCGTGAGCTGATCGACGCAGCCATCGCCTGGCAGGCTGCACGACCTGTACTCGACGGGCGCGAGCGGCACACCGACCCCGACCACTTCGCCCTCATCTGCGCAGCGGCCGACGACCGCCACCGCTACGAGACCGTCACCCCCACCTGCTGGACCCGCGACGGCGTCTACGGCACGGTCCGCTGCGACATCCCCAACTGGTGCTCGTCGCAGCGCACGCTCTGGCCGGAGACGATCTGCGAGGACATGTGGGAGTGGTTCGACTTCCTGCACGGCACCGACCGGCTGGATCCGCGCAGCGATCCGGTCGCGGAGCTCCGCAAGCCGCTGGCCTGCTACGGCTGGCTCGATCAGAACGGGCGCCGGATGCCGTCCGGCGCCGACCGTCAGATCGAGTGTGAGTGCTTCCTTCCCTACCGCGAGACGGTGGAGCTGCTCGGCGAGATCGTGCGGGGCTGTGAGTGGTCCGGCGAGGATCCCCTCGACGTGCTGCGCCGCGCCGCCGGGCGGGACCCGTCGCCGCGCTGGAGCCCGATGGGTGACGACGGCGCCGATCTCTTCGGCGACCTCGACGGCTACGGCTCCGTCGGGCTGCTCGACCCCGACCCCGGGCCGTACGAGTGATCACCAGCCGGCGAGCGGCTCCGGGAGGTCGCTGCTCCACACGCACGCGTCGAACAGGTCGAGCACGCCGTCGCGGCGCAGCCAGTCCTCGTGCCAGGACGCAGGCCCGCATCGCCTCGGGGTGTTCCTCGGCGGCGGCGTCGGCGAGCACGTGGGCCACGGTGAACGCGTCGTGCCCGTCGCGGACGCGGGCCCACCGGGCGTCGTCGGCGGCCAGCAGAGCCGCGGCCGTGTCCGCGGCCCGGTCGGTGTCGTCGGCGTGCACCGTCTCGGCGTTGGCGCGCCAGCCGTCGCCGGGGTGCAGGCCGTTCCAGGGCACGAGCGTGCCGCCCCAGTCGAAGATGACGGTATCGATCATGGTGCTCGTTCGACCCAGCTGACGGTGGCCACCCGGACGTCGTCGGGGCGCCGGTCCAGACGCACGAGGAGGTGCCGCTCGGCGAGCCGTTCCGCCACGCCCTCGCCCCATTCGACGGCCACCACGGCCTCCGCGAGGTCGGTGTCGAGATCCAGGTCGTCGAGCTCGGCGACGCCGCCGAGCCGGTAGGCGTCCACGTGCACCAGAGGCACCCCGGCCCCACCGGGCAGCGCCCGGTGCTCGCGGGCGATCACGAACGTCGGGGAGGTGATCGGGCCCTGCACCCCCAGGCCACGGGCCAGGCCGCGCACGAACACGGTCTTGCCCGCACCGAGCGGCCCGGCCAGCACGACCAGGTCGCCCGCACCGAGGTCGGCGGCGATCCGCTCGCCGAGGGCTTCCGTGTCCGCTGCCCCGGGGAGCTCCACCTCGGTATCCGGCTTCACGCACGCCTCCGCAGCCGCCGCAACCCACCCCGGCGGCGGGCCGCGCAACGACCCAGCAGGTCCAGCAACGCCTCGTCCATCGCCACGGGCTGCTCCAGCATCGGGAGGTGACCCACCCCGGGAAACCGGACGAGCGTGGCGTCCGGCAGCTCGGCGGCGATGCGCTCGGCGTGGGCGAACGGGATCACCCGGTCGGCCTCGCCCGCGGCCACCAGCACCTCGCACGTCGCGAACGCCGGCAGCGCCGCGAGCCGGTTGTGGGTGCCCACGGTGTCGACGAAGTCGGTGAGAGCGTCCACGGCGTTGGTGCTGATCATGTTGTCGACCAGGTCCACCAGCCACGGCGAGACGCTGCGGTCGCCGTAGGCGTAGCTGCGGGTGATCGACCAGATGAGGTCGCCCGCCACCTTGCGCACCCCCGTCACGAGCTTCGGCTGCAGGCGGGCGATCAGGCCGACGCCCCGGATGAGCGGGTTGTCGCGCGACAGGAGCGCCCCGGGCAGCCCGGCCCTGGCCATCTCCCCCGCCGACGTGGACACGAGCGCCACCCCCGCCACCCGCTCGGTGAACAGCTCGGGGTGCTGCTCGGCCAACGCCATGAGCGTCATGCCGCCCATGGAGTGCCCGACGAGCACGAGCGGCCCCTCGGGCGCGAGTGCGCGGATCACGGCGTCGAGGTCGTGACCGAGCTGCTCGACCGTGCAGCTCTCCCGCGGCGCGCGCTCGGAGCGGCCGTGGCTGCGCTGGTCGTAGAGCACCACGCGCACGGTGGGTTCGGCCAGCTCGGCGAGCATGCGGCGCTGGAAGTGCCAGGTGCGCCGGTCCAGCGCGAAGCCGTGCACGAGCACGACGGTCATCGCCGCCCGGCCGGACGCCGGCTCGATCTCCTCGCACGACAGCCGGATGCCGTCGTCGGCCGTGACCGAGGACGGCTCGCCCGGCGGGAACAGGCCGGGGGCCTCGCCGCCCTCGGACAGCTCGGTGGCCAGCCGCCTGCGGTCGGTGGCGATCTGACTGCGCTTGCGGGCCGCCACCCCGACGGCCACGCCGGTGGCCGCGACGGCTCCGGTGGCGCCGGCGACGGCCCCCCACACCTGCGGTCTCACCACGACGGGCCTCCGACGGTGGTGCGGGTGACCCGGCGTCCGTGGATCCCGGCCACCACCTCGTAGTGGATGGTGCCCAGCTCGTCCGCCCAGTCCTGGGCGGTCGGTTCCCCGTGGTCCCCCGGCCCGAACAGCACCGCGTGATCCCCTTCCCGGACCCGGCGGTCGCCGCAGTCCACCACGATCTGGTCCATCGACACCCGCCCGACGACGGGACACAGCTGCCCGCCCAACAGCACCATCATGCGGCCGCGACGGTTGAGCGCGCGCGTGACGCCGTCGGCGTAGCCCAGCGGGACCAGCGCGAGCGTCGTCTCCCGGGGAGTGGTCCATTCGTGTCCGTAGGCCACGCCCTCACCGGCCGGCACGCGTTTGACCAGCACCACGCGGGCGCGCAGCGTCATGGCCGGGCGCAGCGGACTCTGCCCGACCGGCCGGTCCAGGGGGTCGAGCCCGTAGACGGCGACGCCCGCGCGGACGAGGTCGAGGTGCAGGTCCGGGCGGGTGAGGGTGGCCGCGGAGTTGGCCAGGTGGCGCATCGGTTCGAAGCCGTGGGCCCGGGCGGCGAGCCAGGCCTCGGTGAGCCGGGCGGCCTGCCGGTCGAGCATCGGGTGGTCGGGGGTGTCGGCGTGGGCGAGGTGCGACCAGACGGCCACCACCTCGACCACGCCGTCGGCCACGGCCTTGGCCGCGTCGCCGAGCAGGTCGGGCCACTCGGCCGGCTGGGCGCCACCGCGGGAGAGGCCCGAGTCGATCTTGAGGTGTAGCCGGGCCGTCCGCCCTGCGCGCCGGGCACCGTCCACGACGGCGGCGAGGTGGGCCCGCGACGCCACCGACAGGTCGATGCCGGCCGCGACGGCCGGCGCGAAGTCCTCGTCGGGCAGGTGCAGCCACGACAGCAGCGGTGCCGCGATCCCGGCCTCCCGCAGGTCAAGCGCCTCCTGCAGCGTGCAGACACCGAGCCAGGAGGCCCCTGCGGCCAGCGCCGCCCGACCGACCGCGACGGCGCCGTGGCCGTAGCCGTCGGCCTTGACCACCGCCATCAGGGCCGAGGACGGGGCGATGGCGCGCAGCACGCCGACGTTGTGCGCGATCGCGTCGAGATCCACCACGGCCTCGGCGCGCGGGGGCCCGACAGGATGGTCCACGCTGTCCATCATCGCATCCGGCGGTACCGGTCAAGGAGATCGGAGCGCCGAGCGTCACCTACCGCGCGGCGATGACCTCGACGTCGTACCGGGCGAACGAGCGGTCGGCGGTGACGATCGGGATGCCCTCCACCTGTGCCTGGGCGATGAGCAGGCGGTCGAAGGGGTCGCCGTGGTGGTCAGGCAGGTCCGCCACCTGAGCGGCGTGGGCCTGGCTCACCATCAGTGTCTCGACCCCGAACTCACGGACGAGGCGAGCCGACCACTCCCGCGGGTGGCTCGGCAAGGTGAGCTTCCCGGTGCGCCACTTGATCGACACCTCCCACGGGACGATCGACGACAGCACGAGTGCCGTGGCGTCGTTCGCCAGCAGTTCCACGGTCTCGGCGCCGAGCTGCTTCACATCCGACGCCAACCAGATGACCACGTTCGTGTCGAGCAGGACTCTCAACGGAAGTGGTCCATGAACTCGTCGGGAAGCACGTCGAAGTCGTCAGCCATGTACACGGTGCCCGCGGCGAAACCGAAGTTCGGCTTGCGCTTGCGCTGCACGGGAACGAGCTTGATCAGCGGCTCGCCGGAGCGGGTGATCACGATGTCCTCACCGGCCAGTGCCCGCTCCAGCAGCTTGGAGAAGTGCGTCTTCGCCTCGTGCACTCCGAACTCGGCCATACGCCGAGGACATCAGGCCTAGTCCACCACGTAGTCGTCGTGGAGCGAACGGATGGCGTCCGGGATCGCCGCCTGCAGCGCCGACGCCGGTGCCGGTGCCCCGTCGGCCGCGATCTCCGCCGCACGGCCGTGCAGGAACGCCCCGCACGCCGCCGCCCACCACGGCTCCAGCCCCGCGGCGAGCAGCGCACCGATGATCCCCGACAGCACGTCCCCCGACCCGGCCGTGGCCGCCCACGAGCTCGTCGCCGGATGCACCAGCGTCCGCCCGTCGGGATCGGCGACGACGGTGGCGTTGCCCTTCAGCAGCACCGTCACACCCAGCTCGGCGGCGGCGCGCCGGGCGGCCGCCACCCGGTCCGGGCCGACCTCGCCCGCGAGGCGCGCGAACTCACCGGCGTGCGGGGTGAGCACCACCGGCCGGCCCCGGACCGCGTCCCGCAGGTCGGCGTGCCTGCTCAGCAGCGTGATCGCGTCGGCGTCGACGCACAGCGGCACGTCACGACCGATCGCCGTGGCCAGCACCGCGTAGCCGGCGTCGTCGGTGCCGATGCCGGGCCCGACCGTCCAGGCCTGGGTGCGGCCGGCGTCGTCGATCGACTCGCTGGTGACCACCTCCCACCAATGGTCCCGGACGCCGGGCGCGGCGGGGCCGGCGAACCGCACCATGCCGCTCGTCGCGAGCACGGCGGCGCCGGTGGCCAGCACCGCGGCCCCCGGGTAGACGGCCGATCCGGCCGCGATCCCGACGACGCCCTGGCTGTACTTGTCGTCGGCCGGGCCTGGCAGCGGCCACCGGGCGGCCACGTCGGACGCCTCGAGCACGTGCGCGTACGGCGGCGGGAGCAGCGGCCCCAGCCCGATGTCGACGACGTGCACCGGCCCACAGCGCGGCGCCGCGAGGACGTGGACCGGCTTCGCCGCTCCGAACGCGCAGGTCTCCGTGGCCGTGACGGCCTCCCCGTCGACCGCGCCGGTGTCGGTGTCGACGCCGCTCGGCAGGTCCACGGCGAGCACCGGCACGCCGGAGGCCGCGACGACGAGTGCAGCCGCATCGGGCCGGAGTCCACCGCGCCCCGAGATCCCGACGATGCCGTCGAGGACGAGGTCGGCGCCCGCCAGCGCAGCCGGTCCCTCCTCGACGCCGACGATCCGGCCGCCCGCGTGGCGCAGCGCCGCGAGCCCGGCGGGGTGCGCGCGGTCGGGCTCCAGCAGAACGGCTGTGACCCCGGCTCCACGCCGCCGCAGCTCGACCCCGGCCCACAGCGCGTCACCGCCGTTGTCGCCGGCACCGACCAGCAGCACCACCCGGCTGCCCACCACCGGTCCCAGCATGCGGCGGGCGTGCACGGCCAGCCCGAACGCCGCGCGCCGCATGAGTGCGCCCTCGGGGGTGCGGTCCAGCAGCACCCGCTCGGTGTCGCGGATCTGTTGGGCCGTCCAGACGCCTCTCACACGGCGCGACGATAGTGCCGGCGTCGAGCGCTCGCTCGATCGTGACGGGGCTCGAATGGTCGCGATCGCCTCTGCGGTACTACGGTCACCGCGTGACCAGGACCAGCCCGACCCCCCGGCCACCTGCGCTGCGCAACGCGAAGGAGGGCCTCGACGTGCTGTCGCGGCCCGGCCCGCATCCGGTGCTGCGCGGCGACCTCGGCATGGTCGGCATCCCCGGCGTCGTGTTCGCGCCGGAGGAGGGCCTGGGCCTGCCCGCCGTCGCGTTCGGCCACGACTGGCTGCAGCCTGCGACGCGCTACGCCGACCTGCTGCGCCACCTGGCGTCCTGGGGCATCGTCGCGGCCGCGCCGTCCAACCACCGCGGCGCCCTGCCGAGCCACGCCGGCTTCGCCGCCGACCTGCGCACCACCGTCGACGTCTGCGCGGGCGTGCGGCTCGGGGACGGGCGCATCAGCGTCGACTCCCGGCAGACCGCGATCATGGGCCACGGCATCGGCGGCGGGGCCGCTCTCGTCGCCGCGGTCGGGCACCCCCGCGTCGCGGCCGTCGTCACGATCGCGCCCGCGCAGACCCGCCCGTCCGCGCTCGACGCGGCGCGCGAGATCACGGTACCCACGCTGCACATCGCGGCGGGCAAGGACATGGTGGCGCCGGTCGTCGGCCACGCCGAACCGATCGCCGCGGCCGCCGGTGGGCCCGTGTGGCTGCGCACGCTGCCGAAGGCCTCGCACACCGCGTTCCTCGAAGGCCGGCACTGGAGCGACCTCATGCTCGCCGGCAGCCCGGACGCGAAGACCCGTCGTCTGACGCGGGCGCTGGTCACCGCGTTCCTGCTGAGCAAGCTGTGCGACGAGGACCGCGTGGAGGCCCTCGTCGACGGCAAGGTGCCCGGCACCACCCTGGAACACCGCGGCTGACCGCTGCTCAGTCGGATTCCGGCAGTTCGGCGATCCGCATCCCGAGGTCGGTCTCGGTGCGGTCACCGGCGATCGCACCCAGCCGGGGGCCGCGATCGTGGGCGGCTGCGCCGAGCACGGCAGGGCGCAGCGGGGCCAGCGATTCCTGCCACGAGACCGGTGTCCCGGAGTCAGGTGCTTCAGGGGCCTCCGTCGCACGTCGCGCGATCGCGGCTCCGATCTCCGCGGCCTCCGCGGCGACCCGACCGAGCTCACGGTGCAGCAGCGTGGCCCGCTCGGCCCACTCCTGCCCGTGCCCGTCGCGCCAGTCCTCGGCGACGGCCTGCGCCAGCCTGCCCGCCCCTTCCGCCGCACCGGCCAGCGCGGCGGACACCCCGTTGCACCAGCGCGCGTCCGGGGCCTCGTCGTCGGTGTGCCCGGACGGGATCACGACCGACCTGTCCCGCGCAACGACCTCGCCACCTCGGCGTCGGCCCGCTCGGCCGTGTCGGCTGCGGCCAGGAGTGCCGCGCCGAGCTCGCCCAGCTCCTGCAGCGCCCGCCGAAGCGTGGTCACGAGCAGGTCGGTGTCGGGCGAGGAGTCTGCCGGACGATCGCCCAGCGCCGACCGCAGCCCGGCCGTGAGTGCGGTGGCCTCCGCCGCGTGGACGCGCAGGCGGTCAGGACGCAGGTGCACGGCGGGCGGCATGGACCGATGGTGCCCGAGCGGGCCCTGGCCGCGGGGCCGAACGGCACAACCGACCCACGCTTTCCGCGCCTGCCCCACCCCCGACCGCCTCATGGTCAGTTCTGGCGGTCGGACACAGCTCACGGACCGCCACAGGTGACCATGAGGCGCTGGGGGCGGTGGCGGCCGAGCGGTGACGGTCGACGTGGTGCAAGCGGGCGCCGTCGTGCTAGCGAGCGGCGGCGACGACCTCGGCGAGCCGGCCGGCGGTGGCCCGGGCCAGCTCCGTGGTGGGAGCTTCGACCATCACCCGCACGAGCTGCTCGGTGCCCGAGGGGCGCAGCAGCACCCGACCGGAGTCGCCGAGCTCGGCCTGCGCGGCCGCCACGGCGTCGCGGACGGCCCCGGACCCGGCGACGGCGGCCTTGTCGACCACCACGACGTTCTGCAGGACCTGCGGCAGCGGGGTGACGATCGACGCCAGCTGCGCCAGCGACGAACCGGTCGCGGCCATCCGGGCCATCAGCCGCAGCGCGGTGAGCAGACCGTCGCCGGTGGTGGAGAGCCGTGGCAGCACGACGTGGCCGGACTGCTCGCCGCCGAGGGTGAAGCCACCCGAGCGCAGCTCCTCCAGCACGTAACGGTCGCCGACGGCGGTGGTGCGCAGCGTGATGCCGGCCTCCCGCATCGCGATGTGCAGGCCGAGATTGCTCATCACGGTGGCGACGAGCGTGTCCTCGACGAGCTCGCCCGCGGCGTGCATCGCGACGGCGAGCACGGCCAGGATCTGGTCGCCGTCGATCACCGCGCCGGTCGCGTCGACGGCCAGGCAGCGGTCGGCGTCACCGTCGTGGGCGATGCCGAGATCGGCGTGGTGCTCGCGCACGGCGGCCTGCAGCGGGCCCAGGTGCGTGGACCCGACCCCGTCGTTGATGTTGAGCCCGTCCGGCGACGCGTGCAACGCGACGACATCGGCGCCCGCCTTGCGGTAGGTCTCGGGGGCCACCGCCGACGCGGCACCGTGGGCGCAGTCGACGACGACCCGGAGCCCCGTCAGCGGCGCCGGCGTGGCAGCGAGCAGGTGGTCGACATAGCGCTCGGCGGCGTCGGGCAGATCGCGGACGCGCCCGATACCCGCACCGGTGGGCCGCTCGGCGGCCGCGTCGATGCCGTTCTCGACGGCGATCTCGACCGCGTCGGGAAGCTTGTGGCCGCCGGCGGCGAAGAGTTTGATGCCGTTGTCGGGCATCGGGTTGTGCGAGGCCGAGATCATGACGCCGAGGTCGGCGCCGAGCGCCCCGATGAGGAACGCGACCGCCGGGGTGGGGAGGACCCCGACCCGCACCGCGTCGGCGCCTGCCGAGGTCAGCCCCGCGACCACGGCGGCCTCGAGCATCTCACCGCTCGCCCGGGGGTCACGGCCGACGATGGCGACCGGCCGGTGGGACCGGTCGCTCTCGGCCAGCACCCGTGCCGCGGACGCGGACAAGGCAACGGCGAGCTCCGGGGTGAGAAGCTCGCCGTTGGCCAGTCCGCGAACGCCGTCGGTGCCGAAATAGCGTCTGCCCCCGGCGGAGCCGGACATCGACACCGCCAAGATCAGCGCTTGCTGTACTGGGGCGCCTTGCGGGCCTTCTTGAGGCCGTACTTCTTGCGCTCGATGACGCGCGGGTCGCGGGTGAGGAAGCCGGCCTTCTTGAGCGGCGGGCGGTCCTCGGCGTCGACCTCGATCAGCGCGCGGGCGATGGCGAGGCGCAGCGCGCCGGCCTGGCCCGAGATCCCGCCGCCGTGCAGGTTGGCGAAGATGTCGAAGCGCTCGGTCTTCTCCAGCAGCACCAGGGGCTCACGGATGAGCTGCTGGTGGAGCTTGTTGGGGAAGTAGATCTCGAGCGACTTGCCGTTGAGCGTGAACTGCCCGGTGCCCGGCATGAGCCGGACGCGGACGACGGCCTCCTTGCGGCGGCCGACCGTCTGGATCGGGCGGTCGGAGAAGACGGCCGGAACGGCGGGGGCGGCGTCGAAGTCGACCTCGACGTCGGACAGGTCGTCATCTGCGGGGGCGTCGTCGGCCGGGGCATCGTCGGCGGACGCAACCTCGTCGGTGACCTCGGAGGTGTCCTCCGCGGCGATCTCGGTGGTCTCGTCCGCCGTGGCCTCGACGGGGGCCTCCTCGACGGCCTCGACCTCGGGCTGGTCGGGAGTGCTCACGGGCTGTCCTTCTTCCACAGACTCAAGGCTGGTCGTGCTGTTGTCATCGGCGATGGTCACTGAGCAACCTGGGTGATCTCGAACGCGGCCGGCTGCTGCGCGGCGTGCGGGTGGTTCGGGCCGGCGTAGACCTTGAGCTTCTTGCTCATGGCGCGACCCAGCTTGTTCTTCGGGAGCATGCCGGTGATCGCCTTCTCGACGAGGCGGTCCGGGTGCTTGTCGATCATCTCGCCGACGGAGCGCGCGCGCAGACCGCCCGGGTAACCGGAGTGGCGGTAGACGAACTTGTCGGTGCGCTTGTTGCCCGACACCGCGATCTTCTCCGCGTTGATGATCACCACGAAGTCGCCGGTGTCCATGTGCGGGGCGTACGTCGGCTTGTGCTTGCCGCGCAGCAAGGTGGCGGCGTGGGTGGCGAGGCGGCCGAGCACCACGTCCGTAGCATCGATCACGTGCCAGGCGCGGTTGATGTCGCCGGGCTTCGGGCTGTACGTGGGCACGGACCTACCTCGTCAATGTCGTGTGCTCGCCGGGCGTTGTCGAGCGCCCGCGAGGCGTTTCTCTGGTGCGGCGGGTGCGGTGGGCGCCGGGCCCGGACTCCGAGCTTTGCTGCAGTTCAAGAATCACAGCATCCGGGGGTTCTCCACCCTCCGCACTATCGAAGAATGAGGGTACCTGCCGGTTCCGCA
Organism: Mycobacteriales bacterium; assembly: GCA_038231335.1. GTDB lineage: Bacteria > Actinomycetota > Actinomycetes > Mycobacteriales > Pseudonocardiaceae > Pseudonocardia. The sequence goes on from JBBRLM010000022.1 coordinate 44,340, forward strand.
GAGGGTGACAACACCCCCTGCAACCGACGGGTACCCCCGTCCGTCCTGGTGCCCAGGCTACCTCCAGCGGGCCGCGTTGGCGCTCTCGACCTGCTGGTAGCTGTCGTTCGCGCTGCCGAGGGCGACCCCGATCTGGGCGAGCACCGCGGCGATGTCGGTGGCCGCGGTGTCCCACTGGCGCTGCTTGACCTGGTAGTCCTCGGCCGCCCGCCCCTGCCAGGTGGCGACCATGGGGGCCAGGTAGCGCTTCAGGTCGTCGAGCTGGGCCGTGATGCGGGATGCAGTGGTGGCGACGTCGCGCTGGGCGGCGGCCAGCGCGCTGAACGTGACCTTGATTTCCGGTGTGCTCATCGTGGCCTCCTCAGCCCAGCGCCGCGGTGATGGACGACATGCTCGCGGCCTGGGCGTCCTCCTGCTGCTGGTAGGTGATGCGGGAGCCCTGGATGGACTCGCCGATGGAGCGCAGCGCCTCGTTGAGCGCCTTGGCGTCGGCGTCCCACCGCGCCATGAGCTTGGCGAACTCGAGCGACGCCTGACCCGTCCAGGCGCCGGCGAGCGGGCCGAGCTTGCCCCGCAGCGCGGCCAGCTCGCCCTGCACCGCCCCGTTCACGGAGAGGACGTGTCGGCCCGCCCGCTCCATCTCCTCCGTCGTCGTGCCGAACCCGTCGGCGGTTCCTGCCATCCGGCTCACCCTCTTCAGACTTCTCCTGTCGAACCTGTCCCGGTGACGGTGACAGCCGGGGCCACTCCCCCGTGGCGTTTCCGGGCAACGGTTCGCAGGTGCGAACGAACTGGTCAGTCACGCTGCACCGAGCCGACCACCACTGCGCACGCTGCCCGCACCGCGGCCTCCCCCGCCGGGGTGTGCCGGCAGCCGACCGAGAGCTGCGCGTCGCCGTCGAGCACGACGAACCACTCGACCACCACGCCCGCCTCCCGCTGCCGGTAGGTGGTGACCGCGCGGCCGGCGACACTGGTGACGCCGTAGTCCGACAGGGCATCGCCCGCGGCCACGGCGTCGTCGAAGACGGCCCTCAGCTCGGCCCGGGCCCGCTCGGGTTCGGCCGCCGCGTCGTAGCCCAACGGCGTGCGCTCGACGGCGATCAGGTCACTGCTCTGGGGCGCAGCGGCCGGGGTGAGCAGGCTTCGGCGGCGCTCGGGCAGCCCGCCGGTGTGCTCCCAGCCCGCCGGCACGGCGAACCGGTAGCCGTACTGCACGAGCGTGCCCGCCGGGACGGCGGCGGCCGGCGATCCGAGCGCGGTGCCGGCCGCGAGCAGTCCCGCGGCCACCCCGACGGCGGCAACGACTCCCAGCGCTCGTCGCACCGGCCTCCGGGAGCCCGGCGGCGGCGCGGGCAGCAGGGGGGTCTCCGCGGGCGGATCGATCACGGACCAGGTGCCGGGCAGGACCAGCGCGCCGAGCACCGCCGCCGCCTCGGGCCGGGGCGCGACGATGACGTCCGGGAACCCCGCCTCGTCCAGCAGCTCGGCGAGCAGCGGCGAGCGGGCGACACCGCCGATCAGCAGGACGGGCTCCCCGAACTCCCGCAGCATCGCGACGAGCTCCCCCAGCAGCGGGGTGACGGCGACGCGGAGCTGCTCGGCGTCGATTCCGCCCGCCTCGGGCAGCAGCGACAGCGCCTCCCGCACCAGCCGGGCCCGCGCCGGGGAACCGCCCGTCAGCCCGGCCACCGCCACGTCGAGGCGGGCGCCCCCGACGTGGCTCTCCCGTCGTGCCAGTACCCGGCCCCGCTCGACCAGCGTGGCCTCCGCCCCGGACGCCCCGACGTCCAGCACGAGCCGCCGCTCCGGCCCGGCCGCCGCGACCGCGGGCGGGACCACCGGCCCGCACGCCCAGGCCGCGGCCCGGCCCGGCCCCCACCCCGAGGGATGGACGAGCACGATCTCGACCGGACCCGGCCCGGCGATCCGTGCCACGAGGTCCGGCAGATCGACCGGGACGGGCGGGGGCGACAGCTCCACCACCGCCGGTGGACCGTCCCCCGCCAAGGCGATCCGCAGCGTTCCGGCCCCGACCTGCACGGCGACCCGCCGAGGTGTCACGGCTCGTCCTCCGCCTCCGGCGGCAGCCACGCCAGCTGCAGCCGCCGGGCCCCGCGCCTGCGGTCGACGAGCGTGCCGCGACCCGCGGGCTGGGTGGACGGCTTCACGTTCTCGATCAACGCGCCCTCGTCGGCGCTGCCGTTCATCACCAGCCCGGGCGTCGCGAGCTCGCGCAGCCGGCCGAGCAGGGGGTCGAACAGGGCCCGGCCCGCCCCACCACTGCGACGGGTGACCACCACGTGCAGCCCGACGTCCTTGGCCTGCGGCAGGAACTCGACCAGCGGCAGCAGCGGGTGGGAGACGCTCCCGCCCGGCGCCACCAGGTCGTAGTCGTCGACCAGTACGTAGACCTCCGGCCCGCTCCACCAGCTCCGTTCACGCAGCGCCCGCGCCGTGACGTCGGGGCCCGGGAGCCTGCGCCGCAACGAGTCGGCGACCGTGCGGGCCGCTGCCGCCGTGGTCTCCGGGGTGCTGGAGTGGACCAGCAGGTGCGAGGACGGCACGAAACCGAGCAGACCGCGGCGGTGGTCGACGACCACGATCCGGGCCTCCTCCGGGGTGGACCGGTCGGTGATGCCCCGGGCCACCAGCCGCAGCAGGGTGGTCTTGCCGCTCTCGGCGTCGGCGAAGCACACCAGGTGGGGCTCGGCGGTGAGATCGACCGACACGCGGGCGAGACCGTCCTCGTCCACCCCGATCGGAATGCCGTTCTCGCCCGGCCCGGCCGGTGGTACCGCAGCGAGCTCGATGCGGTCGGGCAGGAGACGCACCGGCGCGACCCCCGGCCCCGGTGCCGCCGCGGCGACCGCCGCGACGAGTGCCTCGACGTCGGACGCACCGGAGGTGAGCCGGGGCTCGGCGATGACCGTGGCTGCCCCGTCGGGCGACAGGCCGTGGCCCGGGCGCATGGGCACCTCGGCCGCCCGCCGCCGGTCGACCTCCGACTCCGACGACTCGCCCAGCCTCAGCTCGATCCGCCCGCCCATCAGGTCCTTGACCGCTGGCCGCAGCTCGCTCCAGCGGGTGGCCGACATCGCCAGGTGCAGTCCGTAGGACAGCCCCTGCGCGGCCAGGGGCAGCAGCCGCGTCTCGAGGTCGTCGAACTCGCCGCGCAGGGTCAGGTACCCGTCGACGACGAGCAGCAGGTCGGTGGCGGGCTCGCCGGCGAAGTCGCCGGCCGCTCGGCGGGCCCGGAACGCCTCCACCGACGCCAGCCCGGCCTCGCGGAACAGCCGCTCGCGACGCGCCAGCACCGCCGAGAACTCCGCGACCGTGCGCCGCACGAGGTCGGTCTGCTGCCGGTCGGCCACGGTGCCCACATGAGGCAGCCCGGCGAGCGGGACGAGCGCCCCACCACCGAAGTCGAGCACGTGGACGCCGAGCTGCTCCGGGGTGTGGGTGAGCGCGAGACCCAGCACGACCGTGGCCAGGGCCGTGGACTTCCCCGCCCTCGGGCCGCCGACCACGACCAGGTGCCCCGACGCCCCCGCCAGGTCGATCACCAGCGGGTCGCGGCGCTGCTGGTAGGGCCGGTCCACCAGCCCGATCGACGTCTGCAGGGTGCCCGTGGACGCGGTGGCGGCCATCAGCCCACGGCCGTCGACCGGGACGACCGGCCCCAGCACCTCGTCGAGCGCGGGGGGAACGTCGAGCGGAGGCAGCCAGACGCGGTGGGCGACCGGCCCCGGCACGGTGAGTGCGGCGATCACCGTCTCCAGCACGGTGGGGGTGTCCTCGTCGTCCTCGGGTGCCGGCGGCTCCGGCTCACCGGTGGCGGCCACGCGCACCGGCCGGATCCCGAACACGTGGGCGCGCGGGCGAACCGGGGACGGGAGCGGGGGGCCGGTCTCCGTGACGTGCGGCCCGGAGACGTAGGCGGCCCGGAAGCGCACCAGCTCGTCGGTGCCGGTGGCGAGAAACGCCGAGCCCGGCGCGGACGGCAGCTGGTGGGCGTCGGGCACGCCGAGCACGGCCCGCGACTCCGAGGACGAGAACGTGCGCAGCGCGATGCGGTAGGACAGGTGCGACTCCAGGCCCCGCAGGCGCCCCTCGTCGAGGCGCTGGGAGGCCAGCAGCAGGTGCAGCCCGAGCGAGCGGCCGAGCCGGCCGATGGTGACCAGGAGGTCGATGAGCTCCGGCCGCTGGGCGAGCAACTCCGAGAATTCGTCGACCACCACGAACAGCGCGGGCAGCGGCGGCAGGGGTGCCCCCGCCCGGCGGGCCGCGGCGTAGTCGGTGACCCCGACGAGGTTGCCCGCGGCCCGCAGCATCTCCTGGCGGCGGGTGATCTCACCGGCCAGCGCGTCGGCCATACGGTCCACCAGCGTCAGCTCGTCGGCCAGATTGGTGATGACCGCCGAGACGTGCGGCAGCGCCGCGAGCCCGAGGAACGTGGCGCCGCCCTTGAAGTCGACGAGCACGACGTTGAGGTCCTCGGGCGAGTGGGTGGCGGCCAGCCCGAGCACCAGCGTGCGCAGCAGCTCGCTCTTGCCCGAGCCGGTGGCGCCGATGCACAGGCCGTGCGGGCCGCTGCCGCCCAGCGCCGACTCCTTGAGATCGAGCGTGACGGGCTGGCCCCGCTCGTCGACGCCGATGGGCACCCGCATCCGGTCACTCTCCGCGGCGGCCCACCGGGCCCGCAGGGCCGCGATACCCGACGGGCCCGGGCCGAGCGCGAGCAACGCGGGCAGGCCCAGCGCGGCCCGCGGGCCACCGGCGTCCGCCTGCGTGGAGCCTGCGGGCCGGTAGCGGGCGAGCCGCCGCGCGAGTGCCGTGGCCTCGGCCACGCCGAGACCGTCGGGGCGCCCGATCCGGGCCGGGGGCTCCTCCCCGCCGCTGCGGTGCAGGCCCTCGGGCCCCACCTGCAGCCGCACCACCGACGGGGCGGGCCGCCGTCCCGGCGGGGCCCCGACCCGCAGCACCGTGACGCCCGCGACGCCCGCCCACGGCCCCGGCCCCTCCACCACGCCGTCGACCACGACGAGCAGATGCGGCTCGCCGACACCCGAGCCCGACGGCCGCCCGGCCAGCTCGGCGAGCCACCAGCGGCGAACGTCGTCGGCGTCGTCCGTGATCATGCGCAGGGGCCCGACCGCGTCCCTGCGGCGCGGGTGCGCGGCGTGCGGCAGCCACTTCACCCACTCCCACCCGACTACCGCGGACGGCGAGGCGACCACGGCGAGGAGCGCGTCGGCCGGGCTGTGCCACACCGCGTACTGGGCGACGACCGCACGCGCGAGGGCCCGGACCGGCCCCGGATCGCCGGCGCCGTGTTCGTGCTCGAGCCACACCGTGGAGCTGGCGCGCAACGACAGCGCGACCGGGAGGTCGGGGACGACCGCGTGGCCGGTCAGGAACCGGCGCAGGGCCAGGGCCGTGACCGGTTCGATGCCCTCGACCGGCCCGGTCTGCGGCGCCACCAGCCGGATGGCCAGCCGCTGGGCACCGCGGCCGATGCGGACGTGGGCGAAGTCGGGGTCCGCCGCCCGCCGCTCCCACAGCCGCCCGTGGGCGATCACGGCGGGCCAGGCGGCCGGATCAGGGTGGGCCGACTCGGCCGCCGCGCGCTGCTCGGCCGCGATGCCCCGCAAGCGGTGGCGCAGCTGGGCGAGGTAGCGCAGGTAGTCGCGCCGGTCCTCGTCGAGGGTGGCCGCCCGGTTGCCGCCGCCGCGGCCACCGCCGGTCATGACCATGCCCAGTGTGGAGATCGCGAACATGCCCCCGAACAGCCACGACGTGGGGTTCGTCGGCCCGAGCACGGCGACGAACCCGACCGATCCCAGCAGCATCACCCCGGGCAGCAGACGCGCGAGGACGCCGGGAGGCACGAGGCGTTCCGGCTCGGGCGGCGGCTCCAGCACGAGCTCTCCTCCGGGCATGCGCGGCGGCACGCGTCGCTGCCGCACCACTCCGACCGTGCCCATCTCCACGCTCCCCTCCGCCGCCGGGACGGGTTTCTCCAAACGCCCCCCCCGGACCCACCGACGTTGCGATGCTAGGCAGCGCCCCGGTCGGTTCGTGGCGATTCGGGAGAATTCGAGGGCAGTTGTCCACAGTCGGTTGCCAAGGAGGTTGCGCCGTGAACGACCAGTCGTACTGCCGGCTCACGGTGCTGGCCCCGCGGCGCAGCGTCGACGTCGCGTTGCCTGCCGACGTCCCGGTGTCGGAGCTGGTGCCGATGGTGCTGGAGCTGGTGGGAGAGCCCGGCCGGGGGCCGCAGTCCGAACCCTGGCGACCCGAACCCTGGCGTCTCAGCGGGGTGGCGGGCGGCCCGCTGCCGTCGGCCGCCACGCTCGGCCAGCTCGGCGTGCTCGACGGCGAGCTGCTCCGCATCGCCCGGGACGCACCACCGCCTGCTGCTCCCGTCTTCGACGACCCCGTCGACGCGCTGGCCTCGGGCGCCGGAACCGTACGGGCGGGCCATCGGTACTTCGGGGCCGGTGCGGTGCTCGCCTCCGTCACGGGGGCGGCCGCCGTGCTGGCCGGCGCCGGGCCGGGTGCGCCGGCCGCTGCCGTGCTCGCCGGGCTGGGCACGGTCGGCGCACTCGTCGTCGTCTCCCGGGCGGTGCGCGGGCTCACGGACGACTCCGCGCTGGTCCTGGCCAGGGCCGCGGCGCTGGCCGCCGTTCCACTCGCGGCCGCCGCGGGGTGGGCGGCGATGCCGGGCGCCGCCGGCTCGGCGCTCGTGGCCGTCGCGGCGGCGGGCGCAGCGGCTGCGGTCGCCCAGCTACTGCTGCGTGTGGTCACACCGGCACTCGTGGGCGCCGTCGCGGCCGCGATGTTCGGAGCCGGCGCACTGCTCGGTGTGCGGTTCGGGCTCACCGCCACGGCGGCCGCTGCGGCGGTCGCGGCCGTCGCCGTCGTGGCCGGGCCGCTGCTGCCCCGGATGGCGATCCGGCTGGCCGGCCTGCCCCGGCCCGTCGTCCCCGCCGACGGCGACGAACTGGCCGACGCCGACACGGGACCCGACGTGCTGCCGCCCGGGGAGCTCGCCGAGCGGGCCGATCTCGCCCGCGGTTACCTCGCCGGGCTCGCCGGGGCCTGCGCCGTGACGGCGGCGGTCGGCGCGGTGCTCGCGGCCACGGCCGGGGGCTGGGCGGGGCCGGCGTTCGCGGCGGTCACCGTCGTGGTGCTGGGGCTGCGGGCCCGCGGCTACGCCGATGTCGTGCCGGCGCGCACGGCGCTGGTGGCGGCGATCGGGGCCGGCATCACCCTGGCCGCGCTGGCCACCGGGTACGGCGACACGGCCCGGCTCGTCGCCGCGGTCGCGCTCCTGCTCGCCGCCGGTGTCGGGCTGGCGGGCCTCGGCCGCACAGATCCGCTCGGCTCGCCGGTCTCCCGGCGCGCGGTCGATCTCCTCGAGGGGCTCCTCGTCGTCGCCACGGTGCCCCTGGCGCTCGGCGCCATGGATCTCTACCGGCTGGTGCGAGGGCTGTGACGAGGGCCCCTGCCGGGCTGGTCCTCGCCCTGGCCACCGCGCTGTCAGCGGTCCCCGGCGTGGCCGCGTCCGCCGACGTCACGCCCCCGGCACCGCCACCCCTGACCGCCGCTCCCCCTCCGGGCCTCCGTCCGGACGCCGCCCCGGGCCTGCGCCGGCCACAGACCTGCACGCCGCCGGCCCCGGACGAGCCCGCGGCGGGCCGACCCGACGCCGGCGCCGACCGGATGCAGCTGTCCGCCGTGCACCGCCTGGCCACGGGGTCCGGCCAGGTCATCGCCGTGATCGACACCGGGGTCCATCCCGACCCCGGGTTCGGCACGCGCCTGCGCGGCGGGGGCGACTACCTCACCGGGGGCGACGGCCTCGACGACTGCGACGGGCACGGCACCGCCGTCGCCGGCATCCTGGCGGCTGCCCCGATCCCGGGCAGCCGAACCGGATTCGTCGGCATGGCGCCCGACGCCCAGCTGATCGCGATCCGCCAGTCCAGCCCCTCGTTCGAGGTCCCCGGCGCGGACGGCGTCGCGCGTCCCGCCGGCGACGTCGCGACGCTGGCCGACGCGATCGTGCTGGCCGTCCGCGAGGGCGCGGGCGTGATCAACGTTTCGGAGGCGGTGTGCCTGCCGGCCGCGCAGGCCGCCGACCAGGGTCGGTCGATCCAGGCCGCACTGCGCTACGCCGCCCGCGCCGACGTCGTGGTCGTCGCGGCGGCCGGCAACGCCGGGGTCGGGTCGTGCGCGGCCCCGGGCCAGGAGTCGCCCGACCAGGTCTCGCTGCCCGGCTGGTACGGCGACGACATCCTCGCCGTCGGCGCGGTCGGGTCCGACGACGCACCGGCGAGGTTCACGGTGCCGGGTCCGTGGGTGGACGTCGCCGCGCCGGGCACGGGCCTCCGCTCGCTCGCGGTCGCCGGTGGCACCACGGGCACGGGCGTCGAGGGCACGAGCTTCGCGGCGCCGTGGGTGGCCGGGCTCGCCGCGCTGGTGCGCGAGCGCCACCCGGACCTGACGGCCACACAGGTGACGGACCGCATCCTCGCCACGGCCCGCCGTGCACCGGGTGGCCGGAACGACGCGCTGGGCTACGGCGTGGTGGATCCCGTCGCCGCCCTCACCGCGGTGCCCGCCCTCGTGGCGCCCGCCCGGCCCGGAGCGCCGGCGCCCACCGCCTAGCTACCCGTCGGCGCACCCGTAGCGGCGCAGGACGACAGCTCCGCCGACCTGCTCGCGGCGGCCGCGCTGCTCACCGTGTGCGGGGCGACGGCATGGGTGCTGCGCCGCCGCCCCGCCCGCCGCACTCAGGACGGGCGGATCCCCGTGTAGACGCCCGGCACCCGGAACCGCAGCGTCGGCTCCCGGTACTCCTCCAGGGCGTGCGCGACCCAGCCGACGATGCGGGCCAGGCCGAACACCGCCTCCCCCGCGTCGGGCGGCAGACCCTCGAGGTGCGCCATCGCGGCCAGGGCCAGATCGACGTTGGCGAACTGTCCGGGCAATGCCGACACGAGCGCCTCGACTGCGGCCAGCGCCGGCGCGTCCGGATGTCGCCGGCGCAGCAGGTCGAGCAGCAGATCCGCACGTGGATCGCGGTGCTGGTAGATCCGGTGGCCGAGACCGGGCACCGGCACCCCGGTGCGCTGCCGCTCCGAGAGGGCGGCCACCGCGTCGGGCAGCGCCTCCGCCAGGAATCGGTACGCCAGGGCACTGGCGCCGCCGTGGAGGTGGCCATCCATGGCTCCGAGCCCGGCCGCGACCACGGCGTAGGGGTGGGCGCGGGCGCTGGCGGCCACGCGGGCGGCGATCGTCGAGACCGCCAGGTCGTGGTCGGCCAGCAGGACCAGCACGGTGTCGGCGAGCGCGACGTCGTCCGGGGTGGCCGTCCGGCCCGTCAGCACCGTCCAGAGCCGGGCGGCGAGGGGAAGGCCGGGCCTCGGCGGTACGGGCGCCAGCGCGTCGACCAGCACCGACATCAACGTGGCCGCACGGCGCACGACCGCAGCGGGATCCAGGTCGAACCGCAGCGGATCGGCCGCCCCGACCGCGGTGACGGCCACCCGGATCCGGTCGGTCAGCCGGGCTCCCACCGGCAGCGCGACCATGACGGCCCGGGCGACCCCGAGCAGCTCGGCGGGGCTCTCGGCCGGATCGACCGGCGCCAGCTCACCGGTCCACAGCAGCCGCGCCACGGACTCGGCGCTCCAGGTGCCGGCCAGCTCCCCGATCCGGTGGCCGCGGTAGGACAGCTCGTCGTCCTCCAGCAGCGTCAGCTCGGTGCGGATGCGCTCCACCGCACCTGACGGGCGCCGGCCGTCCCGGCCGCGCTCGGCCAGCCGGTCCACATCGGACTGCGCGAACAGGCTGCCACGGCGGCGTTCGCGACGCACGCTCGTGAGCTGCCCGCGGCTGACGTAGGCGTAGATCGTCTCCGGCTTGACGTCGAGCCGGCGGGCTGCCTCGGCCGTCGTGAGGTACGGCTCGTCGGAGTTCACATTGAGTCGATCAATATTGACAACACCGGTCAATCATACCGAGGCTGGGGCCATGACCATCACCGCGCCCGCCGGGCTCCGCGACGTCGTCGTCACCTCCACCGAGGTGGGCGATGTGCGCGGGGCCGAGGGCTTCTACCACTACCGCCAGTACTCGGCGATCGACCTCGCGCGCACCCGCACCTTCGAGGACGTCTGGTTCCTGTTCGTCGAGGGCCGCCTGCCCGACGCCGCCGAAGCCGTCGCCTTCGCCGCGGAGATCGCGCCGCTGCGGGCGATACCCGACGACCTGCGCGCACTGCTGCCCGCCATCGCGCGGGCCGGGCACGAATTGCGCCCGCTGACGGCGTTGCGCAGCGCGCTGTCGATCGCCGCGGCCGACCTCGTTCCGATGTGGGACGGCGACGAGGTCATCCGCCGGGCCGACGCGCTGCGGCTCACCGCGATGACGCCGGCGATCCTGGCCGCCCTGCACCACCTGCGGAACGGCGACGAACCCGTCGCGCCCCGGGCCGACCTCTCGACGGCCGCGAACTGGCTGTACATGGTCACCGGCGAGGTACCGGAACCGGCGAAGGTGCGCGCCGTGGAGCAGTACCTGATCGCCGCGATCGACCACGGCTTCAACGCCTCGACGTTCACCGCGCGGGTCGTCGCGTCGACGGGTGCGGACATCGGGGCCGCCCTCACCGCGGCCGTGGGCGCCCTCTCCGGGCCGCTGCACGGCGGCGCGCCGGACCGGGCGCTGGCGAGCCTGGACGAGATCGGCAGCCCCGACCGGATCGACGCGTGGGCCCGCGCGAAGGTCGCCGCGGGCGACCGGATCATGGGTTTCGGCCACGCCGTCTACCGCACGGAGGACCCGCGCTCGCTGCTGCTGCGCGACGTGGCGCTCGGCCTCGGGGGCGACCTCGTGGACTTCGCGGTGGCCGCCGAGCGCGGCATCACCGACGTCCTGCACGAGCTCAAACCGGACCGCGCCCTCTACGCCAACGTCGAGTTCTACGCCGGCGTGGTGATGGAGCTGTGCGGCCTGCCGCGGGAGATGTTCACCCCGACGTTCACGGTGAGCCGCATGGTCGGCTGGAGCGCCAACGTGCTGGAACAGGCCCGGGAACGGCGCATCATCCGACCGGCCGCGCGCTACGCGGGCCCGCCCGCGCCACAGCCCGTGCCGGCCTGAACTCACCCCGCTGGGAGCACGTCCACCACCCTCCCGGCCTGGGCCACGTCCAGCGTTGGGCCGGTGGGCAGCAGCCGCAGCGCTGCCTCCGGCGCGGGTGCGGCGTCGGTGATCCCGAGCGCGGCCGCCGTGGGGGCGTCGGCCACGCCGTAGCCGACGCCGCTGCCCGACACCAGCCAGAGCGGCCCGGCCCCGGGCGCCCGGCCCGCGGCGGCCGCCCGGACGGCCCCGCCCGGCCCGGCGGCCACGGCGTCGACGCGCTCGCCGCCGCCGTCGGCCCGCGCGAGTGCGACGGGCGTGGCCCCGGGCGCCAGCGGGAGCGCCGGGCCCAGCCAGACCACGCCGGACGCCGGACCGCCGGGGCTCCATGTCCAGCACGCGACCGGAGCGTCCGTGGGCTCCCGCATCCGCGGCGACCCGGTGGGCCAGCCGGCCACCGGCAGCTCGTCGACGTAGGTGGCGGCGCCGAGCACATCGGCGCCGACAGCAGGTGCCTCCCGCTCCCCCGCCGCGACGCGCAGCAGCTCGGCCACGACACCGGGCACCTCCTGCAGCCCTGCGCGCAGCACCACGAAGTAGCGGGGCACACCGTCGGCCGGGCGGTCGACCAGCACGTCGCCCACCCGGCCGGGCAGCCCCGCGGGTGCGGCGGCCCCGCGGCCCGCGACCTGCGGCGTGGCGAGCGCGGGGCCCTCCGGGAGCAGCGACACCAGGTCGGCGCTGGCCGACCGGGGCAGCTGGTCGGTGAGCCGGAACGCCGCCCGCAACCGGCCGTCGCCGGCGTCGACCCGGTGCCGGAACCCGTCCGTGACCATCCAGGTGGCGTCGTCGGGGCCGGCGAGCAGCAGGCCGTCGCCGGGCGGGAGCGGCGCGCCGGGTACCGCCCCGGCGATCACGGTGGTACCCAGCACACGGCCGTCCTCGGCCACCTGGTCACACACCGCCCAGTCGCCCGTGGGAGCAGCGTCGGTGCGCACGCCGACCGCACCGGGAACGGCCGCGGTGGGGGTGCGGGGGGCGGCGTCGAGCGTGGCGTCCGGGACGAGGACGGGCGTGGCCGCGGCCGCGTCGGGGGCCCGCAGCGCGGTGAGCACGAGCCGGGCCGCGGGCAGGTTGGCCACGGGGACGAGCCGGTCGGGCTGGTGCGCCACCGCATACATCGCCCCCGACGTGGACCCGACCACCACGCTCTGGGCCGTCCAGTTCGGACTCGGCACCACCAGCGCGTAGCCGGCCACCCCACACAGCCCGAGCAGACCCAGCACGATCCCCGCGAACGACGCACGGCGCTGCGACCGGATCTGCTCGTGCAGCGGTACCGGATCGCCCCGCACCAGCGCGGCCTCCAGCCGGCGCATCCCGAACCGGTAGGCGTCAGCCTGGTCCCTGGTGACGCGTGCGCGGGTGCTCACCCCGGGAACGGTAGCCAGGGGCCTGCTGTCCCCGTGGGCGTTTGGGAGAACTCAGCCCACGGAAATGGCGTCGAGCCGCTCGCGCAGGAACGGCGCGGAGACCACCGGCTGGAGATCGGTCCGGCGCCCGATCGGCGGTGCCAGCGGGGTGACGACCGCGTCGTGGTCGAGCTCGAAGAAGAACACCAGAGAGACGAGCTCCTCGTGCGGCGAGTCGGGCTGCGGGGGCAGCACCCGGTGCCGTCCCGAGCGCCAGCGCAGGCCCGTCCAGTGCTCGAGCAGGTCCCCGATGTTGACCGTGAACGCTTCCGGGTCATAGGGCGCGTCGGCCCAGCCCGAGTCCGCGACGTCCACCTGCAGCCCTCCCGCCCCCGGCTCGCGGTCGAGCACGGTGACGGTGCCGAAGTCGGTGTGCGGCCCGATCCGGAACTGCCCCGGCGCCGGCTCGCCCACCTCGGTGAGCGGCGGATAGCGGTTGATGTTGAACGTCCATGTGGGGTGCCCGGCCAGCGCCGTCAGCGTGTCCCGGGGCAGCCCGAGCGCGCCCGCGCACAGCTCCAGCAGGTCGCACGACACCGCCGTCATCGCCGCGAGGTAGCGCTCGACGGCGGGTCGCAGCTCCGGCACCTCGTCCGGCCAGACGTTGGCCGGGAACCACACGGTGTCGATCGCGGCGTCACCGGTGGGGGTGTCGGGCCCGACCGCGAACGACTCCTTGAGATCCGGCGGGTTGTCCCCGCCCTCGACGTTCCCGGCCCCGGCGCCGAAGGCGTCGGCATTGCCATTCGCCTCGACGCCCGGCGCCAGCCACCCGCGCCCGCCGATCCGCACGGCGTAGCGCTGCTTGACCTCGACGGGCAGTGCGAAGAACCTCCGGGCGGCCGCGCGGACGTCGGCCCGCAGCACATCAGCCACGCCGTGTCCCGTGACGAGCAGGAACCCGGCCTTCTGCAGGGCCTCGTCGACCGCGCTGGCGTCGGCGTGCCCGAGATCCACCGTCGGGATCATCACGAGGGCTCTCCGATGTCCTCGTTCCACAGCTCCGGCCGCGCGGCGACGAAGTCCGTCATGAGCCCGACGCAGCGCTCGTCGTCCAGCACCGTGACCTCGACGCCGTGCCCGGCCAGCCAGTCGTGCCCGCCGTGGAACGTGCGGGCCTCGCCCACCAGCACCGCGCCGATGTTGAACTGGCGCACCAGCCCCGAGCAGTACCAGCACGGCGACAGCGTGGTCACCATGATCGTCTTGCGGTAGTCACGCTGCCGGCCCGCGTTCTTGAACGCCGACGTCTCGGCGTGCATCGACGGGTCGTCGTCCTGGACGCGCCGGTTGTGACCGCGCCCGAGCAGCGTGCCGTCGACGGAGAACAGCGCGGCCCCGATGGGGATGCCGCCCTCGGCGAGCCCCGCACGGGCCTCGGCGACGGCAGCATCGAGCATGGTTTCCTGAGTCACGACCTCACCGTAAGGCGCGGGTACAGCACCGCATAGACAGCAGCCGAGAGCGCGATCCCGACGAGGAACGCGACGTCGCCGATGTCAGGGAGCACCCGCGGCACCAGCCCGGTGAACAGCGACTGGTTGGAGAACAGCCCCACCGACACGACGATGCCGACCACCAGCGCGATCAACCCGGCCGGATTGCGGAAGGTCCGGTCGTACAGCGACTCGACGGGCAACGAGCCGCGGCGCAGGTACTGGTCGGTGAGCACGACGCCGAGCCATGGCCCGATCCAGTAGACGATCACGAGCAGGAAGTTCTCGTACCCGGTGGCCGCGTCGCCCAGTGCCAGCAGCGCGATCACGAAGCCGACCACGCCGAACGCGGCCGCCACCACGGCCCGCGCCCGATCTATACGGACAGGGACACCGATGCTCAGGAACGCCATCGCTCCCGAGTAGACGTTCAGGACGTTCGCCGCCACCGCCCCCACGGCGATGGCCAGCAGCGTGAGGTTCGCGAGCAGGCCCGGCAGCACGCCGACGTAGGCCGTGGTCGGGTTGTCGGAGGTGATGCCGGCGGCGGCCGCGGCGCTCACCGACGCCGCCCCGACGATCATCAGGACCGTGCACGAGCCGAACATGCCCAGGCCGGCCGCGAGCCCGGTGCGCCGCCGAGAGCTGTCGGCCGGGAGGTAGCGCGAGTAGTCGGCGGCGTACGGGCTCCAGCCCGCGGTGTAGCCGAAGACGGCGCCGACGGTGAGCAGGAACCCGCCCACCCCGCCGCTGCCGCCGTCCGCGGGCACGAACGACACATCCGACTTCGTCAGGACGATCACCGCGCCGATCAGGAAGATCACGGCGAGCACGGGGAACGCCACACGCTCGAACGCCTGCACCAGGTTGTGGCCGAAGAACGCGATGCCCACCTGCACCAGCACGACCACCACCAGCCACAGCACAGGCGACGCCCCGGTCAGCGAGCTGAGCGCGAACGAGGCGCTGACGCTGTTGACCGCGAACCACCCGAACCCGGACGTGATCGTCATCAGGCCCGACGGCAGCACGTTGCCGCGGAAGCCGAACGCCAGCCGCCCCAGCACCATCTGGGGCACCCCGGCCGACGGACCGCGCGCGGACAGCACCCCGTGCGCCAGCGACGCGAGCACGTTGCCGAGCAGGATCGCGGCCACGGCCTGACCGAACGTCATCCCGAACACCGACACGGCCAGCACGCCGACGAAGATCGTGGCGAACTCCATGTTGGGCGAGGTCCACGTCCAGAACAGCTGGCGCGGACGCCCGTGCCGGTCGGCGTCGGGCACACGTTCGTTGCCACCCGGCTCGACGGCGACGATGCGCCCGCCGTACTGCGCAGAAGTCGTCTCAGGCACGGTCACCGGCACACTCTCACCCGGGGCGGGAGACGGAAACAACGTGCTGTCCGATCCGGAAACAATCTGGCAACACACCCCCACCGCGGTGATCAAGGCGCCGGGGTCGCTCCGGAAGATCCTCTGACGACATCGGCGCCTTGATCAGCGCCCGGGAGCGGGGCGCGGAGGCGGCGGGTCTCGGCCGCCCTCGCCTCCAGTTCCGCGTCCGTCGGGTAGTCCACCCGGACCAGGGCCAGGCCGTGGCCCGGGGCGACCGTGACCTCGCCCGCCCGTTCACTGCGGCTCAGCAGGCTCACCGGCCAGTCCACGGCGCGCCGACCGCGGCCGACGTCCAGCAACGCCCCGACGAGGCTGCGGACCATCGAGTGGCAGAACGCGTCGGCCGACACCTCGGCGGTGACGACCCCGTCCGCGTCGGCGTTCCAGGTGAGGCGCTGCAGCTCGCGCACTGTGGTGGCGCCCTCACGGGCCTTGCAGAACGCGGCGAAGTCGTGCTCGCCCAACAGGCCGGCCGAGGCGGCGGTCACCGCCTCCAGGTCCAGCGCGAACGGCCAGGACACCGTGTCGTGGGCGCGCAGCGGCTCGGCTCCGTACGGGGCGGTGGCCACCCGGTAGCGGTAGTGCCGGCGCAGCGCGGAGAAGCGGGCGTCGAAGGAGTCGGGGACTCCCGCGATCGTCCGCACCCGGACGTCCGGGGGCAGTAGCCGTGACAGGCGACGCACCAGCCAACCGGTGTCCAGGTCCGACGGCAGGTCGACGTGTGCCACCTGCCCGGTGGCGTGCACCCCGGCGTCGGTGCGCCCGGCCACCGTGAGCTGCACCGACCGCCGCAGGATCGTGTCCAGGGCGTCGGTGATGGTCCCGCACACCGTCCGCAGGCCGGGCTGGACCGCCCACCCCAGGTAGTCCGTGCCGTCGTAGCTGATGTCGAGCCGGAATCGGAGCAGGTCGGTGCCGGTCGGCACCCGCGAGCGGCCCGGAACGGCACCGAGCCCGCCGTCCAGGTGGACGGCGGGCTCGGTGCGATCGTGCATCTGGCTCAGGAGTCGGCCTTCTCCTGCTGCGACTTCGGCAGCGCGAAGCCGGCGGCCTCGGCAGCCTCGGCCGTGGCGAACCACACCTCGGCGACCGTGTTGTCGTAGAACCGCGTGCCGGGCAGGTGGTAGAGCATCGAGTCGGCGTTGCCCTTGACCTCGAAGCCCTCCGGCGCCTCGTTCACGTCCGCCAGGGGGGCGTGCGAGCCCTCGCCGTACGGCGCGTCGGAGGCGGCCTCGGCGGTGGCGTCGGCAGCCTCCTCGGCCGCCTCGGCAGCGTCGGCGGCGCGCTCGGCCGCCTCGCTGCCCAGGGCGACCTCGTCGGCGGCCACAGCCGCGTCGAGAGCCTTCTCCGCAGCCTCGTCAGCGGCCTCCGCCGCCTTCTCGGCAGCGGGTGCCGCAGCGGGAGCCGCTGCGGCCGCCGCCTTCTGAGAGGCGTCCGCGCGACGAGCCCGGTTGGCCTCGTCGGTTGCGGTCTTCTGCGACACCAGCTCGATCACGGCCATGGGGGCGTTGTCGCCCTTGCGCGGCATGATCTTGGTGATGCGCGTGTAGCCACCCTGACGGTCGGCGAAGAACGGGCCGATGTCGGTGACGAGGGCGTGGATGACGTCCTTGTCGCGGATGACCTTGGCGATCTCGCGGATGTTGTGCAGATCTCCGCGCTTGGCCTTGGTGATCAGCTTCTCGGCGTAGGGCCGCAGCCGGCGGGCCTTGGCCTCCGTCGTGGTGATCCGGCGGTGCTCGAACAGCTGCGTCGCGAGGTTGGCCAGGATCAGCCGCTGGTGCGCGGGTGACCCGCCGAGGCGGGGCCCCTTGGTGGGCTGAGGCATGGCTACAACTGCTCCGTTTCTGCGTAGTCCTGGCCGTCGTCGCCGAACGGCTGGTCGGGGTCGAACCCGTCGGAGCCGTACTCGGCGGCCGCGGCCGACGGGTCGAATCCGGGCGGGCTGTCCTTGAGCGCGAGCCCGAGGCCGACGAGCTTCATCTTGACCTCGTCGATCGACTTCGCACCGAAGTTGCGGATGTCGAGCAGGTCGGCCTCGCTGCGGCCCACCAGCTCACCCACGGTGTGGATGCCCTCGCGCTTGAGGCAGTTGTAGGAGCGGACCGTGAGGTCGAGCTCCTCGATCGGCATCGCGAAGGCCGCGATGGTGTCGGCCTCCTGCGGCGACGGGCCGATCTCGATGCCCTCGGCGTCGACGTTGAGCTCGCGGGCGAGCCCGAACAGCTCCACCAGGGTCTTGCCGGCCGAGGCCAGCGCGTCCCGCGGGGTGATCGACGGCTTGGTCTCGACGTCGAGCACGAGCTTGTCGAAGTCCGTGCGCTGCTCGACACGGGTGGCCTCGACCTTGTAGGTCACCTTGAGGACCGGCGAGTAGATCGAGTCGACCGGGATGCGGCCGATCTCGGCGCCGGTGGCCTTGTTCTGCATGGCCGGGACGTAGCCACGACCCCGCTCGACGACGAGCTCCACCTCGAGGCGGCCCTTGTCGTTGAGCGTGGCGATGTGCAGGTCCGGGTTGTGCACGGTGACACCGGCAGGCGGGACGATGTCGCCCGCGGTGACCGGGCCGGGGCCCTGCTTGCGCAGGTACATCGTGACCGGCTCGTCCTCCTCGGAGGACACGACCAGCTCCTTGAGGTTCAGGATGATGTCGGTGACATCCTCCTTCACCCCGGGAACGGTGGTGAACTCGTGGAGCACGCCGTCGATGCGGATGCTGGTGACCGCCGCGCCCGGGATGGACGACAGCAGGGTGCGCCGGAGCGAGTTGCCCAGCGTGTAGCCGAAGCCCGGCTCCAGCGGCTCGATGACGAACCGGGAGCGGGTGTCGACGACCGAGTCCTCGGTCAGGGTGGGTCGCTGAGAGATCAGCATGGGAATGTGCCTCCTTCAGGCGCCGCGGCAACCACTATTTGAAGCCGCAGCAAACCCCGGGCCCTCCCTGCGGGCCCGGGGTGCGAGTGACTACTACTTGGAGTAGTACTCGACGATGAGCTGCTCGGTGACCTGCGTATCGATCTGCGCACGCTCCGGGAGCTGGTGGACCAGGATGCGCAGCGTGGCCGGAACCACCTGCAGCCATGCGGGAACCGGTCGATCGCCCTGGAGCTCCTTGGCGATGACGAACGGGTCCGTGTTGATCGACTTCGGCTTGACGTCGATGATGTCGTACCGCGAGACCTGGTAGCTGGGAATGTCGACCTTCTGGCCGTTGACCAGGAAGTGGCCGTGGTTCACCAGCTGACGGGACATGCGGCGCGTGCGGGCGAGGCCCGCGCGGTACACGACGTTGTCGAGACGCGACTCGAGGATCTGCAGCAGGTTGTCGCCGGTCTTGCCCTCGCGACGGGCCGCTTCCTTGTAGTAGCGGCTGAACTGCTTCTCCAGCACGCCGTACGCGAAACGGGCCTTCTGCTTCTCCTGCATCTGCAGGAGGTACTCGGTCTCCTTGATCCGGATCCGGCCGTGCTGGCCGGGCGGGTACGGACGACGCTCGAACGCCTGGTCGCCGCCGACGAGGTCGACCTTGAGCCGGCGGGACTTGCGGGTCATGGGTCCGGTGTAACGAGCCATTTCCAGTTACTCCCTCTCCCTAGACCCGGCGCCGCTTGGGCGGGCGGCATCCGTTGTGCGGCTGGGGCGTCACGTCGCTGATGGTGCCGACCTCGAGGCCGGCCGCCTGCAGTGAGCGGATGGCGGTCTCACGGCCGGAGCCGGGACCCTTGACGAACACGTCGACCTTCTTCATGCCGTGCTCGGCGGCCTTGCGGGCCGCGGACTCGGCCGCCATCTGCGCGGCGAACGGCGTGGACTTGCGCGAGCCCTTGAAACCGACGTGACCGGCGGAGGCCCACGCGATGACGGCACCGTTCGGGTCCGTGATGGAGACGATGGTGTTGTTGAAGGTGCTCTTGATGTGCGCGTGGCCCATCGCGATGTTCTTCTTCTCCTTGCGACGGACCTTCTTCGGTCCGGCCTGGGAGCGTGTGCGGGGCGGCATTAGTCCTGACCTGCCTTCATGACGGCACCGGCAAGCAAGTGTCCGTTGCGGTTAGCGAACTCGGTCACTTCTTGCCTGCCTTCTTCTTGCCCGCAACGGTCTTCTTGGGACCCTTGCGACCGCGGGCGTTGGTCTTGGTGCGCTGACCGCGCACCGGCAGGCCCCGGCGGTGCCGGATCCCCTGGTAGCAGCCGATCTCGATCTTGCGACGGATGTCGGCCTGCACCTCGCGGCGGAGGTCACCCTCGACGCGGAGGTTGCCCTCGATGTACTCGCGGAGCGCCGTGAGGTCGGCGTCGGTCAGATCCTTGGAACGGAGATCGAAGTCGATCCCGGTAGCCGTGAGGATCTCCTTCGACCGGGTGCGGCCGATCCCGAAGATGTAGGTGAGCGCGATCTCCATCCGCTTGTCGCGGGGGAGGTCGACGCCGGAGAGTCGTGCCATGCGGCGGTGTACTCCTGTCGTCCTGCTGAGCCAGGTCTGATCGACGCCCGTCCCGGCTGTGGTACTTCCGGGCCCCGGCCTGGATCCGGGGGTGGTTGCGCCCGTGTGGCGCGGTAGGTGCGTCGAGTTCTTCTGTGTGGCGTACTTCTGTGGTGCTGCGGTCAACGAGGACCGCGACGTGCGGAGATCAGCCCTGACGCTGCTTGTGACGCAGGTTCTCGCAGATCACCATGACCCGGCCGTGACGGCGGATCACCTTGCACTTGTCGCAGATCTTCTTGACGCTCGGGTTGACCTTCACGTCCGTCGTCCTCTGGTGTTGTAGTCGTTCACTTGTAGCGGTAGACGATGCGGCCGCGGGTGAGGTCGTACGGCGACAGCTCCACCACGACCCGGTCCTCGGGGAGGATCCGGATGTAGTGCTGCCGCATCTTGCCGCTGATGTGGGCGAGGACCCGGTGTCCGTTCTCCAGCTCCACGCGGAACATCGCGTTCGGCAGGGGCTCGACGACCCGGCCCTCGACTTCGATCGCCCCGTCCTTCTTGGCCATGTCCTCCGCGATCCGTGACAGGTGTGCGTACTCTGGTTTTCGCACGCTGCAGCCCCGGGACCGGAGATGCGGAAGGCACAACGGAACCGGCGCCGGACGGCGCGCGAAACACCAGTGTACGACCGTTGCAGACGGGCCCGCACATGGGGTACAAGCCGTCCCGGCGGGAGCCCACGACCCGGACAATCCACGCGCGGAGTGTCGTACCCCCTCGCTACCGTCGACGACGTGCGGACGAATCTGCCCCGGGCGCTGCGCCCGTTCCGCCACCGTGAGTACCGACTGCTGGTGGCGTCGATGGGGGTGTCGATGTTCGCGAGCGGCATGTGGCTGGTCGCGCTGGTCTGGCAGGTCGTCGAACTCGGAGGCGGCCCCACCGAGCTGTCGGTCGTCGCCACCTCCACCAGCGTGGGCATGCTGCTCAGCGTGCTGGTCGGCGGTGTGGCCGCCGATCGGCTGCCGAGGCGCGCCCTGCTGATCGTGGTGCAATCGCTCCGCGTCGCCGGGGCGGTCACGGTCGGGACGCTGGCCCTCGGCGGTGTGCTGCAGCTGTGGCACCTGGCGGTGGTCGCGTTCGTGCTGGGCGCGTCGGAGGCGTTCTTCTACCCGACCTACACGGCTCTGCTCCCCACCATCCTGCCGCCGGACGAACCGCTCGCCGCCAACGGGGTGGAGGGCGCGCTGCGGCCGGCGGCGATGCAGGCGCTCGGCCCGGCACTCGCCGGGCTCATCGTGGGCGCGTTCGCCCCCGGGGGCGTTCGGTGGTGCACGACCTGAGGGAGGGCTTCGCCTACCTCTTCCGCACCGGATGGTTGTTCGCCACGCTCGCGTTCGCCACGCTCGCCCCGGTGAAGCCGACGGCGAACCCGCGTGCTGGCCGGGTTGGTGCCCACGTTCCTCGCGGTGGCCGCGATCCTCACCTGGCGGCTGCCGGCCGACGAGATCGCCCACCCCCTCCGCGACAGCGAGGAGGTGGGCGAGCCCGCCGCCGCTACAGGGCCTTGAGCTCCTCGGTCACCTCGGACACCGACTTCTTGGCGTCACCGAAGAGCATCGAGGTGTTGTCGGCGTAGAACAGCGGGTTGTCGATGCCCGCGAAGCCGCTGCTCATCGAACGCTTCAGCACGATGACGGAGTGGCTCTGGTCCACGTTGAGGATCGGCATGCCGAAGATCGGGCTCGACGAGTCCGAACGCGCCGCCGGGTTGGTCACGTCGTTGGCGCCGATCACCAGTGTGACGTCGGTGCGGGAGAACTCGTCGTTGATGTCGTCCATCTCCTTGAGGGCGTCGTAGGAGACGTCGGCTTCGGCGAGCAGGACGTTCATGTGCCCGGGCATGCGGCCGGCCACCGGGTGGATGGCGTACTTGACCTCCACGCCCTTGGCCTCCAGCAGCTTCGCCATGTCCTTGACGGCGTGCTGGGCCTGGGCCACGGCCATGCCGTAGCCGGGCACCACGATCACCTGGGAGGCGTAGGCCATCTGGATGGCGGCGTCCGCGGCGCTGGTCGACTTGACCGTGCGGTCGATTCCGTCGTCGGCGCCCGGCAGCGTGGTGGTGCCACCGAACCCGCCGGCCACGATCGCCGGGATGGTGCGGTTCATCGCCACGGCCATCTGGTTGGTCAGGATCGAGCCCGACGCCCCGACGATCATGCCGGCCACGATCATCGCGGTGTTGTCGAGAGCGATGCCCGCCGCCGCCGCCGACAGGCCGGTGAGGGCGTTGAGCAACGAGATCACGACGGGCATGTCGGCGCCGCCGATGGGCAGCACCACCAGCACGCCCAGCACCCCGGCGAGCACCAGCAGGCCGACCACCCAGATCTCCGGCGCTCCGCCGAGCCCGGCGAACACCGCGCAGACGATCGCGGCCACCAGCAGCAGGAGGTTGACGGCCTGCTGGGCCTTCCCGAGACCGATCGGACGGCTCGGCAGGATCTCCTGCAGCTTGCCGAATGCGATCAGCGAACCCCAGAACGACACCGAGCCGATGATCGCGCCGAAGAGCGACGCGACGATGACGTAGGTGGCCTCGGTGGCGAACCCGCCCGACGTGCGGAACTCCGACCATGCGATCAGGGCGACCGCGCCACCGCCGACGCCGTTGAACAGCGCCACCATCTGCGGGATCGCGGTCATCTTCACCTGACGCGCCGACGGCACGCCCAGCGCGGCACCGATCACGAGGCCGACGACGATCAGCACCCAGTTGTGGCGCACCTGCAGCAGCGTGGCGATCACGGCGATGGTCATGCCTACGGCGGCGATCTTGTTGCCGCGCACCGCCGTCTTCGGGCCGGTCAGACCCATCAGGCCGTAGATGAACAGGCCGAAGGCGATGATGTAGAGGATCGTGACGAAGACGTCCATCAGACCTTTTCGTCCTTCTTCTCGACCTGTGCGGCCGGCTTGGCCTTGAACATGCCCAGCATCCGGTCGGTCACGAGGAACCCGCCGATCACGTTGATCATGCCGAACGCGATGGCGACGACCAGGATGATCATGTCGACCACGGACGGGTTCTCCAGCCGCCCGAGCACGATGAGCCCGCCGAGCAGGACGATGCCGTGGATGGCGTTGGTGCCCGACATCAGCGGCGTGTGCAGCGTGTTGGGCACCTTCGAGATCACGGCGAAGCCGACGAAGCCGGCCAGCACCAGGATCGCGATGTTCGCGAGCAGACTTCCGGACTCCACTACTTCGCCTCTCTCGTCACACAGGACTTCGCAAGGACCTCGTCCTCGAAGTCGGGCGCGAGCGCGCCGTCCTTGTCGAGCATCAGCTCCAGCAGCGCGGAGACGTTGCGGGAGTAAAGCTCCGAGGCGTGCTCGGGCATCGTGGCGGGCAGGTTGAGCGGCGACGCGATGGTCACGTCGTGCTTGACGACGATCTCCCCGGGCTCGGTGAGCTCGCAGTTGCCGCCGCTCTCCCCCGCCATGTCGACCACGACGCTGCCGGCCCGCATGCCCTCGACGGCCTTCGCGGTGACCAGCGTCGGGGCCTTGCGCCCTGGGACGTTCGCGGTGGTGATCACGACGTCGAAGTTCGTGATCGCCTCCTCGAGCCGCTTCTGCTGCTCGGCCCGCTCGTCGTCGGTGAGCTCGCGCGCGTAGCCCCCCTCACCGACGGCCTCGATGCCGAGATCGAGCCACTGGGCTCCGAGCGAACGCACCTGGTCGGCCACCTCGGGCCGCACGTCGTAGCCGGTGGTGCGGGCTCCGAGCCGCTTGGCCGTGGCCAACGCCTGCAGGCCAGCGACCCCGACACCGAGGATCAGCGCCTGCGCGGGCTTCACCGTGCCGGCCGCCGTGGTCAGCATCGGGAAGAACCGGGTGGACCGCTCGGCCGCGAGCAGCACCGCCTTGTAGCCGGCGACACCCGCCTGCGACGACAACGCGTCCATTGACTGCGCACGCGAGATGCGTGGGATCGACTCCATCGCGAACGCCTGCACCCCGGCCTCGCGCAGCGAGGCGATCGTGTCGGGCGCGGTCAGGGGCGCGAGGAATCCGATGTAGGTGGAGTCGCGACGCAGCTTCCCGATCTCGTCGGGGGTCGGCAGCGCGACCTTCACCACCACGTCCGCCGACCACGGGTCGCCGATGGTGGCGCCGGCCGCGGTGTACAGCTCGTCGGGGATCAGGGCGCCGAGACCCGCACCGGACTCGACGACGACGGCCACGCCGCGCGTCCGGAGCTTCTCGACGATCTTCGGGACCAGGGCGACCCGGCGCTCGCCGGCCACCGACTCGCGGGGTACCCCCACCGTCGTGGTCCGCGGCGCCGCGGGATCTGCACTCATGGCGGAAACCTAGCCCAGGGGTGCTGTGAGCACGCCCACCGTGTGATCAGTCTTGACCTGTTCGGGCGGCTCGACCGATTCAGCCGGGAACTTTTCAGCCGGCGATGAGCGTGAGGATCTGCGGCCCGTCCTCGGTGATCGCCACGGTGTGCTCCCAGTGCACGGCGCGGGCACCGTCTGCGGTGACGACCGTCCAGCCGTCGGACAGCTCCAGGGTCTCGGGGTCGCCCGCTGTCAGCATCGGCTCCACGGCCAGCGCCATGCCGGGCCGCAGGCGTGGGCCCTGACCGGGTGCGCCGTGGTTGGGCAGGAACGGGTCCATGTGCATCGAGGTGCCGATGCCGTGGCCGCCGTACTCCTCGACGATGCCGTAGGCCACGCCGTCACGCTCGGCCGCCTCCTCGCACGCCACCTGCACCGCATGCGAGATGTCGGAGAGCCGCCCGCCGGGCGCCGCGGCGACGATACCGGCGTGCAGCGCGGCCTCGCAGGCCGCCGAGAGTGCGAGGTCGGCCGCCGACACGGCTCCGACGTGGATGGTGACCGCCGCGTCACCGTGCCAGCCCTCGAGGATGGCGCCGCAGTCGACCGAGACGATGTCGCCGTCGGTCAGTACCTGGGTGGCTGACGGGATGCCGTGCACGATCTGCTCGTTGACCGATGAGCAGATCGAGGCCGGGAACCCGTGGTAGCCGAGGAACGACGGCACAGCGCCGGCCGAGCGGATGGTCAGCTCGGCCAGCGCGTCGAGATCGGCGGTGGTCACGCCGGGCCTGGCGAGCTCGGTGACCGCGGCGAGGGTGCGGGCCACCAGCGCGCCGGCGGCCCGCATGGCCTCCAGCTCGGCCGGGGACTTCAGCTCGATGTCCCGGCCCCGCCAGCGTGCCACCAGCCCACGCACCCCGCTCCGCGTCGTCGTCACCAAACTCTCACTGCCCCCGCAGGGCTTCGCTCACCCGGTCGGTGATCTCCTCGACGGAACCGACGGCGTCGACCGTGACGAGCTTCTCGCTGTAGTACTCGAGAAGAGGAGCCGTCTCGTCGCGGTACACCTGCTGCCGGTTGCGGATGACGTCCTCGGTGTCGTCGGACCGCCCGCGACCCAGCAGCCGCTGCACGAGCTGCTCCTCGGGCACCTGGAACTCCACGACGGCGTCGAGGCTCTCACCGCGCTCGTCGAGGATCTTGGCGAAGGAGTCGGCCTGGCTCCGCGTGCGGGGAAACCCGTCGAGCAGGAAACCCTTCGCCGCGTCGTCGTGGGTGAGGCGGTCGCGCACCATGGCGACCGTGACCTCGTCGGGCACCAGGTTGCCCGCGTCCATGTACTTCTTCGCCTCGAGACCGAGCTCGGTCTCCTGGCCCAGATTCGCCCGGAACAGATCACCGGTGGAGATGTGCGGTACGTCGAGGCGCTCGGCCAGCCGTTCGGCCTGGGTACCCTTGCCCGCACCGGGCGGACCAACAAGAACGAGACGCACGCGACCCTCCAGAACTCGAACTCCAACGTTCACCTGGGACGTTAGCGGAGAAAGCCATCGTATCGACGCTGCATGAGCTGGCTCTCGATCTGCTTGACGGTGTCGAGGCCCACACCGACCATGATCAGCACCGCGGTGCCACCGAACGGGAAGTTCTGGTTCTGACCGCTGCCGGTGATGCCCAGGAAGAAGTTGGGCAGCACGGCGATCACGCCGAGGTAGAGCGATCCGGGCAGTGTGATGCGGGAGAGCACGAAGTTCAGGTACTCCGCCGTGGGCCGGCCGGGGCGGATACCGGGGATGAACCCACCGAACTTCTTCATCTCGTCGGCACGCTCGTCGGGGTTGAACGTGATGCCGACGTAGAAGTACGTGAAGAAGATGATCAGCGCCATGTACAGCACGATGTGCACCCAGCTGGACTGGTCGACCAGATAGGTCTGCACGAACTGGTAGAAGCCACCCGTGGTGCCCGCCAACTGCGAGATGAGCTGCGGCAGGTACAGCAGCGACGACCCGAAGATCACCGGGATGACGCCGGCCTGGTTCACCTTGAGCGGCAGGTAGGTGGACGTGCCGCCGTACATGCGACGCCCGACCATGCGCTTGGCGTACTGCACGGGGATGCGGCGCTGCCCCTGCTCCACGAACACGACGCTCGCGATGATGGCCAGGCCGAAGAAGCAGACGCCGGCGAAGACCAGGCCGCCCGCGCTGTTGAGGATCTGGGTGCCCTCGGCCGGGATACGGGCCGCGATCGACGAGAAGATGATCAGCGACATGCCGTTGCCGATGCCGCGTTCGGTGATCTGCTCGCCCAGCCACATGATCACCGCGGTGCCGGCGGTCATGACGATGACGATCACGGACAGCGAGAAGATGCTGCTGGCGTTCTGCAGGACCGGTAGCGAACATCCCTGGAAGAGCTGGCCACGGGCCGCGAGGGCCACGATCCCGGTGGACTGCAGGATCGCGAGGGCGATGGTGAGGTAACGGGTGTACTGGGTCAGCTTGTTCTGACCCGACTGCCCTTCCTTCTTCAGCTGCTCGAACCGCGGGATGACGACGGTGAGCAGCTGGATGATGATGCTGGCCGTGATGTACGGCATGATCCCGAGCGCGAACATCGACAGCTGCAGGAGCGCGCCGCCCGAGAACAGGTTGATCAACGAGTAGACGTTGCCGCTGGCACCGCCCTCGACCTGCTGGATGCACTGCTGGACGTTCGGGTACGAGACTCCCGGCGACGGGATGGTGGCACCGAGCCGGTAGATCGCGATCACGCCGAGCGTGAAGAGGATCTTCTTCCGAACATCCGGTGTCGTCAGTGCCGACCGGAATGCGCTGAGCACTGGGGTGACCCCTCCTGTAGTGGCAGGAACGACTCTAACAGCGGCCGAAGTGGCCCCCACGGCGCGGACCGGCAGGTAAGGATCCTGCCGGTCCGCACCGAACGGGCCGCTTACAGCTCGGTGATGGTCCCGCCGGCTGCCGTGATCTTGTCACGGGCGCTGCCGGAGAACGCGTGCGCGCTGATGGTCAGCGCGACACCGTCGACGTCACCGTTGCCCAGCACCTTGACGGGCTGGTTGCGCCGGACGGCGCCGGCGGCGACGAGCTCCTCGGGGCCGATCTCGCCACCGGAGGGGAACAGCTGGGCGAGGTCGCCCACGTTCACCACCTGGTACTCGACGCGGAACCGGTTCTTGAAGCCCTTGAGCTTGGGCAGCCGCATGTGCAGCGGCATCTGCCCGCCCTCGAAGCCCACGGGCACGCCCTTGCGGGCCTTCGTGCCCTTGGTACCGCGACCGGCGGTCTTGCCCCGCTTGCCGCCCTCACCGCGACCCACCCGGGTCTTCGCGGTCTTCGAGCCGGGGGCCGGACGCAGGTGGTGGATCTTGATAGTCGGCTCGCTCATCGCTCGCCCACCTCCTCCACCGTCACCAGGTGGCGAACGGTGTGGATCATGCCACGGATCTGCGGGGTGTCCGCCCGCTCGACCGTCTGGCGGATCTTGCGCAGACCCAGCGACTTCAGGGTCGCCCGCTGGTTCTCCTTGCAGCCGATGCTGCTGCGAACCTGCGTGACGACCAGCGTGACGTCACTGGTCGGCGTGGACTGTGCTTTGGGATCCACAACGACGCCTGTCGCGTTGTGCTTACGAGAAACCATCACGACCTCGCGCTCTGTGCCGCGGCCGCACGGGCCCGCAGCATCGCGGCCGGAGCCACGTCCTCGAGCGGCAGGCCACGGCGGGCCGCGACCTCCTCGGGGCGCTGGATCATCTTCAACGCGGCGATCGTGGCGTGGACGACATTGATCGCGTTGTCGGAGCCCAGGCTCTTGGAAAGGATGTCGTGGATTCCGGCGCACTCCAGCACGGCGCGCACCGGACCACCGGCGATGACACCGGTACCGGGGCTGGCCGGACGGAGCATGACGACGCCGGCAGCGGCCTCGCCCTGCACCCGGTGGACGATCGTGCCACCGATGCGGGGGACGCGGAAGAAGTTCTTCTTCGCCTCCTCCACACCCTTGGCGATCGCCGCGGGCACCTCCTTGGCCTTGCCGTAGCCGACACCGACCAGGCCGTCGCCGTCACCGACGATCATCAGGGCGGTGAAGCTGAAGCGACGACCACCCTTGACGACCTTGGCGACGCGGTTGATCGTGACCAGCCGCTCGATGTAGGGCGTCTTGTCCTGGGCGCCACCGCGGCCGCCACCGTCGCGGCGGTCGCGACCGCCGCCACCCGAGTTGTTGCGATCGCCGCCGGGCCCGCTGCTGGGCCCCCCGGACCCGGTGTTGGGCCCTCCGCCGTCGCGCCGTGCACGTCCCGGCATCAGAGGTTCCCTTCTGCATTGATGGTCCGACCCTGCAAGCAGGTCGTCCGCTTCGTTTCACTCATCAGAACTCCAGACCACCCTCGCGGGCGGCGTCGGCGAGCGCGGCGATCCGGCCGTGGTAGCCGTAGCCACCGTGGTCGAACACGACCGCGGTGACGCCGGCCGCCTTCGCCCGGTCGGCGACGAGCTTGCCGACCTGGGTGGCGCGGGCCTTCTTGTCGCCGTCCAGTGCGCGGACGTCGACCTCCATCGTGGACGCCGCCGCCAGCGTGTGGCCGGCGAGGTCGTCGATGAGCTGCACGATGATGTGGCGCGAGCTGCGCTTCACCGCGAGCCGCGGGCGGGCGGCCGTACCGCTGATCTTCTTGCGCAGGCGGGTGTGCCGACGGGCAACACCCACACGACGCTTGCTGGACACCTGCGAGGCGGCCCGCTTCTTGGCGGCCGCGCTAATCGTCTCGGCCATTACTTACCCGTCTTCCCGACCTTGCGGCGGATGACCTCGCCGGCGTAGCGGACGCCCTTGCCCTTGTACGGGTCGGGCTTGCGCAGCTTCCGGATCTTGGCCGAGATCTCGCCGACCGTCTGCTTGTCGATGCCCGACACGGAGAACCGCGTGGGGGACTCGACCTTGAACGTGATGCCCTCGGGCGCCGCGATGACGACCGGGTGGCTGTAACCGAGCGCGAACTCGAGCGAGGTGCCCTTGAGCACGACGCGGTAACCGACGCCGTAGATCTCGAGCTTCTTCTCGTAGCCGGCGGTGACACCCACGAAGAGGTTGTTCACCAGGGTGCGCGAGAGGCCGTGGTAGGCCTTGCTCTTCCGCTCCTCGTCCGGGCGCTTGACCACGACGGCGCCGGAGTCGTCGCGCTCGACCGTGATCGGCTCGATCACGGTGTGCGACAGGGTGCCCTTGGGCCCCTTGACGGTCACGGTGCGGCCGTCGATCTGGACGTCGACGCCGGACGGAACGGTGATGGGCAGTTTCCCGATTCGGGACATGGTGGTTATCCCCTCACCAGACGTAGGCGAGGACTTCGCCGCCCACGCCGTTCTTGTGCGCCTGTCGCTCGGTCTGGAGACCGTCGGACGTCGAGATGATCGCGACGCCGAGGCCACCGAGGACCCGGGGCAGGTTGGTGGACTTCGCGTAGACCCGCAGGCCGGGCTTGGAGACCCGGCGCAGGCCCGCGATGGAGCGCTCGCGGTTGCGCCCGTACTTCAGCTCGATGACCAGGGCCTTGCCGACCTCGGCGTCCTCTATCGCGTGCGCCGCGATGTAGCCCTCCTTGAGGAGGATCTCGGCGATGGCAACCTTGAGCTTGGAGTGCGGCATGACCACGCGGTCGTGGTACGCCGAGTTGGCGTTGCGCAGACGCGTGAGCATGTCTGCGATGGGATCGGTCATCGTCATAAGGACGTCACTACTTTCCCGCCTGGTTCCCGCAGGGCGCGCCCCGGGGCCTGTGACGTTAAGGGGGGTGTGTTACCAGCTGCTCTTGCTGACGCCCGGCAGTTCGCCGGCGTGCGCCATCTCGCGGACGCAGATCCGGCACAGGCCGAACTTGCGCAGGACCGCACGGGGACGGCCGCACTTCTGGCAACGGGTGTAACCGCGGACCTTGAACTTCGGAACGGCCGCAGCCTTGATGCGGAGCGCCTTCTTCGCCATTACTGTCCAGCCTCCTTGACATGCGGCAGGGGAAGCCGAGCCATCTTTACAGCCATCTCACGCCTCCTTGAAAGGGAAGCCGAGCTGGCGCAGCAGCGCCCGGCCTTCGTCGTCGGTCGTCGCCGTGGTGACGACCGTGATGTCCATGCCGCGCGGACGGTCGATCGAGTCGGGGTCGATCTCGTGGAACATCGACTGCTCGTTGAGACCGAACGTGTAGTTGCCCCGGCCGTCGAACTGCGTCGACGAGAGGCCGCGGAAGTCACGGATACGCGGCAGTGCGATGGTCAGCAGCCGGTCCAGGAACTCCCACATCCGGTCGTTGCGGAGGGTGACCTTCGCGCCGATCGGCATGCCCTCACGCAGCTTGAACTGCGCGATGGACTTGGTGGCCCGGCGGACCTGCGGCTTCTGGCCGGTGATCGTGGCCAGGTCGCGGATCGCCCCGTCGATGAGCTTCGCGTCGCGGGCGGCGTCGCCGACACCCATGTTGACGACGACCTTCACGACGCCGGGGATCTGCATGACGTTGCCGTAGGTGAACTGCTCCTGCAGCGCGGTCTTGATCTCGTCCTTGTAGCGCTGCTTGAGCCGGGGGGTGATCTTCTCCGTTGTCGTCATGGTTTAGATCTCCTTCCCGTTGCGCTTGGACACGCGCACGCGCTTGCCCTCGTCGGTGGTGTTCTTGCCGACGCGGGTGGGCTTGCCATCGGAATCGACGATCATCACGTTCGAGACGTGGATGGCCGCCTCCTGTGTGACGATGCCGCCGGACTGCGCGCCGCGCTGGTTCTGGCTGATGCGGGTGTGCTTCTTGATCCGGTTCACGCCCTCGACCAGGACCCGGTCCCGCGTCGGGTAGGCCTCGATGACCTTGCCCTTGGCGCCCTTGTCCTTGCCGGCGATCACCTGGACGGTGTCACCCTTCTTGACCTTCATGCTCACAGCACCTCCGGCGCGAGGGAGATGATCTTCATGAACTTCTTGTCGCGGAGCTCGCGACCGACCGGTCCGAAGATGCGGGTCCCTCGCGGCTCGCCGTCCGGCTTGATCAGCACGGCGGCGTTCTCGTCGAACCGGATGTAGGAACCATCCGGACGGCGCCGCTCCTTGACGGTGCGCACGATGACGGCCTTGACGACGTCACCGCGCTTCACCCCGGCGGCGGGAATGGCGTCCTTGACGGTGGCGACGATGACGTCACCGATACCGGCGTAGCGCCGACCCGAACCGCCCAGCACCCGGATGCACAGGATCTCCTTGGCACCGGTGTTGTCCGCGACACGCAGTCGCGACTCCTGCTGGATCACTTCGCCTTCTCCAGGATCTCCACGAGCCGCCAGCGCTTGGTGGCCGACAGCGGGCGGGTCTCCATCAGCCGGACGCGGTCGCCGATGCCGGCCGCGCTGGCCTCATCGTGCGCCTTGATCTTCGTCGTCCGGCGGATGACCTTGCCGTACATCGGGTGCTTGACCCGATCCTCGACGACCACGACGATCGTCTTCTCCATCTTGTCGGAGACCACCAGACCCTCACGGATCTTGCGCTCTCCGCGCTCCACCTCGGTGGGCGGCGTCTTAGCCCCGGAGGGAGTCACTGCGTTACTCATGCCGCACCTTCGTCACTGTCGATCGGGGCGGCAGAAAGGCCCAGCTCGCGCTCGCGCATGATCGTGTAGATCCGCGCGATGTCGTGCCGGACGACACGGAGCCGCCGGTTGTTGTCCAGCTGCCCGGTGGCCATCTGGAAGCGGAGGTTGAACAGCTCCTCCTTGGCCTCCCGCACGCGGAGCGTGAGTTCCTCGTCGGTGAGCTCACGGAGCTCAGCGGCGGTGGTCGTCGACGCGGCCATCAGATGTCACCACCCTCACGGGTCACGATCCGGCACTTCATGGGCAGCTTGTGCATCGCGCGGCGCAGGGCCTCGCGAGCGATCTTCTCGTCGGGGTAGCTCATCTCGAACAGCACCCGACCGGGCTTGACGTTGGCCGCCCAGAACTCGACGGATCCCTTACCGGAACCCATGCGCGTCTCAGCCGGCTTCTTGGTGAGCGGGCGGTCCGGGAAGATGTTGATCCAGACCTTGCCACCACGCTTGATGTGCCGGTTGATGGCGATACGCGACGACTCGATCTGCCGGTTGGTGACGTAGGCGGGCTCGAGAGCCTGGATGCCGTAGTCACCGAACGTCACGCGCGTGCCACCGGAGGCCGCACCGGTGCGGTGCGGACGGTGCTGCTTGCGGTGCTTGACCCTGCGGGGGATCAGCATGACCTACGCCTCCCCACCGGTGGTCTCGGTCGCCGGAGCGGGCCCGTCGGACGTCGCGGGAGCCTCGGCGGTCGCGGTGGCGGTACCGCCACCGGACGCCTGCTCGGCGGCGGCGCGGCCGGCCTCGGTGCTCGTGCCCGTGGTGCCCGAGGCACCCGAACGACGACGCGCCGGACGCTCGCGGCGCGGGCCGCGGTCGCCACCGGGAGCAGCAGCAGCGGCAGCAGCCGCTCCTTCTCGGCGCCCGCCGACGACGTCACCCTTGTAGATCCACACCTTGACGCCGATACGACCGAACGTGGTGCGGGCCTCGAACAGGCCGTAGTCGATGTCGGCCCGCAGCGTGTGCAGCGGGACGCGACCCTCGCGGTAGAACTCCGAGCGAGACATCTCCGCGCCGCCGAGGCGACCGGAGCACTGCACCCGGATGCCCTTGACCTGCGGCGAACGCATGGCCGACTGGATGGCCTTGCGCATCGCACGCCGGAAGGCCACGCGGTTGGACAGCTGCTCGGCGACACCCTGTGCCACGAGCTGCGCGTCCGACTCGGCGTTCTTGACCTCGAGGATGTTGAGCTGGACCTGCTTCTTGGTCAGCTTCTCGAGGTTGCCGCGGATGCGGTCGGCCTCGGCGCCGCGCCGGCCGATCACGATGCCCGGGCGCGCGGTGTGGATGTCCACCCGCACGCGGTCCCGGGTGCGCTCGATCTCGACCTTGGAGATGCCGGCCCGCTCCATGCCCTTGGAGAGCATCTTGCGGATCTCGACGTCTTCCTTCACGTACTCGGCGTACTGCTTGTCGGCGTACCAGCGCGACTTCCAGTCGGTGGTGATACCGAGCCGGAAACCGTGCGGGTTGATCTTCTGACCCATTACCGGGCCCTCCCCTTCGCGCCACGCGCGCCGCGTCCAACCTTGGCGGGCTGCGACTCGACCTCGACGGTGATGTGGCTCGTGCGCTTGCGGATCCGGTACGCGCGGCCCTGGGCCCGCGGACGGATGCGCTTGAGCGTCGGCCCCTCGTCGGCGGTGGCCAGGGCCACCACGAGCGTGTCGCGATCCAGCTGGAGGTTGTTCTCGGCGTTCGCCGCGGCACTCGCGACGACCTTGAACAGCGGCTCCGCCGCGGCCTGCGGCGAGAACCGCAGGATGTCCAGAGCCTCCTGGACGGGCCGACCCTTGATCAGGGCGACGACACGTCGCACCTTGGTCGGCGACATGTGGACGTACCGCGCTACCGCGCGCGCTCGAATCGGCTCGAGCGCGGCGGGGCTCTCGGTGGTGGTTGTTTCAGCCATTTCCTACTACCCCTTTCTTGTCGCTACTCGGTCCGGTCAGCGCCTGCGCGCTTTGCGGTCATCCTTGATGTGGCCCCGGAAGGTCCGCGTGGGTGCGAACTCCCCCAGCTTGTGGCCGACCATCGAATCCGAGATGAACACCGGCACGTGCTTGCGGCCGTCGTGCACCGCGATCGTGTGGCCGATCATGTCCGGAATGATGGTGGACCGACGGGACCAGGTACGGATGACGGTCTTCTTGTCGGCCGCGTTGAGAACGTCCACCTTCTTGAGCAGGTGGTCGTCAACGAACGGGCCCTTCTTCAGGCTGCGTGGCATCTTTTACCTCCCTGCTCAGCGCTTGTTCTTGCCGGTACGACGCCGGCGGACGATCAACTTGTCGGACGGCTTGGTGCGGCGGGTGCGCCCCTCGGGCTTACCTGCGGGGTTGACCGGGTGGCGACCACCGGAGGTCTTGCCCTCACCACCACCGTGCGGGTGGTCGACCGGGTTCATGGCGACACCGCGGACGGTCGGGCGCTTGCCCTTCCACCGCATACGGCCGGCCTTACCCCAGTTGATGTTGGAGTGGTCGCCGTTGCCGACCTCGCCGATGGTGGCGCGGCAGCGGACGTCGACGTTGCGGATCTCGCCCGAGGGCAGCCGGAGCTGCGCGTACGGGCCGTCCTTCGCCACCAGCTGCACCTTGGCACCGGCCGAGCGCGCCATCTTCGCGCCGCCACCGGGGCGGAGCTCGATCGCGTGGATCACGGTACCGGTGGGGATGTTGCGCAACGGCAGGTTGTTGCCGATCTTGATGTCGGCGCGCGGGCCTGCCTCGACCTTGTCGCCCTGCTTCAGCTTCTCCGGGGCGACGATGTAGCGCTTCTCGCCGTCGGCGTAGTGCAGCAGTGCGATCCGCGAGGTGCGGTTCGGGTCGTACTCGATGTGCGCGACCGTGGCCGGCACACCGTCCTTGTCGTTCCGGCGGAAGTCGATCAGCCGGTACGCACGCTTGTGTCCACCGCCCTGGTGGCGGGTGGTGATCCGTCCGTGAGCGTTGCGGCCGCCCTTGCTGTGCAGGGGGCGGATCAGCGACTTCTCCGGAGTCGACCGAGTGATCTCGGCGAAGTCGGAGACGCTGGAGCCGCGACGGCCCGGGGTGGTCGGCTTGTACTTACGAATACCCATGTCTACTCAGTCCCTCAGCTCGCCCGGCCGCCGAAGACGTCGATCGAGTTGCTCTCCTCCGAGAGCGTCACGATCGCGCGCTTCGTGTCCTTGCGCTTGCCGAATCCGGCACGGGAGCGCTTGCGCTTCCCCGTGCGGTTCAGGGTGTTGACGCTGAGCACCTTGACCCCGAACACCTTCTCCACGGCGATCTTGATCTGTGTCTTGTTGGCGTCCGGACGGACCACGAAGGTGTACTGGCGCTCTTCGAGCAACCCGTAGCTCTTCTCCGAGACCACCGGCGCCAGCAGGATGTCGCGCGGGTCGGGGATCACTTGCTCTCCTCCTTACCCGAGGACGATGGACGCTGCGACGGCGGCAGCTGGAAACCGGCCGCCTCGGCCGCTTCGGCGGTGGCGAACCAGACCTCCGCCACGGTGCGGGCGTAGAACGAGCTGCCCGGAACGTGGTAGAGCATCGAGTCGGCGTTGCCCTTGACGGGGAAGCCCTCGGGCTGCGATCCGTCGGCGAGCGGGGCATGGCTGTCGGACCCGAAGTCCGCGGCGGACTCGGCCTCGGCAGGCGCCTCGGCCAGGCCCACGGTCTCGCTCTCGCGCGCGGTGGCCGAGACGGTGCCCTTGGGGGCCGCGATGGGACCGGCCAGGAACTCGTCGAACGCGGCCTGCGTGAACACGACGACGTCGTTGACGAGCACGTCGTAGGTGTTGAGCTGGCCGGGCTCGATCAGGTGCGCGGTGGGGAGGTTGCGCAGGCTGAGCCAGCTGACCACGTCGTCGCGGTCGAGGACCACGAGCGCGCGGGTGGCGGCATCGCCGGCCACGTCGACCAGCGCGGCGCGCGCGGCCTTCGTGGAAGGGGTCTCACCCGTGACGATCGACGGCACGACGTGCACGAGGCCGGCGCGCGCCCGGTCGGAGAGGGCACCGCGCAGGGCGGCGGCCTTCATCTTCTTGGGGGTCTTCTGGGTGTAGTCCCGGGGAGTGGGGCCGTGCGAGATGCCACCACCGGCGAACTGGGGTGCGCGGGTGGAGCCCTGACGGGCGCGACCGGTGCCCTTCTGCCGGTAGGGCTTCTTGCCGCCACCGCTGACCTCGGAACGGGTCTTGGTGTCGTGCGTGCCCTGGCGGGCGGCCGCGAGCTGGGCCGTGACCACCTGGTGCATCAGCGCGATGTTCGCGGTCACGTCGAAGACGTGCGCGGGGAGTTCGACCTTCGTTGTCGTCACAGCAGAGCTCATGCCACACCCGCCTTCGCGGCCGACTTGACGAACAGGAGGCCACCGCGGACACCGGGAACGGCGCCCTTGATCAGCAGCAGGCCGCGCTCGGCGTCCACGCGGTGCACCGTGAGGTTCTGCGTGGTGACGCGGGCGACGCCCATGCGGCCGGCCATCCGGAGGCCCTTGAAGACCCGTCCGGGGGTGGCGCAGCCGCCGATGGAGCCCGGCGAGCGGTGCTTGCGCTGCACACCGTGGCTGGCGCCGAGACCGTGGAAGCCGTGGCGCTTCATGACGCCCGCGGTGCCCTTGCCCTTGCTGGTGCCGACGACGTCGACCACAGCTCCGGTCTCGAACACCTCGGCGGTGATCTCCTGGCCGACGGTGTACTCGGCGGCGTCGGTGGTGCGCAGCTCGACCAGGTGCCGGCGGGGCGTGGTGCCCGCCTTGGCGAAGTGGCCGGTGCGCGGCTTGTTGACCCTGCGCGGGTCGATGGCCCCGTAGGCGAACTGGACGGCGACGTAGCCGTCCTTCTCCTCCGTACGGATCTGGGTCACCACGTTCGGGCCCGCCTGGACCACGGTGACCGGGACCACCCGGTTGTTCTCGTCGAAGACCTGGGTCATCCCGAGCTTGGTGCCCAGGATCCCGGTGATCTGCCTTTCGCTCATAAGTTCCGTCAGCCCTACTGGATGTTCACGTCGACGCTGGCCGGCAGGTCGATGCGCATGAGCGCGTCGACCGTCTTGGGCGTCGGGTCGAGGATGTCGATCAGCCGCTTGTGGGTGCGCATCTCGAAGTGCTCGCGCGAGTCCTTGTACTTGTGCGGCGAACGAATGACGCAGTAGATGTTCTTCTCCGTCGGCAGCGGCACCGGCCCGACGACCCGAGCACCCGTACGCGTGACCGTCTCGACGATCTTGCGTGCGGAGGCATCGATGGCCTCGTGGTCATAGGCCTTCAGCCTGATGCGGATCTTTTGTCCCGCCATGGTCGTCGGTCGTCCTCTTCTTCCTGCCGCTCGTGTACGCGTGCTCCTGGGGGAGGCACACGGGATGGCCCTGGCGGGCCTTTCCGTGGTGGCTCCGGTCCACGAGGTCGGGCGTGTCGCCCTTTTGCACCTAGATAGGCACTACCCCAGACCGGTCCCCCGGAACGATCGCGCCCCCCGGAGGGGCCGCTGTGCTCAGGGGCTCGCGACAAGGCCGGCGCGTTGATGGAAAAACGCACCGGCCTCGACGCGCAACCCGTCAAGGATGCCACACCGAGATGTGGCCCCCTTGACCGGGGGTTGTTACTTGCTGATGCTGATGACCTGACCGGCGCCCACGGTCCGACCACCCTCACGGATGGCGAACTGCAGGCCCTCCTCCATGGCGATGGGCTGGATCAGCTTCACGCTCATGGTGGTGTTGTCGCCGGGCATGACCATCTCGGTGCCGCTGGGCAGCGTCACGACGCCGGTGACGTCCGTCGTCCGGAAGTAGAACTGGGGACGGTAGTTGTTGAAGAACGGCGTGTGCCGGCCACCCTCGTCCTTCGAGAGGATGTAGACCTGGCCCTCGAACTCGGTGTGCGGCGTGGTGGTGCCGGGCTTGACGATGACCATGCCGCGCTCGACCTGCTCGCGCTTGACACCACGGAGTAGCAGCGCCGCGTTGTCGCCGGCGCGACCCTCGTCGAGGAACTTCTTGAACATCTCGATGGACGTGGTGGTGGTCTTGAACGACTTCTCGCGGATGCCGACGACCTCCACCTCCTCGTTCACCTTGACGATGCCGCGCTCGATGCGGCCGGTGACGACGGTGCCACGACCCGAGATCGTGAAGACGTCCTCGACGGGCATGAGGAACGGCTTCTCGATGTCGCGCTCGGGCTCCGGGATCGACTCGTCGACCGCGTCCATGAGGAGCATGAGCTTCTCGGCCCACTCCGGGTCGCCCTCGAGCGCCTTGAGCGCCGAGACCTGGACCACGGGCAGGTCGTCACCGGGGTAGTTCTGCGAGCTGAGCAGCTCACGGACCTCCAGCTCGACGAGCTCCATGATCTCCTCGTCGTCGACCATGTCGGCCTTGTTCAGCGCGACGACGATGTACGGCACGCCGACCTGGCGGGCGAGCAGCACGTGCTCACGCGTCTGGGGCATCGGGCCGTCGGTGGCCGCGACCACCAGGATGGCGCCGTCCATCTGCGCAGCACCGGTGATCATGTTCTTGATGTAGTCGGCGTGCCCGGGGCAGTCGACGTGCGCGTAGTGGCGCTTCTCGGTCTGGTACTCGACGTGCGCGATCGAGATCGTGATGCCGCGCTGACGCTCCTCGGGAGCCTTGTCGATCTGGTCGAACGCCGACGCGTCGTTCAGC
Organism: Mycobacteriales bacterium; assembly: GCA_038231335.1. GTDB lineage: Bacteria > Actinomycetota > Actinomycetes > Mycobacteriales > Pseudonocardiaceae > Pseudonocardia. Next base: position 82,923 of record JBBRLM010000022.1, read on the forward strand.
GTCGGGAACTTGTCGTGCAGAACCTTGGTGATGGCCGCCGTCAGCGTGGTCTTACCGTGGTCGATGTGACCGATGGTGCCGATGTTGACGTGCGGCTTGGTCCGCTCGAACTTCGCCTTCGCCACTGGGGGATCCTCCTGGACTGGTACGTGTCCGTCGTGCTGACGGCAGGTCTGTGGGTGGTGCCGGGACGATTGTCCCGGTCACCGACCGCGGGCCCCGAGAGGGGGGCCCGCGGCGGCGAAAAGTCTTACTCGCCCGTGGCCTTGGCGATGATCTCCTTGGCCACGTTGGTCGGAACCTCCGCGTAGGAGTCGAAGACCATGGTGTAGTTCGCCCGGCCCTGGGTCCGCGACCGGAGGTCGCCGACATAGCCGAACATCTCCGACAACGGGACCAGCGCCTTGACGATCCGGGCGCCCGCCCGCTCCTCCATGGCCCGGATCTGGCCACGGCGGGAGTTCAGGTCACCGATCACGTCGCCCATGTAGTCCTCGGGCGTGGTGACCTCGACGTCCATCATCGGCTCGAGCAGGACCGGGTCGGCCTTGCGCGCAGCCTCCTTGAGGGCGATCGAACCGGCGACCTTGAAGGCCATCTCGGACGAGTCGACCTCGTGGTAGGCACCATCGACGAGGGTCAGCTTGATGCCGACCAACGGGTAGCCGGCCACGATGCCGTACTGCATGGCATCCTGCGCCCCGGCGTCCACCGACGGGATGTACTCCCGCGGGATGCGGCCACCGCTGACCTTGTTGTCGAACTCGTACAGCGCACCGTCGGCGGTGTCCAGCGGCTCCAGGGTGATGATCACCTTGGCGAACTGCCCCGAGCCACCGGTCTGCTTCTTGTGGACGTACGTGTACTTCTCGACGGTCTTGCGGATGGTCTCCCGGTACGCGACCTGAGGCTTACCGATGTTCGCCTCGACCTTGTAGTCGGTCTTCATCCGGTTGACCAGCACCTCGAGGTGCAGCTCGCCCATGCCCGCCAGGATCGTCTGCCCGGACTCGTCGTCCTGGGTGACCTGGAAGGTGGGGTCCTCCTCGGCGAGCTTCTGGATCGCGATGCCCAGCTTCTCCTGGTCGGCCTTGGTCTTCGGCTCGACCGCGACCTGGATCACCGGGTCGGGGAAGGACATCGACTCGAGGACGATCGGGTTCTGCGGGTCCGACAGGGTCTCGCCGGTGGTGGTGTCCTTGAGCCCCGTGACCGCGTAGATGTGGCCGGCCTGGGCCTCGTCGACCGGGTTCTCCTTGTTGGACTGCATCTGGAAGAACTTCCCGATGCGTTCCTTGCGGTCCTTGGTCGAGTTGATGACCTGGGCCCCGGCGGAGACCTTGCCCGAGTACACCCGGATGTAGGTCAGCTTGCCGAAGAAGGGGTGCGCCGCGATCTTGAAGGCCAGAGCCGAGAACGGCTCCTTGGTGTCGGGCTTGCGGAACGCGGCGGTCTCGCCGTCGGGCAGCGTGCCCTCGACCGGCGGGACGTCGAGCGGCGACGGCAGGTAGTCGATGACCGCGTCGAGCATGGGCTGGACGCCCTTGTTCTTGTACGCGGAACCGCACAGCACCGGGTAGCCCGTACGGTCGGTCACGATCTTGCGGATGCCGTGCTTGATCTGCGCGGTCGTGAGCTCCTCGCCGCCGAGGTAGAGCTCCATGAGGTCGTCGTCGGTCTCGGCGACGGCCTCGACGAGGGCCAGCCGGTACTCGGCGGCCTTCTCGGCGAGATCGGCCGGGATCTCCTCGACCGTGTAGTCCTCACCGATCTTGACCTCGCCACGCCACGTGAGCGCGCGCATCTCGACCAGGTCGACGACACCGATGAAGTCGTTCTCGGAGCCGATCGGCAGCTGCAGCGGGATCGGCTTGGCGCCGAGACGCTCCTGGATCGTGCGCACCGTGAAGTAGAAGTCGGCGCCGAGCTTGTCCATCTTGTTGACGAAGCAGATGCGCGGCACGTCGTACTTGGTGGCCTGCCGCCAGACCTGCTCGGACTGCGGCTCGACACCTTCCTTGCCGTCGAAGACCGCGACCGCGCCGTCGAGGACGCGCAGCGAGCGCTCGACCTCGACCGTGAAGTCGACGTGGCCCGGCGTGTCGATGATGTTGATCTGGTGGTCTTTCCAGAAGCAGGTGATCGCGGCGGACGTGATCGTGATGCCGCGCTTCTGCTCCTCCTCCATCCAGTCCATCGTGGCCGCACCGTCGTGCACCTCGCCGATCTTGTAGTTCAGACCGGTGTAGAACAGGATCCGCTCGGTGGTGGTGGTCTTGCCGGCGTCGATGTGCGCCATGATGCCGATGTTGCGGACCTTGCCCAGGTCCGTCAGCACTTCCTGTGCTGCCACAGCTTCAGATCTCCCTCGGATTGGCGATCGACGGTCGGCCGGTCACCAGCGGTAGTGGGCGAAGGCCTTGTTGGACTCCGCCATCTTGTGCATGTCCTCGCGTCGCTTCACCGCGGCGCCCAGACCGTTGCTCGCGTCGAGGAGCTCGTTCATGAGCCGCTCGACCATGGTCTTCTCACGACGCTGCGCGGCGTACGACACCAGCCAGCGCAGGCCCAGCGTGGTCTGCCGGACGGCGCGGACCTCCACGGGCACCTGGTACGTGGCGCCACCGACGCGGCGGCTGCGCACCTCCAGGGCCGGCTTGACGTTGTCCAGCGCCCGCTTGAGCGTGACAACGGGGTCGGCGCCGGTCTTCTCACGCGTGCCCTCGAGGGCGGCGTAGACGATGCGCTCGGCGATCGAGCGCTTGCCGTCCTTCAGCACCTTGTTCACCAGCTGGGTGACCAGCGGTGCGCCGTAGACCGGGTCGGAGACCAACGGCCGCTTCGGTGCGGGGCCCTTACGAGGCATTACTTCTCTCCTTCAATGCGGCGGTTCAGGTCGGAGCGAGCCGCAGTGGTGTGCGACATCAGCTCTTCTCCTTCTTCGCGCCGTACCGGCTGCGAGCCTGCTTGCGGTTCTTGACGCCCTGGGTGTCCAGCGACCCCCGGACGATCTTGTAACGGACGCCGGGAAGGTCCTTCACACGGCCACCGCGGACCAGGACGATGGAGTGCTCCTGGAGGTTGTGACCCTCACCCGGGATGTAGGCCGTGATCTCCATCTGGCTGCTCAGCTTGACGCGAGCGACCTTGCGCAGAGCGGAGTTCGGCTTCTTCGGCGTCGTGGTGTAGACGCGCGTGCACACCCCGCGGCGCTGGGGACTTCCCTTGAGCGCGGCCGTCTTGGTCTTGGTGGCCTTGTCCTGACGGCCCTTGCGGACCAGCTGCTGGATCGTGGGCATGAACCGTCTACTTCTTCCCGTCGGCGTGCTGTGGCTTGTGGTGCTGGTCGTGCTGGGGAGACCGGCTGCACCGGCCGCCCTCCCCCGAGGTCGGGCGTGTCGCACCCCACGGGACTCACGGCTGGAGATCGGGGAGACCTCGTGCGGAGCCCCAGGGGCCCGCATGCCCGACGAATCGACCGCAGGGCACACAGATCGGCCCGACCGAAGTCGAGCGCAAGACCACAGAGTACCCGCCCCGCGGAATGGGGGTCAAAACGGGTACTGGTCAGCACCTGCCGGTGAGGGAAGAGTGCCGCAACACCCCGCCCTTCGCAAGAGGACACTCCCGCTCAACGCGGCTGACCACCCGTTCGTCGCGTTCCCCTGGCCTCCTTCGTTCACCGGGTGTGGTGGGTTCCACTGTCCGTGCACCGGTGGATACGTTCCGGTCGTGCACCTGCCCACATCCGCTGTCCGGCTGATGACGCGTGGCGTCGTCGCTCCCCTCCTCGGCCCGCGCCTGCCCCTGCCCGTCCGGCGCCGGCTGCTCTCCGCCACCGGCCTCGGACTGCCCCTGCCCCGCGGGACCCGCCGCAACCGCACCTCGCTGGGCGGGGTGCCCAGCGTGCGGGTGACCGCCGCCGACGCCATCGGGCCGATGCAGATGCTGTACCTGCACGGCGGGGGGGTACATCACCGGCTCACCGGCGTCGCACCTCGCGCTGCTGGCCGGCCTCAGCAGGAGCGCAGGCGCTCCGGTGCACGCCCCGGACTACCGGCTGGCCCCCGAACACCCCTTCCCCGCGGCCCTCGACGACGCGCTCGCGGCGTACCGGGCCCTGCTTCAAGCCGGATACCCGGCACAACGCATCGCGGTTGCCGGCGATTCCGCCGGCGGCGGGCTGGCGATGAGCCTGCTGCTGCGGCTGCGCGCACTCGGTGAGGAGCTGCCCGGCTCGGTCGGACTCATCTCCCCCTGGCTCGACCTCGACCTGCGCTCCCCCGCCGTGCAGGCGAACCGGGACACCGACGCGATGCTCGACCCGTCGTGGCTCCCCCTCGCGGCCGAGGACTACCGGGCTGGCTCCGACGCCCCCGAGCTCCGCCCGCTGGAGGCCGACCTCGCCGGCCTGCCTCCGGTGCACGTCGTGGCCGGCGCCGACGAGGTCCTGGTGGGCGACGCGGACGCGTTCGTCGACAGGGCGAAGGCCGCAGGCGTCGAGGTGACCTATCGTCGCGAGCCCGGCATGTGGCATGCCTACCTGGTCTTCGCCGGCCTCCTGGCGGAGGCTGACGTCGCAGTGGCGGAGCTCGGCGCGGCGTTCCGCCAGGACTGCACCCCGACCTGACGAACCGTAGAACGGAGAACGGGGCCGGCCACCTCCACGGGAGAGAGGTGACCGGCCCCGTTCAGGACCGTCTTCGAGCCTCGGCTACCTAGCGGTAGTCACGGCCGAAGTCGTAGTCGTCCAGCGGCACCGCGGCACCGGTGCCCGTGCCGAACACGTCGGGGCTGTAGTAGCCGTCGTCGTAGCTCGGCAGCGCGTAGGCGGCCGCGCGGGCCTCCTCCGTGGGCTGAACCTGGATGTTGCGGTACCGGCCGATCCCCGTACCGGCGGGGATCAGCTTGCCGATGATCACGTTCTCCTTGAGCCCGACGAGCTTGTCGCGCTTTCCGTTGATCGCGGCATCGGTGAGGATCCGGGTGGTCTCCTGGAACGAGGCCGCGGACAGCCACGACTCGGTGGCCAGCGAGGCCTTCGTGATCCCCATGAGCACCGGACGGCCGGAGGCGGGCTCGCCGCCCTCGGCCACGACGCGCCGGTTCTGCGTCTCGAAGTCGGTGCGCTCGGCGAGCGAACCGGGCAGGAACTCGGTGGCCCCCGAGTCGATGATCGTGACCCGGCGCAGCATCTGCCGGATGATCACCTCGATGTGCTTGTCGTGGATGTCCACGCTCTGCGTGCGGTACACCTTCTGCACCTCACGCGTGAGGTGCAGCTGCACCTCACGCGGACCCATGACCCGCAGCACCTCGTGCGGGTTGGCCGTGCCCTCGAGCAGCAGCTGCCCGACGTGCACGTGGTCACCGTCGGCCAGCGGACGCTCCTGGCCGTCGACCACCGTCATGGCCAGCCACTGCCGCTTGGACAGCTTCTCGTAGACGATCTCCTCGCCCCCGTCGTCCGGGGTGAGGGTGATCTTCCAGAAGCGGTCGCCGTCCTCGATGGAGATGCGGCCGTCGACGTCGGCGATGGGCGCCATGCCCTTCGGCACCCGGGCCTCGAACAGCTCCTGGACACGCGGCAGACCGGTGGTGATGTCGTCGCCCGCCACACCACCGGTGTGGAAGGTACGCATCGTGAGCTGGGTTCCCGGCTCACCGATCGACTGCGCCGCGACGATGCCGACGGCCTCGCCGACGTCCACCAGCTTGCCGGTGGCCATCGAGCGGCCGTAGCACATGCCGCAGATGCCACTGGCCGACATGCAGGTCAGCGGACTGCGGACCTTGATGGTCTTGATGCCGGCCTCGACCAGAGCGGCCAGCGCGGGGTCGCCCAGGTCGCCACCCTTCTCGACGATGACGTTGCCGGCCGCGTCGCGGACCTCCTCCGCGGAGCACCGTGCGTAGATGCTCGTGCGGATGTAGCGGTGGGCGATGCGCTTGCCCCCCGCGCCCTCCTCCGTGACGGCCATGGTGGCGCTGCGCTCGGTGCCGCAGTCGACCTCACGGACGATGACGTCCTGCGACACGTCCACCAGACGACGGGTCAGGTAACCCGAGTCGGCGGTACGCAGCGCGGTGTCGGCGAGGCCCTTACGGGTGCCGTGCGTGGAGATGAAGTACTCCAGCACCGACAGGCCCTCACGGAAGTTGGCCTTGATCGGACGGGGGATGTACTCACCCTTCGGGTTGGCCACCAGACCACGCATACCGGCGAGCTGCCGGACCTGGGTCATGTTGCCCGCCGCGCCGGACGCCACGATCGTGGGGATCGGGTTGTCCGGAGGGAAGTTCTCCTCCATGGCCCGGGCGACCTCTTCGGACGCCTGGGTCCAGATCTTGACCATCTCGTCGTTGCGCTCCTGGTGGGACAGGGCCCCACGCAGGTAGCGCTTGTTGACCTGCTCGGCCTTGGCCTCGTAGCCGTCGAGAATCGCCTGCTTGTTCGGCGGCACGACGACATCGGAGATGGCGATCGTGACCCCGGAGCGGGTGGCCCAGTAGAAGCCGGCGTCCTTGAGGCGGTCGAGGCACTGCGCGACCTCGGTCATCGAGTACCGCTCGGCCAGGTCGTTGATGATCGCGGCCTGGCGCTTCTTCGGCAGGATCTCGTTGACGAACGGGTAGTCCGCCGGGAGGAGCTCGTTGAACAGCACGCGCCCGAGAGTGGTCTCGGCCAGGTACTGCTCGCCGGGCTGCCAGCCCTTCTCGAGCAGCGCCGGGACGGCCTCGGCCGGCGGCACCACGTCGTGCAGGCGGATCTTGATGGGTGCCTGCAGGTGGAGCACCTTGCGGTCGTAGGCCATGATCGCCTCGGCCACGGTGCCGTAGATGCCGCCCTCGCCGGGCGTGCCCTCGCGGAGCTTGGACAGGTGGTAGATGCCCGTGACCATGTCCAGACGCGGCATGGCCAGCGGACGGCCCGACGCCGGCGACAGGATGTTGTTCGACGACAGCATCAGGACGCGCGCCTCGGACTGCGCCTCGGCCGACAGCGGCAGGTGCACCGCCATCTGGTCACCGTCGAAGTCGGCGTTGAACGCCTCACAGACCAGCGGGTGCAGCTGGATGGCCTTGCCCTCCACCAGCTGCGGCTCGAAGGCCTGGATGCCCAGCCTGTGCAGCGTCGGTGCGCGGTTGAGCAGCACCGGGTGCTCGGAGATGACCTCTTCGAGCACGTCCCACACCTGCGAGCGGCCACGCTCGACCATGCGCTTCGCGGACTTGATGTTCTGCGCGTGGTTGAGGTCGACCAGCCGCTTCATGACGAACGGCTTGAACAGCTCCAGAGCCATCTGCTTGGGCAGACCGCACTGGTGCAGCTTGAGCTGCGGGCCGACGACGATGACCGAACGGCCGGAGTAGTCGACGCGCTTGCCGAGCAGGTTCTGGCGGAACCGGCCCTGCTTGCCCTTGAGCAGGTCGGACAGCGACTTGAGCGGCCGGTTGCCCGGGCCCGTCACCGGCCGGCCGCGGCGGCCGTTGTCGAACAGTGCGTCGACGGCCTCCTGCAGCATCCGCTTCTCGTTGTTGACGATGATCTCGGGCGCGCCGAGGTCGATCAGTCGCTTGAGGCGGTTGTTGCGGTTGATCACGCGGCGGTACAGGTCATTGAGGTCGGACGTGGCGAAGCGGCCACCGTCGAGCTGCACCATGGGGCGCAGGTCCGGCGGGATGACCGGGACGCAGTCGAGCACCATGCCCATGGGGCTGTTGCCCGTCATCTGGAACGCCGCGACGACCTTGAGGCGCTTGAGGGCGCGGAGCTTCTTCTGCCCCTTGCCGCTGCGGATGGTCTCCCGCAGGTTCTCGGCCTCGGCCGGGATGTCGAAGTTCTGCAGCAGCGTCTGGATCGCCTCGGCGCCCATGGCGCCGGTGAAGTAGTCGCCGTACCGGTCGTAGAGCTCCCGGTAGATCGACTCGTCGGCGATGAGCTGCTGCACGTCGAGCTTGGTGAACGCGGTCCAGATCTCGTCGAGCCGGTCCAGCTCGCGCTGGGCGCGGTCACGGAGCTGGCGCATCTCGCGCTCGCCACCCTCCTTGACCTTGCGGCGGACGTCGCTCTTGGCGCCCTCCGCCTCGAGCTCGGCGATGTCGGCCTCGAGCTTCTGGGCCCGGGCCTCCAGGTCACCGTCGCGGCGGTTCTCGACCCGCTTGCGCTCCACGCTCATCTCGGTCTCGAGCGTGGACAGGTCGTTGTGCCGCAGTTCCTTGTTGACCGACGTGATCACGTAGGCCGCGAAGTAGATGATCTTCTCGAGATCCTTGGGCGCCAGGTCGAGCAGGTAGCCGAGCCGGCTGGGCACACCCTTGAAGTACCAGATGTGCGTGACCGGAGCGGCCAGCTCGATGTGGCCCATCCGCTCACGACGCACCTTGGCGCGCGTGACCTCCACGCCGCAGCGCTCGCAGATGATGCCCTTGAACCGGACACGCTTGTACTTGCCGCAGTAGCACTCCCAGTCCCGCGTGGGGCCGAAGATCTTCTCGCAGAAGAGTCCGTCCTTCTCGGGCTTGAGCGTGCGGTAGTTGATGGTCTCGGGCTTCTTGACCTCACCGTGCGACCACTGGCGGATGTCCTCCGCCGTCGCAAGGCCGATGCGCAGTTCGTCGAAGAAGTTGACGTCGAGCACTATGTGTCCTCAGTTCCTTCGTAAATCAGCTCTGGCGCGATCAGTTGACGTCAGTTAACAACATCGTCCACGGTCATCGACTCGGAACCGGGACGGCTGGACAGGTTGATGCCCAGGTTCGCCGCGGCCCGCTCGAGGTCCTCGTCGTCGCTGTCGTGCATTTCGATCGCCGCGCCGTCGCTGGAGAGCACCTCGACGTTCAGGCAGAGCGACTGGAGTTCCTTCAGGAGAACCTTGAAGGACTCCGGGATGCCCGGTTCGGGGATGTTCTCGCCCTTGACGATCGCCTCGTAGACCTTGACCCGGCCCACGACGTCGTCGGACTTGATCGTCAGCAGTTCCTGCAGCGTGTACGCCGCGCCGTAGGCCTGCATCGCCCAGCACTCCATCTCGCCGAACCGCTGGCCACCGAACTGGGCCTTACCGCCCAGGGGCTGCTGCGTGATCATCGAGTAGGGGCCCGTGGACCGAGCGTGGATCTTGTCGTCCACCAGGTGGAGCAGCTTCAGGATGTACATGTAGCCGACGGCCACCGGGAACGGGTAGGGCTCGCCGGAACGGCCGTCCATCAGGACCGCCTTGCCGTCGCCCTTGACCATCCGCTCACCGTCACGGTTGGGCAGCGTGGACCCGAGCAGACCCGTGATCTCGTGCTCCTTGGCGCCGTCGAAGACCGGGGTGGCGGTCTTCGTGCCGGCGGGCACGGAGTAGAGCTCCTCGGGAAGCTTGGACGCCCACTCGGGCCTGCCGTCGATCTCCCAGCCGGTCTTGGCGATCCACCCGAGGTGGGTCTCCAGGACCTGACCGATGTTCATCCGTCGCGGCACACCGTGCGTGTTCAGGATGATGTCGACCGGGGTGCCGTCCGGGAGGAACGGCATGTCCTCGGCGGGGAGGATCTTGCCGATGACGCCCTTGTTGCCGTGGCGGCCGGCGAGCTTGTCGCCGTCCTGGATCTTGCGCTTCTGGGCCACGTAGACGCGGACCAGCTCGTTGACGCCGGGCGCCAGCTCGTCCTCGTCGTCGCGGGAGAAGACCCGGATGCCGATGACCTTGCCGGTCTCGCCGTGGGGCACCTTGAGCGAGGTGTCGCGCACCTCGCGCGCCTTCTCACCGAAGATCGCGCGGAGCAGGCGCTCCTCCGGGGTCAGCTCCGTCTCGCCCTTGGGCGTGACCTTGCCGACCAGGATGTCACCGGGCTGGACCTCGGCACCGATCCGGATGATGCCGCGCTCGTCGAGGTCGGCGAGCACCTCCTCGGAGACGTTCGGGATGTCCCGGGTGATCTCCTCGGCGCCCAGCTTGGTGTCGCGGGCGTCGATCTCGTGCTCCTCGATGTGGATCGACGTGAGCACGTCGTCCTGCACCAGGCGCTGCGAGAGGATGATCGCGTCCTCGTAGTTGTGGCCCTCCCACGGCATGATCGCCACGAGCAGGTTCTTGCCCAGGGCCATCTCGCCGAGCTCGGTGCAGGGGCCGTCGGCCAGTACCTGACCGACCTCGACGCGCGCACCCTCCTCGACGATGGGCTTCTGGTTGGTGCACGTGCCCTGGTTGCTGCGGCGGAACTTGTGCAGCCGGTAGGTGCGGCGCGTGCCGTCGTCGGCCATGACCGTGATGAAGTCGGCGCACAGCTCCTCGACGATGCCGGCCTTCTCGTTGACGACCACGTCGCCCGCGTCGACGGCCGCACGCAGCTCCATGCCCGTGCCGACCAGCGGCGACTCGCTGCGCAGCAGCGGGACGGACTGACGCTGCATGTTGGCGCCCATCAGGGCGCGGTTCGCGTCGTCGTGCTCGAGGAACGGGATCATCGCGGTGGCGACGGACACCATCTGGCGCGGCGAGACGTCGATGTAGTCGACGCCCGACGGCGGGATGTAGTCGATCTCGCCGCCCTTGCGACGGACGAGCACGCGATCGCCCACGAAGTTGCCGTCGTCGTCGAGCGGCTCGTTGGCCTGCGCGATGATGAAGCGGTCTTCCTCGTCGGCCGTGAGGTAGTCGATCTGGTCGCCTGCGCGGCCGTCGACGACCTTGCGGTACGGCGACTGGATGAAACCGAACGGGTTGACCTGCGCGAAGCTCGCCAGCGAACCGATCAGGCCGATGTTCGGGCCCTCAGGGGTCTCGATCGGGCACATCCGGCCGTAGTGGCTGGGGTGCACGTCGCGGACCTCGAAGCCGGCGCGCTCACGGGACAGGCCACCCGGGCCCAGCGCGGACAGGCGACGCTTGTGCGTCAGGCCCGCGAGGGGGTTGGTCTGGTCCATGAACTGCGACAGCTGCGACGTGCCGAAGAACTCCTTGATCGCCGCCACGACGGGACGGATGTTGATCAGGGTCTGCGGCGTGATCGCCTCGACGTCCTGCGTGGTCATCCGCTCACGGACGACACGCTCCATGCGCGAGAGGCCGACCCGGATCTGGTTCTGGATCAGCTCGCCCACGGTGCGCAGGCGACGGTTGCCGAAGTGGTCGATGTCGTCGGTCTCGACGGGGATCGTGATACCCGACCCCTCCTGGCCCTCGACCGCGCCGACCGTCATCTCGGTCTCGCCGGCGTGCAACCGGACGAGGTACTCGATGGTGGTGGCGATGTCGTCCTCGGTCAGCGTGCCGACCGGGTTGGGGGTGGTCAGGCCCAGCTTCTTGTTGACCTTGTAGCGGCCCACCTTGGCGAGGTCGTAGCGCTTGTCCTTGAAGAACAGGTTCTCCAGGAGCGTCTGCGCGCTCTCGCGGGTGGGAGGCTCGCCCGGGCGCAGCTTGCGGTAGATGTCGAGCAGGGCCTCGTCCTGCCCGGCGGTGTGGTCCTTCTCGAGCGTCGCGAGCATCGTCTCGGAGAACCCGAAACGCGCGGCGATCTGCTCGGTGGTCCACCCCAGTGCCTTCAGCAGCACCGTGACCGGCTGGCGACGCTTGCGGTCGATGCGGACACCGACGGTGTCGCGCTTGTCGACGTCGAACTCGAGCCAGGCACCGCGGCTCGGGATGACCTTGACCGAGTAGACGTCCTTCTCGGTGGTCTTGTCGATGGCGTGGTCGAAGTAGACGCCCGGGGACCGGACGAGCTGCGACACGACGACACGCTCGGTGCCGTTGATGATGAAGGTGCCCTTGCTCGTCATCACGGGGAAGTCACCCATGAAGACGGTCTGGCTCTTGATCTCACCGGTGGTGTTGTTGGTGAACTCCGCGGTGACGAACAGCGGAGCCGCGTAGGTCATGTCCTTGTCCTTGCACTCCTCCTCCGACGCCTTGACCTCGTCGAAACGAGGGTCGGAGAAGGAGAGGGACATGGAGCCCGAGAAGTCCTCGATGGGGGAGATCTCGGTGAGGATGTCCTCGAGACCGCCCATCGGGCTCTCGTCGCCTGCGTCGATCCTCCGCTGGAACCACGCCTCGTCGCCCACGAGCCACTCGAACGACTGCGTCTGCAGGTCGAGCAGATCGGGCACCCGGAGCGGCTCGCGGATCTTCGCGAACGAAACGCGGGTGGGTGCGCCGGGGAGGTTCAGGTGGTCCGAGGTGGTCGCGAGGGTCTTGGTGGCGTGCGGCGATGCCAAGATGCGTCCTTCCGGAACTGCGCTCTCGTCTGGCGGGCACCGGGCCCAGCGCGCTACCGTTCCCGTGATCGACCCGGGCGGGAGGTCCGGGTCGACTGCGAGGCGGATGCGATCGTCCGGTGCACACCGTCTGTTGTCAGGACGCGGCCTCCGACCAGACCCGCGCGGGCCAGAGTGCCTGACCGGAATTCCGGGGAGCCATCTGAGCGCGCGCGAAGCTGGACGGAGGCAGCGCAAAGAGGAAGTCTAGCTGCAAACGCAGCGGCTGTCCAGACGGGTCACCAAGGCAACCATCGAGACCTAAGAGTGACGTGACAGGCGCACCGAGTCAAGCCTCTACGCGTCGGTAAGTGGTCCCCCAGGCAGGACGACCGGCACTTTTCGGTGAACGGCACAGCGACCCCCACCGGAGGCGTCGGCCTCGACTCCGCAGGTCGACCGCCTGCCGGGCCTTTCCCGTCACGAAATGGTGCCGGACTGTAACCCCGACGTCGCCCGGCGGTGACCCCACCGGCCGGACGTCACGGTGAGCAACGGGCTATAACCCCGGCCCGGATCACCCGACCAGGTGGACCCGACAGGGCACCCACGACGGTCCGGCGACGACGAACGGCACGCCCGCCGCGGGATACGCGGTGAACGTGCCGTTCGGGGTGGAGCGGGCGAGACGTCAGCTCAGGCTGACCTTCGCGCCAGCCTCCTCGAGCTTGGTCTTGGCGGCCTCGGCGGCCGCCTTGTCGACTCCCTCGAGGATGGACTTCGGCGCGGCCTCGACGAGGTCCTTCGCCTCCTTGAGGCCCAGGCCCGAGACGAGCTCGCGGACGACCTTGATGACCTGGATCTTCTTGTCGCCTGCGGCGTCGAGGACGACGTTGAACTCGTCCTTCTCCTCCGGGGCGTCGGCGGCGGCGGCGGGGCCCGCCGGGCCGGCCACGGCGACCGGGGCGGCCGCGGTGACGTCGAAGGTCTCCTCGAACTTCTTCACGAACTCCGACAGCTCGATCAGGGTGAGGTCCTTGAAGGCCTCGAGCAGGTCGTCGGTGGACAGCTTCGCCATGGTGGCGTCCTCTTCTCTCAGTGTTCTAAAGCGGGGGGTGGAGCTCAGCTCTCGGCGTCAGCCGGAGCCTCGGTGGTGTCAGCAGCAGCCTCGGGAGCGGCTGTATCGACTGCTGCCGGGCCGCCCTCCTCATCCGCACGCTTGTCGGCCAGAGCCTGGGCGAGGCGGGCGATCTGCGACGCCGGAGCGGCGAAGAGACCGGCGGCCTTGGACAGGTTCGCCTTCATCGCGCCGGCCAGCTTGGCCAGCAGGACCTCGCGCGACTCGAGGTCGGCGAGCGAGTTGACCTCGGCGACGGTCAGCGCGCGACCGTCCATGAAGCCGCCCTTGATCACCAGGCCCTGGTTGGCCTTCGCGAAATCCCTCAGCGCCTTGGCGGCGTTGACGGGCTCGCCGGTGACGAACGCGATCGCCGTGGGGCCGACGAGCAACTGCTCGAGACCCTCGACGCCGGCGTCCTCCGCCGCACGCTTGATCAGCGTGTTCTTGGCGACGCGGTACGTGGCGTCGTCGCCCAGCGAGCCGCGCAGGGCGGTCAGCTGGGTCATGGTGAGGCCGCGGTACTCGGTGACCACCGAGGCGGACGCGCCCCGGAACTTGTCGGCGATCTCCGCGACCGCCGTGACCTTGTCGGATCGGGCCATCCTTGCCTCCTCTCGGTTGTCGTAACGGTTGATCCACCGCGACGATCCCGGGAAGCAGAAACGCCCCGACGCAGGAGCGCACGGGGCGTGTCGACGCGCTGGCGCGTCGGTGACCTCGTCCTCCTGCGCGGGTCGTCCGCTGTTGCGGAGCCTTCGTACATCCGACTGTGCTGAACAACAGCCTGGCCGGACGTAGACCTGCGGTCTTCGGTGGAACTTCGGCCAATGCTACGTGACGACGTCCACTGCCCGTGACCGGGTCCCCTAGTCGCAAAGCCGTTCAGTTAGGTCGTGGGCTGCACTGTCAAGATCGCCTCTATCTCGATGGTGATCTTCGCGGGGCGGCTGGGGCCGCGGTGGTGACCCTTGGCGGTACTGGCGACGTACTTGGAGATCGCCCGTTTGACCAC
>JBBRLM010000023.1:0-96349 GCA_038231335.1 Mycobacteriales bacterium
CGTACTGCGCCTCGACGTACTGCGCCTCGACGTACTGCGCCGCAGCCTGTCGCAACGCCGCCTCCACCGCGGGCGCGGTGGCCTCCCCTCCTGGGACGGACCTGGCGATGGCCATCGCCAGTTCGGCGCCGGGCATCGACCCGGAGAGGTTGCCCGCCGCGGGCGCGCGCGTCTCGGCCGGAGCCTCAGCCTGCCCGGCCCCGTCCTTCCCGGCAGGCTTCGCAGCCGCGCTCGGCTTCGGGGTGCCCTGCTTCGGCGTGCGCTTGTTCTGGGTAGTGGTGTCCTTCTGCGGGCTCTCCTTCTGACTCTGGCCCTTCCCGCCGACCAGCCCCTCGACCCCGCCACCGAGGGTGTCGACGACCTTCCCGACCGGACCCTTCGGCTGCTCGGCGGGCCTGTCGGCGGCGGGCTTGTCCGCGGCAGGCTTGTCCGCGGCGGCCGGCTTCGCGTCCTTCTTCCCGCCGCCCAGCACCCCGCCGACCGTGTCGGCGACCTTCCCGACCGGCCCCCTGGACCGTTCGCCGGTCTGCGGATCCTGCTTCCCGCCTCCCAGCACCCCGTCCACGGAGTCGACGACCTTGCCGACCGGACCCTTGGGCGCCGCGGCCGGCCGCGACCGGGGCTCGGCCCGGCGTTCGGCCGACTCGTCGCGGGGGCCACGCGGGTCGGGCGGTGCGCTGGTGGTGGTGGCCTGGCGCTCCTGGCCCTGCCCCCCTTCCCGGCCGCCGGCCAGCACCTCGGGACGGCGCGGGCCGGGCGTCGGCGCGGTCGGCGCTCCGCCGCCGCGTCCGCCGTCGTGGATGACGTCCATCACCTTGTCGCTCACCGCGGTGGTCTGCTGGCCGTCGTCGGGCAGCGGGGCCCTGGCCGCTTTCTCGACGTTGCCCTCGATGCCTGCCAGCTCCAGCTTCTTCGCGTCGCGCTGGCGGATCCGCAGGTCGCGCTGCTCCTGCAGCGCGGCGAGTGCCGATGCCTCGTCGGGTGAGCTGACGGCGCCCGTCGTGGGCGCGTCCTGCATGGCCTTCTCGACGGCCTCGAGATTCTGCTCGGAGAGCTCCAGATCGGCCCTGGTGCGAGCGAGCGCGCGGTAGCTGTCGAGCTGCGACTGCAGCGCCGCCTTGCGCCGTTCCAGCAGCGCCTTGCGGTCCATCAGCTCAGCGACCGGGACCGGCATGCCCACCGTGGTGTGCTCCGGCATGGCGTTCCAGGCGGCCTCGGTCCGGGCGATCGTGTCGAGTTGCCTGTCGACGGAGGTGAGCGTGACCTGCGCCCGGGCCGCCCACCCGTCGGACGACTCGCCCCGCGGGGTCTGCTGCGTGGGACCGGTGACCTCCGTGGACTGCGCCGACGTCACGGCGTAGCCGCCGGCCAGGATGCCCGCCGCGCCGATCACGGCGATGGCGCGACGACGGCGCGGGAGGTGATCACCGAGCCGGGCCGCGAGGCGGCGACGTGCCGGAGGGCGCAGAGCCGGCAACCGGACCGCCCTGACCGGCTCGGCGTGGGCGGCCGCGGGCCGCACCAGGACGGGTTCGGGATCGGGCTCCCGCAGCCAGGGCAGGGTCTCGGCGAGCCGCACCTGCTGGTCGGGCTGCATCGACGCCCGGCGGGCCTGCCGGGCCGCGGCGCGGTGTGCCGCGGTGCAGTAGCGGCGTGCGGGACGGCCCGGGATGTCGTCGATCGGCACGTCGCACCCCGGTAGCGCGCATTGCCGTACGTAGTCGTCCACCTGTGCGACCCCCCTGGCCGGGTGACCCGTCTTGATCTTCCGGGAGGGGAACGGTACCCGCCTACGCCGGAATCTGTCACTGCTCCAATTGGACAAATACCCCTGGTCAGCGTCACGCTGCGTGCCATTCGGAAGATCTTGTGACGGACCGTGAGCGACGGACAAGACGAACGGCCACGGCTTGAGGTTCGCTTGAGAGACGAGCGGCACTCTCGTCGCACAGGTTGCGACGAGAGTGCCGCTCGCCGGGTGGGGTCAGTACGTGGGGAGGCTCTTGTCCACCTGGTTCGCCCACGCCAACACGCCGCCCTGCACGTGCACCGCGTCCTTGAAGCCCGCCTTGTGCAGAGCCGCCAAGGCGTCGGCGCTGCGCGCGCCGGACTTGCAGTGCAGCACCACCGGCTTGTCCTGCGGGATCTCCGACAGGGCCTCGCCCGACAGGATGCGGTCCTTCGGGATCAGCACCGAGCCGGGGATCCTGACGATCTCGTACTCGTGGGGCTCGCGGACGTCGATGAGCGCGAAGTCCTTGCCCGAGTCGATCATGTCCTTGAGCTCGACCGCCGTGATGGTGTGGCCGGCGGCGGCGTCCTGCGCCTCGTCGGACACCACACCGCAGAACGCGTCGTAGTCGATCAGCTCGGTGATCTTCGTGGCCTCGGGGTCCTTCCGCAGCCTGATGGTGCGGTAGGTCATGTCGAGCGCGTCGTAGACCATGAGGCGGCCCAGCAGCGTCTCGCCGATGCCGGTGATCAGCTTGATGGCCTCGTTGACCATGATCGAGCCGATCGACGCGCACAGCACGCCCAGCACGCCGCCCTCGGCGCAGGACGGGACCATGCCGGGCGGCGGGGCCTCGGGGTAGAGGTCGCGGTAGTTGAGGCCCCGGCCGTTCGGGGCGTCCTCCCAGAACACCGACGCCTGGCCCTCGAACCGGTAGATCGAGCCCCACACGTACGGCTTGCCCAGCAGCACCGCGGCGTCGTTCACGAGGTAGCGGGTGGCGAAGTTGTCGGTGCCGTCGACGATCAGGTCGTAGTCACGGAAGATGTCGAGCACGTTGTCGGCCTCGAGCCGCACCGGGTGGAGCCGCACCTCGACGAACGGGTTGATCTCCTTGATGGAGTCGCGCGCCGACTCGCCCTTGGGCCGCCCGATGTCGGACTGGCCGTGGATGACCTGGCGGTGCAGGTTGGACTCGTCCACCTCGTCGAACTCGACGATGCCGAGGGTGCCCACCCCGGCGGCGGCCAGGTAGAGCAGGGCCGGGCTGCCGAGCCCACCGGCGCCGACGACCAGCACCTTCGCGTTCTTCAGCCGCTTCTGACCGGTCATCCCCACGTCGGGGATGATGAGGTGGCGGCTGTAGCGGGCCACCTCGTCCTTGGTCAGCTCGGCGGCCGGCTCGACGAGCGGCGGAAGCGACATATTCAGAACTCCTCGGGAAATCGACTCACACGACTGCCCGCCTCAACGCGGGGCTCGACCGGGATCTTCCCAGGTTCCGGCGGCCACGGAGTCCCACATCCCGGCGACGGCCCGTGCGACGGCGTCGGGGGCCTCGATCTGCGCCACGTGCCCGACGCCGGGCAGTACCAGCAGCTTCCCGCCCACGGCCACGGCGGTGCGGGCGCCGAGCCGCGGGTTGACGAGCCGGTCCCGATCCCCCCAGATGACGAGGGTGGGCACGCGGACCCGGGCGGCCACCGTCCACAGGGACGCCCCTCGCAGCCAGCCCGCCAGCATCGCCCTGCTCGTGCGCTCCACGGCCTCGCCGGCCCACGGCTGGTGGGCCCGCATCTCGAACTCCGCGGCGGCCTCGGCGAGCCGGTGCTCCGGCGCGAGGCCGGGGTCGCCGAAGCACAGCCGCACCACGTTCTCCGCACGCTGGCGGTAGCTGACGGCGGCCAGCTCGGCGCGGGCCCGACGCCCCACCCGCCCGGGCAGCATCGCCAGCGCCATCCGCGGGTCGGACATCCGGCGCGGGTCGGGCCTGCGGTCGGGCATGGCCGGCGACACGAGCGTCAGTGTGCGCACCAGCTCGGGACGCCGCGCCGCCACCGTCATCGCGACGGTGCCGCCCAGCGAGTTGCCCAGCAGGTGCACCGGACGGCCCTGCCCGGCGAGGAAGCACAGCAGCGCGTCGGCGTGACCGTCCGGCGTGAAGTCGGTGGTGGACGACGGGCGGGTGAGTCCGAAGCCGGGCAGGTCCACCGCCGTGCCCGCGGCCCGGGTACCGAGCAGCCCCGCGAGGTCGGTCCAGTTGGTGCCCGAGCCCGACAGCCCGTGGACGTAGACGGCGGGCGTGCCGTCCGGACCCGGCGTCTCGCGCACGTGCAGCGTGACCCCGCCGGAGGTGATCTCCCGGCCGGGCCACGGCGTCCAGTGCTCGTCGCGCACCGGCAGGGTGGCGGGATCGGCCAGCGGGACCTCGACCGGGGAGGTTGCGAGCGGGCGAACGGCGAGCGACGTCAGGGAGACCACTCTCCGAGCATGACCTGAACGACCCCGCGTTCGCCAGTGACGGTGACCCGAATCTTGCTGCCGCACCTACCCAGCTGTTACCTTCGGTAACACTCATGACAGGAGGCCGGGTGCCCGACGAGACCCCGCCGGCGTCCGAGCGCGCCGAGGCACTGGTGAACCAGGCAGGCCGCTTCGCGCGCTGGGCCACGAAGGCCGGCACCGAGTTCGCCCGCAGCCTGCCGGGCGCTGCCGCCGTGGAGACCGAGCTGCAACAGCTGGAGCGCACGGTGCTCGGCGAGCTGCGGCGCCGGCTCGACAACGTCGACCCGCTCCACGACGGCCGCGTCACCCCCGATGGAGAGGGCGAGCCGACCCTCCGCACGGCGGCCACGGTCCCGCCCAAGCAGACCGAGCCGTTGCGGGTGGCGATGGCCGAGCTGCTGCTGCGCTCGATCGAACAGACCAAACAGCGCGCCCGCGAGTACCTCTACCTGACGATCCTGCGCCAACTGCTGCCCGACGAGGCCCGGATCCTCTCGGCGCTCGCCGACGGCAGTGCCTACCCGCTTCTGCACGTCGACTGCCGCACCGGTGTGACGGGCACCCGGCGCCTGCTCTCCAACGCCTCCACGGTGGGGCGCGCGGCCGGCGTGGCCGTGCCCGGCCAGGTGCCGCGCTACCTCACCCGCCTGCTGCACCTGGATCTCGTCGAGATCGGCGAGACCGACCCGACGCTGGCCGTGCAGTACGACATCTGCCTCACCGACGAGCTCGTACGGGAGGCCGAGGACGCCGCGCGCGTCGACGGCCGGGCCCGGATCGTGCGCCAGACCGTCCGCATGTCCCCGCTCGGCCGCGAACTGTGGGACGCCTGCCACCCCCGCGACGACCACACGTGGGACGAATCGGAACCCGCCGCGCCGACACCGGAGCCGGAACCCGAGCCACACCGGCCCGCCGTCACCGTGCCGTGGGAGGTGCCGGCCGACCACGAGCCGAGCACCAACGGCCACTAGTGGGTCAGGTACTCCACCATCAGCAGCTGCAGCTCCCCCACCGCGAAGCCGAGCAGCGCGCCGACCGTGATGAGGATCCACTCGTCCTGCTCGAAGGCGGGCCGCAGCAGGCCCTCGAACTCCTCGGGTGAGAGCTCCTGCATCTTGGTGACCAGCGTGTTGCGGATGTCCATGGCGTCCTCGGCGTAGTCCTCGACGTAGAGCATCGTCTCCGGCAGGGCCGCCATCACCTGCGAGCTGACCGCCCGCTTCATCTCCTGGTACCGGGTGCTGCCCACCGCGAAGACGAGCAGCGGGCGCGCGATGCTGGTCTGGGTGTCCAGCACCTGTTGCACCTCCTTCTGCACCATCGCGAACAGCCGGTCCGACATCGGCCCGCGCAGCACGGCCTGGATCACGTTGTGCGGGGTGATGATCTCCTTGGCGATCAGCGCGCCGTAGGCGGCGGCGACCTCCTTGCGGCGCTTGAGAAACAGCCCCTGCCACTCGAACAGGCCCAGATAGCGCCTCGGCTCCTTCGGATTGAAGATCATCTTCAGCGCGAGCCAGTCGGTGAACCAGCCCGTCACCAGACCGAAGACCGGCATGATGATCGGCAGCCGGAACACCGCCCACGCCACCATCTGGACGAGCCCGATGGCGAAGCCGAAGTAGATGCCGGCGCGGCGGATGAACGCGAACTCCTTGTCGCCCGCCTCCCGGAAGATGCGGTTGAGCAGCACCTTGTCGCGCACCAGGTTGGTGACGACCATGTCCTTGAGGTCGAAGACGCTGTCGATGTCGTCCTTGACCGAGTCCATCATGTTCTGGACGATCTGCGGCGCCTGCTTCTGCACCCGGCCGATCACGATCCGGCGCACCGACTCCGGGATCGACTCCCACAGCCCGGGCTGGAACTGGATCGCGACCTGCCGCGTGATCTCCTCGATGTTGTCGAGCAGCGGCTTCTCGATCTCCTTGGCCACCCGCTCGGCGTCGAGGCGCTCGAAGATCTCCTCGGGGCTGATCAGCTTCGACGTCATCGTGTCGCACGCGATGCTCGCCATCCGCGCCGCGCGCCGCGGCACGATGCCCTGCCAGCCGAACACCGGCGACTTCCCGACGAACTCGACGGGTTTGAACATCATCTCGATGGCGAGGATCTTCGTGACGTAACCGATCACGGCGGCCAGCACCGGCATCGAGAGATAGACGTACCAGTTCGTGCCGAAGTCCCTGAGGATCTCTTCCACGCCACCCCCTCAGGCCCCGTTACCGGCGGTTACATTCGGCACAGGAAACGTGACCGGCACCGCACCTGTCAATACCCCCCAGTGGTATGTTCTCGGCGATCGGGGAGATCGATCGGGCTCCTCGCACCGTTGAGACCGACGAGGGACGCGAACGGAGGCGGGAACGGGATGCGGACGGCGACACGGCTGGGCGGGTACGCGATGGCGCTCGCGCTGGCGTTCGGCGCGGCCTGGGGCGTGGGTGCGGTCACCCGGCCCCCGGCTACGCCGGCCGTCGCCATGGGCGGGATGGACATGGGCGACACGCACGCCCGTGTCGCCGGCGGCCCGTCCGCCGCACCCGCCACCGTCGATCTCACCACCGGCGGGCTGACGGCCACGGCAGGTGGCTACACGCTCGCGCCCCAGCTGACGACGTTCATCCCCGAGCAGCCGGGGCAGCTGACGTTCGCCGTCAGCGGTCTCGACGGGAGCCCCGTCACGGCGTTCGACCCTGCACGGATGCAGCTCACGGTGGTCCGCCGCGACACCGCCGGCTTCCAACGGCCCGCCGCCGTCCTCGGCCCCGACGGCGTCTGGCGGGCGCCGCTCACGCTGCCCGCTCCGGGCGTCTACCGCCTCTACGCCGACTTCACCCCGTCCGGCGGACACCGGCTCGTGCTCGGCACCGACCTGTTCGCGCCCGGCGACTTCGCCCCCGACACGTTCGCGCCCACGCGGGTCGCTCAGGTGGACGGCTACCAGGTGCGGCTCGACGGCGACCTCGTCACGGGCCGGTCGTCGCAGGTGTTCGCCACCGTCACCCGCGACGGGCGGGCGGTCACCGATCTCGAGCCGGTGGGAGGTTCCTTCGGGGACCTGACGGTGCTGCGGCGCAGCGACCTGGCCCAGATCCCGGTCGCCCCCGGGGAGAGTCCGGCCCCGGCGCCCGACGACCGCTCCGGACCCGGCGTCGCGTTCACGACGCGCGTGCCCACCCCCGGCGGCTACCGGGTGTTCCTCACGTTCCGGCACGCGGGCGCTGTGCACATCGCCGACTTCACCCTGACCACGAGAGAGGGATCATGACCACCGTCGCCCCGAGCACCCAGGTCGAGCTCGTCATCGGCGGCATGACCTGCGCGTCGTGCGCCAACCGGGTGGAGCGCAAGCTCAACAAGCTCGACGGGGTCACGGCCACCGTCAACTACGCCACCGAGAAGGCGCGCGTCGAGTTCCCGCCGGAGCTGGACACGGCCGCGCTGGTGGCCCAGGTCGAGGCCGCGGGCTACACCGCCGAACTGCCGGGGGTGGGCGGGGACGAGGCGGAGGCCGAGCCGACGCCGACCGACCCCACCCGGCCCCTGCGCGATCGGCTCGTCATCTCGGCGGTCCTGGCCGTGCCGGTCGTCCTGCTCGCGATGGTGCCCGCGCTGCAGTTCGTCTACTGGCAGTGGATCTCGCTCGTGCTCGCCGCGCCCGTCGTGGTCTGGGGGGCGTGGCCGTTCCACCGTGCCGCGTGGACGAACCTGCGCCACGGCGCCGCCACCATGGACACCCTCGTGTCGATGGGCACGCTCGCCGCGCTGGGCTGGTCGCTCTACGCCCTGCTGCTGGGCACGGCGGGTGTGCCCGGCATGACGCATCCCTTCACGTTCACCGTCGAGCGGGGTGGCGGCGCGGGGTCGATCTACCTCGAGGTGGCCGCGGGCGTCACGGTGTTCATCCTGGCCGGGCGTTACGTCGAGGCCCGGTCCAAGCGGCAGGCCGGGGCGGCGCTGCGCGCACTGCTCGACCTGGGCGCGAAAGAGGTCACCGTACTGAGAGGCTCCGTCGAGGTCCGGGTACCGGTCGGCGATCTGACCGTCGACGACCGGTTCGTCGTGCGGCCGGGCGAGACCGTCGCCGCCGACGGCGTGGTGGAGGACGGCACCTCCGCCGTCGACGCGTCGATGATCACGGGTGAGTCGCTGCCGGTCGAGGTCGTGCGCGGCGACTCCGTGGTGGGGGGCTGCACCAACAGCTCGGGGCGGCTCGTCGTACGCGCCACCCGGGTCGGCTCCGACACCCAGCTCGCCCGGATGGCCCGGCTCGTCGAGGACGCGCAGAACGGCAAGGCCGCCGTCCAGCGCCTCGCCGACCGCGTGTCGGGCGTGTTCGTGCCGGTCGTCATCGTGCTGGCCGTGGCCACGCTGGGGTTCTGGCTCGGCTCGGGCGCAGGGGCCGACGCCGCGTTCACCGCCGCCGTGGCCGTACTGATCATCGCGTGCCCGTGCGCTCTGGGCCTGGCCACGCCCACCGCGCTGCTGGTCGGCACCGGCCGCGGCGCGCAGCTCGGGGTGCTCATCAAGGGCCCGGAGGTGCTGGAGTCCACCCGCCGGGTCGACACGATCGTCCTGGACAAGACGGGCACGCTCACCACGGGCCGCATGTCACTGCACGGCGTGCACGCCGCCGACGGCGTGGACTCCGGCGAGGCCCTGCGCCTGGCGGCCGCCGTCGAGCAGGCCTCCGAACACCCCGTCGGACGCGCGATCGCGGCCGCCGCGCAGGAGCGGTTCGGCGTGCTGCCTGGCGTGTCGGAGTTCGACAGCCTTCCCGGCCTGGGGGTGCGCGGGCTCGTCTCGGAACTCAGCGGGGAGGTCGTCATCGCGCACGCCGTGCTCGTCGGGCGCCCGGCCCTGCTCGCGGAGCACGACATCGCGATGCCCGACCCGCTTGCCGCAGACTTCGAGCGGGCGCAGGGACAGGGCCACACCGCCGTCGCTGTCGCGTGGGACGGCGTGGCGCGGGCCGTGATCGAGGTGGGCGACAGCCTGCGCGTCGGCAGTGCGGATGCCGTCCGCAGGCTGCGCGAGCTGGGGCTCCGGCCCATGCTGCTCACCGGTGACAACGCGGAGGCGGCCGCCGCGGTGGCCGCCCAGGTCGGCATCGCCCCCGACGACGTGGTGGCCGGCGTCCTGCCGGAGGGCAAGGTCGCGACGATCACCCGGTTGCAGGGCGAGGGGAAGGTCGTCGCGATGGTCGGCGACGGGGTCAACGACGCCGCGGCGCTCGCCACGGCGGACCTGGGCCTCGCCATCGGGACAGGCACGGACGCCGCCATCGAGGCGAGCGATCTCACGCTGGTGCGGGGCGACCTGCTCGCCGCGGTCGACGCGATCCGGCTCTCCCGGCGCACCCTCGCGGTGATCAAGGGCAACCTGTTCTGGGCGTTCGCGTACAACGTGGCGGCGCTACCGCTCGCTGCCTCCGGACTGCTCAACCCGATGATCGCGGGGGCGACGATGGCGTTCAGCTCGGTGTTCGTCGTGACGAACAGCCTGAGGCTGCGCCGATTCCGCAGCGCGATCCCACCCGAAAGAGCTACCGGCGGGTAAGGTGGGCCGCTCAGCACGTGAAGGGGACGGTGCCGCTGATGACAGACGTGACCACGCAGCGGGGCGCTCGTCTCTCCCGCAGCGCCCGCCGGGCCCAGCTTCTCGTCGCCGCCCGCGATGTCTTCGCCGCGCAGGGCTACCACGCCGCCGCGATGGACGACATCGCCGAGAAGGCCGGCGTCAGCAAGCCGGTGCTCTACCAGCACTTCCCCGGCAAGCTCGAGCTCTACCGGGCCCTGCTCACCACCTACGCCGACGAGCTGGTCGGGCGGGTACAGAAGGCGATCGTCGCCACCGACAACAACCAGGAACGCGTGCACGCCGCGGTGTCGGCGTACTTCGACTTCGTGGCCGGCGAGGGTCACGCGTACCGGCTGGTGTTCGAGTCCGACCTCCGGGGCGAGCCGGAGGCCGCCGCGGTCGTGGACGGCGCGCTCACCCGCTGCATCGACACGGTCGCCTCCGCCGTCACCACCGACGCCGGCATGGATCCCGCCCGCGCCCGGCTGCTGGCCGTCGGGCTGGTGGGGCTGAGCCAGGTCACGGCGCAGTACTGGCTCGATTCCGAGCAGTCCGTGCCCCGCGACGAGGCCGTGGCCCTGATGTCGAGCCTGGCCTGGCGCGGCCTGGCGGGCTTCCCGCTGGTCCACGACTGACCGAACCAGCGGGTGCTGTGGGTCGTGCCGCTGCCCGGGGAGCCGGGACAGCGGCACGGCACCCCTCATCCGACGGCTGGTTCGGCCGCCGTCAGAGCTCCGTTGACGAGCGCGCTGATGCGCCCCGCCACCCCGGCCGACCGCTCCACGGGCAGCATGTGGCCCGAGCCGGGGAAGATCGACAGCGACGCGGACGGCAACGCGGCGACGATGCGCCGCGACAGCCGTACGGGCGTCAGGCGGTCCTTGGAGCCGGCGAGCACCACCGTCGGGATGCCGGAGAACGCGGCCAGCGCCGCGTCGCGCTCGTGGGACTCCAGCGCGGCGCGGAAGCCCGAGACGGTGAGCGGGCGGCACTCCGCCACCGACTCGACGGTGATCCGCGCGGCCTCCGGGCCCGGACGGGGCCCGAGCAGCAGCCAGCGCAGGGCCGGGGCCAGCACCTTCGGGTTGCCGAGCTTGCGGCGCGTGGCCCAGCTGCGTGAGGCGTAGAGCCGCGGTTCGGTCCTCTGCAGCACCGCGGCCGCGCGGGCGGGCAGGCCCAAGGTGTGACCGGCGAGGCCGCCGCTGGCGGTGGCCACCAGCGCCGCTCCGGCCACCCGCTCGAGCACCTGCGGGTGGCGCTCCGCGAGCGCCATGACCGTCATGCCTCCCATGGAGTGCCCGCCCAGCACGAGAGGCCCCTCCGGCGCGACGGCGGCGATCACGGCGGCCATGTCGTCGGCGAGCTGCTCCAGCGTCATGGTCGACGGGTCGACCGCGGCCGAGCGACCGTGCCCGCGGTGGTCGAACCGCACGACCCGGGCCGGGGTGCCGCCCACCAGCGAGCGGGTGACCGGGCCCCACGTGCGGCTGTCGAGCGTCCAGCCGTGGGCGAGGACGACCGTGACGGGGGCGTCCGCGGGCCCGTCGACCTCGACGTTGAGTGCGACGCCGTCGGCGCCCTCGACCGCGCTGCCCATCAGACCAGGTACGCCTTGCGCCACAGGAACTCCGCCGGCCCGCCGATGATCTTCTGCTCGCGCAGGAAGGGCACCAGCTTGCGCGCCGACCAGCGCAGGGTCTCCTGCCAGTGCGGGTTGGCCAGCGCGGCCCTGCGACCGACCTCGGGGTCGATGCCCACGGACTTGTAGACATCCGCGTGGATGATGTTGCGGGCCACGACGAAGGCGATGCGGGCCGACAGGTACTGGCCGATGGCGAGCTGCGCCCGGTTGGTGGTGGGCATGATCCGCGCCAGCTCCTCCTTGGCGTAGCGGACGTGCCGGGCCTCCTCGGTCACGTGGATCTTGTTGACCATGCGGGTGAGCGGCTGGACGGTCTCGTCGCGCATCGACTCGCGCTGCATCTGATCGAGGATCTCCTCGACGAACAGGGTGCCCGCGAACATCGCCGGCCCGTAGCCGATGGTCTTGAACAGTCGGCCGAGGTTGTGGGTGAGGGCCTTCGGCGCGTAGTCCGGCACGCCGTAGCGCTCGGTCATCTTGGCGAACATGATCGAGTGGCGGCACTCGTCGGCGATCTCGACGAGCGCGTACTGGACGTGCTTGGTGCGGGGGTCGCGGTCGTAGGAGTACCGCAGCAGCATCTGCATCAGGATCATCTCGAACCACAGGCCCGTGCGCGCGACGCTGCACACCTCGTGGATCGTCAGGGTCCGGCGCTGCTCCTCGGTGAGTCCCGCCCACAGCTCCGTGCCGTAGAGCGACGAGCGGTGCTGGGGGATGCCCCACTTGGTGGGGTCGAGCGGCGCGTCCCAGTCGATGTCGATGCTGGGTTCGTAGGAGTGGTCGAGAGATGAGCGGAGCAGCCGCTCGGCCGTGACTTTGCGGTCGGGCCTTGTGGGCGCACTCATCGGGCGCTCCTCTCTTGCTGTTACCGCTGGTAACTGTTACCACTGGTACCGTGCCGCGAGAACAGCTTCCTGTCAACCCCGAGCGGGAACCCACCAGCCGCGAGGCCCGGCGTGCCGAACGTCGCGCGGAGATGGTCGCCGCAGCCATGGACGCCGTGCGTACGCACGGGCCGTCCGTGTCGATCGCGCAGATCGCGGCGATGGCCGGCATCACCAAACCAGTGCTCTACCGGCACTTCTCCGACCGCGCCGACCTCCAGCGCGCCGTCGGGCAGGAGGCCGTGGCCCTGCTGATGACCCGGATGGCGCCCGCGCTGGCCGTCGAGGGCGACCCGCCCGCGCTCATCCACGGCATCGTCGACGCGTTCCTGGCCGGTATCGAGGAGGAACCGGAGCTGTGGCGCTTCGTCGTGCACCACCCGATCGAGCGCACCACCGGCGCCGAGATCGTGGACGACGCGCGCGAGCAGATCGCCCGGCTGATCGCGACGCTGCTGGGTGAGCGCCTGCGCGAGCTGGACGTCGACTCCGGAGGGGCCGAGGCCTGGGCGCAGGGGCTCGTCGGCATGGTGCAGAGTGCGGGCGACTGGTGGCTGGAGCGCCGCACGATGAGTCGTGCGGCCCTCACCGGCTACCTGAGCTCGATCATCTGGGGCGGGTTGGCGAACGTGCTGCGGGTCGCGGATGCGACGCCGTTGCGCATCGTCCCGCCGACGGAACGGACAGGAGAGAACGGTGGATGACGACGACGGCTACCGGGGCCCCGCGACCCTGACGGTCGACGGCCGGGACCTGCCGGTGCGGGTCCTGCTCGACTCCCGCCACGAGCCGCAGGACGGGAAGGTCCACTGGTTCGGCCGCCTGACGCTGGAGGGCGACTCCACCGAGCCCGCGCTGCTCAGGGCGCTCACGTCCACCACGAGCCGGATCGAGCTGAGCACCGGCGCCCACCGGGCCGACGCCCGCATCGGCGACCTCGACCCGTGGGGCCGCTACCGGGTGACGGGTGTGGGCACGCCCCCGTTCGCACTGGACGATCCGGACCTCGACGAGGACTGACCGGAGACAGCAGAACGCCCGGACCCACTGGTCCGGGCGTTCGGTGTGTTCGGCTCAGCCGACGCCGAAGCCGACGCGGCGACCCTCCTCGGGGGCGATCTCCACGTAGGCGATCGACTTGGAGCGGATCACGTACTTGCGCCCCTTCTCGTCGATCAGCCGGAGCAGGCCGTCGCCGCTGAGCGCCTCGTCGACCAGCGCCGCGACCTCGTCGGCGGACTGCTCACTGGCCACCACGAGCTCGCGCTGGCTCTCGGCGATGCCGATCTTGACGTCCACCGGTGGAACCTCCTGGTCGTGGCGGGGTGGGACTTGCTGGGTCCAGGCTAGTCGCGCACCGGCCCCCCGGGCGCGCCCGGGCGTCCGCCGTGCGCGAACCGGCGTCAGTTCAGGCCGAGCTTGGTCATCCGCTTGCTGTGGTTGGACTGCAGCCGCCTGAGCAGCGTCGCGATGCCGGAGACGTCACCGGAGCCGGACATGATGAAGTCGGCGAGCTCGTCGCGCTCGGCCACGATGTGCTGGGCCTGGGTCACGGCCTCGCCGAGCAGCCGGCGCCCCCACAGGGCCAGCCGGTCGCGCACCTGACGGTGGGACTCGCACGCCGCGTGCACCTCGCGCTCCGCGAACGCGCTGTGGCCGGTGTCGGCGAGCACCCTCTGCACCAGCTCGCCGGTGGGGCCGGGCAGCCACCCGGAGATCTCGCGGTAGAAGTCGGCGGCGAGCCCGTCGCCCAGGTAGACCTTGACCAGCGACTCGAGCCAGCTCCGCGGCGCGGTGGACGCGTGGTAGCTGTCGAGCGGCGCCACGAACGGCGCCATCGCGGTCTCGACGGTCACCCCGAGCCCGGCGAGGTGTTCCTCCAGGAGCCGGAAGTGGCCCATCTCGGCGGCCGCCATCTTGGCCAGCGCGGCCCGTCCGCTGATCGTGGGGGCGGTGCGCGCGTCCTCCGCGAGCCGGTCGAACGCCGACAGCTCGCCGTAGGCCAGCACCCCCAGCAGATCGACGGTGGCCCGCTCCGCTGCCTTGTCCTGGACCTCCGCGGGAACACCTGCGTCGGCCCCAGCATCCAGAGCCGCTTCCCCGTCCGCCGCAGTCACCATGGGGACGAGCCTAGTGCCCGGGACCAGCGAGGACGTACCGCAGATCACGCGACACCGGGCATGCCGGGCGTCGCCGACGACCGGACACCGGGTAGGATGCGGCTCAGTGCAGCGCCCGACGTGGGTGCGCGCTCCTGCGCGGTCGGCGATCGGAACTCCGGGAACGGGCCGCAACGACCTGGTGCGTGCAGCGCCTCGTCGGTTCTCCCACCTGAACGCTCGCGGTGGTCGACGAACCGGCCCCGGCATCTGTGCGCGGAGAGAGGCGATCATCCTGTCCGTCGACAACGACATCACCCCCGAGAACACCGAGATTCTCGAAGAGGCCCACCCCCTGCAGGGTGACGCGCCCGTCAAGCCCGAGTCCCCCACCTTCGCCGAGCTGGGCGTCCGCCCGGAGATCGTGAAGGCGCTGGCCGAGGCCGGCATCGAGCGCACGTTCGCCATCCAGGAGCTGACGCTCCCCCTGGCCCTGGCCGGCGACGACATCATCGGCCAGGCCCGCACCGGCATGGGCAAGACGCTCGGCTTCGGCGTGCCGCTGCTGCAGCGCGTCACGCCGCCGTCGGAGCAACCGGCCGCCACCGGTGACGGCGAGGCCGCCGACCGCACGAAGGACGTGCCGCAGGCCCTCGTCGTGGTACCGACGCGCGAGCTGTGCGTGCAGGTGGCCAAGGACATCGCCGACGCCGGCAAGCACCTCGGCGTCCGCGTCACCGCCATCTACGGCGGCCGCGCCTACGAGCCCCAGCTGGCCGCCCTGCGCAAGGGCGTCGACGTGGTCGTCGGCACGCCCGGCCGCCTGCTCGACCTCGCCGAGCAGCGCCTGCTGGTGCTGGGCCGCGTCAAGGCCCTCGTGCTCGACGAGGCCGACGAGATGCTCGATCTGGGCTTCCTGCCCGACGTCGAGCGCATCATGCGGATGCTGCCCGAGAAGCGCCACACGATGCTGTTCTCGGCCACCATGCCGGGCCCGATCATCGCGCTGAGCCGGGCGTTCCTCGACCGCCCCACGCACATCCGCGCCGAGGAGTCCGACCAGGGCTCCACGCACGAGACCACCCGCCAGCTCGTCTACCGCGCCCACGCGATGGACAAGGTCGAGCTGCTCACCCGCGTGCTGCAGGCCGAGGGCCGTGGCCTCACCATGATCTTCGCCCGCACCAAGCGCACCGTGCAGCGCGTGGCCGACGATCTCGCCGACCGCGGGTTCGCCGCCGCCGCCGTGCACGGCGACCTCGGCCAGGGTGCCCGCGAGCAGGCGCTGCGCGCGTTCCGCTCCGGCAAGGTCGACGTGCTGGTGGCCACCGACGTCGCCGCCCGAGGCATCGACGTCACCGACGTCACGCACGTCATCAACTACCAGTGCCCCGAGGACTCCAAGACCTACGTCCACCGGATCGGCCGCACCGGCCGCGCCGGCAAGGAGGGCGTGGCCGTCACGCTGGTGGACTGGGACGAGCTCCACAAGTGGAAGACGATCAGCGACGACCTGGGCCTGGGCATGCCCGAGGCGCCGGAGACCTACTCCACGTCGGAGCACCTCTACAGCGACCTCGCCATCCCGACCAACGCGAAGGGCAGGCTGCCGCACTCGCAGCGCACCCGCGCCGGGCTGGAGGCGGAGTACGTCGACACCGAGGGCGACCACGGCGGCCGCAAGCGCAGTGGTGATCGGGATCGTGGCGACCGTCGCGGGGGCCGTCCCGCCGAGGACGAGGTCGTCGCCCCGCGCCGGCCGAGCCGCGAGCGCAGCCGCACCCGCAGCCGGGGCGGCGTCGCGGCCGACGGCGCAGCCACCGGCACCGATGCCGGCAGCACCGTCACCGCGGTTCCGGACGCACCGGCCGACCAGGGCTCCGGGCCCGCCGCGGACGCGGGCACCGAGGGTGCCGCCAAGCCGCGCCGCCGCCGTCGCCGCGGTGGCGCCCGCCGCCGGGGCGAGACCGGTGGCGATGGCGGATCGCAGGACTCCTCCCCCGCCGACGACGCGGCTGCGAGCTGACCGCAGAATCGACGCGTGACCCACAGCACGCCGCCCGAGGCCCCGCCCACCCCGCCGGTGGTGCGGGGCCGCGTGCGTCCGGAACGTCGGCGCCGCGGTGACGTCATCGCCGTCGCGGTGATCGCGGTGGTGGTGCTCGTCGGTGCCGTGGTGCTGTGGCGCACGAGCCCGGTGGTCGCCACCACCGACAGCACCGCGGCCACCCCCATCGCCGCACCACCCCGGGCCGGCGAGGTCCCCGCCGGCTTCGCCGAGGCCTGGCGCGCCGCCAGCGGGGCCACCCCGGCCCCGGTGGTGTCGGGCCCCGCCGTGGTCACCGCCGACGGCTCCGCGGTGGTCGGGCATGACGCCGCCAGCGGGGCCGAGCGGTGGCGCTACTCCCGTGACGTGCCGCTGTGCACCGTCGGCTCCGGGTTCCCGACCACCGACAACGGCGTGGGCCGGCTGCTCGCTCTCTACCAGGGCCCCACCGGCTGGTGCAGCGAGCTCACCGCCCTGCGCGCCGACACCGGGGCCCGTGCCGCGTCCAGCAACCCCGACGTGTACCCCGGCACCCGGCTGATCGCCGACGGCAGCTTCGTGGCCGCCACCGGCCGCGACTACCTCGAGGTGTGGCGTTCCGATCTCGTCCGCACCCTCGAGTACGGCGCGGTCCCCACGCCCGTGCAGGTGGGTGCGCAGCCCCGCACGGGCTGCACGTACGGCTCCACCGCGCTCATGCAGACGCGGCTGGGTCTGATCGAGCGCTGCCCCGGCGAGTCCACCGACCGGCTCACCGTCATCACCCCGGACGGATCGGACGGCGCCGAGAAGCCGCAGGTCGAGTTCTCGGTGCCCCTCCCGCCGTCGGCCGGGGCCACGGTCGTGGCGCTCTCGGCCGACCGCGTCGCCGTCGCTCTCCCGGGCCCGGCCCGGCTGATGATCCTGGACAGGACCGGGCTGCAGGTCGGCCTCATCTCCCTCGATGTGCCCGACGCCGATCTGGCCGCCTCCGTCGCGGTCGCGCCCACCACCTCCGACGGGAACCGGGTGTACTGGTGGACCGGTTCGGCCACGGTCGCCCTCAACGCCGAGGACCTGGCCCCCGTGTGGACGGCACCCGGCACGCTGGGCCCCGCCGTCGCGTACGGCACCAGGCTGCTGGCTCCGGTGCCCGGTGGGCTCGTGGAACTCGATCCGCAGCGCGGCACGGTCCTGCGGACGATCCCTCTACCGAGCGCTGCCGGCGCCGCACCGGCCCGGCTGGCCGTGCAGGGCGACATCCTGCTGGAGCAGCGCGGCTCCGAGGTCGTGGCCTACCGCCCGTCATGATCGATTCGCGGTCCCGGGATCCGGCGACGAGGCTGGAAAGGTGATCACGGACGACGGCTACTTCCCGGCCGGCAGCGCCACCCGCCGCGTGATCGGCGACCCGGCCGCCCTGATCGGCGGCTTCAGCGCCCTGTTCCTGCAGACCCTGCACCCGCGCGCGATGGCGGGCGTCGACCAGCACTCGTCGTTCCCGGACGACTTCTGGCCCCGCCTGGAGCGCACCGCCGGCTACGTCACCACGCTGGCGTTCGCCGACCGGGCCACCGCCGACAAGGCCGTCGCGCGGGTCCGCGGCATCCACCGTCACGTCCGCGGCATCGACACCGTGACGGGCCGCGAGTACTCCGCCGACGACCCGGACCTGCTGCGCTGGGTGCACACCACCGAGGTCAGCTCGTTCGCCGCAGCCGTGCGCCGCCTCGGGCTGATCGACGACGCCGAGCAGGACCGGTTCCTCGCCGAGCAGGTGCGGGCGGGCGCGCTGCTGGGCGCCACCGACCTGCCGTCGTCGCGGGCCGAGGTGGACGCCTACTTCGCCGGCGTCCGGCCGGATCTGGTGGCGAGCCCCATCGCGAAACGGGCCGCCCGCCGGCTGGCGTTCGCGCCGCTGCCGAAGCGCGTCGAGTTCCTCACCCCCGCCCGCCCGGGCTGGACCGCCGTGGCGGCCGTCGCGATCGGAATGCTGCCGCCGTGGGCGAAGGAGGTCTACGGCCTGCCGCGGGTGCCGGGAGCCGACCTGGCCACGACCATCGGCCTGCGCACCCTGCGCGCCGGGCTCCTCACGTTCAGAAGAGCCACTGGGCGGTCAGCACCGCCGCGGTGACGCCGACGACGCTCAGCGCCGCCACCGTGCCACGGGCGCCGGCCTGCCGGTCGGCGTAGACCTGCGCCGCCATCGCCGCCACGGCCGCGACGGTGTGCCAGATCAGCGTGGAGGCTCCCGGGCCGGCCGAGCCCGTCCGGTCCGCCACGATCCAGGCCACGAACAGCGCGACGGCGAACGCCGCCAGCCCGCCGGCGAGCAGGCCGGAGAACCCGCGCAGCCACCCGGCCCGCCCCGTGCGGGCTCGCGATGCCGATGATTCGCTCGCACGCCCCCTCATGGCGCCAGCAGGGCCCACGAGGCCGGCTCCGATGCCGCCACCCGGCCCTCGGGGCAGTTGCGGCGGACGTCGCACGTGCCGCAGCGCTCGGCGGGGCGTGGCGGGAACAGCTGCTCGGCGTCGCCACCGGCGGCGAGCGTGTCGGTGGCGTCGGCCAGCTCGGCTGCCGTGCGCTCGGCGGCGCGGACGTGCTCGCCCAGGGAGTCGGGGTCGTGTCGCCACGCGGCCACCTCACCGGTGGGCAGGTGGTGCAGCTCCACCTGGGTGCAGGTGCGGCGCAGGGTGCGCTCGGTGGCCACCGCGTAGAGGGCCAGCGCACGGGAGCGGCGGGCGTCGTCGACGGTGGGGGCGCGGCCCGTCTTGTAGTCGACGACGACGAGCTCCGGGCCGCGGCGGTCGATGCGGTCCACACGCCCCTCGGCGACGATCCGGTCGGTGGCTACGGACACCCACTGCTCCAGGCCGACGGCGTCGTCCCCCGCGTGCTCCGCGTAGTCGGCCACCCAGACGCGCGCCCGTTCCCGGTAGCGGCGGGCCTGCTCCGCGTCGCGGAAGCCCTCGCTCGTCCAGTGCCGGTCGACCAGCGACGCAGCCCGCTCGGGCGTGCGCTCGGCGGCGGGCAGGGCGAACAGGGCCCGCAGGGCCAGGTGCACCACGGCCCCGAGCGTGGCGTGTGCCCATGCCCCACCACGCGGTGGGGGCGGCTTGTCGAGGTAGGTCATCCGGTAGCGGCGCGGGCAGTCACCCCACGTGGCGAGCCGGTTGGGCGTGACCCGGACGAGCCGCGGCGCCTCGAAGTCGAGACGGAGCTGCGTCATGCCCCCACCGTAGCCACTCAGCCCGCGAGCACCTCGACGCCCGCCGCGCGCGAGACGAGGTCCTCCAGCGCGTCGGGGGCGGTGGTCTCCGCGGCGATCGGGGTGGTCTTGTTGGTGCCGTGGTAGTCACTGGACCCGGTGACGACCAGGTCGAGGTCGGCCGCCATGCCGCGCAGCAGCTCGCGGTCCTCCGGGGCGTGGTCGGGGTGGTCGACCTCCACCCCGGCGAGTCCCTTCGTGGCCAGGTCCGCGATCACCGACGGCTCGACGACCCGCCCGCGCTTGCGGGCCAGCGCGTGCGCGAACACCGCCACCCCGCCCGCGGCGCGGACCATGTCGATGGCCGTCTCCACGGGGGTGTCGGACTTCGGGACGTAGTAGGGGCTGCCGTTGTGCAGCAGCTTGGCGAACGCCTCGTTCACCGAGTCGACGACGCCCGCGGCCACCAGTGCCCGCGCCAGGTGCGGCCGTCCGGCGCTCGCCCCGTCGCCCACCAGCGCGAAGACCGTCCCGACGTCCACCGGGTAGCCGTCGGCCGCCATCTTCTCGGTGATCTTCCGCAGCCGGTCCACGCGCTCGTCGCGCAGCCGGCTCTGCTCGGCGACGATCGCCTCGTGGGCCGGGTCGAACAGGTAGCCGAGCAGGTGGATGGACACGGGCCGCTCGCCCTCGCGACCGGTCGGGCTGACGCAGGAGAACTCCGCGCCGCGCACCAGCCGCATGCCCGCGGGAAGCGCCGCGGTGGCCTCGTCCCAACCGCCGGTGGTGTCGTGGTCGGTGATCGCGAGGACGTCGACGCCCGCTGCCGCCGCCGTGGTCACGAGACCGGCAGGGCTGTCCGTACCGTCCGAAGCGGTGGAATGGGAGTGCAGGTCGATCCGCAACGAGGGCACGGCCCAGGCTAACGCGGGATCAACGCCTCCACCGCGGACGGGCGAGCATGCCCGTGGCGCGGGTCTTGCCCTTCTCCCCGAACACGAGCTCCGACAGCGCCTCGTAGACCTCTTCGGGGCGCGGCAGGTAGTCGATGCGGTTGAGCGCCTGGATCTGGCCCGCGGACTCGACGATGATCGTGCCGTAGCCCATGATCCGGCCGCCGAGCGAGCGCTCGAACGTCAGGTCGGTGACCTTGCCCAGCGGCATCATGCCGACCTTGTGCACGATGATGCCCTGGGCGAGCATCACCCGCTTGTCGGTGATGACGATGCGCTCGATCCACCAGAGGATGGTGAGGATCGTGAAGCGCAGCACCGCCACCAGCGCCAGGTAGAACGCGATGTTGTCGAACAGCACGCTCTCGGGCAGGTAGCGCTGCGCGATGACGAGCACCAGCAGGAACAGCGCCGTGGCCGTGATGTGGTTGGACATGAACGCCCAGTGCTGGCGCACGCGGATCACCCGTCGCTCCGTGGGGAGCAGGTACTCGTCGATCTCACGCGGGGCCAACACGGGCTACACGATCCTGGAGATGAAGTGCGTGAGCGAGTTGGCCGCGTCCTTCAGAATGGTACCGATGTTCTGCACCGAGTTGGCCGCGCTGTCGGGCTGGGTGACCACGAAGAAGATGAGCAACGCGATCACGAGAAGCCCAACGATCTTCTTCACGTCCACAACTTTCCACCGTTCTGCATGACGAAGCCAACCCCCGACAGCTGATTTGTACCGCACCCGGACGCCCGTGGGTATCCGGCACGCGGGCCCGTATGGTCACGTTCGATGACCGAAAGTAGCGACAGCATCGCCTGTGTGGGGGGTCTCGCGTACGACGCCGGGGGCCGGATCCTCCTCATCCGGCGTCGCAACGATCCTGGTCGCGGCCTCTGGTCGGTGCCCGGTGGACGTGTCGAACCGGGTGAATCGGACGCCCAGGCGCTGACCCGGGAGATGCACGAGGAGACCGGACTCACAGTCGCCACCGGCGATCTCGTCGGCCGGGTGCAGCGGGGGCCGTACACGATCGCCGACTATCGCTGCACCGTGACGGGAGGCGGGTTGCGCGCCGGCGACGACGCGCTCGACGCGCGCTGGTGCACCGCCGCCGACCTGGCCGCGCTCCCCCTCGTCGACGAACTCCTGGAGACGCTGACGGCGTGGGGGGCGCTGCCCGGGTAGGTCAGACCTGCGGGGTCGGGCGCCCGGGCTGCTCGCCGCCGCGCACCTCGCCGTAGGACCTCTTCGGGATCATGACCTTGCGCCGGAAGGTGCAGACGACGGTGCCGTCCTGCTTGTAGCCGCGGGTCTCGACGTAGACGACACCGCGGTCGTCCTTCGACTTCGACGGCGTCTTGTCCAGCACCTCGGTCTCGCCGTAGATGGTGTCGCCGTGGAACGTCGGCTTCGTGTGCTTGAG
This sequence comes from Mycobacteriales bacterium, assembly GCA_038231335.1. GTDB lineage: Bacteria > Actinomycetota > Actinomycetes > Mycobacteriales > Pseudonocardiaceae > Pseudonocardia. Next base: position 22,060 of record JBBRLM010000023.1, read on the forward strand.
CGACTCCACCTCGAGGTTGGCGATCGCCTTGCCCGAGACATCGGGCACGGACATGCCCAGGAGCAGCGAGTAGATGTAGTTGCCCACCACCACGTTCTGCTTGAACTCGGTGGTCTCCTGGGCGAAGTGCGCGTCCATGTGGAGGGGGTGGTGGTTCATCGTCAGGAGACAGAAGAGGTGGTCGTCGTACTCGGTGACCGTTTTGCCCGGCCAGTGCTTGTAGACCGCTCCGACCTCGAACTCCTCGTAGTACCGACCGAACTGCAACGCTGTCGCCTCCATCGCCGATATCCCTGGTGAAGGCGTAATCTAACCCGTGGCCCGGCGATCTTGCTGTGTCCCTCGACTCAGGTCTGGAGGTGAGCGCGGTGCCGACGGCACCCGGTTGTAGTAGTCGCCGCGCCACCGACACGGAGCCCGCCTGGGCCTCCCGGATTCGGGGCGCGTGATCCGCCTCGTCTCGCCTGTCCGGAGGTCACCCGTGCCTGCCCTGTCCTCGATCCGCCCCGCCATCCGGGCGCGTCGGCCCGTCGTGCCGCTGCCCAAGCTGCACGTGCCCATGTCCGCCTATGTGGTGGACTGCGCCGTCTACATCGACGGCAAGCGCCTCAAGGGCCGCTGGACCCACGACGCCGCCATCGCGGAGGTGCGGCGCCGCGACGAGGGGTTCGTCTGGATCGGGCTGCACGAGCCCACCGACGACCAGATCAACGCCATCGCCGAGACCTACGGCCTGCACGAGCTCGCCGTCGAGGACGCCGTGCACGCGAAGCAGCGCCCCAAGCTGGAGCGCTACGACGACAGCCTGTTCATGGTGCTCAAGACGGTCAGCTACGTCGGGCACGCCGAGCCCACCACGGCCACCGAGCTCGTGAAGACCGGCGAGGTCATGGCGTTCGTCGGCGCCGACTTCGTGGTCACGGTCCGCCACGGCGACCACTGCGGCCTGCACAAGGTGCGAGAGGCGCTCGAAGCCGATCCCGAGCAGCTCGCGCTGGGTCCGGCCGCCGTCCTGCACGCCGTCGCCGACCACGTCGTGGACGCCTACATCGCGGTCACCGACGCCATCGAGTCCGACATCGACGAGATCGAGGCCGAGGTCTTCGAGCCCAGGTCACAGATGGACTCCGAGCAGATCTACGTCATGAAGCGTGAGGTGCTGGAGCTGCGGCGCTCCGTGGTGCCGCTCGCCGGGCCGATCCGCAAGCTGGCCGAGGGCTACAGCTCGCTGGTGCCCCACGACGTCCGCTCGTACTTCCGCGATGTCGACGACCACCTCGCGAACGTCACCGAGCGCGTGAGCAGCTTCGACGAGCTGCTCACCACGCTCGTCGACGCCGTGCTCGCGAAGATCAGCATGCGGCAGAACAACGACATGCGGAAGATCACGGCGTGGGCCGGGATCATCACGGTGCCCACGATGATCGCCGGAATCTACGGAATGAACTTCGAGAACATGCCGGAACTGCACTGGCAGTTCGGCTACCCGATGGTGTGGGCCCTCATCCTGGTGAGTTGCGGGCTGCTGTACCGCAACTTCAGGAAGAACCAATGGCTCTGAGGCCCTAGCCTGGAGTTCGTGAACGACCGACCGGTCAACCCCCTGCGCAGGCTGCGCCGCCCCGCCTGGGCCCACCAGTCACCGACCTGGGCCGACGCGAGGCCCGGGCAGATCCGCGCCGCACTGCACCGGGCGCTGGCCCGTCCCTCGGGCGGCTGGTTCGTGCTCGCCGGCAGCCGCGAGGTGCGCCCGGGGAAGGCCTTCGGTCGCGTCGTCGCCGGGCGGGAGCTGGTGGCCTGGCGCGACGTCGACGGCACCCTGCACGTCGGCCCCGGTGCCTGCCCGCACCTGGGCGCCGCACTGTGCGACGCGCCGGTCCACGAGGGACAGCTGGTGTGCCGCTGGCACGGGCTGGCGCTCGGCGCCGCTGGACGCCCGGGCTGGCGAACGCTCCCGGCCCACGACGACGGCGTGCTCGCCTGGGTGCGGCTCGACGACCTCGCGAACGGCCCGCTGCTCGACGCGCCTGTGCTCGGCCCGCGCCCGCCGGCCGGCCGCAGCGTGTCCGCCGTCGCCACCGTGATCGGGCACTGCGAGCCCGAGGACGTCCTCGCGAACCGGCTCGACCCCTGGCACGGCGACTGGCTGCACCCCTACTCGTTCGCCGGCTTGCGGGTGGTGTCCACACCGCCCGCCGACCCCACGCCGGCCGAGGACCGCCTTCTCGTCGAGGTGACGTTCACGGTCGGGAAGCGGCTGGGGATACCGGTGTTCGCCGAGTTCAGCTGCCCCGACCCCCGCACGATCACGATGGAGATCGTCGACGGCGAGGGCGCGGGCTCCGTGGTGGAGACGCACGCCACGCCGCTGCGCCCGGAGCCCGACGGCCGCGCCCGCACCGCCGTGATCGAGGCCGTCGTGGCCCACTCCGACCGGCCGGGCTTCGCGCGCGCGCACCGGGTGGCCGGGCTGCTCCGGCCCATGATCACCAGCACGGCGCGGCGGCTGTGGCGCGACGACATCGTCTACGCCGAGCGCCGCTACGAGCTGCGGGCCCGTTAGCCCTTCGTCAGCTGAACGCCCTCGGGCGGGGTCTCGGCGTCCGGGTCCTCCGCCGTGGGCGGCACGCCCGGGCTGCGGCCCAGGAACGTGTGCACGATGTGCTGCTGCCACCCCGGCACCGTCTGCACGCGCACGTCGTCGAAGCCGGTGGCGTGCATGCGGGTGGTGAGGGCCTCGACGCCGTCGAAGTCCAGGACGCTGCGCCAGAGGTAGCGGTAGAGGTCCGCGGAGCCCGTACGGATCCGGCCCATCGGGATGATCACGCCCCAGCAGACGGCGGTCCACACGGCACGGCTGCGCGCGGAATCCTTCACGGAGTACTCGTGCAGCGCCAGCGGCGCCCCCGGCTTGAGCAGCTTCCGGAAGCTGCGCAGCGCGGCGTTGCGGTCGGTGAGGTTCCGGAGCAGGTACGCGGCCATGATGCCGTCGTAGGGCCCGGTGACGGTGCGCTCGAGCTCCTCGGCGTTGCCGTGCACGAACCGCACGTGCGACGGCCAGGTCTTGCGTCGGGCCTGCGCCAGCATCTCCACCGACGCGTCGATCGCGGTGATGTCGGCCTGCGGGGCGGCGTCCAGCAGCGCAGCGGTGGACGCGCCCGTGCCGCAGCCGAGATCAAGCAGCCGCATCCCCGCACCGTCGTTCGGGATGCCCATCCGCTTGGCCGACATGCGCAGGTGCTCGTGGTAACCCGGGTTGGCGTTCACCAGCTTGTCGTAGCTGCGGGCGTGGACGTCGAAGGACCGCGACACGTTCGACTGGTCGATCCGGCCCGGCTGCGGGCCGGGCTTGGAGGAGCTCACGCCTCGCATCCTGGCCCATCCGGCGCCGCCGCGCGTCGCGGACCCGTAGCGTGTCCTCGATGGTGCGGGCGCTGGCGGTGAGCGACGAGGTGGAGCCGTGGGCACTCGTCGTGGCCACCGCGCAGCCCGGGGTGGATCTCGTCGTCGCGGCGGGTGACCTGCCCTTCGACTACCTCGCCGGCATCGTCGACCGCATCGACCGTCCCGGCGTCCTGGTGCCGGGCAACCACGATCCCGAGATCGACGGCGCCCCGCCGGCGGGCTGGGTCGACGCCGACGAGCGGGTCGTGGACGTCGCCGGGCTGCGGATCGCGGGGCTGGGCGGCTGCGTGCGGTACCGCCCGGGCCCCAACCAGTGGACGGAGCGCGAGCAGGCCCGCCGCGCCCGCCGGGTGGGGCGCCGGGCGGGGCGGGCCGTCCGGCGCGACGGCCGCGACGTCGACATCCTGCTCACCCACGCCCCGCCCCGGCACTGCGGCGACCGCGAGGACGGCCCCCACCTGGGCTTCGAGTGCCTGCACGACGTGGTCGCCGCGCTGTCGCCGCGTCTGCTGGTGCACGGGCACATCCACCCCTACGGTCAGCCCACCCCCGACCGGCTGGTCGGCAGCACCCGCGTCGTCAACGTCGTCGGCCGACACCTGTTGGAGCTCTAGTGGTGGACACGGGATTCCCCCGGGCCGACGCGCAGAACGACTTCATGCGGATGCGCCGCCGCGCCGTGATATCGCGCCTCGCCGGTTGGTTGCGTCGCGAGCCCGACGACGTGTCGGAGTTCCTGCCGTTCGACGAGGTCGTGGCCGCACTGGGCCGCACCGGCGAGCGGGACGTCGGTCTGCAGGTGATCGACCTCGACACGATCGTCGGCAGCGTCGACCGGGTGGGCGACTTCGACCGCTGGTTCCGGCCCCGGTCGGCCGTGAGCCGGCAACGCTGGGAGCGGCTCGACCTGGCCCGGCGCAGGGGCGAGACCATCCCGCCGATCGACGTCTACCGCGTGGGCGAGCTGCACTTCGTCCGCGACGGGCACCACCGGGTGTCCGTGGCCCACGCACTGGGGCTACGCACCATCGACGCGTTCGTCACGGAGGTGACCACCACGGTCGACGCCACCGGCATCGGCCGTCGTGGCGACCTGATCACGAAGGACCTGCGGCGGGTCTTCCTCGACCGGGTCCCGCTGCCCGGCCCCGCGCTGTGCACGATCCTCGTGACCTCGGCCTGGTCGTACGCGGTGCTGAGCGAGACCGTCGAGGCGTGGGGGTTCCGGCTGATGCAGCGCGAGGCCCGTTACCTCGACCGCGAGACGGTGGCCCGGCGCTGGTACTCCGAGGAGTTCCAGCCGGTGGTGCGCATGCTGCGCGACGCCGACCTGATCGGCGAGCGCACCGACGCCGAGGCCTACCTGCACCTGGCCGCCCAGCGCTACCGCCTGATGCGCACCCACCGGTGGGACGAGAACGTGGTGGACCGCCTCCGCGCCGACAGCCTCGATTCATGATCGGTCGGGAACGCGCCGAACCGTCGATCAGGACCCCGCCGGCCAGGGATCGATCGTGAGTCCCGGCCACTGCCCGACCCACCTGGCCGCCTTCGCCTCGTAGACCTCGCGCGGGGCGAGGACCGGGTTGGGCCGCACCCGCTGTGCGAACAGGTCGTCGTAGCCGTGCGGGGCGTAGACGCTGATGCGCCCCGCCCGGTCCGTGGTGAGCGCGTAGCAGCACGTGGTGGACGCGAAGTGGTCGATGGCGTCGCGCGCCGACCGGAACGCGACGGCCGGGACACCGAAGTGGGCCTCGTACCAGAGGTGGACACGGGCCTCGTTGCGCACCTCGACCGTGGCGTCCAGGTCGGCGAAGAGCACCGCCGCCCGCCGGATCACGGCGTCCTCGGCCTCCCACGACAGGTCCGAGTCGTCGAAGTAGAACAGGTCGTGGTCGCGGATGCCGGCGTCCGGGGCACGGCCGTCGAGGACGTTCCAGACCGTCTGGAACACCGCCCCCGCCGTGAGCCACCAGTCGGGGACGCCCAGCTCGGGCCCGCGGGCGAGCACCTCCCGGTTCGTCCCGTTGGCCAGGACCATCGCGACGAACCGGGACTCCATGTCGGTCAGAGCTGGGTGGGGCCCATCGCGAGCTTGGCCAGCAGTTCCCGCGCCTTCTCCGCGTTGCGCGGCTGGCACAGGACGTCGTAGCGCCCCGCCACCATCTGGCTCGACGACGTGAAGTCGCGGCGCCCCGCGCTGGCCCGGTAGCTGACGGCGGCGAAGATCGTGAAGAACACGATGCCGATGACGAGGCTGGAGATGATGGCGCCGAGCGGGTTGGCCTCGGCGCTGAAGAAGCTCAGGACCAGGCCGACGAACAGACCGAACCAGGCGCCCGAGGCCGCGCCGGACCCGAGGACGCGGCCCCAGGTGAGCCGGCCGATCACGCGCTCGACGAGCATCAGGTCGACCCCGACGATGGTGACGTCACGGACCGGGAAGTCCGAGTCGGCCAGGTGGTCGACGGCCCGCTGCGCCTCCTCGTAGGTGGCGTAGGAGCCGACCGGCCAGCCGGTGGGGGGAGTGGGCAGGTTGGGCAGGCCGGGCGCGGTGCGCGCGGGCCCGCCGAACGGTGTGGTCACGGGGGCCTCCTCGAGATGGTGGTGGGTGCTTTGTCCATCATGTCAACGCACCGACCTGCACCGTAGTGCCGGTCACACGGGAACGTCACACCGAAGGTGCCTGCCGCACCCCCACCGCACCGTCAGCGGGACTTGTACTCGCGCAGCAGGCCGCGGCTGATGATGGTCTTCTGGATCTCGCTCGTGCCCTCGCCGATGAGCAGGAACGGGGCCTCGCGCATGAGGCGCTCGATCTCGTACTCCTTGGAGTAGCCGTAGCCGCCGTGGATGCGGAACGAGTCCTGGGTGACCTCGGCGCAGTACTCCGACGCGATCAGCTTGGCCATGCCGGCCTCGACGTCGTTGCGGTTGCCGGAGTCCTTGAGCCGCGCCGCGTTCACCATCATGTGGTGGGCGGCCTCGACCTTGGTGCCCATCTCGGCCAGCTTGAACGCGATAGCCTGGTGCTCGGCGATCGGCTTGCCGAACGTGCGGCGCTGCTGGGCGTAGTCGGCCGCCAGCTCGAACGCGCGGATCGAGATGCCGCAGGCGCGGGCGGCGACGTTGACGCGGCCGACCTCGACGCCGTCCATCATCTGCGCGAAGCCGGCGCCGCGCTTGCCGCCGAGGATGCGGTCGGCGGGCACGCGGTGGCCCTTGAACACCATCTCGGTGGTGTCGACGCCCTTGTAGCCCATCTTGTCGATCTTGCCGGGGATCAGCAGACCCGGGGCGACCTCGCCGTAGCCGACCGGCTTCTCGACCAGGAACGTGGTGAGGTTCTGGTAGGGCTTGGGCGCGCCCTCGTCGGTCTTGACGAGCACCGCGGTCAACGTGGACGTGCCGCCGTTCGTCAGCCACATCTTGGCGCCGTCGATGACCCAGTCGGCGTCGGGGCCGTCACCGTCCTGCACGGCCTTCGTCTTGATCGCGGCGACGTCGGAGCCGAGGTCGGGCTCGGACATCGAGAACGAGCCCCTGGTCTCCCCCAGCGCCATCTGGGGCAGGTACTTCTGCTTCTGCTCCTCGGTGCCGTGGTGCATCAGCATGTAGGCCACGATGAAGTGGGTGTTGATCACGCCGGAGACGCTCATCCAGCCGCGCGCGATCTGCTCCACCACGAGCGCGTAGGTCAGCAGCGACTCACCGAGGCCGCCGTACTCCTCCGGGATGGTGAGCCCGAACAGGCCCATCTCCTTCATGCCGTCGACGATGTCCTGCGGGTAGGCGTCGGCGTGCTCGAGGGCGGTGGCGTGCGGGATGATCTCCTTGTCCACGAAGGTCTTGACCGTGGACAGGATCTCTTCCTGGATCTCGGTGAGACCGGCGGTCTGGGCGAGCCGGGCCATGGTTCCTCCTGGCGTACGTCGCGGCCGCCGGGAAGGGACTGTGCTGCTCCCGGCGCTGGGCTTGTCGGCTCGCAGTATCTCCCGCGTGGCATACCTAGCGCGCGCTCCGGCCTGTGAAGGTCCTCACCCGCTACCGCTCGTACCGGCCGACGACCTCCCAGACGTGGACCCGGACGTGGAAGACCCCGCCGAGAAGCCCCTTGAGCGCCACCAGGTAGTCGTCCGGGCCGCTGCACAGCACCATCCGCTCGGTGGGCGACTCGGGGTTCTCCGGCCGGTGGGTCCGGGCGATCCGGGCCGCCTCGCTGCGGGCCGTGGCGCAGTCCGGGTACCGGCGCAGCGCCGTCAGGTGCCACTGGCGATTCTTCTTCGACCCCGTCTGCTCCTCGATCGAGATGGCCCAGGGGTTCGGTTCCCCCTCCGGAAGGGTCACGCTCAGCTCTCCGGTGGGGTCCAGTTGTCCGTGCGCTCCATGCCCGCGGCGCGGCCCTTGCCCGAGATCACCAGCGCCATCTTCCGCGACGCCTCGTCGATCATCTCGTCGCCGATCATGGCCGAGCCCTTCTTGCCGCCCGCCTCGGAGGTGAAGTACTCGTAGGCGTCGAGGATGTTCTCGGCGTGGTCGTAGTCCTTCTGCAGCGGGGAGTACGTCTCGTTGGCCGCGTCGATCTGGCCGGGGTGCAGGACCCACTTGCCGTCGTAGCCCAGCGCGGCGGAGCGGCCGGCCACGCGGGTGAACGCCTCGACGTCGCGGATCTGCAGGAACGGGCCGTCGATGGCCTGCTTGTCGTGGGCGCGGGCCGCCATGAGGATGCTCATGAGGATGTGGTGGTAGGCGTCGCCCACGTCGTAGCCGGGGGGCTGCTCGCCCACGACCAGGCTCTTCATGTTGATCGACGCCATGAAGTCGGCCGGGCCGAAGATGATGGTCTCCACGCGCGGGCTCGCCGTGGCGATCCTGTCCACGTTGATCAGGCCCAGCGCGTTCTCGATCTGCGCCTCGATGCCGATCTTCCCGACCTCGTGGCCCAGCGACTTCTCGATCTGGGTGAGCAGCAGGTCCAGGGCGACGACCTGCTCGGGCGTCTGGACCTTGGGCAGCATGATCGCGTCGAGGTTGGCGCCCGCGCCCTCCACGACCTCGGTGACGTCGCGGTAGGTCCACTCGGTGGTCCAGTCGTTCACGCGGACGACCCGGATCTTCTCGCCCCAGCCGCCCTCGTTCAGCGCAGCGACGATGGTCGTGCGCGCACCCGGCTTGGCCAGCGGAGCGCAGGCGTCCTCGAGGTCCAGGAAGATCTGGTCCGAGTTCAGCGTGCGGGCCTTGTCGATGAACTTCTGGCTGGAGCCGGGCACTGCCAGGCAGGACCGGCGGGGGCGCAACTGGTTGGTCATCGGGCGAACTCCTCATCGAGATCCGTGGGCGGCTGGCCAGGATGTTGACACGTCCGCACCGCCCGGGCCGCCCGAGGTGATTGGTTTCTCACGCAGTCGACGTCGATTCCACCATGCAGGGCAGCTCCTCCAACGGCAGGCAAAGAGGTCGCGGACCCTAGGCTGCGCGCTATGAGCACCGAGCGGGTCTTCGTCGCGCGGCTGGCCGGGCTGCCCGTCTTCGGCCCCGACGGCGAGCGGATCGGCAAGGTGCGCGACCTGGTCGTGAGCCTGCGGGTCGACGCGAGCCCGCCCCGGGTGCTGGGCATGGTCGTGGAGATGGTCACGCGGCGGCGGATCTTCGTACCGATGCTGCGGGTCACCGCGATCGACCCCGTCGCCGTCACGCTGTCGACGGGCTCGGTGAGCCTGCGCGGTTTCGCCCAGCGACCCAACGAGACGCTCGTGCTCGGACAGTTGCTCGACGCGCGGGTGCAGATCATCGCGTCCGGCACCGACGCCCTCGTGGTCGACGCCGCCGTCGAGCCGACCCGGTCGCGGGACTGGGTGGTCGGACGGCTCGCCGTCCGGGTCCGGCGCCACCGCCTCGCGCGCCGCGGAGAGGTGCAGGTGCTGAACTGGAGCGCCGTGAGCGGCCTGACCCTGACCGACAGGCAGGGCACCGCGGGCCTGCTGTCGGTGTTCGAGACGATGCGCCCGGCCGACGTCGCGTCCACGCTGTCGGAGCTGCCCGAGAAGCGTCAGTTCGAGGTGATCGACGCCCTCGACGACGAGCGCCTCGCCGACGTCTTCGAGGAGATGTCGGAGGACGACCAGCGCGCGCTGCTGGCCCACCTGGAGTCCGAACGGGCGGCCGACGTCCTGGAGGCGATGTCGCCCGACGACGCCGCCGACCTGCTCGGCGAGATGCCCGACGCCGACGCCGCGGCCCTGCTGGCGCTGATGGAGCCCGAGGAGTCGGAGCCCGTCCGGCGACTGCTGACCTACTCGTCGAACACGGCGGGCGGGCTCATGACGCCGGAGCCGATCATCCTGCGCCCGGACGCCACCGTCGCCGAGGCGCTGGCCCGGATCCGCAACCCCGACATCCCGCCCGCGCTGGCCAGCATGGTGTTCGTCTGCCGGGCCCCCACCGAGACCCCGACGGGCCGCTACCTCGGCTGCGCACACGTCCAGCGGCTGCTGCGCGAGGCGCCGTTCGAGCTGGTGGCGGGCGTCGTCGACACCGATCTGGCCCGGCTGTCCCCGGACGCCACGCTCAGCGAGATCACCCGCTACCTGGCCGCGTACAACCTCGTGGCCGGCCCGGTCGTCGACGACGAGGACCACCTGCTCGGCGCCGTCACCGTCGACGACGTGCTCGAACACCTGCTGCCCCCGGACTGGCGCGACCGCCTGACCGACGACGGCCGCGAGCGCGACGGCGAGAGCCACCGGCCCGACACGAACCACCGGGAGCCGATCGAGGTAGCCGATGTGTGAGGTCACCGATGCCTGAGATCACCCAACGACGGAAGCTGGACCAGCCCCGCCTGGGCCGCGGCCGCTTCGAGATCGACCCGGACGGGTTCGCCCGGTTCTCCGAGCGGATCGCCCGGTTCCTCGGCACCGGCCGGTTCCTCGCGATCCAGACGGTGATCGTGTTCTTCTGGATCGTCCTGAACGTGGTGGCGGTGCAGTGGCAGTGGGACCCCTACCCGTTCATCCTGCTCAACCTGGCGTTCTCCACGCAGGCCGCCTACGCCGCCCCGCTGATCCTGCTGGCCCAGAACCGGCAGGACGACCGCGACCGCGTCGCGCTCGACGAGGACCGGGCCCGCGCGGAACGCACCAAGGCCGACACCGAGTACCTGGCCCGCGAGCTCGTGGCGTTGCGGCTGGCCGTGGGCGAGGTCGTCACCCGCGACTACCTGCGCGGCGAGCTGGAGAAGCTGGGCGAACGCCTCGACGCGCGGCCGTCCGAGCGCGGGCGCAAGCGGAAGGCCAAACTCACCCAGCCAGGCGACGGCTGATCCGGTCCAGCGCGGCGAGGTCGTCCTCGTCGAGGCGGGCCGCGAAGTGGCTCACCACCCCGGCGAGATGGGTCCGCGAGGCCACGCGCAGGCGGTTGAGGCCGGCCTCCGTGAGCGCCGCGGCCACCCCCCGCCCGTCGCTCTCCACCGGGCAGCGCGATACCAGCCCGGAGCGCTCCATGCGGTCCACCAGGCGGGTGACCCCCGAGCGGGACAGCAGCACCGCGTCGGCCAGCTCGGTCATCCGCAGCTGCCGACCGGGGGCCTCGGCGAGCTGGACGAGCACGTCGTAGGCGGCGAGCGACAGCTTCTGCTCGGCCTCGAGCTCGGCCTCCAACGTGCGGGTGATGGTGGCGTGGGCCCGCAGGAACGACCGCCACGCATCCAGCTGGTCCTGGGTGGGGCTGCGCCGGGCTGCAGCCGGCGTTGCGTCCGTCACCGAGGCCATCCTACGGACGTGGGCGCCCCGGGGGCCGCCGTAGCATGGGGCGAGTCGCGGCGGAAGCCGTGGATCTGTGCAGAGGGAAGGCTCGTGATGTCCGCAACCACCACCATCGAAGAGGCCGTCCACGCCGCGCTCGCGGGCGTCGACGACCCGGAGATCCACAAGCCCATCACCGAACTGGGGATGGTCAAGGGTGTGGCGGTGTCCCCCGACGGCCTCGCCACGGTCGGCGTCTACCTGACGGTGGCCGGCTGCCCGATGCGCGACACGATCACGAAGCGGGTCACCGAGGCGGTGTCCGCGGTCGCCGGCATCACCGGCGTGCAGGTCGAGCTCGACGTCATGAACGACGCGCAGCGCACCGAGCTGCGCAAGGGCCTGCGCGGCGACAGCGCCGACCCGGTCATCCCGTTCGCCCAGCCCGGCTCGCTCACCCGCGTCTACTGCGTGGCATCGGGCAAGGGCGGGGTGGGCAAGTCGTCGATCACGGTCAACCTGGCCGCGGCGATGGCCGCGCGCGGGCTCTCGGTCGGCGTGGTCGACGCCGACATCTACGGCCACTCGGTGCCGCGGATGCTGGGCACCACCGACGTGCCCACCAAGGTCGAGAACATGATCATGCCGCCGCAGGCGCACGGCGTGAAGGTCATCTCGATCGGCATGTTCACCCCCGGCAACGAGGCGGTCGTGTGGCGCGGCCCGATGCTGCACCGTGCACTGCAGCAGTTCCTGGCCGACGTCTACTGGGGCGACCTCGACGTCCTGCTGCTGGACCTGCCGCCCGGCACCGGCGACATCGCGATCTCCACCGCACAGCTCATCCCCAACGCCGAACTGCTCGTGGTCACCACGCCGCAGCAGGCTGCGGCGGAGGTGGCCGAGCGCGCCGGCTCCATCGCCCTGCAGACCCGCCAGCGCATCGCGGGCGTCGTCGAGAACATGAGCTGGATGGAGCTGCCCGACGGCTCCCGTATGGAGATCTTCGGCAGCGGCGGCGGCCAGACGGTGGCCGACTCGCTGACGAAGAGCCTCGGCGCCCCGGTGGCCCTGCTCGGCCAGGTCCCCCTGGAGACCCGCGTCCGCGAATGCGGCGACGAGGGCACCCCGATCGTCCTGTCGAACCCCGAGGCCCCCGCGGCGAAAGCGCTGCAGGCCATCAGCAACAAGCTGACGACGCGGGCTAGGGGCCTGGCCGGGATGAGCCTCAACATCAGCCCCGTCAAGAAGTAGCCCGCCCGGACCAACGGCACTCTCGTCGCAACCTATGCGACGAGAGTGCCGTTCGTCGTCAGGAGACGGTGCTCAGGGCGTCGCGCCAGAGGTTTACGCCCTCGTCCACCTGCTCCGCCGTGACGATCAGCGCCGGGATCATGCGGACGACGTTGCCGAACGGGCCGCAGGTCAGCAGCAGCAGGCCCTTGTCCGCCGCCGCCGCGTGCGCCTTCGTGGCCGCGGCCGCGTCGGGCGTGCCGTCGGCGTGGCAGAACTCGTTGCCCACCATCAGGCCCAGGCCGCGGACGTCGGCGATGCCGGGGTGGTCGGCCGCCACCTTGCGCAGCCCTTCGAGCAGACGCAGACCCTGCTCCCCCGCGTTGGCGACGAGGCCCTCGTCCTCGATCACGTCGATGGTGGCGAGCGCAGCGGCGCATGCCACCGCGTTGCCGCCGTACGTGCCGCCCTGCGAGCCGGGCTTGGCCTTCGCCATCAGCTCCGTCGACGCCGCGATGCCCGAGAGCGGGAACCCGCTGGCCAGGCCCTTGGCAGTGATCAGGATGTCGGGCGTGACCGACGAGAACTCGTGGCCCCAGAACTTCCCGGTGCGCCCGAAGCCGGTCTGCACCTCGTCGGCGATGAGCAGGATGCCGTGCGCGTCGGCGCGCTCGCGCAGACCTTCGAGGAACGCGGGCGGGGTGGGCACGTAACCGCCCTCACCGAGCACCGGCTCGATGATGAACGCCGCGACGTCCGACGCGGGGGCGGCGGTGATCAGCAGGCGGTCCAGCTCGCGCAGGCAGAACGCGACCGTCTCCTCCTCGCTCCAGCCGTACCGGAACGCGTACGGGAACGGCGCGAACGCGACGCCGCCCATCATCGGGCCGAGGCCCGCGCGGATCTTCGCCCCGGACGTGGTGAGCGCCGCGGCGCCCATCGTGCGGCCGTGGAAGCCGCCGTCGAACGCGACGATCATCGGACGGCCGGTGGCGTGCCGGGCCAGCCGCACCGACGCCTCGACGGCCTCGCTGCCGGAGTTGAGGAAGAACACGCTGTCCAGCGTGGGCGGCAGCACGTCACCGAGGCGCTCGGTGAGCTTCAGGAGCGGCTGGTGCATGACCGTCGTGTACTGGCCGTGGATGAGCGTGGCCACCTGCTCCTGCGCCGCCGCGACCACGCGCGGGTGGCAGTGCCCGGTGCTGGTGACGCCGATGCCGGCGGTGAAGTCCAGGTGGCGACGGCCGTCGGTGCCGTGGAGGTACACGCCCTCGCCGCGGGCGACCTGCACGGGCGTCGCCTGCTTCAGGAGGGGGGACAGCTGAGCCATGCGGGACTCCAAGGTTGTCGGATTGTTGACAATCTGCGTCGATGGAAGCACGTGGATGCGGTCACGGGCAAGACGTCAGGCCGGCTGCGCGGACGGCGGGACGGCCGCCGGCGCGAGAATCCGGTCGACGGCGTCGGCCATGTGCGCCTCCAGGACGGTCGTGAGGCGGGTGACGTCGCCGGTGCGAACGGCGTCGAGGAGCGCCCGGTGCTCGGCCAGCAGATCCTCGGCCGGCGGTGGGTTGTCCTGCAACGCGGCCAGGCACATCCGGGTCTCGACGAGCAGCGTGTCGGCCATGCGCTGCAGCCGCGGACTCCCCGACGCGGCCACCAGCTCGTGGTGGAAGGCGTGGTCGGCGTCGGCGAGGGCCACCGGGTCGCCGGCGGCCGCCTCCATCGCGGCCAACGAGGCGCTCAGCCGTACCACGGCGGCGGCCCGGTCCCCCGCGATGAGCAGCAGTCCCGCCGCCCGCTCGACGGCCGCACGGGCCGCGTAGACGTCGCGGACGTCGGCGGCGTCGAGGTCGCGGACTCTCGTCCCGTGGTTGCGCACGCTGCGCAGCAGTCCCTCCGCCACGAGCCACTGCATGGCCTCGCGCAGCGGTCCACGGCTCACGCCCAGCCGCGTGGCGATCTCGACCTCGCCCAACTGGGTGCCGGGCGGGAACGTGCCGCGCATGATCGCCTCGCGCAGCCGGTCGGCGACGATCGCGGCCGTGGAGCGGCGCTCCACCGGTTCCAGCCCGCTGAGATCGATCATCGGAAGAGCGCCCCGAAACACGGCCGGGAGTCGGCGGCCCCGGCGAGCCGGAGGCCCTGCCAGATGCTGACCTGGTTGGCCGTCAGCACGGGCTTGCCGACCCGCTCCTCCAGCGCGTCGAGGAGGCCGATCGTGTGCAGGGCCGTGTCGGGCAGCAGGACGGCGTCGGCGTCGGGGTGATCGGCGGCCGCGGCGAAGTCGAGCACCGTCGCTGGAGGGAGCGTGCCCACCTCCGCGGCCGTGACGATCCCCCGCGACGACAGCGTCAGCACCTCGATGCCGGCCGAGGCGAGGAAGTCGACGAACCGCGCCGCCACGTCGTCGGGGTAGGTGGCACCGACGGCCACCTTCGAGATCCCCAGGTGCGCGCAGGCGTCGACGAACGCGAACGACGTGCTCGACGCGGGCACCCCGGCGGTGGCCCGCAGCGCCGCGACCTGCTCCGCCGCGCCGTCCCAGCCGAAGACGAAGCTGCCGCTGGTGCAGGCCCACACCACCGCGTCGAGCGGCTGCGGGAGCTCCGTGAACCCGGCGGCCAGCACGTCGTCGCCGCCGATCTCGAGCAGGGCGTCGACGCGGTGGGCGTCGACGCGCATCTCGGTGTGCACCAGCGGCAGCGCCGGGCCGCCGAGCAGCGCCTGGGCGCGCGGGTAGTCGTCCTCGGCGGAGGAGCCGGGGTAGAGGATGCCGATGGCCACCGAGCGGCTCCCCTCCGGGGACGCGGCCGGCGCGGGAGCCGTGCTGTCGGTCGTGGAGACGGGGGTGGCGGTGCTCATGCAGCTCCTGACGTGGGGTCGGGGACGGCCACGAGGCCGGGGACGGCCACGGGGGCGATGCCGACGGGGCCGTCGAGGTCCGCGGCCAGCAGCCGCCCGCCGCCCACCGCGGTGCGGCCCATGGCCCGCAGCGCGGCCCACATCGTGACCTGGTTGGCGGTGAGCACGGGCTTGCCGAGCGCCTGTTCGAGCGGCTCGATGAGGTCGTAGGTGGGCACGTTGGTACAGCTGATGAACAGCGCCTCGGCGTTGTCGGTGTCGGCGGCCTGGACGATCTCCACCACCTGCGCGTACGTGACGCGCCAGATGTTGCCGAGCAGCCCGAGCCCCTCGCACGACACGGTGCGCACGCCGTTCTCGGACAGGAACCCGACCAGCCGGCGCGTGACCGGCTCGACGTACGGCGTGGCGATCGCGATCCGGCTGACGCCGAGCACGGCGAGCGCGTCGATCAGCGCCCCGGACGTGGTGCACGCCGCGGGCGCGCCGGCGTCGAGCATCGTGCGCCGCAGGACCTGCTCGCCGAGCGTGCCGTCGACGAAGCTGCCCGACGTGCACGCGTACGCGACCACGGCGGGCTCGGGCGTGAGGACGTCGCGGGTGGCACGGCGCATGGCGCGGCGGTCGCCGCAGGCCACCGCCATCTCGACGGTCATCGGCGTGGTGAAGAACGGCAGCCGCGTGAGGTAGAGCGAGATGTCCTCGGGCACCCAGCGCCAGAGCTCGCGGTCGAGGGCGAAGTCGAAGGGGGCGACGACGCCGATGCCCTGGTGGGAGGCAGGTTCGGCGTGGCCCACCGAGAGTTCGGTGGGCATCAGTCGGCGACGGATCGCGGCGACGACGCCTCGAGGCGCGAGTAGACGAGCTTCTCGCCCACGCTCCCCGAGCGCCAGACGTCGTGGCAGGCCTCGGCCATCGCCGGCAGGCCCTCGACGATCGAGGCGTAGACGTTGCCGGGCACCCAGCCGATGTCGCCGTTCATCAGCAGGTTGTTGCGCCCGTAGAAGATCGCGAGGTCGATGCCGCCCTCGACCTGGTCGATGTCCTGATCCTCCTTGAACGACGCGTCGAGCACGCCGCCCGCGAAGTCGAAGTAGCAGACGTCGCCGGGGATCGGGGTGACGGTGGTGTTCTCGTGGCCGATCTTCGGGCCGAAGCGCCGGACGATCGAGTACACCTCGTTGCGCGCGTACTTGGCGTGCTGCGCGGGGCCGCCGAGCGGGGCCTCGCCGAGGGCCTCCCACACGGCCGCGGTGGTGCGGGGAGCGTCCTTCTCCAACAGTTCGGCGACGCACGAGACGCCGCGCTTCTCGAGGGTGATCCGGATGAGTCTGGACATGAATCGCTCCCGGCGAGGGTCGGGGGGCCACCGCAGCGCCGCGGATTGTTGACAATCATACGAGCGGTTCCTAGCGTGTCAAACATCCGGGCCCGACGTTCGAAGGACACCCCAGCTTGTCCGTTTCCGCAGATCAGCGGCCCCTTTCGGCGATCACCGTCCTGCATGGCGACGACCCCCCGCCACGTCTCGACCATGACGACATCCGCACGGTCACCGACGCCGACGGCCTTGCCAAGGCCCTGCCCGGCACCGAGGTGCTGCTGGTGTGGGACTTCCTCTCCGACGCCGTCCGTGACGCCTGGCCCGACGCCGACACGGGCGCGCTGCGCTGGGTGCACACCGCCAGCGCCGGGGTCGACCGCCTGCTGTTCCCGGGTCTGCTCGACTCCGACGTGATCCTGACCAACTCCCGCGGCGTGTTCGACGCGCCCATGGCCGAGTACGTGCTCGGCCTGGTGCTGGCGATGGCGAAGGACCTGCCCGGCACGCTCACGGCGCAGTCCCGCCACGACTGGCACCACCGCGAGACGCAGGCGGTGGCCGGCACCCGGGCCGTCGTGGTGGGCAGCGGGCCGATCGGGCACGCCGTCGCGCGGATGCTCGGTGCCGTCGGGATCACGGTCGACCTCGTCGGGCGCCGCGCCGCCGAGGGCGTGCACCCCTTCGACGCGCTGCCCGGGCTGCTGCCCGCCACCGACTGGCTCGTGCTCGCCGCGCCGCTCACCGACGCCACCCGCGGGATGCTCGACGCCGCTGCGCTGGCCGCCCTGCCCCCCCGGGCCCGGGTGATCAACGTCGGACGCGGCGGGCTCGTCGTCGAGCCGGACCTCGTCGACGCCCTGCGGGAGGGCCGTATCGCCGGCGCCGCACTGGATGTCGTCGCGGCCGAACCTCTCGCCGGGGACTCCCCGCTGTGGGACCTGCCCGGCGTCATCGTCTCGCCGCACATGTCGGGTGACACCATCGGTTGGCGCCACGCCCTCGCCGACGTCTTCACCGCCAACCTCGCGCGCTACCGCGCGGGCGAACCCCTCCACAACGTGGTGGACAAGTCGCTGGGCTATGTATCCACACGAGGAGTGTCATGACCAGCCCCACCGTCGCCCGCAGCGCGGCCGATCTCACCGCCGGCGAGTTGCTCACCGCCTACCGCACCGGCGCGCTCTCCCCCGTCGAGGCCACGAAGGCCGTGCTCGACCGCATCCTGCGCCTCGACCCGCAGGTCAACGCGTTCTGCCTGCTCGACGCCGACGGCGCGCTCGACGCGGCCCGGGCGTCGGAACGCCGCTGGTTGCAGGGCGAGCCGCAGGGGCGCATCGACGGCGTGCCCGTCTCGGTCAAGGACCTGTTCTACACCCGTGGCCATCCCACGCTGCGCGGCTCGCACTCGATCGACCCGGCCGGCCCGTGGGTGCTCGACGCTCCCGCGGTCGCCCGCGTCCGCGCGCACGGCGGCGTGATCGTCGGCAAGACCACCACCCCGGAGCTGGGCTGGAAGGGCGTCACCGACTCCCCGCTGACCGGCGCCACCGGCAACCCCTGGGACCCCTCGCGCACGTCCGGCGGATCGTCGGGCGGCAGCGCCGCGGCCGTCGCACTGGGGATGGGACCGCTGAGCCTCGGCACCGACGGCGGCGGCTCGGTGCGCATCCCGGCCGGGTTCACCGGCACCACCACGATCAAGCCGACGTACGGCCGCGCCCCGCTCTACCCGGCGAGCCCGTTCGGCACGCTCGCCCACGCGGGCCCGATGGCGCGCACGGCCGCCGACGCTGCGTTGCTGCTCGACGTGATGGCCGAGCCGGACCACCGGGACCCGTGGGCACTCGCGCCCGCGGAGCCCACCGTCGAGCAGCTCGGACGGTCGATGGCAGGCCTGCGGATCGCCGTCAGCCCCGCGCTGGGTCACGCCACCGTCGACCCCGGGGTGGCGGCGGCGTTCGCCGCGGCCGTGGACATCTTCGCCGTGCTGGGCGCCCGGGTGGAGGAGGTCGAGCCCGGGTTCACCGATCCGATCGCCGCCTTCGAGACGCTGTGGTTCGCCGGCGCCGCCAAGTGCATCGAGCACCTCGGCCCGGGCGAGCGGGCGCGGTTGGACCCCGGGCTGCTCGAGGTGGCCGAGCAGGGCGAACGGACCAGCGCGGTGGACTACCTCGGCGCCATGGCCGTGCGCAACGAGCTCGGCATCCTGATGGGAGAGTTCCACTCCCGGTACGACCTGCTGCTCACCCCGACGCTGCCGATCACCGCGTTCGAGAAGGGCGTGGAGGTGCCGTCGGGCTGGGCCGGGGAGCGCTGGACGACGTGGACGCCGTTCACGTACCCGTTCAACATGACCCAGCAGCCGGCCGCGAGCGTGCCCTGCGGCTTCGTGGGGGGCCTGCCGGCGGGGCTGCAGATCGTGGGGCCACGCCACGGGGACGCCGGGGTCCTCGCGGCAGCGCACGCGTTCCAGCAGGCGACGGACTGGCACCTGAAGCGCCCGCCGATGCTCGGCTGACACACCGACGCTGGCTCAGGTGGCGTCGTCGTCGATCGGGGGGCGTTCGTTCTTCGCCAACGGCTCCGGCGCCGCCGCGGGCTTCATCATGTCGATGCCGCCGCTGCCGTTGCCGTTCGTGACGCTCTGCGGAGCGGTGCCGAAGCCGCTTGGCTTGACGGGGGTGTCGTCGCCGAACAGGGCGTTGGTGGCCGCGGTGCGGGGGTTGAAGTTGCGCAGGCCACGGAGCTCCTCGAGCGGCTTGCGCAACTCGTCGAACTCCGGGCCGAGCTCGCCGCGCAACTGCTCCTTGGCGCCGCTGGCGTACTGCTTCACCTGACGGATGCTCTTGCCGAGCCACTCCGCGGCGGCGGGCAGCCGCTCCGGACCCAGGATGAAGAGACCGGCCACGATCAGGACGAGGATCTCGCCCCACCCGACGCTCTCGAACATGCCACCACCATAAGCCTTCAGTCGGACGTCAGGACCACCGGCAACGTCAACGGACGGCCGTCCCGCACGAGTTGGACCTGCACGGTCTCCCCCGGATTGCGCTCCGACACCGCGACGGCGAGCTCGTCGGCGCCGGCGATGGACCGGTTCCCCACCTTGATGATCACGTCACCCTCGACGATGCCGGCCTGCGCCGCCGCGCCGCCCTGCTGGACGTTCTGCACCTGGGCGCCCTCGGTGGTGACGTCGCTGACCGAGCGCGCGTTGATGCCGATCTCGGCGTGCTTCGCCACCCCGGTCCTGATCAGCTCGTCGGCGATGACCCGGGCGTTGTCGATGGGGATCGCGAACCCGAGACCGATGGAGCCGCCCTCGCCGCCGGCGCCCTGACCCTGCCCGAGGCTGCGGATCGCGGTGTTGATGCCGACGACGGCACCTGTGGAGTCGACCAGCGGCCCCCCGGAGTTGCCCGGGTTGATCGCGGCGTCGGTCTGGATCGCGTCGATCACCGCGTTGGTGTCGCTGGCGCCGCCGTCGAGCCGGACGGGCCGGTTGAGCGCGCTGACGATGCCGTCGGTGACCGTGCCGGCCAGCCCGAGAGGCGAGCCGATCGCGATCACACCGTCGCCGACGGTGAGCCCCGCCGACGAGCCGATCGTGGCCACCACCGGGTTGGCGACGGTGACCTTGACGACGGCGAGGTCGGTCTTGGGGTCGCGGCCGACGATGCGGGCGGGGGTGCGCGTGCCGTCCTGGAAGACGGCCTCGATCGTGGCCCCGTCGGCGCCCACGGCGGACGCGACGACGTGGTTGTTGGTGAGGACGTAGCCGGACGGATCGATCACCACGCCCGAGCCCGTGCCCCCCTGGTCGCCGACCCGGACCTCGATGGAGACCACGGCGGGCACCGTGCGCCGGGCGATGTCGGCCACGGACCCGGGAGGGCGTTCCTTGCCGGGCAGCGCCTGGGTGATGGTGGGGTCGGGCTCGGTGAGGCTGGACGCGCCCTCGGCGGTGTAGCGCCCGACGAGCCCGCCGACGGCTCCGACGAGGACGGCGATCACGCCCAGCACGGCGAGTGCCCGCGGGTGCACCCGGCGGCCGAACAGCACCTCGCGCACGCTCAGCCGGGCCCCCTCGCCGCGCGTGGGTGTGGCCCCGGACGGGGTCTCCCCGGCCGGGCGGCCCAGCGCGACGGCGCTGTCCGGGTCACGCCAGGGATCGCGGTCGGCGTCGGCGTCCCAGAAGGGATCGTCGCCGGCGCCCCCCGTGGGGGCGTGCCCGTTGGTGGGCGGGCGCTGCAGCGCGTCCACGTCGGTGGCGGGACGGCCGAACGCCCCGGCCAGCGCGGCGGGCGGGGGCGGGGCGAGTGTGGTGCGCGGGGCGGCCGCCGAGCCGGGCGCCACAGCGAACCCGCCGTCGACGCCGTCGGGGCGGCCGAAGACCTGTGCGGTGCCCTCGTCCACGGCGGGGCGGCTCAGTGGCCGGGGGCCGAGCCGGGGCGGCTCGTCCGCTGTGCCGGGGTCGTGCGCGTCCGCGGGGTCGGGCTCTGTCATCGCGGCGGGACGCTCCTGGGCACGGGGACGGACGGGGCTGCCCACGAGGGTGCCTCAGGGGCGGTGAAGTCCGCGTCTGCCTGTCAGGGTCAGCCGATCAGGGCCTGCGGAGGAACGTGGCCGGGACACGGGACATCGGCCCGAGATCGGCCGCGGCGCCGGCGTCGGTGGCCGGGATGCGCAGCTGGGCGTCGACGGCCGAGCCGCCGAGTACCGACCCGTCGAACACGCCCCGCTCGGGGCCCGCGACGGTGGTGGACGCGTCGCTGGAGATGCCGGTGGCACCGAGCGCCATGGCGCCCAACGCGAGGCCCGACATCGCGGCACCCGCGCCGAAGCGCATCCGCCGCGACGGTAGGCGCCTGCCGTGGTCGGGGTCCCTGCCGTGGTCGGAGTCCCTGCCGTGGTCGGAGTCCCTGCCGTGGTCGGAGTCCCTGCCGTGGTCGGAGTCGGGGGCCAATCCGGCGGGCGGCGCCGGCTCCGGCCGCACCCGCTCCGGACGCAGTACCGACACGAGCTGGCCGTCGGAGGTGACGGCGAGCCCGGCGGGGGCTCCGGGGAGCTCGGTGTCGTGCGGGATCGAGAACAGGCTGCTCATCAGCGACGACGGCAGGCTCGGGCACTCGGCCGACCGCAGCGCGGAACGGGCCTGCCCCTGCGCGGTCACCTGGGTGGCGCACTCGTGGCAGCTGTCGAGATGGCGGGTGGCGCGCAGGAACGGGCCGTCGTCGAGCTCGTCGTCGACGAAGGCCACGACCGCCTCCGGGGACAGGTGGTCCTGTCCCCAGTCCGGCAGTGTCACCGAGAAACGCCGACCCTCGCTGTTCACCCGCGAACCTCCTCCAGCTGCTCCGACGCGGCCGCCTGCTCGGCCCGGCGCCGCTCCATGGAGCTGCGCAGCGCCGCGCGACCGCGGTGGATCCTGCTTCTCACCGTACCCAGTTTCACGCCCAGGGTGGCGCCGATCTCCTCGTAGGAGAGGCCCTCCACGTCGCACAGGACGACGGCGGCGCGGAACTCCGGCGCCAGTTCGTCGAGCGCGGCCTGCAGCATCGGGTCGAGGTGGGTGTCGGAGAAGACCTGCTCCGGCTCGGGGCCCTGGCCGGGGATGCGGTCCGAGTCGTCGGGCAGGGCTTCCATCCGGATCCGGGCCCGGCGCCGCACCATGTCCAGGAACAGGTTGGTGGTGATGCGGTGCAGCCAGCCCTCGAACGTGCCGGGCCGGTACGACGCGAGCGAGCGGAACACCCGGACGAACGTCTCCTGGGTGAGGTCCTCGGCGTCGTGCTGGTTGCCGGTGAGGCGGTAGGCGAGGCGGTAGACCCGGTCGGCGTGCTCCCGGACGACCTCGTCCCAGCTCGGCGGCGTCCACTCGGCGCCCTCTCCGGGCAGCACGGTCTCTCCAGGAAGCACGCTCTCTCCAGGCAGCACCGGGGCGGCGTCCAGCATCGCGGCCGGGCCTGTAGCCACTGCCGTGGCGGAGCCGTCGGTCATGATCGGGTCGTACCTCCTGCGGCGGGTCGTGCCGTCGTGAGAACGATGCACCGGATCCGAGTGTTCCCGGTGCTCCATCGGCCTTCGACCCCGACCGACACCGCCTACGGTGCCCGACGCCTGTGACAGTTGGGTGAGAACCGTCTGAGAAGAGTCTGTGAAACCTGCGGAGGACCCTGACCAGTAGCCTCTTGACCATGACAGGCCCGGACGCCCTGCGCGATCACGTCGAAGGTTACGTCGCCGAGGACGACGTCCTCGTGGCCGCGCGCGCCCGCGGGGTCGAGCTGGGATGCATCCCGGTCAGCGGCGGGGCGGGCACCGGCCTGCGCTTCCTCGCCACCGCGATCGGCGCGAGGGCCGTGGTGGAGATCGGCACCGGCGCCGGGGTCAGCGGCCTGTGGCTGCTGCGCGGGATGGCTGCGGACGGGGTACTGACCTCGATCGACGTCGACCCCGAGAACCTGAAGGCGGCCCGCGCGGCGTTCGTCGCGGGCGGGCACGGGCCGTCGCGGCTGCGGTTGATCAACGGGATGGGCCTGGAGGTGCTGCCCAGGCTCACCGACGGTGGCTACGACCTGGTGTTCGTCGACGCGGCCGCCACCGAGTACCCGCGATACCTCGACGAGGCGGTCCGCCTGCTGCGGCCCGGCGGCGTGGTGGCGATGGCCGGCGTCATGGCCCCGGGGGCCCTCGACCCGGAGGCCACGGACCCGGGCAGCGTCGCCCTGCGCGAGGTGGCCCGCCAGGTACGCGACGACGAGCACCTCGTGCCGGTGCTCCTGCCCCTGGGCGACGGCGTACTGGCCGCGGTGAAGCTGGAGTAGCCGCACTGCCTGTCTGCCTGAGACCGCGCCCGGACGGCGCAACGATGCTGCGCCGAACAGGTTCGACTGCGGTCCACTTCGGTGACCAGCCACGACGAACGGCAACATTGGAGCGACAAGCGGCGACTACCGCGTCACAGTGTCCGCTGGTGGACACCTGGGAACGGGGACGCCGTGCAGAACAGTTTCGGAAACTTCCACGCCTCCGGCAACGTGTCGTTCACCGACAACAGCCGCACGTTTCACGGCGTCGTGCTCGACGCCGAAGACCTGGTCGCGCTGCAGACCCGGGCGCGGGTCGTCGTGCGACAGGTCGACACCGCGCTTCCGCAGCTGGAGCCGGAGCTCGCCTGCACAATCCGCTCGGCGACGGACGACGTGACCGCCGAGCTCGCGGAGGCCGCCCCGGACCGAGGCCGCCTCGGCACAGCGCTCAGGCGCATCGCCGCACTAGCGAGCGGGGTGACCGCGGCGGCCGGGATCGTCGAATCCGTGGAGTCCATGGTCTCCGTACTCGGCGGATCCTGATGGAGAACCGTTTCGACCGCTTCGTTGCCCGGGACGTCCAGTTCGTGGACAACTCCACACACAGCGGACCATCGGCGGCGGAATCGGCCCGCCACGGCCTGTCGGCCCTCCGGCAGCGCCGGTATGGGGAGGCGATCCGGCGCCTGCAGGATGCGACAGCGGCGGAGCCGGACGATCACCAGGTGCAGTTCCACCTGGCGCTCGCGCTCCTGCGGGGCACCCGACCGCACCGGCAGAGCCGCGCGGCGCTGGCCGCAGTGCGGGGATGCACCGCAGCGGCGCCGGATCTTCCCGAGGCGCGGGCCCTCGCCGCGCTCGTCGCAGAGGATGTGGGGCTGATCTGGCGGCGACGGCCGACGCCTCCACCGGTCGTGGCGGCGCTCGTCGCTGACGTACCGGTGCCGTCCGCGCAACTCGTGGTCGACCACACGGGCGCCGTCGGCGCGCCGGTCTACGAGGCGCTGCGGGCCCGATGCGACGGGGGCGCGCGGTGACCGCCCCCCTGGGCGAGCCCCGCAGTGACGAGCGCAAGGAGGCCGTGCGCCGCTACTTCCAGGCGACACCGGCCCCTGCGGACGAGACCCGGGCGTGGCGGTTCCAGGGGGCGGCGGGGGTGGCCGTGGTCCTCGCCGTGGCGCTGCTCGTCGTGGGGCTCGCAGCCGGCACCGTGGTGATCGCGGTGGTGGCGGTGGTCCTGTTCGTCCAGGGTCGACTCCTGTTGGCGGAGTACCGCCGGCGGTACGCCAAAGCCGAGCCCAAGCCGCGCGACGCCGACATGGACATGACGCTGCGGGCCGATCTACGTGACGCGGCGGAGCGCGCGATGCAGCGGCTGGAGCTCACCCGTGACGAGCTGGAGCTGCACAGCTACGACGCCTCTCAACCCGGTGAGCGACGGCTGGCGGAGCAGGGAAGTGGCCCACTCGTCGTGTTCGGTCCGGCGGACCGGTCCAAGGGACGGCCCGGCGTGGACCGCGTCTGGAGGTTCACCTCCTACGACCTCATGGCTATCTGCCCGACCGGCCATCACCTGGCCATCTACAGGTGCCGACTGACATTCGACATCGGCGGACGGTCGGAGGAGGACACCGACGAGTACCACTACGCGGACGTCGTGGCCATCTCGACCAGGACCAGGCCGACGAAGGAGCACGCGATCACGCAGATCGACGTCGGGCTTGCGGCGCTGCCGCTGTCGAGGACGATGATCCGGGCGTTCGAGATAGTGGTCTCCAGCAGTGACCGCAGTTCGATCGCGGTCAGCATGCACGACGACGATCAGCGCGGAAAGGCACTACATCTTCAGGAGTCCGGCATCGACCAGGTCATCCGCGTCGTTCGGCACATGTTGCGGGAGAAGAAAGGTGGGGTGGCCTCGGCTACAGGGCCGTGATCCCCTTGCCCAGCACCACCACGCCGCCCTGGCTGACGGTGTAGCGGGCGCGGTCCATCGCGAGGTCCACGCCCACGAGCGCACCCTCGGGGATGATCACGTTCTTGTCGAGGATGGCGCCACGTACGACGGCGCCGCGGCGCACGACCGTGCCCGGCAGCACCACCGAGTCCGACACCTCGGCACCGGCCTCGATGCGCACGTTGGGGCTGATCACCGACCGGCGGACGATGGCCCCGGAGATGATCGTGCCTGCGCCGACGATGGAGTCCTGCGCGATGCCGCCCTCCACGAACTTGGCCGGGGGCAGCGGCGCCATGGCCGTGCGGATCGGCCAGCGCTCGTTGTAGAGGTTGAAGATCGGGTGCACCGAGACCAGGTCGGTGTGCGCCTCGTAGTAGGCGTCGAGCGTGCCGACGTCGCGCCAGTAGCCCGAGTCGCGGTCGGTGGCGCCGGGCACGACGTTGTCGGCGAAGTCGTAGACGTTCGCCTCACCGCGGCCGACCAGCAGCGGGATGATGTCGCCGCCCATGTCGTGGTCGGAGTCGTTGTCCTCGGCGTCCACCCGCAGCGAGTCGAGCAGCGCCTCGGTGGTGAACACGTAGTTGCCCATCGAGGCGAACGTGACGTCGGGGTCGTCGGGCACGTGCGGCGGGTCCGACGGCTTCTCGAGGAACTCGGTGATCTTGCCCGACTCGTCGGAAGCGATGCAGCCGAAGGCCTTCGCCTCCGCGCGCGGCACCCGGATGCCGGCCACGGTGACGCCCGCGCCGCTCTCGATGTGCGCGGAGATCATCTGGCCCGGGTCCATGCGGTAGACGTGGTCGGCGCCGAACACCGCGATGTAGTCGGGGCGCTCGTCGTAGACCAGGTTGAGGCTCTGGAAGATCGCGTCGGCGCTGCCGGTGTACCAGCGGCGGCCGAGCCGCTGCTGTGCCGGGACCGTGGTGATGTACTGACCGAGCACGCTCGAGAGCCGCCACGTGGTGGAGATGTGCCGGTCGAGGCTGTGCGACTTGTACTGCGTGAGCACGCAGATGCGGTGCAGCCCCGCGTTGACGAGGTTGGACAGCACGAAGTCGATCAGGCGGTAGTTGCCACCGAAGGGCACACCGGGCTTGGCCCGGTCGGCGGTGAGGGGCCACAACCGTTTGCCCTCGCCGCCCGCCAGGACGATGCCCAGCACGTTGGCCGAGAAACCCCGCGGCGAAGCGGGTGAGATGCGGGCGCCGGTCACAGTGGGGACCCTAGTGCTCCCGCACCGTGGCAGGCCACAGGGAGAGCGCGAACTCCTCGTGCCGAAAGGTGTGCGGATGGCATACGGTGCGGCACGTGCGCATCGGCCTGCTCACCCGCGAGTACCCCCCGGACGTCTACGGCGGAGCGGGGGTCCATGTCGAACATCTCGTTCCGGCGCTGCGGGCCCTCGTCGACGTCGACGTGCACTGTTTCGGCGATCCCCGCGACGGCGCGTTCGCCCACCGCGCGTCAGGGGCGCTGGCGCAGGCCAACCCCGCTCTGCAGACGCTCGGCGTGGACCTGTCGATGGTGGCGGGCCTGGAAGGTGTGGACATCGCCCACTCCCACACCTGGTACGCCAACATGGCCGGGCACCTGGCGAAGATCCTCTACGGGGTGCCGCACGTCGCCACGGCCCACTCGCTGGAGCCCAGACGGCCGTGGAAGGCCGAGCAGCTCGGCGGCGGGTACCGGCTCTCGTCCTGGGTGGAACGCACGTCCTACGAGAGCGCGGACGCCGTCATCGCCGTGAGCGCGGGCATGCGCACCGACGTGCTGGACTGCTACCCGGCACTCGACCCGGCCCGCGTGCACGTCGTCCACAACGGCATCGACACGGCGTTCTACCACCCGGACCCCGCGCGCGACGCCGTCCGGGCCGCCGGTGTGGACCCGGACCGTCCCAGCGTCGTGTTCGTCGGCCGGATCACCCGTCAGAAGGGGCTGGGCCACCTGATCGCGGCGGCCCACCACATCGACCTCGACGCCCAGATCGTGCTCTGCGCCGGCGCCCCCGACACCCCGGAGATCGCCGAGGAGACGGAGAAGGCGGTCGCGGAGCTCAGCGCAGCCCGGCCGGACGTGATCTGGGTGCGCGGCATGCTCCCCACGGCGGACGTCCGGCAGTTGCTCTCGGCGGCCACCGTCTTCGTGTGCCCGTCGGTGTACGAGCCGCTGGGCATCGTCAACCTCGAGGCGATGGCGTGCGGCACCGCCGTGGTCGCCTCCGACGTCGGCGGGATCCCCGAGGTCGTCGCCGACGGCGAGACGGGCCTGCTGGTGCACTTCGACGAGCACGAGGTGGACGGGTTCCGCACCGGCATCGCCGATGCGGTCAACACCCTGCTCGCCGATCCCGGTCGCGCCGAGGCGATGGGTGTGGCGGGCCGGATCCGGGCGGAACGCGACTTCGCGTGGGAGACAGCGGCCGCCCGCACGGTGGAGATCTACGAGTCCCTGCTCTGAACTTCGCGAGTTGACGTTCTCGACACGCCGTGTGTGCCGATCGGGCACGGGCGGCCGTACCCGAACGGCGAACACACCGTGTCGGATCGGTCAACTCGCGGAGTGGGTGGCTCGGGCCCGGGCGCGGTGCGCCGCCACCGCGGAGCGGTTGGCGCAGGCGGGCGAGCAGTAACGGCGGCCAGCGTTGCGGGAGGTGTCGGCGAAGACGCGCGCGCAGCCATCGGCGGCGCAGTTGCCGTGCCGGTCGACGCCGTAGTCCGACACCAGCATCGCCAGCGCGAACGCCGTGGTGGAGCGGACCCGGTCGACGACGTCGGCCTCGGGCGGCGAGTAGTGGAGGTGCCAGGCCTGCCCGTCGTGCCCGGACAGGTGCGGTTCGACGCGGACGTCGGCGAGCAGCGCGTTGACGGCGACGGCGGCGACCCCGAGGTCCGGTGCGTCGAAGACGGTGCGCAACCGGCGCGCCCAGGCCCGCAGCGACGGCTCGACCGACGCGGGCGCCCGTCGACCGAGGTACCCGTGGGCCGTGATCACGGCGCGCATCTGGTCCGGCGGCGGCGCGTCGACGGGCGTCGCGATCGCGTTCACCAGCTCGACGGCCGCACCCAGCGCGTCGCTGCGGTAACCGATGAAGTCCACTGGACTATTACTACCAGATCCCCGGACGACGAACGGCGCCGCTGCTCTCACGCGGAGAGCGGCGGCGCCGTTCGTGGGTTCGGTCGGTGGTCAGCCGGAGGCGGCCTTCAGCGCGTCGCCGAGGTCGCTGGCCTCCTCGGCCGACATTTCCACGACCAGGCGGCCGCCGCCCTCGAGAGGGACGCGCATCACGATGCCCCGACCCTCCTTGGTCACCTCCAGGGGACCGTCGCCGGTCCGGGGCTTCATCGCCGCCATTCTCCTGCTCCCTCCATCTGTGTGGTGCGGGTCGCCGCTGCGCACTGGGGGAGCGCGCGGCGGGGGATGCTGAGAACATCTTTCCTCATCCATAGGACAGGAGTGAAACCGGAGCGATCAACGCGGTCCGAGTTCACCCTTCGTGTCCACTACGGTGCAGCGCGCCAGCAGTCCCGGACGTGGTCGTCGACGAGTCCGGCCGCCTGCATCAGCGCGTAGCAGGTGGTGGGGCCGACGAACCGGAACCCGCGGCGCTTGAGCTCCTTGGCCATCGCCGTGGACTCCGCGCTGGTGGCGGGCACCTCGGTGAGGTCGGCGGGCCGATGGCGGGTGGCCGGATCGGGCGCGAACGACCAGAGCAGCTCGTCGAGCGGAGCGTCGAGGTCGAGCACCACCCGCGCATTGTGGACGGTGGCCTCGATCTTGGACCGGTTGCGGACGATGCCGGCGTCACCGAGCAGGCGCTGCACGTCGGAATCGGTGAACGCCGCGACGGTGGTGGGGTCGAAGTCCGCGAAGGCGGCGCGGAACGCTGGTCGCTTGCGCAGGATGACGATCCACGACAGCCCGGACTGGAACGCCTCCAGGCTCATCCGCTCGAACATCGCGGTGACGCCGCGCAGAGGCCGCCCCCACTCGTCGTCGTGGTAGGCGGTGTACTCCGGCTGGGAGCCGGCCCACCCGCACCTCGTGGGCTCACCCACCGGCGCGGTACCGCTCCTCGCACAGCCGGGCCATCCTGTGCAGCGACTGCTCGACGCCGAGCCGGAACGCGGGGCGGACGACCGGCCAGCCCAGCCGTCCGAGGGCGCCCAGCGGCAGGTCGAGCAGCTCGGTCCACAGGAAGCGGGCGCGCTCGGGACCGAGCTCCACGACCTCGAACACCCCGTCGCCCTTGACGACGCTGCCGGTGTGGCGGACCGTGCAGCGCTTCAACCCATCCCCTTCGGACGCAGCCCACTCCACGATCTCCATCGTGTCGGTGAACCCGAGGGGCCCGACACCGCTGAAGGCGCTGAGGGTGGCACCGAGCTCCCGGCCCTCACCGGGGCTGGTGACCGACACCCGCGTGCCGAGCATCCACTCCCCCTGGCCCTCCCAGTCGGTGACCATGTCCCACACCGCCCCCGCAGGCGCGTTGACGTCGACGGGAATGGTCAGCTCGACCCGGGCTGTCATGATGCCGCCTCCGCGGTGAGAAGTACGTCGACGGTCATGTCTCCCTCTCGGTGGTGACGGACTCCAGCTCGGCGACGCGGGCCAGCAGCCCGTCCCGCTCCGCCCCGGTCCGGTCGAGCTCGTCGGCCAGCCGGTCGAGCACCCAGTCCACCTCCGCCATGCGGTAGCCGCGCACGGCCTGCGGGAATCGCAGCTCGCGCACGTCCTCGCCCTCGACGACGCCGGCGGGAAGCCGGGTGGGGGTGGCGCCGGGCGCCAGCGGCGCGAGCTCCTCGCCACGTCCGAAGACGACGGCGGAGAGCCCGAACAGGACAGCCGCAACCGCCCCGACGACGATCAGGTAGATCAGCGCGGTCCCCACCCGGGTCATCCCACCACAGACGGTCTTACGCCCGCCGGACGACCTCCCGCATCGGGGGACGCTCGGCGACCACCACGGGCGTCGAGTTCGGCAGCCACTCCCCGCCCACCTGCACGAACTGCGTGAGTGCACCACCCGCGTCGGCCATGCCGCACCGGGACAGGGCCGCAGCGAGAATCTGCCGCGCCATCACGCCCAGTTGCAGCAGCGAGCGGTTGCGGTGCTTGCGGACGCCGAGGTTCACCTGCGCGATGGCGTCGAGCCCGTGGGCGGCGTGGGTGTCGAGCAGCAGCCCGATCTCCACGCCGTAACCAGCCGCGAACGGCAACGACTCCAGCAGCTCCCTGGTGCCGGCGTACTCCCCGCCGAGCGGCTGGACGACTCCGGCGAGTTCGGGCCTCAGCGCGGCGATCAGGGGCCGGACGAGCAGTTCGGTGACCCGGCCACCGCCGGTGTCGACCTCGCTCGTCTCCAGGCGCAGGGGCCGCCGGTAGAAGCCCTTCACGAGCCCGACGCCCTCCTCCACGAGCAGCGGTCCGATCAGGGCCGGGACGAAGCCGGGGTCGAAGTCGATGAGGTCGGAGTCGATGTAGCAGATGATGTCGCCGGTGGTGGCGGCCAGCGCGCGCCACAGCACCTCGCCCTTGCCGGGGAACGGCTCCAGATCCGGGACGACGTCGGTGCGGCGCACGACCTTCGCGCCCGCCGCGGCGGCGATCTCGATGGTGCGGTCGGTGGAGCCGGAGTCGACCACCACCAGCTCGTCGACCAGGGGGGCGGGGCCGAGGGTGAAGGGGAGGATCGCGGCGACGATCGGGCCGACCGTGGCCTCCTCGTCGAGCGCGGGGAGCACGACCGACACGCGGCGGCCGGCCTTGGCCGCGACGAGCTCGTCGGCGGTCCAGGCGGGCTCCTGCCAGGTGCGGCGCGCGACCCAGTTCTCGGTGACGGGGTCCATGGGGCTCTCCTCGTGTACTGGAAGGGAGTTCGGCCCCGTTGCCGAGAGGGATCTACGCCAGAGCTCGTACCGTGCGCGCCGGCGGGCGGGAACCCACGATCGACGCGACCATGTCGACTGTACGTCGGGTGGCCGTCACCTGGTGCGCTCTGAAGACGCGCGCCCCGGCCGCGGCGGCCAGCGCGGTGGCGGCCAGCGTGCCCTCCAGCCGTTCGGTCACGTCGGAGACGCCGAGCGTCTCGCCCACGAAGTCCTTGTTGGACAACGCCATCAGCACCGGCCAGCCGGTGGCGACGAGCTCGTCGCAGTGCCGCAGCAGCGTCAGCCCGTGGAAGGTGTTCTTGCCGAAGTCGTGCGTGGGGTCGATGAGGATTCCCTCT
Source organism: Mycobacteriales bacterium (assembly GCA_038231335.1). GTDB lineage: Bacteria > Actinomycetota > Actinomycetes > Mycobacteriales > Pseudonocardiaceae > Pseudonocardia. Next base: position 53,636 of record JBBRLM010000023.1, read on the forward strand.
TTCGGGACGCCCATCGCCGCCAGCTTCTCGGCCTGGCCCACCACGTCGTCGAGCACGTCGGCGACGATGTCGGCGTAGCGCACGCGGTGCGGGCGCCGGCGCGGCACCGCTCCCCCGGTGTGCGAGCAGACGATGCCGGCACCGGTCTCGGCCGCGACCTCGCCGAGGGTCGGGTCGGCACCGGCCCAGGTGTCGTTGAGCAGGTCGGCGCCCTCGGCGACGGCGATCCGGCCGACCTCGCCGCGCCAGGTGTCCACGCTGATCACGACGTCCGGGTGGCGCGCGCGGACCGCGGCGACGAACGGGACCACCCGCCGGATCTCCTCGGCGGCGTCCACATCGGAGCCGGGGCCGGCCTTGACCCCGCCGATGTCGATGATGTCCGCCCCTTCGCCGACGAACCGGTCGACGGCGGCCATCGCGGCGTCGTCGGAGAAGGTGGCGCCCCTGTCGTAGAAGGAGTCCGGGGTGCGGTTGACGATCGCCATGACGAGTGCGCGGTCCTGGGCGGGTTCGCGGGTGCCGAAGCGGATCATGCGCAGGCGTCCAGTGCCGCTGCGACGTCGGTGGTGATCACGAGGCGCGCCAACGCTTCCGGCCGTACGAAGCCCTGCTCGGCCAGTCCCCGCACCCAGTCGAGCAGGCCCGCGTAGTGGCCGTCGGGATCGAGGACGATCACGGGCTTCGCGTGCATGTTCAGGTAGCCCGACGTCCACACCTCGAACAGCTCCTCCAGCGTGCCGACCCCGCCGGGCAGCGCCAGGAACGCGTCGGCGCGCGCCTCCATGAGGGCCTTGCGTTCGCGCATGGTGTCGACGACGAGCAGCTCGTCGGAGTCGTGGTCGGCCCACTCGAGGTCCACGAGCGAGCGCGGGATGACGCCGATGGTGCGGGCCCCGCCGGCGCGGGCGGAGGAGGCGACGGCGCCCATCATCGACCGCTTCCCGCCACCGGAAACGAGCTCCCAGCCCCGCTCCGCCACCGCCGTTCCGACGGCCGCGGCCAGTTCGGTGTGCCTGGGGTCGATGCCCTCCACCGAGGCGCAGTACACGCAGACTGTCCTCATGGCCCGATCCTGACCAGCAGATCGTGCGCCACTAGTGCGCTTCCTCCCAGGCCCGGTAGGCCTCGTGCACCACCTGCACGGCCTCGTCGACGTCGTCGGTGAGGTGCAGCAGCTTCACGTCCTTCTCGCCGACCTTGCCGCTGTCGAGCACGGTCTTGGCGATCCAGTCGTAGAGCCCGCCCCAGTACTCGGTGCCCAGCAGCACCACCGGGAACTTGGTGACCTTCTTGGTCTGCACCAGCGTCAGCGCCTCGAACAGCTCGTCGAGCGTGCCGAAGCCGCCGGGCAGGCACACGAACGCCTGCGAGTACTTCACGAACATCGTCTTGCGGGCGAAGAAGTAGCGGAAGTTGATGCCGAGATCGACCCAGTTGTTCAACCCTTGCTCGAACGGCAGCTCGATGCCCAGCCCGACGCTCAGCCCGCCCGCCTCGGAGCAGCCCTTGTTGGCGGCCTCCATCGCGCCCGGCCCGCCGCCGGTGATGACGGCGAACCCCTCCTCGGCCAGGGCGGTCCCCAGCGCGCGGCCCTGGGCGTACTCGGGGTGGTCACGCGGGGTGCGGGCGGAGCCGAACACCGTGACGGCGCGGGGCAGGCCGGCGAGCATGCCGAAGCCCTCGACGAACTCGGCCTGGATGCGCATGACGCGCCACGGGTCGGTGTGGACCCAGTCGCTCGGGCCGCGGGAGTCGAGCAGGCGCTGATCGGTGGTGGAGGACTCGTTGCGGTGCTCACGACGCAGCACCACGGGGCCGCGCTGCTTCTCGTCGGGGCGCTGATCCCCGCTGGTACTCATGACCATCAGGGTAGTGACGCCGCCGCGGTGCGCTCGGCGGCCCGGGATCAGCTCAGGCTCTGGATCAACTCAGGAAGCGGCGCAGCACCGACGTCGCCTCGGTGATCTGCCTGGTGTCCACGTGCTCCTCGCGGGTGTGGGCGAGGTTGGGGTCGCCGGGGCCGTAGTTCACCGCCGGGATGCCGAGGGCGGCGAAGCGGGAGACGTCGGTCCAGCCGTACTTGGCCGACGGTGTGGCCCCGGTGGCGGCGATGAACTCCTGCGCGGCCGCGGCGGTGAGGCCCGGCAGCGCGCCCGGCGACATGTCCGTCAGCACGAGCTCGAAGCCGTCGAACACCTCACGCACGTGCTTCTCGGCCGCCGCGGCGTCACGGTCGGGGGCGAAGCGGAAGTTGACCGTGACCACGCACTCGTCGGGCACGACGTTGCCCGCCACTCCCCCGGCGATCTTCACGGCCTGCAGGCCCTCGCGGTAGACGCAGCCGTCGATGTCGACGTCGCGGGCCGTGTAGGCGTTGAGCCGGTCGAGCACCTCCCCCGCACCGTGAACGGCGTTGCGGCCCAGCCAGGACCGGGCCGAGTGGGCCCGGCGGCCGTGCGTGGTGATCTCCACGCGCAGCGTGCCCTGACAGCCCGCCTCCACGCCGGAGTTGGTGGGCTCGCCCAGGAGTGCGAGGTCGGCGGCGAGCCAGTCGCGGTGCTCGCGCTCGAGGCGACCCAACCCGTTGCGCGCGGCCTCGACCTCCTCGAGCTCGTACAGGACGAGGGTCACGTCGTGGCGGGGCTCGGCGATCGTCGCGGCCAGGTGCAGGAAGACCGCGTCGCCGGACTTCATGTCCGACGTGCCGCAGCCGTAGAGCAGATCGCCCTCGCGGTGGCTCGGCACGTTGTCGGCGGTCGGGACGGTGTCGAGGTGCCCGGCGAGCAGCACGCGGCTCGCCCGGCCCAGGTTCGTGCGCGCCAGCACCGCGTCACCCGACCGCAGCACCTCGAGGTGCGGAACCTGCGTCCGCAGCGCGGCCTCCACGGCGTCGGCCAGCGCGGCCTCGGCACCCGACACGCTGGGCACGTCGACGAGGGCGGCGCAGAGGTCAATCGGATCGGCGGTGAGATCGAGGCTGGTCACGCCCGCCGACGCTACCGGAGCCGCCAAGATCGCTGTTTGCGGTACGCAAGCTGCAGATGTGCAGCTCAGGCACCGCATCTGGCGATCATGACTCCCGGCTGCTGGTCGCTGGGCCCGCGGCTACTAACGTCGTGCGCGTGAACAGCAGCGCCTCCGGCACCGGCCTCGCCACCCTCGCCGCCGACGGGACCGTTCTCGACACCTGGTTCCCGGCCCCCGCCCTCGGCCCCGACGCCCCGGACCTCGCCGCCGACCTGGAGCCGCTCGCCGGCACCGACGCCGACCGCGGCGTCACCACCGTCGTCGTGCGCACCGCGATCGGGTCCCTCGCCGACCCGCCCGCCGACGCCCACGACGTCTACCTGCGGCTGCATCTGCTCAGCCACCGCCTCGTGGCCCCGCACGGCGTGAACCTCGACGGCCAGTTCGGGCTGCTCGCCAACGTCGTGTGGACCGACCGCGGCCCGTGCGCGGTGGCCGGCTTCGAGCTCACCCGGGCCCGCATGCGGGCCCGCCGCCCGGTGATCGTCTTCGGCGTGGACAAGTTCCCGCGGATGGTCGACTACGTGCTCCCCTCAGGTGTGCGCATCGCCGACGCCGACCGCGTTCGGCTGGGCGCGCACCTGGCCGAGGGCACCACCGTCATGCACGAGGGCTTCGTCAACTTCAACGCCGGCACGCTCGGCGACTCGATGGTGGAGGGCCGGATCTCGGCCGGTGTGGTCGTGGGCGTCGGCTCGGACGTCGGCGGCGGCGCGTCGATCATGGGGACGCTGTCGGGCGGCGGCAAGGAGGTCATCTCCGTCGGCGAACGCTGCCTCATCGGCGCGAACGCGGGCGTCGGGATCTCGCTGGGCGACGACTGCATCGTCGAGGCCGGGCTCTACGTCACCGCCGGCACGAAGGTGACGCTGCCCGACGGCAGCACCGCGGCCGCGCGCACCCTGTCGGGGCAGAACGGCCTGCTGTTCCGCCGCAACTCCGTCACCGGCACGGTGGAGGTCCTCCCCCGGACGGGCGACGGCATCGCCTTGAACGAGGCGCTGCACGCGAACTAGATAGGTTTCCCGTCGTGCCCACCGCCGCGCCCCGCCGTCCCCGCAAGGTCCTCATCGAGCTGCCGGACCCGTTGACGGCGGCGCCGTCCGACCCTCCGGTGCACCACGTCCGGGCCGCGCTCGACCTGCGCCTGCGTGCGCTGATGGCCCACGATCCGGGCACGCGCACCGGAGCCGACATCGAGGACCTGCACCAGATGCGGGTGTCCGTGCGCCGGATGCGGGCCGCGCTCAAGGCCGCCCGGCCGCTGCTGGACGCCGCGTGGGCCGACGGGCTGCGGGTCGAGCTGGGGTGGCTCGGCGGGGCGCTGGGGCCCGTCCGCGACCTCGACGTGCTGCTGCTGCGGTTGCGCGGGGAGATCGCCGCGCTGCCCGAAGCCGAGCGGCCCGCCGGCGAGGTACTGGTCGGCGCGCTGCAGGAGGAGCACGCGGCGGCCCGCGCGGAGATGCTCACCGCTCTCGATGCGCCGCGCTATACGGCGCTGGTGGAGCGGCTGGCCGACGCGATCCGGCTGCCGCTGCCCACCCCGTCGGCCACGCAGGCGCAGCCCGAGCTGGCCGACCTCGTCCGCGCCGAGGCCCGCAAGCTGCGCAAGGCCGTCGCGAAGGCGGGCGAGGACCCACCCGACGAGGTGCTCCACGCGTTGCGCATCCACGGCAAGCGCGTCCGCTACACCGGCGAACTGGTGGAGCCCGGGTTGCGGCACATCCCGATCGGGAAGTCGATCAAGGGCCTGCTGAGCGCCACCGCCGAGCTGCAGGAGGTGCTGGGCGACCACCAGGACGCCTGCGTGGCCGAGCAGCGCATCCGCGAGCTCCTCGACGGCCTCGGCGAGCTGCCCGACGCGTACGTGGTGTTCGTCGCGGGCCGGCTGGTGGAGCGGGAGCGGCAGCGGGCCGAGCGGAAGCGCGGCGAGTGGCGCGCGGCCTGGCAACAGGTCGACGCCCGCATCGACGACCTCTGACCCGACCAGATCGCCACGTGGCGACATAGGGCGGTGTGGGGGGTTCGTCGGGGTTACGCGGCGCGGGGGCGGTCGCCGATGCGGAGGATCGCCCAGCCCTGGAGCGCGCCGGCCGCCAGGAGGAGCGCGATCGCGGCCGCGTATCCCGCCGTGGCGTCGATGAGCACGCCCATCAGCAGCGGGCCCAGGCCCGCCGCGGTGTAGCCGACGCCCAGGGCCAGCCCGCTCGTGGCCGCGGCAGCGGCCGGGTCGGGCGTTCGCCAGGCGATCACCGTCAGGCCCATGGGGAAGCCCGCCCCGACCCCGATGCCCATGAGCACCACCCAGATCCACGGCCCGACCAGCGCCGGCATCGGCACCAGCAGAGCTCCCAGGGTGCCGGCGAGGCCGCAGGTCAGCGTGAGCCCGGCCCAGAACCGCCAGCGCCGGTTCCGCTCGGCCAGCGCCGGCACGAACAGGGCCGCCGGGATCTGCGCGACGCTCCAGACGGCGAGCAGCAGCCCGGCCCGGCCCGCCGTCCAGCCCTGCCCCTCGTAGTAGGGCGAGAGCCAGGTGAGCCAGCCGTAGAACATCAGCGACGTGCCGGCCTGATAGCAGGCGATGAGCCGCGCGAACGGGTCACGCCACGGCAGAGCCGCGCGAAGCACCGGGCCGTCGGCAGGCATCCGGCTCGCGACGGGCACCCACAGGGCGACGGCGAGCATCGCGGGCACCGCCCACACGGCGAGCGAGAACGACCAGCCGCCCAGCGCCGTCGCGAGCGGCACGGCCACCGCGCTGGAGACGGTGGCGCCGACCATCATCGAGACGACGTAGCCGCCCGTGGCGGCGCCCGCGCGTTCGGCCAGGTGCTCCTTGACGACCCCGGTGATCAGCACACCGGCGAGCCCGATGCCCAGGCCGACGAGCACGCTGCCGCCCACGAGCGTGGCCAGTGCGGCGACCCCGCGGAGCAGGCTCCCCGCGGCGACCAGGCCGACGGCGATCCCCAGCGCCCGCTCTCGGCCGATCCGGGCCCCGATCGCGCTGCCCGTGAACGAGCCGACGGCCATCATCAGCACGGCCCCGGCCTGGACGAACCCGGCGACGCCTGCGGAGATGCCCAGGTCGGTGCGGACGGTCTCCAGCAGGGGCGGATACCCGGCGAGGGCGGCGCGCAGGTTGGCCGCGAGCGCGAGCACCCCGAGCAGGACCACTGCGGGCCGGACGGAGGTGCGTGGGGTCACCGTCTCAGCAAGCGGGCGGCCGCCCTCGTGATGCGATCGTCGGACGCCGTGAGGCCCACCCGCACGTACTGCTCGCCTGCCGGGCCGTAGAAGTCACCGGGCGCGACCAGGATCCCGCGCTCGGCCAGCCACCGGACCGTCGTCCGGCCGGGCTCGCCCGCCGTGGCCCAGAGGTAGAGGCCCGACCCGGAGTGGTCGATGCGCAGGCCGGCGTTCTCCAGTGCGGCACGCAGGATGATGCGGCGGCGGTCGTAGATGCGGGCCTGCTCCTCGACGTGCGCGTCGTCGGACGCGGCGGCCTCCATCGCGGCCTGCACGGGCCGGGGCACGATCATGCCGGCGTGCTTGCGCACCTCCAGGAGGCCCGCGACCAGCGCCGGATCACCCGCGACGAACCCGGCGCGGTAGCCGGCGAGGTTCGACGACTTCGACATGGAGTGGACGGCCAGCAGGCCCTCGTGCGAGCGGCCGCAGACGTCCGGGTGCAGGATCGAGACGGCGTCGCTCGACAGCGCCAGGTAGCACTCGTCGGAGGCGACGACGGCCCCGCGCTCGCGGGCGCGCCCGACCACCCGGCGCAGGTGCTCCCGGCTCAGGACGCGGCCGGTGGGGTTGGACGGCGAGTTGACCCACACGAGTGCGACCCGGCCCGGGCCGACGGCCGTGGGGGAGTCGGAGCGCACGAACTCCGCGCGGGCGAGCCGGGCACCGACCTCGTAGGTCGGATAGGCCAGCTCGGGGATGACCACCGCGTCTCCCGGCCCGACGCCGAGCAGGGTGGGAAGCCAGGCGACGAACTCCTTGGAACCGATCGTCGGCAGCACCGCCACCGGATCGACGGTGACCCCGAACCGGCGCAGCAGCGAGCCCGCGATGGCCTCGCGCAACGACGCCGGACCGTGCGTCGTGGGGTAACCGGGCTCGTCGGCTGCCGGACCGGCCAGCGCGGCACGCACGACCGCGGGCACAGGGTCCACGGGGGTGCCGACCGAGAGGTCGACGATGCCGTCGGGGTGGCTCTCCGCGAGGGACTTGTCCTCGGCGAGCGAATCCCAGGGGAAGTCGGGGAGATCGACCTTCACAGCACTGTCTGTTCGGGCCTGCAAGCAGCCCTCACCGTTGTCTGTTCGGGCCTGCAAGCAGCCCTCACTCGTCGTGAGCCTGCGGCGGCAGGCTCTTGGCGGGCTCGACGTCCATCTCGGTCTTGCCGACCTTGGACGCGCCGCCCGGGGAGCCCAGATCGTCGAAGAAGTCGACGTTGGCCTTCGTGTAGGCCGCCCACTGCTCGGGCACGTCGTCCTCGTAGTAGATGGCCTCGACCGGGCAGACCGGTTCGCAGGCACCGCAGTCGACGCACTCGTCGGGGTGGATGTACAGCATCCGCCCGCCTTCGTAGATGCAGTCCACCGGGCACTCTTCGATACAGGCCTTGTCGAGCAGGTCGACGCAGGGCTCGGCGATCACGTACGTCACGGGTGAGCCATCCTCACGGGAAAGAACTGGGACGTTGGACAGTATGTCTCGGATACCAGCGGGTAGGTGACCCGGGGCGGTGTGACCCGCGTCGGAGGGGTGGAGGTCAGAAGTGGAGTTCGACGCTCTGACGGGGCGCCGCGTCTCGCTGCGCCACCGGGTGGGTGATCGGGACGGACGGCCGCTCTACAGCGACGCCGTCGGCGAGCTCACCGTCGACGGCGACGACGTGGTGGTGGCGGCCCGCCGCGGTCCGGTGCGCGTGGCGCGGGCCGCGGTGGTGGCGGTGCGCGCGGTACCGCCCGCCCCGCCGCGCCGCGCGTCGCTCACGGCCGTCGCGCGGCTGGAGAACCTCTGTGCCGACGCGTGGCCGGCCCAGGTGGACGAGCCGCTGGGCGAGTGGCGGCTGCGCGCGGCCGGTGGCTACACGGGGCGCGCGAACTCGGCGCTCGCGGTCGGCTCCCCCGGGATGCCGACGGCCGCGGCCCTCGACGCCGTCCGCGCGTACGCCGGGCGGTCGGGGATCGGCCCCAGGGTCCAGGTCCCGGTGGGCACCCCGTGGGACAAGGCGGTAGCGGCGGAGGGATGGGTCCTCGACGTGGCCCACGAGGCGGGCGCGGAGTCGACGGTCCAGGTCGTGGAGCTCGACCACCTCCGACGAACGGCACTCTCGTCGCATAGGTTCCGACGAGAGTGCCGTTCGTCGGCTGTGACATCGACCGCGAGGCCGGATGCCGCGTGGTGGGGCGTCGTCGCCGGCGGCGAGCCCTCACCCGCCCGGCGCGGCGTGCTCGATCCCGCGTCCGAACTTCCCCTCGCGTTTCTCCGGATTCGCGACGCCGGGGCGCTGCGTGCGGCGCTCGTCGAGGACCACGTGCACCTGTCGGTGCTCGCCGTGGACCCCGCCGCCCGCCGGCAGGGCCTCGCCTCGGCGTTGCTCGCCGCCGCCGCGGAGTGGGGGCAGGAGCGGGGGGCCCGGTGGGGCGTGCTCCAGGTGGCGCTGCACAACACCGGGGCGCGGGCGCTCTACGACCGGCTCGGGTTCGTGGAGCACCACCGCTACCGCTACCTGGTGCCGCCCTCCTGAAGGCGCTTCTCGGTCTCGCGCGCGGCCTTCTTCAGGCCCGACCACTCCCCCAGGTACTTCCCGACGATCCCGACCACGGGCAGCATTCCGAGGCCCTCGGTCAGCACGTTGCCGTGCGGGCGGCGGTCCAGCTCGCCCTCCACGGCGAGCAGCGCGCGGCCCAGCCGCCACACGGCGCCCCCCACGCGGGCCAGCGTGCCGGTCTTCTCGAGGTCACCCGTGAGCTCGGCCGCCTGCTCGTCGGCGACCGCGTCGGCCGCCGCGTCCGGGGCGCGGACGATCAGCTCGCGCCGGAACAGCACCGAGCCCAGCAGCCCGACCAGCGCGTCCTCGTCGTGGACGCCGTGCTCGCCGGCGATCGCGACGAGCACGAGCCCCTGCCCCGCCGCCCCGAGCGCCGACGACACCGGCAGGCGGCTGGCCAGCGCGCCGCCGAGACCGGGGACGGCGGCCAGCAGGGTGGTGAAGCGGCCGACGCGGCGCACCCACCAGCGTGACCGCTCGGCGACGTCCATCGCCGCCCACGCCGAGGTGCCCGGCACCTCGACGCTCGCCAGCAGGTCGAGCACCTTCTCCCCGAGGTTCCGGTCCTCGTCGTGGGAAGCCACGCGGTCGCGCAGGCCGAACGGATCGGACTCGCGCAAGCCGTGGAGCACCGGACGGGTGGCGCGGACGAACGGCCGCAGCACCGTGACGAGCGCGCCGTCGGAGATCGCGTCAGACATCGACGTCTCCTCTGGTGAGTACCCGGCGCAACGCGAACAACCCGGCCCCCAGGCCTCCGAAGACCAGCACGAACGACGTCCAGAACGTGCCCGCCTGGGTCGGGAGGATGACGTCCCCGCCGGGACCGGCGAACCCGAGCACCGCCACGGCGAGGAACCACGCGATCAACGGAGCGGCTGCGACTCCGGGCCGCGGGTCGATCTCGCCCGCCCGCAGCACCAGCCACGGCAGGATGAGGATCGAGAGCAACGCACCGAGCGGCACCGGCACCGGGCCGATGAACAGCGGCGTGAACGCCAGCCCGAACGCGCCGAGCAGCAGCCCGTCGAACGTCAGGAGCCCGACGATCGCGAGGTTGTCGGTCTTCTCGTGGTTCACGACTCCCCATCCTCCGGGAACAGCGTGCCCACCTCGCCGTCGGCCGCGATGTACTCCTCGACGTCGAGCATCGGCTGGGCGACGAGGTTGCTCATCGCCAACGCAACGCAGTCACCGTCCTCCCACAACACGATCTGGGTGGCGTGCGCGCGCATCGCCGCGAGCCGCCGCTCCCGCTGGGCGGAGACGTCGAGCCGGGTGGTGACCAGCTTGTCGGGCACGCTCGGCAGCTCCTCGGGCTCCGGGAGCCGGAACGGCAGGCCGGGCAGGTCAGCGAGCCCGGCGAGGCCGGCGTCGAGGGTCTCGCGGCCGATGACGGTGAAGAACAGCCGCGCCGGCACCTGCTCCAGCGCCGCAACGGTGATCGCGTGGGCGCGCAGGTGGTCGGGATGGCCGTAGCCGCCGTCGGTGTCGTAGGTGATCACGACCTGCGGCCGTATCTCACGCAGGATCTCCACCAGCGCCGCCACCTCCGCGTCGAACGCCTCCGGCCGGGCGAACGCCCGCGCGTGCAGCACGTCGGGCGCGGTGGCCCGCACGGCGCCGTCGTGGGCCATGCCGGAGTCCCGCCAGCGACCGACGCCGCCGAGGTAGCGGTGCTCCACCGGGCCGAGCACCGCGAGCGCGGCGGCGAGCTCCCCGATGCGGTAGCCCCCGAGCTGGTCGGACTCTTCGGGCACGAGCAGGGCCAGCGACGGCGGGATGACCTCGCCCTCCTCGCCCAGTGAGCAGGTCACGACCGTGACCGAGGTGTCGGGCTGTGCGGCGTAGTGGGCGATGGTGCCGCCGGTGGTCAGCGTCTCGTCGTCGGGGTGGGCGTGCACGAGCAGCAGCCGGCGGGACATCACCTGCGACAGCGTAGGCGCCGCCACCGGACCACCTGGGAGCCGTCAGCCGCGACGAAACACGTTCGTCATGTATGGGTCTTTTGTGGATAAAGATGGTCAGGCTACTGTTCGTGCACACATGACCGATTTGCGGCGCGGATGTCACCCGTACGTGCCGTTCGCAGGGATCCGGGAGCTCATGCGATCACGTAGCGTTACAGCCTGGTTGGCCGCCTCGATGTCCGTGGTCCTTCTCACGAGCGCGTGTGGTGGATCAGGCGCCGGCACCGGGGCAGGGGTCACCGACGCCGCCATCACCGTCAACACGACCGAGCCGGAGAACCCGCTGGTCCCGGGCAACACCACGGAGACGGGCGGCGGCAAGGTCGTCCGGTCGCTGTTCACCGGGCTGGTGGAGTACGACACGGCCACCGCCGAGCCGCGCAACGCCGTGGCCGAGTCGATCACCACCACCGACTCGAAGGTCTACACCATCACGCTCAAGCCCGGCTGGACCTTCCACGACGGCACCCCCGTCACCGCGAAGAGCTTCGCCGACGCCTGGAACTACACGGCGTACTCGCCCAACGCCCAGCAGGGGGCCAGCTTCTTCACCCAGATCCAGGGCTTCGCCGACGTCAACGCCCAGGACCCCGACGGCTCGGCGGGCCCGCAGAAGGCGCCGGAACCGAAGGCGAAGGAGATGTCCGGCCTGAAGGCGGTCGACGACCGGACCCTGGAGGTCACCCTCGCCGCGCCGTTCTCGGTGTTCCCCACCCAGCTCGGCTACTCGTCGTTCGCCCCGCTGCCCGCGTCGTTCTTCGCCGACAAGGCCGCCTTCGAGGCCAACCCGGTCGGCAACGGGCCGTTCCGCTTCGTGTCCCGCCGGCCCGGCGCCTCGATCACCGTCGAGCGCTACGACGCCTACGCCGGGGCGCGCAAGCCGTCGGTGAAGACGGTCGAGTTCCGCGTCTACGAGTCGTCCGAGGCCGCCTACGCCGACGTGGTGTCGAACAACCTCGACTTCCTCGACGTCATCCCGCCGTCGGCCATCGCCGGGAGCCTGTTCACCACCGACCTGGCCGGGCGCAACGTCTCCCAGACCTACCTCGGCATCCAGTCGGTCTCCTTCCCGATCTACGACGCCCGATACCAGGACGCGAAGCTGCGCCAGGCCATCTCGATGGCGGTGGACCGGGACGCGATCAACAAGCAGATCTTCAACGGTCTCAAGGTGCCGGCCGACGGGTTCGTCGCGCCGAAGGTGCCGGGCCGCGCCGAGGCGCAGTGCGGTGAGCTGTGCACCTACCAGCCCGCCAAGGCGAAGGCGCTGTTCGACGCCACCGGCTTCCAGGGGCCCGTCCAGCTGACCTCCAACGCCGACTCCGGCAACAAGGAGTGGATGCAGGCGGCGTGCGTCACCATCAGCAGCGCGCTGGGCCGCGAGTGCACGTTCGTGCCGGTGCCCACGTTCGGCGAGTTCCGCACCGCGATCAACGCCGGGAAGATGACCGCCCCCTACCGCACGGGCTGGGTGGCGGACTACCCGTCGATCGAGAACTTCATGAACCCGCTCTACCGCACCGGCGGCTCGTCCAACGACGGCGGCTACTCCAACCCCGCCGTGGACGCGTTGCTGGCCCGCGCCGACGCCGCTCCGTCCACGGAGGCGGGCAACGCGCTCTACCAGGAGGCCGAGCGCCTCGTCGTGCAGGACATGCCGGCCGTGCCGCTGTACTTCCAGTCGGTGCAGGCCGGCTGGTCGGACCGGCTCGCCGTGGCCGAGGTCAACCAGTTCCGTGAGCTGGATCTGTTCAGCGTCGCCGTCACGTAGATGGGTCGCTACGTCCTGCGGCGCCTGCTGCAGCTGGTGCCCGTCTTCATCGGCACCACGTTCCTGATCTACCTGCTGGTGTGGGCGCTCCCGGGCGACCCGTTCGCCGCCAAGTGCGGCGACCGGGGTTGCCCGGACGCCTACGTCAGCGCGATGCGGGAGAAGTTCGGGCTCGACGAGAACGTGGTCGTGCAGTACCTGAACTACCTCGGCAACCTCCTCCGCGGCGATTTCGGGGAGACCTTCTCCGGGATCGCCGTGGGCGACCTCATCGCCAACGCCTACCCGGTCACGCTGCGCCTGGCGATCGTGGCACTGCTGATCGAGGCGCTGATCGGGCTCACCGCGGGGATCCTCACCGGGCTGCGCTCGGGCGGCTACCTCGACAACCTGGTGCTGGTCACCACGCTATTCCTGATCGCGGTGCCGGTGTTCGTCACCGGCTACGTGCTGCAGACGGTGCTGGGCCTGCGTCTGGGGATCATCTCCCCCACGGTGTCGTCGAGCGCCGCGTTCGGCGAGCTGCTCGTGCCCGGGTTCGTGCTGGGCAGCCTGTCGATGGCCTACGTCGCCCGGCTCACCCGCACGTCGATCGCGGAGAACCGGCGCGCCGACTACGTGCGCACCGCGGTCGCCAAGGGGCTCCACCCACGGCGGGTGGTGGGCGTGCACCTGCTGCGCAACTCCGCGATCCCGGTGATCACGTTCCTCGGCACCGACCTGGGCGCGCTCATGGGTGGCGCCATCGTCACCGAGGGCATCTTCAACATCCGCGGGGTCGGTGGGCTCGTCTTCCGCGCCATCCAGACCAAGGAGGGCGCCACCGTCACCGGGGTCGTCGTCCTGCTGGTGATCGTCTACTTGCTGATGAACCTGCTGGTGGACGTGCTCTACGCCGTTCTCGACCCGAGGATCCGCCTTGACTGACCCGCAGGTGCTCGTCCGACCGGCCGAGACCGTGAGCACCGGTCGCCCCCGCAGCCTCACCTCCGACGCCTGGCACGACCTGCGCCGCCGCCCGCTGTTCGTGATCTCGACGGTGCTGATCGTGGCGCTGCTCGTGCTCGCGGCCGTTCCGCAGCTGTTCACCTCGGTCGACCCGAGCGCGGGCGACCTCGCCCGCAGCCGGCGTGCCCCGTCGGCGCAGGCGTGGTTCGGCTACGACGTGCTCGGGCGCGACGTCTACGCCCGCGTGATCTACGGGACCCGGGTCTCGATCGTCGTCGGGGTGCTGGCGACGACGTTCACGGTGCTCATCGGTGGCACCATGGGGATGCTCGCCGGCTACTACGGCGGCTGGGTCGACGGCGCCATGTCCCGGATCGCCGACGTCTTCTTCGGGCTGCCGTTCGTGCTCGGCGCGATCGTCATCCTCTCGACGTTCCGGGAGACGGTCGGCGAGGGTGCCGTCGGGATCACCGCGCTGGTGGTGCTGACGATGTCGATGCTGTCGTGGCCGGTGACGATGCGGATCATGCGCTCGGCCGCGATCACCGCCCGCCAGCAGGACTACGTGCGGGCGGCGCGCGGCCTGGGGGCGAGCGCGTTCCGGGTGATCTGGCGGCACATGCTGCCGAACTGCCTGGCGCCCGTGCTCGTCTACGCCACGATCGCGCTCGGCGCGTTCATCGGCGCCGAGGCAACGCTGTCGTTTCTCGGGATCGGGCTGCGGGACCCCGTGGTCTCGTGGGGCGTGATGATCAGCGAGGCCCGCGACTACCTGCGGGTGGCGCCGTTCCTGCTGCTGTTCCCGGCCGGTTTCCTGGCCGTCACGGTGCTCGCGTTCGTCATGCTCGGGGACGCCGTGCGCGAGGCCTTCGACCCGAAGGGGCGCTGAAAAATGGGCGCTGACATGGCCCTGCTCGAGGTCTCCGGCCTGCACGTGGAGTTCCGCACCCGCGACGGCGTCGCGCACGTGCTCAACGGCGTCGACTACTCGGTGGACGCCGGCGAGACGCTCGCGGTGCTCGGCGAGTCGGGCTCCGGCAAGAGCGTCACCGCCAACACGATCATGGGGATCCTGGAGAGCCCGCCCGGCGTCGTGACGGCGGGCTCGATCCGCTACCGCGGCGAGGAGTTGCTCACCGCCACCGAGGCCCGGCGCCGGGAGCTGCGCGGCGAGAACATCGCCATGATCTTCCAGGACGCCCTGTCGGCCCTGAACCCGGTGTTCACGGTCGGGTTCCAGATCGCCGAGCAGCTGCGCACGCGCCGAGGGACGAGCCGCCGCGACGCGACGAAACGGGCGGGCGAACTGCTGGACCAGGTGGGCATCCCGGGCGCCCACCAGCGCCTGAACGACCACCCGCACCAGTTCTCGGGCGGCATGCGGCAGCGCGTGATGATCGCGATGTCACTCGCCCTGGACCCCGACGTCCTCATCGCCGACGAGCCCACCACCGCGCTGGACGTCACGGTGCAGGCCCAGATCATGGACCTGCTCGCCGACATCCAGGCCGAGCGCAACATGGGGCTGATCCTGGTCACGCACGACCTCGGCGTGGTCGCGGAGGTGGCCGACCGGATCGCGGTGATGTACGCGGGCCGGATCGTGGAGAGCGCGGACGTCCACGAGCTCTACGCCAACCCGTGCCACCCGTACACGCGGGCGCTGCTGGAGTCGATCCCGCGGGTCGACGCGAAGGGCACCGAGCTGCGGGCCATCACCGGCCTGCCGCCCAACCTGACCCGCATCCCGCCCGGCTGCCCCTTCCACCCCCGCTGCCCGCGGGCCGAGGACCGCTGCCGCGACGTCCTGCCACCCCTGGAAACCCTGAGCAGCGGCCGCACGTCGGCCTGCCTGTTCGCCGAGGAGCTGATCACCCGGTGACGACTGGGCCGATGAGGGATCCGATCCTGGAGGTCGAGGGCCTCGTCAAGCACTTCCCCGTGCAGGTCGGCGTCGTGTTCATGCGCACGGTCGGCCACGTCCGGGCCGTCGACGGGGTGTCGTTCGACCTGCGCCGCGGCGAGACGCTGGGAGTGGTCGGCGAGTCGGGCTGCGGCAAGTCGACGCTGGCCCAGGTGCTGATGCGCCTGGAACCGCCCACGTCGGGGTCGGTGCGGTTCCATGGCGAGGACATCTTCGCCAGGCGCGGGGCCGCACTCACGGCGTTGCGGCGGTCGATCCAGATCGTGCTGCAGGACCCCTACACGTCGCTGAACCCGCGGATGACGGTCGGCGACATCGTCGGGGAGCCGTTCGAGATCCACCCGGAGGTAGCCCCGAAGGGCTCGCGGCGCGGGAAGGTGCAGGAGCTCCTCGACGTGGTGGGGCTCAACCCGGAGTACATCAACCGCTACCCGCACCAGTTCTCCGGCGGGCAGCGCCAGCGCATCGGCATCGCCCGGGCGCTCGCGCTGCGGCCCGAGGTGATCATCTGCGACGAGCCGGTCTCCGCGCTGGACGTCTCCATCCAGGCGCAGGTGATGAACCTGCTCGGGGACCTGCAGCGCGATCTCGGCCTGTCCTACATCTTCATCGCCCACGACCTGTCGGTGGTGCGCCACCTCTCGGACCGGGTGGCCGTGATGTACCTCGGCAAGGTCGTCGAGATCGGCACCGAGGACGAGATCTACAACCGCCCGTCGCACCCGTACACGCAGGCTCTGCTCTCGGCCGTGCCGGTGCCGGACCCGTCGGTGCGGGCGGGCCGCCGGCGGATCCGGCTCACCGGCGACGTCCCCAGCCCGGTCAACCCGCCGAGCGGGTGCCGGTTCCGCACCCGCTGCTGGAAGGCCACCGAGCTGTGTGCCGAGCAGGAGCCGATGCTGGAGATCCGCGCCGGCGGGCACCACGAGAGCGCCTGCCACCACGCGGAGGAGCAGCACCTGCTGCCCACCTGAGACACCAACGGCGCGTCCACCGAGATGGACGCGCCGTTGGGTGTGTGGGTTCAGCTCAGTTGAGGCGGACCCGCGGATCGAGGAACGCGTAGGCGATGTCGACCAGGATGTTGGCCACCACCACCGCGACCGTGCCCAGCAGGGCGATGCCGATGATCACCGGCTGGTCCTGCTGCGTGATCGCCGTGACGGACGTCCGTCCCAGCCCGTCGATGGAGAACACCGTCTCGGTGACGATCACGCCGCCGATGAGGCCGGCGACGTCGATGCCGAACTGCGTGACCACCGGCGTCAACCCGCTGCGCAGGCCGTGCCGGAGGACCACGCGGCGTTCCGAGAGACCCTTGGACCGTGCGGTGCGGATGTAGTCCTCACCGAGCACCTCCAGCATCGAGGTCCGCGTGAGCCGCGTGTAGGCGGCGGCGGACACCAGGGCCACCGTGATCCACGGGAGGATCATGTGTTGCAGCCAGCCGCCCGGACTCGACGTGAAGTCCACGTACCCACCCGCCGGGAATATCTTGACCCCCGCCAGGGTGAGCTGGAAGTACAGGAAGAACAGCAGCAGCAGACCGAGCAGGAACGTCGGCATCGAGTAGAAGAACAGCGCGAACACCGTCAGGCCGCGGTCCAGGAACGAGCGTGGACGCGTCGCGGAGAGCACGCCGTTCGTCACGCCGATGATCAGCCACAGGATCGCTGCGCCGACGGCGATGGACAGCGTCTTCGGCAGCGCTTCGGCGATCACCGACGTCACCGGGATCTGCTTGTAGTAGTCGTACCCGAGGTCGCCACGCAGGGCGTTGCCCACGAAGCCGAGGTACTGCTCGTAGAGCGGCCGGTCCAGGCCGAGCCGCTGGTTGATCAGCGCGATCGTCTGCGGGGTGGCCTGCCGGCCACCGAGCGTCTGGGCGACGTTGCTGGGCGCGATGTAGAACGTGGCGAACAGGATCAACGTGATGAACCAGATGACCAGGATGCCCTGGAGCACCCGTCGGACGAGGAAACGGATCACTTCTTCTCGTCCTCCGTCTCCGACTCGGTGGCGAAGAGCCGGTCCGAGCGGGGATCGAACGCGTCGCGCACGCCGTCACCGAACAGGTTGAAGGCCAGGGTGGTGATCAGCAGCGCCAGGCCGGGGAACAGCAGGTACCAGTACGCCACCCGGTAGTAGTTCAGCGAGCCGTCCAGCATCCCGCCCCACGTGGCCGTGGGCGGTGGCACCCCGAGCCCGAGGAACGACAGCGTCGCCTCGGACACGATCGAGATCGGGATGAGCAGCGTCGTGTAGACGATCACCGGCGCGAGGACGTTGGGCAGGATGTCGACGAACATGATCCGCCGGTCGCTGGCGCCCAACGAGCGGGCCGCCTCCACGTACTCGCGTTCCCGGATCGAGAGCACCTGGCCACGCACGATGCGCGCCACCGACGACCAGCTGAAGAACGCGATGACGATGACCGTCACCGTCAGGCTGGGGCCGGAGATGGACACGATCGCGATCGCCGCGAGCAGGAACGGGATCGAGAGCACGGTGTCGATCAGGCGCGCGAGGACCGTGTCGACGATGCCGCCGAAGTACCCGGCGACGATGCCGATGACGACGCCGACGGCCACGGCGATCAGCGTGGACAGCACGCCCACCAGCAGCGAGATGCGGCTGCCGTAGATGACCCGCACGAAGAGGTCGCGGCCGAGATCGTCCGTGCCCATGATGAACTGGCCCGTCGGCGGCTTCGGCAGCCCGGCCGGGGTGAGCCCGGCCTGGCGGTACTGGTCGTCGGGACCGTGCCCGACGATCGACGCGACGAGCGGTGCCGCCAGCGCCAGCACGATGATGATGACGATGACGACGAGCGACACCATCGCGACCTTGTCGCGGCGCAGCTTGGCCCAGGCCAGCTGGAGCGGCGTGCGGCCCTCGATCCGCGCCTCGCCTTCGAGCTCGAGGGCGTCCGGCACGAGGGGCTCGGGGGCTTCGGGGTCGTGCTTGGCGAGATCGGTGGTCATGAGGACGTTCCCTTCGCCGCGGCCGTGGCGTCGAAGCCGAGGTCCGGGTCGATGTCCGCGATCGCCGGCTTCGACACCGTCAGGAGCTCGCCGTCCGCCAGCGGGAAGTGGCACGCCACCTGGTGCACGGCGACGTCGCCGAGACGGGACACCAGCTCGGGGTCGTCGGTGACGCAGATCTGCTGGGCCTTGGGGCAGCGCGGGTGGAACCGGCAGCCCGTGGGCGGGTTCGCCGGGGACGGGAGGTCACCGGTGAGCACGATGCGCTCCCGGGCCGCGACGGCGTCGGGGTCGGCCGAGGGCACGGCCGACAGCAGCGCCTGCGTGTACGGGTGGCGCGTGTGGTCGTGGAGGTCGTCGACCCCCGCGATCTCCACGATCTTCCCGAGGTACATCACCGCGATCCGGTCGCTGACGTGGCGCACCACCGACAGGTCGTGGGAGATGAAGACGTAGGTGAGGTCGAGCCGTTCCTGCAGCTCGGCCAGCAGGTTGATGACCTGCGCCTGGATCGAGACGTCGAGCGCCGACACGGGCTCGTCGCAGACCACGAGCTTCGGGTTCAGGGCCAGCGCGCGGGCGATGCCGATGCGCTGGCGCTGGCCCCCGGAGAACTCGGCCGGGAACCGGTTGTAGTGCTCGGGGTTGAGCCCGACCAGCTCCATCAGGTCCTGCACCTTGCGCTTGCGCTCGTCGCCCTCGGCCACGCCGTGGATGGTGAACGGGTCGCCGATGATGGACCCGACCCGGCGGCGCGGGTTCAGCGAGCCGTAAGGGTCCTGGAACATCACCTGCATCTCGCGACGCAACGGCCGCAGGTCACCACGCGAGAGCGTGCTGATGTCGCTGCCGTTGAAGTTCACGGAGCCCGAGGTCAGGTCGTAGAGCCGGACCATGCAGCGGGCCAGGGTGGACTTGCCGCATCCCGTCTCGCCGACCAGGCCCAGCGTCTCGCCGGGCCGGACCGCCAGGCTCACGCCGTCGACGGCCTTGAGCACCGGCTGGGCGCCGCCGAACAGCGGGCGCCTGCCGATCGGGAAGTGCTTGCGGACGTCGGTGACTTCCAACAAGGGCGCCACGGCGTCGTCGGTGGCCTTCATGCCGAGCCCCCCTCGACCGTCAGCGCGGCCGGGACCGGAGCCGTGATGATGATCGGCGTAATCACGACGCCTCCAGGGGGGTGCGCAGCGCCCGCTCCACCGGCAGCCAGCATGCCGAGGTATGGGGGCCGCTGCCCGGGATCTCGACCGTCGGAGGCTTCTCGCGGCAGCGGTCCGTCGCGTGCACGCAACGGGGTTCGAACGGGCAGCCCGGAGGCGGGGTGATCATGCTGGGCGGAGTGCCCGCGATGGGGGTCAGCTTGCCGCGCCTGCCCGACGTGGGCAGCGACTTGAGCAGACCCTCGGTGTAGGGGTGGTGATGGTGGTAGAAGAGGTCCCGGCGCTGGGCCCGCTCCATCACCTGCCCGCCGTACATGACGACGACCTCGTCGGCCATGTCGGCGACCACGCCCAGGTCGTGGGTGATGAGGATGATGGCGGTGCCGAACTCGCGCTGCAGGTCGCGCATCACGTCGAGCACCTGGGCCTGGACCGTGACGTCCAGGGCCGTGGTCGGCTCGTCGGCCACGAGGACCGCGGGGTTCAGCGCCATCGCCATCGCGATCATGACGCGCTGGCGCATGCCGCCGGAGAACTCGTGCGGGTAGTTGTCGATCCGCGTACGCGGGCTGGGGATCCCCACCGCGTCCAGCAGGTCGACCGCCCGCTGCCGGGCGGCGGACTTCGAGGTGCCGCGCTCGTGCGCACGGATCATCTCGACGATCTGCCAACCGACCTTGTAGTAGGGGTGGAGGCTGGAAAGGGGGTCCTGGAAGATCATGCCGATCTCGGCCCCACGGATACGGCGCAGCGTGTCGGGGTCGGCCCCGAGGAGGTTCTCTCCGTCGAGGGTCGCCCGACCCGAGACGCGAGCGCCTCGGGTCAGGCCGACGATGGTCTGGGTCGCGACGGACTTGCCGGACCCGGACTCCCCGACGATGCCGAGCGTGCGTCCCCGGTCAACCGAGAACGACACGCCCCGCACCGCACGCACGACGCCGTCCGGGGTACCGAACGAGACGTGCAGATCATCCACTTCGAGGAGTGGCATGTGATGGATCAGCCGTTCTTGTCCGCGTCGAGCCAGACGTTGGTGGCATCGAAGTTCTGCAACGAGTCCATGTACACGGCGTTGTGCACCTGGGTCGCGCGGTACGTCGGCCAGTTCGGGTTGGTGATCGGGTAGATCGCGACGTCCTTCGTGACCAGCTCGTCGAGCTGGCCGAAGAGGTCGTTCTGCTGGGCGACGTCGCTGGCCGCCAGCGCCTGCGTCAGCAGCTGGTCGGCCTGCGGGCTGTCGTAGAAGCTGTAGTTGCTGCCGATCGGCGGGAACGACGGCGCGCCCGAGAACAGCGGGCCGAAGTACGAGATCGCACCGCCGTTGCCGTACCAGTCAGCACCCCAGCCGGCCAGCGAGAGGTCCCACACGCCGCGCTCCGCCACGCTGGGCACCTGCAGGTACTTGGTGTAGAAGTCCGCGTTCGGCGACGGCACGCCCTGGACCGTGACGCCGATCTTGCTGAGGTCCTGCTGGATCGTGGCGAAGGTCTTGGAGCTGGCCTCCGACGCGTTGCGGTACAGGAACTTCAGCGTGAACCCGTTCGGGAACCCCGCCGCGGCGAGCATCTGCTTGGCCTTGGTCGGGTCGTACGGGTACGGGTTGGAGTCCTTCGAGCCCGCGAGGCTCGAGGGCAGGATGTGGGTCAGCGGCGGCGAGACCGCCGGGCCGCCCTGCACCTGGATGATGTTGTCGCGGTTGATCCCGTAGGCCAGGGCCTGGCGCACCTCCGGCTTGGCCAGTGCCGAGCCGTTGTTGGGCGACTTGAAGTTGAAGACGACGTAGGGGTTGCTCGACGCCGTGGACCCGAGGGTCAGGTTCGGGTCGTTGGCCGCCTGCAGCTGCGGGATCTGCGAGGCCGGCGTGGACACGTCGAACTGCATGTCGGCGCTGGGCGTGTTGGTCTGCAGCTGCTGCTGCACCGACTCCTGCGACTGGGTCTCGTCGATCACGATCTTGTCGACGAACGCGCCGCGCACCGTGTCGGTGGCGGCGTTCCAGGACGGGTTGCGCGACAGCATGATCTTCTTGGTGGGATCGTAGCTGTCGACCTTGTAGGGACCGTCGGCGATGAGGTGCTGGCCGATGTCGGTGCTCCCCGGGACGTGGTCCAGGTACTCGACCGGCGCCGGGCCGAGCGCCGTCAGCGTCAGCATCTCGGCGAGGTAGGGCGCCGGCTGGTTCAGCGTGAAGACGACGGTGCTCGCGTCCTTGGCGGTGACGCCCGCGAGCGGGGTGTTCTGGATGTAGGCCTTCATCGCGGGGGCGTCCTGGCCGACCTTGGCGAAGCCGTCACAGAACGCCTTGAACCCGACGAACAGGTTCTGGTAGTCCGGCAGGCCACCGAACGGCTGCACCGGGTTGCAGGTGCGCTTGATGCCCGTGACCTCGTCGGCCGCGGTGATCGGGCGGGGCGGTGTGGAGTTCCACATCGTGCCCTGCTTGATCTTCACGGTCCACGTCTTGCCGTCGGCGCTGATGCCGCCGTTGGCGGAGGTGGGGATCGACTCGGCGAGGTCCGGCACCGCGGTGCGGTTGGTGGCCGGGTCGGCCGGGTTGGTGAACAGCTGGCGGCTGTACATCCGCGCCACCTGGTAACCCACCGAGTAGTACGTGATGTTCGGGTCCATGTAGTCGACGTCGCCGGCGCCCAGCATGTTGAGCGTGCCGCCCTTGACGGCCCCCTGGGCGGTGCCGTTGCGCTGGGCGTCAGAGCCCGCGCCCCCCGCGCCGCCACCGTTGTCGGCCGCCGTGCCGCACGCCGCCAGAACGACCGCGGCCGCAGCCCCGATCGCGATCAGCGACGCGGCTCTCGTTCTCCTCATGGATTTCCTGACCTCTCTCCGCTGGACAGTCCCGGTCGGACGTCCGTGTCGTCACGGGGCGATGCCGCCGCCCATGTCGACGAACGGGTGCACCGACCCTTCGGCACCGTAGAAACCGGTTGCGCGACCGTCACCGGCACCCCCCTCATCGTGACCAAAGGGTGACCGGAGCCGAACACAACGGATCCAGACGATTACCTACCGGTAACTAAGTACCGTCGGGAGTATGCCGTTATCCCCTTGACGGGCGCCAGTCCTCCGCGCCGGTCAACGGTCCGCTCTCCAGCGGCCCGGGCCCCACCTTGGTCGCGGCGTCGGCTCCCGCTGTGCTGACCACCAGCGTCACCGGTTGGAACAGAGGCAACGCCGGCAACTGCTGCCACAGGAGGCGCTCCACGGTGGTGGCCAGGTCGGGTCGCGGGTCCGCCGAGGTCAGCTCGTCGAAGAGGGGCTGCAGGGCGGGTGAGCAGAATCCGGTGGGCGAGCGCGGGGGGGCCGGCACCAGAGGCGTGGGCTGCGGGCAGCCGTAGTCCGACGAGAGCTCCGTGCCGAGGTCGCCGCCGACGTTGCGCGGGAGGACCATCAGGTCGACCCGAACGCCGCCGCCGGGGTTGCCAGCGGTGGTGGGGGCGGCCGACGTCGTGGGCCCCGTCGAACGAGTGGGGACGGGGGTCGGCGTAGGCGTCGGGCTCGGCGGCGTGGGCGGCACCGTGACCAGTCCGAAGAGATCCGTGGCCGTGGGCGCCACCACGGTGGCGGCGATGCCGGCGGCGTCGAGCTGCTTGGCCACGACCCGCGCCACCTGCTGGTCCTCGGGCCGCTCCGCGGCGGCGCCGATCACGAGTTGGGAGGGACGGCCGCCGGGCAGGTCCCACCGGCCGGTGACGGTGTTGCGCGCCCATCCGGCCGCGGTCAGCTGCTGCGCCGCGTACACCGGATCGGGGCGGGCCGGAGCGCCGGCGGGGGCCGTCGGCGCGTAGCCGGGTTGCGACGGGGCGAGACCGAACGCGTCGGCGGGCAGGGCCTCCGGGGCCACGGCGGCCCGGACGGCGTCCCGGTCGACGATGGCGCCCACGGCCTGGCGGACCCGCGGGTCCGCCATCGGACCGCTGTCGCCCCGCATCCCGAGCTGCGTGACGACGGGCTGCGGGGCGATCTGCACGCGCGGGGCCGGGCTGAGCCCACCCAGCGCCGTACGGACGGTCTGGTCGGCCTCCGGCAGCGCGATGGCGACGTCGCCGGAGGCGAGGCCCGCCGCCATGCCCGCTGCGTCGAGCCTGCGGAACTCGAGCTGGTCGAGCACCGTGGGCGTGGCCCAGTAGGCGTCGTTGCGCGCGAGCTGGACCTGCCCGCGGGCCCGGTCCACCCCGATCACCTTGAACGGGCCCCCGGAGGCGGGAAGTCCGCCCACGAGCGCCCCCGTCCACGAGCCGGGAGCGTCCTTGAGCAGGTGCGCGGGCAGCAGGTCGGAGAACAGCCGCTGCCACCCCGGGTAGGCGTGGGAGAACACGACGTCGACGGCCTTGCCCCCGGCGCGCGACTTGATGTCGGTGATCAGCCGGTAGCCCGCCGCGTCGGTCGTGCCGACGTCGCCCCGCATGCGTTCCCACAGGTAGACGAAGTCCTCGGCCGCGATCGGTGCGTTGTCCGACCACGAGGCTTCGAGGTTGAGCTCGTAGGTGACCGTGAACGACCCGGTAGAGGACCCGGTAGAGGACACCGTGGCCGTCTTCGCGATCGTCGGGTCGATCTGCAGCGTGCCCGAGGCGTCGGGACGGAACACCGACGGCAGCACGAGCGTGGCCAGGGCCGTGGTGAGCGGCGACTGGTTGCCGACCAGGTGCGGGTTGAACCCGCTGGGGATGGCGTCGACGCCGACGACGAGCTGCGTCGGCTCCTTCTGCGGCGTCGGGATCGGCGGAGGCGGTGGCGGCGGCGTCGGGGAGTTGCTGCAGGCCGCGAGCAGGACCGCCAGGAGCAGCAGGAGCACGGTCCTCGTGCGACTCACACGTACCTCCGGTCCTCCTGCGGTCCGGCGGCCCGCGACGGGTGCCATGGTCGCACCCGCCGCGGGGGCGGCTAGCTGGAGGCCTTGGCCCTGGCGCGCATACGACCGCGGAGGTGCGAGTCGAGCTCGACCTTGCGGATGCGCACCGACTCCGGCGTGACCTCGACACACTCGTCGTCGGCGCAGAACTCCATCGCCTGCTCGAGGGTGAAGATCGTCGGCGGCGTGAGCTTCACCAGCTCGTCGCTGGTGGACTTGCGCATGTTCGTGAGCTTCTTCTCGCGCACGATGTTGACCTCGAGGTCCTCGTTGCGCGTGTACTCACCGATGACCATGCCGCTGTAGACGGCCGTGCCGGGGCCGACGAACAGCACCCCGCGGTCGGCCAGCGCGTCCACCGCGTACCCCGTGACGGGGCCGCTGCGGTCGGCGATGAGCGAGCCACGCAGGCGGTCGACGATCTCGCCGACCCACGGGCCGTAGCCGTCGAACACGTGGCTGGCGATGCCGGCGCCGCGGGTGATGGTCAGGAACTCGGTGCGGAAGCCGATCAGGCCCCGCGAGGGCACCTTGTAGTCCAGCCGGACGCGGGTGTCGCCGTGGACCATCTGGACCAGCTCGCCCTTGCGGCCCGACACGAGCTGGGTGACCGCGCCGAGGCTCTCGGTGGGCACGTCGCACGACAGCTGCTCGAACGGCTCCTGCTTCTTGCCGTCGACGATCTTCGTGACGACCTCGGGCTTGCCGACGGTCATCTCGAAGCCCTCGCGGCGCATCTGCTCCACCAGGATGGCCAGGGCCAGCTCGCCACGGCCCTGCACCTCCCAGGTGTCGGGGCGCTCGGTGGGCAGCACGCGCAGCGAGACGTTGCCGACCAGCTCGCTGTCGAGCCGGGCCTTCACCTGGCGGGCGGTGAGCTTGGTGCCCGGGTGCGTGTCGCGCCCCACGAGCGGGCTCGTGTTGATGCCGATGGTGACCGAGATGGCGGGCTCGTCCACGTGGATGCGCGGCAGCGCCACCGGGGTCTCCGGGTCGGCGAGCGTGTCGCCGATGGTGACGTCCGGGATGCCCGCGACGGCCACGAGGTCGCCCGCGCTGGCCGACTCGGCCGAGACGCGGGTGAGCGCCTCGGTGCGGAGCAGCTCGGTGATCTTGACGCGGCTGATCTTGCCGCCCTCCTGCATCCACGCGACCGACTCGCCGCGGCGGATGACGCCCGCGCGGATCCGGCAGAGCGCGAGGCGGCCGAGGAACGGGGTGGCGTCGAGGTTGGTGACGTGGGCCTGCAGCGGCGCGTTGATGTCGTCGGCGGGCGGCGGGACCGTCTCGGCGATGACGTCGAACAGCGACTCGAGGCCGGGCTCGTCGGGGAGCTCGCCGTCGGCGGGGCGCGTGCGCGACGCCCGCCCGGCGCGGCCACTCGCGTAGACGACGGGGAGGTCGAGCAGGCGCGAGGTCATGGCCTCGTCGATGTCGAGCTCGTCGGCCAGCTCCAGCAGCAGCTCGAGGCTCTGGTCGACGACCTCCTCGATCCGCGCGTCCGGGCGGTCGGTCTTGTTGACGACCAGCACGACGGGCAGGCCGGCGATGAGGGTCTTGCGGAGGACGAAGCGCGTCTGCGGGAGGGGGCCCTCGCTGGCGTCGACGAGGAGGACGACACCGTCGACCATGGACAGGCCGCGCTCGACCTCACCGCCGAAGTCGGCGTGGCCAGGGGTGTCGACGACGTTGAGCGTCATCCCACGCCAGCTCACCGCCGTGTGCTTGGCGAGAATCGTGATGCCCTTCTCACGCTCCAGATCGCCGGAGTCCATGACCCGGTCGACGAGGGCGGCGCGCTCGCCGAAGGCACCGGACTGGCGCAGCATGGCGTCGACGAGCGTGGTCTTGCCGTGGTCGACGTGGGCGACGATGGCGACGTTGCGGAGCTGCGCGCCAGGCCCACGGGTCGCGCTGGACTGGGCCGCGGGATCCGCGAGGGTGGTTGCTGTGCTCACAACTCAGGATAGCCCGGGCGTCGCGCCGTTCATTCCCAGGTGTGAGCAGAGGCTCCCGTGCGGAGGCCCCTCGCCCTTTCGCGGCCTTCGCATCGAACGCCCATGTCGGCGTGGCCGTCAAGGCCCTGTTCATGATCACCTGGTGGTGCCTACTCCTGAACCGACCCGCCGGGAACCCCACGCCGAGCGGCCACGATCAGGAGCCGGGCGGTCGGATCGGGGGACCGAAGAGTCGCCGGGACCGATCCGGGAGCGGGGTCGGACCGCCTCGGGGCGCGCCCGCCGCCGAATGGTGGATGGTTTCCACCCCCGGGTTCACCACGGGTTCACCGACCCCGGGGGGCCGCCCGGAGGTGTCGAAGATCCCCCCGTCGGGCGGGGCGGCCGGGCGGCACCATGCGGCGGCCGCCGAACCCGCGGGTCGGGAGCGGCGTGCCCGCGAGCGGGACGGGCGGGGCGCATGATCACCGCTTGGGGACGTACAGCCGCCGCAGCCGCGGTGGATGGTCCCGAACCAGCGATCACGGCGGGCATCGAGCTCATGATCGACGGATGGGGACGTTCGGCCGTTGCCGGTGCGGCTCTGCGTCCCCGGACGGTGATCACGCAGCCCGGCGCCTCACGCGCCGGACCGGACCTCCACCGACCGCGCCCTCTCCAGCTCGTGGGCGATCTCCGCGAGCACGGCCTTCGGCCGCCCGACGAGGTCGTGCCAGGTGTAGCGCAGGATCGTCCATCCCTGACGTACCAACGCGTTCTGCCGGCGCTTGTCCGCAGCCGCACGTTCGGCGTCCATGTGCCACGCCCAGCCGTCGACCTCGATCGCCACGCGGGCGTCGGGGAACGCGACGTCGATGACGTGGCCGGCGGAGGGGAAGGCGCACCGCCACCCCGATGCGCCCGAATCCCGGAGCATCGCGACGAGCAGCCGCTCCGCCACGGACGCGGAGCGGTCGGCCGCGGACACGAGCATCCGTCCGGCGCTCGCCGAGCCGTGCGCGCCGAGGTTGCGGCAGTAGGCCTCGTACACCTCGGGGAAGCGCACCCACCGCTGCAGCGCCCGGTCGAGCAGGAGGCTGCCGCGGTCGCCCAGCTCGACCGACGCCTCGAGGACCGTCAACGGTCGTCCGGTGACCATCAGCCCACGGTGGACGACGGTGTCCCTGGCGGCGAGGTCCCTGCGGCGCACGGCGACCCCGGACCTCGAACGGGGCCGGCGGTGCCGGCCCACCGTGACCCCGACCGTTGCCGGCGCCCACTCCGCCATGCCCTGCCACCAGGCCGCGGCCGAGCCGGACAGGACGGCCCCGTCGCCCGCCCACAACAGGGCGCCCCGCACGCGCACCTCGTCGTCGCGGCGGTGGCCGGCCGCCAGATAGACGCGGGGATGCAGCGGCCGCCACCGGCGCAGGCGAAGGCGGTGGTCGATGGTGTCCGCGGTGAGGCCCGCCGCGAGGGCCTGCTCGCGGGAGATCACGCCGGCCTGCCGGGCGATGATGCTGTCGATGGACATGCGGATGTGGACGGCGCCCGCACGTCCGGGGTTCCGTTCCACCACACGGAGATTGCGATCGCGAACACAACCTGGCCGTGATCACCTCTTCGGGACGCGGAGCCGCACGACGTCCGGTTGCGGGTCCCGAAGCGCCGATTATGTCATCGGGCTCGGTGCATGATCGACGTCCGGGGACCGGGAGCCGTCCGACATGCGGTTCCCGATCCCAGGACGGTGATCACACGGGGCCGACGGGGGCCCTGAGCGGATAGACGGGGGTCGTGAGAAGCAGTCGGGTCGTGCGCGCATATCACCGCGGGAACGACGTTATCCGCGCACGGGCACGGTGAGCAGGGCCTGCAGGTCGACGAGCACCGCGCGGTCGGCGGCGACCCAGTCCACCCCGGCCAGCTCGTCGCGGCCGACCCAGCGCAGGCCGGCGTGCTCCAGCGCCACCGGTTCCGGCGAGCCCGGCTCCAGCTCCGCCGTGTGCACGCGCAGGACCGCGGCGTCGAGGGGCAGGTCCGTGCCGAGCCTTCCGGTGGCCCGCACGGCGGCCCCCAGCTCCTCCCGGCACTCCCGGGCGACGGCGTCGGGCTCGGACTCCCCCGCCTCGACGCGACCACCGGGCAGTTCCCACAGTCCCGCCAGCGCGGCCGGCCGGGTGCGCTGCGCGGTGAGGAGACGGCCGTCCCGGACCAGCGCGGTCGCGACGATCACCGGGCCCGCCATCAGGTCCGCGGCCCGCTCCTGCAGCACGGTGCGCCGGGCCGCGAGCAGGTCGGCGCCGAGCCTGCGGAGCACGGCGGCGTCGGCGAGGCGGCCGAGCGGGCCCAGCGGCGAGATCCAGCGCAGCTCGTCGTGCACGCGGGTGCCCGCGGCGCCGTCCGGCGTCAGGGTCACGTCGTGGTGCAGCGCAGGCAGCGGCCCGGCCCGCAGCGCGGACCTGATGCCCGACGCCGAGACCGTCTCCACGACCGTCCGCACCGGCACGCGCAGGCCCGGCAGCACCCGGCCGGCCACGCGGACCTCGTCGCCGGGCGACAGCAGCCGCGGTCCGTCGCCCCAACGGTGCCCGAGCCGGGCGAGCGCTTCGGCCGCCATGCGGGCGTCGCGCAGGATCCCGGCGACCGTCCGGGGCGGGGCGTCGACGAGGACGGTCGAGCTCAGCACCGGCACCGGCCTATCGTCCACCCGTGGACGACCTGCGTGCCGACTGCGGCAACTGCGCCGGGCTGTGCTGCGTGGCACCGGCGTTCGCGGCCTCGTCCGACTTCGCCGTGGACAAACCCGCCGGACAACCGTGCGCGAACCTGGAGCCCGACTTCCGCTGCGGCATCCACGCCGAACTGCGCGAGCGCGGATTCGCCGGTTGCACCGTGTTCGACTGCTTCGGCGCGGGCCAGCAGGTCACCCGAGTGACGTTCGGCGGGCGGGACTGGCGCGGCGACCCCGTGATCGCGGAGCCGATGTTCGCCTCGTTCGCCGTGATGCGGCCGTTGCACGAGTTGCTCTGGTACCTGGCCGATGCGCTGGGCCGGGCGGAGGCGGCACCCGTCCGTGCCGACCTGGAACGGGCGCGGCACCGCGTCGAGCACCTCACCGACGGCAGCCCCGAGGAACTGGCGGCCCTCGACGTGAATGCACTCCGCGGCGAGATCAACCTCCTCCTGCTGCGCACGAGCGAACTCCTCCGCGCCCCCGACCTCGCAGCCCCCCGGTCACGTCGCAGCGCGCCGGCAGGCTGCGACGACGCGCCACGGGCTGCGAGGTCGGCCCGGGAGCCGCGAGGCCGCGCCGGGCGTGGCCGGTCGGGAGACCTCCGCGGGGCCGATCTCCGGGGCGCCGACCTGGCCGGCAGGGACCTCTCCGGGGCCGACCTGCGGGGCGCGAGCCTGCGCGGGGCCTCCCTGATCGGCGCGAACCTCACCGGCGCGGACCTGCGCAGGGCCGACGTCATCGGCGCGGACCTCCGGGGCGCCGACCTGCGCGGAGCCGATCTCACCGGAGCCCTGTTCCTCACTCGCTTCCAGGTCAACGCCGCACAGGGGAACGGCGCCACCCGCCTGCCGCCGACCGTCGAACACCCGTCCCACTGGCGCACGATCCTCCCGATCAGCGCGACGAAGCGATCATGATCAGCGTTTGCGGTGCGGGACCTGCACGGGTGCACCTCCTGCACCGCAGACGCTGATCATGCTGCCGGCGGCCCCCCGTTCGCGGCCGGCCAGCGCACCTCCAGCCGCGCGCCGCCCGCGGCCGTCGCACCGGCCACCACCGTCCCCCCGCGGCCCTGCACCAGCGCCGACACCAGCGCGAGGCCGAGCCCGGCGCCGCCCCCACCCTCAGAATCGAGACGGTAGAAGCGGTCGAAGACCCGCAGCCGGTCGGCCGGCGGAATCCCCGGGCCGTCGTCCTCCACGACCAACCGCACCCAGCGCCCCGCGGGCAGCACCACGACCCTGACCACCGATCGCGCGTACCGCCGGGCATTGCCGACGAGGTTGTCGAGCACGAGCGCCACCTCGGTGGGCGTGGCGGCCACCGCGGCCGGGCCAGGTGCCACGACCTCCGTCGCCGGGCCCGCGGGACCGGCTCGGCCGACCGCCTCCCGGACGGCCGCGACGAGGTCGACGGGCCGGGCGGCGACGCGCTGCCCGGCGTCGGCGCGGGCGAGGGCCAGCAGGTCCGACAGCAGTGTCGTGAGGCGCGCCGCCTCCTCCGCGACGGCCCGGAGCGTCTCGTCGGCGAGAGCGGGATCGGGATGGACCACCGCCACCTCGGCCTGGGCGCGGATGGCGGCCACCGGGGAGCGCAGCTCGTGCGCGGCGTCGCCGGTGAACCGCTCCAGCCGCGAGACGGCCTCGTCCCGGCGGGCCAGCAGCAGGTTGATCTCCTCGGCCAGAGCCCGGACCTCGTCGCGGGCCACCGGAACCGGCAGCCGCTCCCCCGGAGGCAGCCGCGCGGCGGCCACCCGCATCCGGTCGACGGGGCGCAGGGCCGCACGCGTGGCCGCCCACGCCGCGGCCGCCACGACCACGGCGACCAGCACCGCCGCCAGCACGAACGCCGCTGCGGCCCGGGCGAGGAGGGTGGCGCCGCCGACGAGGTCCCCGGTGACCACGACGAGCCGCGTCGAGCCGTCCAGTGCCACCGCGGGCTCCGCGAGCACGCGGCGCAGCTCCCGGAACCCCCCGACGATCAGGGGCTCGCCGGCGGCGAGCTGCCGTACCTGCCCGACGTCCAGCGGCAGGGCCGGCCCGCCGTCCACCGGGTCGCCCGCGGTGTCGACGACGCGCAGGCCCGGGGCCCGCAGGTCCTGCGGAGCCTCCCCGCCGACGAGCTGCGCGACGGCGGCGCCGGCCTGCTGGCGCAGCTCGTCGTCGGCCGCGCCGAGCAGGGCGCCGGTGAGCAGGCCCGCGCCGAGGCGGCTGAGCAGGAGCAACGTGACCAGAGCGACCACACCGACGGCAAGGGTGATCCGCCACCGCAGGGGGCGCCCGGCCCACCACCGCCGGAAGCGGACGATCACGATGCCGCCTCCGCACGGGTGGGCACGTCGGCGGTCATGACCCGACGATGTAACCGAAGCCCCGCACCGTCTTCAGCACGTGCCCGGCCCCGACCGCCTCCAGCTTGCGCCGCACGTACCCGACGTAGACCTCGACGACGTTGCGGCTGGCCGCCTGCTCGTCGCCCCACACCATGCGCAGCAGGTCGTCCTTGCCCACGGCGGTGTCCGGGCGGCTGGCCAGCGCGTGCAGCAGCGCGAACTCCCGCGGCGACAGCTCGATCGACTCGCCCTCCCAGCTCACCGACCGCGCCACCGGATCGACGATGAGCGACCCCAGCCGCACCCGCTGGCCGGTGCGCCCGAGCGTGGCGTCGCGGCGGCGCAGCATCGCCTTGAGCTGGGCGACCAGCACCACGAACGCGAACGGTTTGACGAGGTAGCCGTCGGCACCGAGGTCGAGGCCGTCGGCCTGGTCGAACTCGCCGTCCTTGGCCGACACGAGCAGCACGGGCGTGTCGACGCCCGCGGCGCGCAGCTGTTCGAGCACCCGGTAGCCCGACAGACCGGGCAGGATGATGTCGAGGACGATCGCGTCGAAGCTGCCGGTGAGTGCGGCCTGGAGCGCCGACGGGCCGTCGCGCAGGGCCACGACCTCCATGCCCTCCGCCGTCAGGCCGCGCGCCACCGCGGTCCGGATGCCCGGTTCGTCGTCGACCACCAGTACGCGTGCCATCGTCTCAGGAACGTACCGGGCGAGACCGGCACGCCACCTCAGAACACTCTCAGCAGCCATGAGTCAGGCTGTGGTCATGGCGCGAACAGGTACGGCAGGACGCAGAGTGGCGGCCGGGATCGCAGTGGCGGGGATCGTGGGGCTGGGGTTGCTGGCGATACCCGCCGGCGCCGGTGCCGCGCCGCAGCTGCCGCCGGTGAGCGCGGAGGACCTCGTCAGCTCCGTGCTGGCGGCGCACCCCGGCCCGCTGAACGGCACGGTCGCGCTCGACAACAACCTGGGCCTCCCGGCGCTGCCCGGCATCCCCCAGGCCGCCGACGGCACGAGCACCGCCCGGATCTGGACCGACGGCACGAGCAAGGCCCGCGCCCAGGTGCCCACGGGCAGCAGCGAGCGCACGCTCGTCGCCGATGGCACCACGTTCTGGTCGTGGAACTCGGCCGACAAGAGCGTGACGAAGGCGCCGGAGGGGAGCAGGCCCACTCCCGAGAAGGCCACCACCGACCCCGCCGCCGCAGCCACGGAAGCCATCACGAAGCTGCGCGCCACCAGCGTGGTGAGCGTCGACGGCACCGCCGAGGTCGCCGGCCGCCCGGCCTACGCCCTCGTGCTCACCCCGGCCCCCACCGAGCGGACGCTGCTGCGCGAGGTGCGCGTCGCCGTCGACTCGCAGACCCGGATGCCACTCCAGCTCACGGTGCTGGCCAACGGCTCGTCCGACCCCGCGTTGCAGCTCGGGTTCAGCGACATCACGTTCGGCGCCCAGGACCCGTCGCTGTTCACGTTCACGCCCCCGCCCGGTTCGACGGTGACCACGCCCGACCAGACCGCCAAGCCGGCGAAGCCCGAGGGCCTGCCCGCCGGCGCGACGAAGCCGACGGTCGTCGGCGACGGTTGGGACACGGTGCTGGTGGCGTCGATGCCGAAGCAGGCCGCACCCGCACCCGGTGAGCGCGGCTCGCTCGACCTCTCCTCGCTCGGCACCCCCGTCAGCGGCACCTGGGGCAGCGGGCGGTTGATCACCACGGCCGTCGCCGCCGCGATCATCACCGACGACGGCCGGATCGCGGTCGGAGCGGTGCCGGAGCAGGTCCTCACCGCCGCGCTGACGAAGTGACGACGACTCTCGAACCGCAGGTCACGACGGCACTGGCGGCCCGTGCCGTCGGCCTGCGGAAGGTCTTCGGCGACACGGTCGCCGTCGACCGCATCGATCTCGACGTCCCCGCCGGGGCGGTGCTGGGCATGCTCGGGCCCAACGGCTCGGGCAAGACCACCCTGATCCGGATGCTGCTCGGCCTCACCCGCCCCACGGCGGGGACGGCCGAGCTGCTGGGCCACCCGATGCCCGATGGCGCGGCCGACGCGTTGCCGCACGTCGGGGCGCTCGTGGAGGGCCCGGGGTTCCACTCGTTCCTGTCCGGCCGCGAGAACCTGCGACGGGTGGCGGCCACCGAGCCGATGCTGGCGTCGCGGGAGATCCCGGCAGCGGTGGACGCGGCGCTGGAACGGGTCGGGCTGGCTGCGGCCGCCGACCGCCGGTACCGCGGCTACTCGCTCGGCATGAAGCAGCGCCTCGGCCTGGCATCGGCGCTGCTCATCCCGCGCCGGCTCGTCGTGCTCGACGAGCCGACCAACGGCCTCGACCCCGCGGGCACCCGCGACGTGCGGCGGATCATCGCCGAGCTGCACGCCGCCGGGGCCACGGTGGTGCTCTCGTCGCACCTGCTGGCCGAGGTGGAGGCCACCTGCACGCACGTGGCCGTCCTGCAGACCGGCTCGCTGGTGGCTACCGGGGAGCTCGCGACGCTGCTCGACTCCGGCAGCGGCGGGCTCGTCGTCGCCACACCGGACGTCGACCTGGCCCTGCGCACCCTGCGCGAGGCCGGCGCCACCGCCTACCGGGCGGAGGGGTCCGAACCGGCCGTCGTCGTCTCGGACGGGCCGCCCACCCCCGACGTCGTCGCGCTGCTCGTGCGCGCCGGCGTCGCGGTGCACGAGGCCCGGCGCACCCGCGCCAACCTCGAGGAACTCTTCGCCCGGCTGACGGAGGAGACGTGACCGCCACCCTGGACGCCACCCCGCGCAGCGCCCCGCTGGGCCGGCTGCTCGGCGCCGAGCTGCGCTGGGTGCTCCGCAGGCCCCGCACGCTGGTGATGCTCGGCGTGTTCGCGCTGGTCCCGGTGCTGATCTCGATCGGCGTCGCGGTGGCGGGCAGCCGGCCCGGCGCCGGGCTGATCGGGCAGATCGGCGGCAACGGGCTCGTGCTGCCGATCGCCGCCATGACCCTGTCGCTGACGCTGCTGCTGCCACTGGCCGTCGCGATGGCCGCGGCCGACGCCATCGCGGGCGAGACCGCCAGCGGCACCCTGCGGGGGTTGCTGATCGCCCCGGTCGGCCGGTTGCGGCTGGTGGTGATGAAGGCGTTCGGCGTGCTCGTCGTCGCAGCACTGGCCACGCTGGTGATCGCGGTGGTCGGCGTCGTGGCCGGGCTGGTGGTGGTCGGCGGCGCGGACGGGCAGCTCGTCACGCTCTCGGGCACGTCGGTCAGTCTGGGCAGCGCGATCGGCCGGGTGGCACTCGTCGCCGCGTGGGCCGTCGTCCAGCTCGCGGCGGTGGGGGCGATCGCGCTGGCGATCTCCGCGTTCACCGAGCACCCGCTGGTCGTGCTGGCGTCGGTGCTGGGCGGGCTCATCGTGTTCGGCGTGCTGGGCGCGATCCCGTCGCTGAACTGGCTGCAGCCCTACCTGCTCACGTCCGGCTGGGGTTCGGGCGCCGATGCCCTCCGCGACCCCCTGCCCCTGAGCGGGCTCCTGCAGAGCACCTGGCGGGCGCTGTGCTACCTCGCGGTCGGCGCGGGCCTCACGACCTACCGGATGCTCCGCCGCGACGCCTGACCCACCCACCCCGCGAGTCGGGGTCTCCGTGCGTCCGAGTCGGGCTGCCGATGTGACGCCCGGGCCCCGACTCGCGCGCACGCAGAGCCCGACTCGCGGCAGGATGGGGGCATGGCTCACCTCCTGGACGACGTCGCCGTCACCGCTGCACTCCGCGATCTCCCGGGCTGGACACGGGACGGGGACGCCCTGGTACTCACGGCGAAGCTGCCCTCGTTCCCGGCCGCGATCACCGTGGTGGACCGCGTCGCGGAGATCGCCGAGGACCGCGACCACCACCCCGACATCGACATCCGCTGGCGCACGCTCACCTTCCGCTGCTCCACGCACTCCGAGGGCGGGATCACCGACCTCGACACCGCGCTCGCCGCATCGATCAACGAACAGGTGTCCGCGGCGGCGGGCTGACCGGGACCTCGCGGAACCGGTTCCAGGCCACGCCCGCGAGTACGACGGGCTCGGGATCGGCCCTGGTGAAGCGACGGCAGTCGGCGCAGATGCCGCAGTCACGGCCGGCCCGGAAGTGTTCGTGAGCGTCGGCGCCGTGGCCGCAACGGCAGCGGAGTGCGTTCGCCATCCGGTGACTCCTCGTGCTGGTGTGGTGACTGGACACTGTGGACCTCGTTGCGGGCACCCGTTCCGGTAACACGGGCCGTCCACTTTCATCAGAACGAGGTAGGCCGGACGGGCACTGCTAGAGTCGCCGCCGTGCAGCACCAGTACTGGTTTACGTCACCGGCCCGGAACGGGTCGGCGGGCGAAACGCTGCGCTGACTCCCCACTCCCGAGCCGGATCCCCACCGGCTCGGCGATTGCTCGGCGCGGTGGTTCGGCACAACGAAAGGCCCCCCGTCATGTCCCTGATCGCCTCCACGGCGTTGGACGAGCAGCGCACGGCGAAGATCAGCCCGCTGGTCTCCCCCGCGACGCTGCGCGCCGAGTTGCCGGTCGACGACCGTGTCGCCGGCACCGTGACCGGTTCCCGCCGTGACGTCGTCGAGGTCCTGGACGGTCGCGACGACCGGCTGGTCGTCGTCGTCGGCCCGTGCTCGATCCACGATCCCGCCGCCGCACTCGAGTACGCCCACCGCCTCGCCGCGCACGCCGACATGCTGTCGGGCGAGCTGTGCGTCGTCATGCGGACGTACTTCGAGAAGCCGCGCTCCACGGTGGGCTGGAAGGGTCTGATCAACGACCCTGCCCTCGACGGCACCTACGACGTGAACACCGGCCTGCGCACGGCCCGCGCGCTGCTGCTCGACATCATCGCTCTCGGGCTGCCGGTGGGTTGTGAGTTCCTCGACCCCATCACGCCGCAGTTCCTCGCCGACGTCGTCACGTGGGGCGCCATCGGGGCACGCACGGCCGCGAGCCAGGTGCACCGCCAGCTGTGCAGCGCACTGTCGATGCCGGTCGGGATCAAGAATCCCACCGACGGTGACGTCCAGGTCGCGGTCGACGGCGTGGGCGCGGCCGGGGCGAGCCACGTGTTCATGGGCATCGACCCCGACGGTGTGGCCGCCCTGATCACCACCTCCGGCAATCCCGACGCGCACGTCATCCTCCGCGGCGGCGCCACCGGCCCCAACCACGACGCCGCCTCCGTCGACGGCACGCTCACGGCCCTGCGCAGGGCCGGCCTGCCCGAGCGGGTCGTCGTCGACGCCAGCCACGGCAACAGCGGCAAGGACCACGTCCGCCAGGCCGCGGTCACGCGCGAGCTCGCCGCCCGCATCGCCGCGGGCGAACGGGGCGTCGCCGGCGTGATGCTGGAGAGCTTCCTCGTCGCGGGCCGTCAGGACGTCGTGCCCGGAAGGGACGGCGCGGACATGACCTACGGCCAGAGCGTCACCGACGCGTGCATGGACTGGGAAACCACCGCGGCCCTGCTCGACGAACTGGCGGGCGCCGTCGCGGCGCGCCGCTGATCGATCCGCACCGACGATCTAGAAATTCACAGGCGGTACCCGCTTACGGGAACCATCCGGGGCATGCGAGAGTTTCATCGGTCGGCCGTAGTTTCAGGTGTCGTGTGATCACGCTCGCCAGAACGGGAAGGCCGGGGACCGCACGGTGCGGGCCCCATCACCACCTGCAGGGAGCAGTTGCATGGCACAGGGAACCGTGAAGTGGTTCAACGGGGAGAAGGGCTACGGCTTCATCTCCGTCGACGGGGGCGGCGCTGACGTCTTCGTCCACTACTCCGAGATCGACGGCAGCGGGTTCCGCAGCCTCGACGAGGGGCAGCGAGTGGAGTTCGAGATCGGCCAGGGCCAGAAGGGCCCGCAGGCCCAGGGCGTGCGCGTCGTCTGATCGTCGTTCCACGACACGGAGCCCGTCTCCCCATTGGGGAGGCGGGCTCGTGTCGTCTCAGCCGGCGCTCGGCCCGGTCACCACCGGTCGCCCCTGGGCGATCCACTCTCCGGTGCCTCCTACGACCGAGCGGGCGTCCATCCCGGCCCGGCCCATGATCTCCGCAGCCTTCATGCTCCGGCCACCCGCCTGGCAGATGACGATGACGGGCTCCGTCGCGTCCAGCTCACTGGCGCCGGTCTCGACGGTGCCGAGCGGGATGTTGCGGGCTCCCGCCACGTGACCGGCGGCGTACTCGTCGGGTTCGCGCACGTCGACGACAGTGAGGCCGTCGGCCATGGCCGTGATCAGCGCGTCCTGGGAAATCTCAGTTACTGACATGAGCGGCAGCATAATGTACGGTCATTTATGTGCCTCTGGTGTTCGAGCAGTACTACCTCGCATGCCTCTCGCAGGCCTCCTACCTGATCGGCGACCGCGGCACCGGCCGGGCCGTCGTCGTGGATCCGCAGCGCGACGTCAGCGTCTACCTCGCCGACGCCCGGGCCCACGGCCTGCAGATCGAGCTCGTACTGGAGACGCACGTCCACGCGGACTTCCTGTCGGGCCACCTCGAGCTGGCCGCCGCCACCGGCGCCCGCATCGGGTTCGGCTCCGGCGCCCAGGTCGAGTTCGACATCGACCGCCTCGACGACGGCCGGGTGATCTCGCTCGGCACCGTCGAGCTCGAGATCCTCCACACCCCGGGACACACCCCCGAGTCGATCTGCGTCGTGGTCCGGGCCGATCCACATGATGAGACGCCCTATGCGGTGCTCACCGGCGACACGCTGTTCATCGGTGACGTGGGCCGGCCCGACCTGCTCGGTGCGAACGGCTGGTCGTCCGAGGAGCTGGCGCGCGCCCTGTTCCGTTCCACGCGCGAACGGTTGCTGCCGCTGCCCGACGCCACCCGCGTCTACCCGGCCCACGGCGCAGGCTCGGCCTGCGGCAAGAACCTCTCGCCCGAGACGAGCAGCACGATCGGCGAGCAGCGGCGCACCAACTACGCGCTCGCGCCGATGACCGAGGACGACTTCGTCGCCGCCGTCCTCGACGGCCAGACCACGGCCCCGATGTACTTCGCCTTCGCCTCGCACCGCAACCGCGAGGAGCACGCCATCCTCGACGAGCTCGAGCCGGTCCCGGCAATGACGCTCGACCAGGTCCGCGCCACGTCGGCCACCATCCTCGACACCCGGGACGCCCAGGACTTCGCCGCCGGCCACCTCGCCGGGTCGGTCAACGTCGGCCTCGGCGGGCGGTTCGCGGAGATGACCGGCGAGGTGCTGGGGCCGCACGAGGACATCGTGCTGGTCGGGGACGGCGGCACCGCGACCGAGGCCCGCAACCGGCTGGCCCGCATCGGATTCGACCGCGTCGTGGGCCACCTCGCGGGCGGCCCCGCGGCCATCACCCCCGAGCACCTGCGGTCGTCGAGCCGGGTGACGGCGGCCCAGCTGGCCGTCGTCGACGTCCGGATCGTCGACGTACGGGGCCCGGGCGAGGTCCGGGACACGGGCACGATCCCGGGCGCCGCGCTCGTCCCGTTGCCGGAACTGGTGGCCCGGATCGGCGAGCTCGACCCGCAGGCGCCCACCGTCGTGCTGTGCGCGGGTGGCTACCGCTCGTCCATCGCGGCGTCCACCCTGCGCGCCCGCGGCTTCGCCGACGTCTCGGACCTGCTCGGCGGCTTCGGCGCCTGGGACGACGGCACCCGCCCGGTGGTCCGGGCCGAGCCGGCCTGACCGCGGGTCGTCAGGGCATCGGCGACGAGGTCGAGCAGCCGTCCCGTCTGCTCCGCGGCGCCGGTGGCCGTCGACAGGAACACCCCGAGCATCATCGCGGTGACGTCATCGGGATCGACGTCCGAGCGCAGCGAACCCACCTGCGCCCCCGCCGCGAGGATCGTCGCGATGGCGCCGGTGATGCGCTCCCGCGTGATCGGGGTCGCGAGCCGCCCCGACGCCCAGCCGGCGCGCAGCGTGTCGATCATTCCCCGCTTGGTGGCGACGAACTCCGCGTAGCGGCCCATCCACGCCCGCAGCGCGTCGTCGGGAGGGAGCCGGTCGAGCAGGTCCCGCGCGCTCGTCACGACGTCATCCAGCTCGGCCGCGTAGACGGCCTCGACGAGCGACTCGCGCGTCGGGAAGTGGCGGTAGAGCGTGCCGATCCCGACCCCGGCCTCGCGCGCGATGCCCTCGAGCGGGACGGCGTCGTCGGCGGCCGTGAAGGCAGCCCGAGCCACGGCGACAAGGGTGTCGCGGTTGCGCCGGGCATCCACGCGCAGCGGACGACCACTCAAAGCGGAGGCACCTCCGTTAGTGCTACGGTCGAGAGCGGAGGCACCTCCGCTTCCATCAGCATCGCACAGGGACGGACGACGATGACTCCCACCATGACCACCGTGTCGCGCATCGGGTACGGCGCGATGCAGCTCGAACGCCGCCGCGGCGACCGCGCCGCGGCGATCGCGCTCCTGCACCGCGCGGTCGAGCTCGGTGTCGACCACGTCGACACCGCCCAGTTCTACGGCGACGGATTCGTCAACGGGCTTCTCCGCGAGGCCCTCCACCCGTACGACGAGGTCCTCGTCGTGAGCAAGGTCGGCGCCGACCCCGACCGGGACGGCCCGATCCCGCTGCGCCCCGCCCAGCGCCCCGAGCAGCTCCGGGCGAGCGTCGAGGACAACCTCAGGAGCCTCGGCCTCGACCGCATCCCGGTCGTCAACCTCCGGCGCCTCGACACCGGCCCCGGCCTGCGCGCCGAGGGGGACCAGGTCGTGAGCATCGACGACCAGCTCGCCGTCATGGTCGCGATGCGCGACGAGGGCAAGATCGGCGCCATCGGGCTGAGCAGCGTGACGCTCGACGGCCTCCGGCACGCTCTCCCCGCGGGCATCGCGTGCGTGCAGAACGCCTACAGCCTCGTCACCCGCAGCGACGAGGACCTGCTCACGCTCTGTACGGCCGAGGGGATCGCCTGGGTGCCGTTCTTCCCGCTCGGCGGATCGTTCCCCGGCGTCCCGAAGGTCACCGACGAGCCTGCCGTCCAGGATGCGGCGCGGTCGCTCGGAGTCTCACCGTCGCAGGTCGGCCTGGCCTGGCTGCTCCACCACGCCCCGAACGTGCTGCTCATCCCCGGCACCGCGGACGTCGGCCACCTCGAGGCGAACGTCGCCGCAGGCGCCATCACGTTCGACGAAGAGCAGCTGGCGAGCCTCGACGCGATCGAGACACGATCAGCCGAGGTCCCACTGGGCTGATGTGGAGCGCCGAAGGCCCACCTCGGCGGCCTACAGAGCGTCTGCCCAGCCGGCCGGATCGTCACCGGCCGGGATCGCTGCGATGCCGTACCA
Organism: Mycobacteriales bacterium; assembly: GCA_038231335.1. GTDB lineage: Bacteria > Actinomycetota > Actinomycetes > Mycobacteriales > Pseudonocardiaceae > Pseudonocardia. The sequence continues at coordinate 94,391 of JBBRLM010000023.1, forward strand.
GAGCGCGAGCGCTTCGAGCCACTGGTGTTCGAGGCGGGTGAGCGCTCGAACTGTTCGGTAGCCCTCCAGGAAGGTGGCGCGAACGCTCGCCGGAGTGGGCCGCCAGTCGGTGAAGTGGGTGCCGAGCCGGACGAAGGCGTTGGCGATGTCGGTGACGCAGTGGTCCCATGCGACTCCGTCGAAATCGATGACGGCGAGGATCTCCGAGTGGGCCGTGAGGATGTTGGAGGCCCGGTAGTCGCCGTGGATCAACTGCGGCGGGCCGTCGATCGCCGGAAGCGACGCCACCTGGTGGCGCAGCCGTGCCGACGCGGCAGGCGCGAGCCCTGCGTCGCGCCGGTCCAGCCATTTCTCGATCCGCCGACGCAGGTCCACAGGCGAGCCGACCTCGGCCAGCCGGCCATCCCGCTGAACGGCCAGTGCACGGTGCAGGGAAGCGAGACACGCGCCGGCGCGGCGGACCGCGGCCGCGTCGGAGACGTCCAGCAGATCGCCGGCGACGTGCGGTTGCACCATGATCGACAGCGGCCGCGAGTCGGGATCGACGACAACGCGGTACCGGCCGTCGACCGATGCCAGCGGTGGCACCACAGGTGTCCCTCGCCTGCTCAGTGCCTGGAGCAGATCGGCGATATCGGACAGCCTGTCGAACTGGCCCGGGTCACAGGACCACTTCGCCACCAACGTCTCCTGGTCGGTGCGGACCCAGGCCAGGGCGTCGCTGCCGCTGATGAGGATCCGGTCGCATGCCGTCACGTCGATGGCCCACGCCTCGGTGAGCCCTCTGCCCAGCCAGCTGACCGCGTCATGGAAGCCGCGGAGGCCGAACCGTGTCTCCAGTGCCTCCTGCGGATCGGTCGATTCCCACAGCATCGACAGACCGGTCGGGAACACGGGGAGGATCGGATCACACGTCGAAGCGGAACTCCAGACGGAGCCGATGAGTCCGTGGCGCTCGCCGGGTCAGATCAGTCATGCACGCCACGACAACCGCGCGCCGCATGGTCGAGCTCCTCGAGCCGATCTGCCTGGTCACCTACCTCGCCGACGAGTCCAACGAGGAGCTGGCCGCGCTCGGCCACCGCACCTACTGGGACGGCTACTTCGCCAGCCGCGCCGCGCCACTGGGACGGGTGCCGGCACAGGTCGTGCACGCGGCCTTCTACAGCTTCGCCGAGGGGGAGGCCGCGCGGCACATCCCGAGCTCCTGGGAGACGATCCCGCCCGAGGTCTCCTTCGCCGCGTGGCAACGGGGCAGCGCGGCATCCGTACGGCGGATCCTCGGAGACGAGCTGGCTGAGTCCCCCGGCCTGGTGCGCGCGGCCGACCTGATCACCAATGCCGCGACGAGCGCGCCCACGAACGGTCGGGTGATGTACGCCGGATGGCGCACCCTTCCGGTGCCCGGCGACCCGGTCACCCGGCTGTGGCACTCCGCGACCATGCTGCGCGAGCACCGCGGTGACGGGCACGTCGCCGCACTCCTCGGAGCGCGCATCGGCGGTACGGAGGCCCACGTGCTGTCCGCACTGGATATGGGCATCCACCCGCCGGAGTCGTTCGGGCGCATCCACCACCTGCCGAAGGAGCGGCTGGCCGCGGTCATGGACGGGCTGCGCGAGCGCGGGCTCGTCGACGCCGACGGCCGGTTCACCGACGCCGGCCGCGAGATCAAGCACCGCATCGAGGCCCTCACCGACGAGCTCGCCGCCCCGCCCTACGACGCCCTCTCCCCCGCCGAGCTCGACGAGCTGGTCGCGGAGCTCGAACCCATCACCGCGACGCTGGCGGCCGCGGGATCGCAGTAACCTGTTGGCAGGGAGCAATGCTTGAAACCTGTGGATGACAGGGAGGGGTCGTACCCTCCCGGTGATCTCTCAGCCATCAAGCAAGATCGGCGCGCCAACGCCGGTCGGGAAGGTACGACCCATGCTCAGCGTAGTTCCCGAGGAGTCCGAC